>NZ_CEEDEB010000002.1:0-559460 GCF_979253795.1 Roseateles sp. AC306
TCTTTGGTGACTTTCTTCTGGCCCCGCAGAAGAAAGTTACCCGGCCGCCGGGACGGACTCCCGGCAATGCAGCGAGCAGCCGCTCTCTATGCAAACACAACCCACAACTCACCCAGGCGAACTCGCCGTCACCCACGGCCCCGTCAACCCATCTAGCTCACAGTCCCACAACGCCTGTGCATCCATCTCATCCACGACACCCTCGCCGTAGACCTTCAACGCCAGGCTGCGCAGCATGATGACCATGCCGCGCACAAACGCCGCACGCCCAGCCTCCCCGGCCACGCCGAGCAACACCGAGGCATCCAGCTTCACGTAATCGAGCCCCGCCTGATAGAGCCGCTCCACCTGCGCCAGGCCAGCGCCAGCGTGCTCCAACCCGAGCTTCACGCCCAACGGTCGCAGCTGCAGCCCCAGCTCCAGCAGCCGCTCGAAGTGCTCGGTCGCAGCCGCCTCGGCCAGGTCCAGCAGCAGCGCCCGCGCCGCCTGAGGCCACTGGCTCAGCAGCTCACGCAACTGCGGCAGGAAGCTGCCATCGGCCAGTGACGCCGGCGCCACGTTGATGCAACGCGCCTGGCCGTCCGCCGCAATGGCCTTGAGCGCCAGGCCGACGGCGAAGAGGTCCACCGCCGCCGTCATGCGTGCCCTTGCGGCGAACGGCAGCCAGGATGCGGCGGGCAGGTAGCCGGCATCGAGCTGCAGCTGCAGCGGGCATTCCAGATGCACCAGGCGGCCGGCGCGGTCGCGCACGGGGAACTCGACGAGACGACCGCGCTGGGCGGTCACGGCTTCCTGCAGCTGCGACCGCCACAGGCCCTCGCCCTGCTCGCGGCCCACGCCCGGGTCGGCCACGATCTCGACGACGAAGCCGCCACGCGACTCGCTCAGGTGCTCGGCACGCGCCAGCGCGGCGTCGGCCTCGCCCAGCCAGACCGGGCTGGGCCGCTCGCGTGGCAGCTCGATGGCGCCCAGCGCCACCTGCACGCCGGGGCCGAAGGCCGGCAGGCTGGCGCGCAGCGCGTCGGACAAGGCATGTGCGGTCTCTGCCGCCACGCCCGCAGCCGGCAGCCACAGCGCGAAGTCGCCGCCGTTGAGCCGGCCCACGCGGCAGCCGGACACGGACTCGGGATAGGCCTGCAGCGCCGTCACGACCGTGAGCAGCACATCGTCCACCGCGCCACGGCCCAGGCGGGCGTTGAGCCCGGCGAGGTCACGCAGGCGCACGAGCACCAGACCGGCGACCGCCGGGCCATCGTCGCGCTGCAAGGCGGCGTCCAGCTCGGCGAGGAAATGCTTGCGCGTGGACACGCCGGTCAGCGGGTCATGGTGCACCTGCTCGCGCAGCACGAGGAGCTGGCCGGCCTGGGCTTCGAACAGATCGCGCACACGCTGCACCATGGCGTTCATCGCCCGCGTCAGCCGCTGCAGCTCGGGCACGCGCGGCTCGGCGACCTGGCCGTAGCTGCCGGCCAGCACGCCCTCGGCCTGGGCCACGGCCGCGTCCAGCGGGCGACGGATGCGACGCAGGCCCGCCCAGGCCAGCACGGCCGCCGCGATGCCCACCACCAGCAGCCATGCCAGCAGCCGGCGCGAGGCCAGCCAGAGCGCGTCATGCGCATAGCTCGATTGACTCATCAGCTCGACCGAGCCGATGGCGTTCCAGCCGTTGGACAACTGGGCCACGCCGGCCGGCGCCTCGATGGGCACGAGGCCGCGGAACCAGGCCGGCGACTGCCCCGACCTGGCCGCCCCGGCGCGCTCGAACAGCGTCTCACCGTTGAGGCTGCGCCAGCGCACGAATTCGTAGGCGCCGGTGTCGTACTGGGCCGAAATGAGCAGCTTGATGAGTTCGGCGTCGCCGCCCTGTTGCGAGAGTGCCAAGCCGAGGGACTGCGCGTTGTCGGCGTTCTTCAGCTGCAGCTGCGTCTGCATCAGCTGCCGCAGCGACAAGGTCGACAGCCCGACCGCGCCCACGAGCGCCGCCAGCACCACGCCCAGCACCAGCCAGGCGATCTGCCGCATCAACGACATGTTGCGTCCTTCATAAAAATCCTTCCGCCCGCACTTTGGCAACCAGCTCCCGCCACAGCGACAGCCGCGCCAGCGGGTCGCCCGCCGTGACCTGGCCCACGCCCTGCCACAAGCCCTCGGTGTTGAAGCTGAACACCGGCGTCAGGTCGGCGCGCAGCGAGGCGGGCAGCACCTCGGCGCGCAGGTTGTCCAGGATCAATGGCTCCGCGCCCGGCTGGGCATAGTAGGCCAGCACCATGTGGGCCAGTGACTGCCCCTGCATGCGCGCCCGCACATAGACCAGGCGCAGCTTGGCGGTCGGCACACCGGCGCCGGCCAGGCTGAAGTACTTGGCGATGGCGTAGTCCTCGCAGTCGCCGGCGCGCTTGTCCAGGCTTTCCAGCGGCGAGGCCCAGTAGTCGGGCAGGCCCCAGGTGACGGCGTCGTCACGGAAGGCCAAGCGGCGGTTGAAGAAGTCGTTGACGTCCTTGAGCCGCTGCAGCTCCTCCTGAGTGCCGCTGCGCTCGATCTGCTGCACCAGGGCCTGGGCCTGCTCCACCACGCGCGGCCCGCGTTCGGCTGCGGCCTCGAGCACGCGCGCTGCATCGTAGGCGGCCAGGACCAGCCACGGGCAACACATGAACGCGGCCAGCCACCACCGGGACGGGCCCGAACGAGAGGCGGTGCGGAACAGGGAAATGGGCAAGGTGGGCGGCGGGCGAAGTCCGTTTTCACTGTACCCGCGCCATCCCTTGCCGCTGCCCGACCTCAGCGGGCCAGACCGTGAACTCAGGCCGGGGAAGAGCGTAGTCCGTAGACCTTGTCGCCGACAAACAGGTATTCGGCACGCAGCACCGGCTCGCCCTGCTCGCCCGCGAACGTGAAGCCGACCACGCCGATCTCGGCGCCGGGCTTGATCTCCTCGACACCCCAGGCCTGCATGCGCGTCAGTGGCGCCAGCTCCACTTCCCAGCGCTTGTCGCGGCGTTTCGGCAACTGCGCCTTGGCCAGCAGCCCGGCACCGTCGACCGGCGTGGTCTGGCGCGGCAGGCTGCGCTTGGCGAGGTCGGCCGGCAGCGCGAGGTTCTCGGGCACCTCCAGCTGCAGCTCGGCATGCGGGTTGCGCCAGGCCACCTTGGCAGCACGGCCGCTGAGGTAGATGGGGCGCTCCTGGTCGAAGCTGCTCCAGCCATGGTGGGCCAGCGCGGGCAGGCTGCCGAATGCGGGCAGTGCGATCAGGAGGGAACGTCTGTGCATCATCGCGAACTCCTTAAGTCGACGGGGTCACCGGGCCGAGTGCCGGGCCGCCCCAAGCCGGCGATCGGGCGAGGGGCTCATACATAAGCGATAAAACGCCCGCAGATGATGACAGCGAGCCAAATCCCTAACGAGACCAGGCCTTGTACGCGCGCGGCCCGGTCAGCGGTGGCCAGGCTGCCACGGGCGTGGAACCACGCGGCGTTCGCGCCGGCCAGCATCAGCAGCAGCAGCTTGAGGCGAAAGGCCGGGTTGGCCAGCAACTCCTGCGGCTGCGTGGCGAACATGCAAAGGCCCGTCAGCGCGCACAGCGCAAAGCCCAGCAGCGCCAGCGGCAGCACCAGCCGCGCCAGTACCGGGAGGTCGAGGGTGCGGGCGAGGCCCAGCAGCCGCAACTCGAACACCAGAAGGCCGCCGAACAGCAGCGCGATACCGACCAGATGCACCGTCTCCAGCGCCGGGTAGGCCCAGGGATGCGAGGCGAGACCTGTCCACATGGCTGGCGCAAATCAAAACACGGAAGTCGGCAACATTGGTCAATGTAGCGGCGCTCGCGCCGCCTATGATTTTTTGGCCATGCAGACCCCCTCATCCGCCACGAGCGGCAAGACCCAGCAGATCCGCGACGACCTCGATCAAGCGCGCCGCCGCGGCCCCTTGCAGCAGATTCAGATCCCGCCCTGCCCTGCGCTGCTGGCCCAGCTGCAGCAGGCCATGAGCCAGCCCGAGCCCGATCTCAACCTCGTCGCCCGCATCGCCTCCAGCGACGTAGCCATGGCTGCCACGTTGCTGCGCATTGCCAACGGCCCGCTGTTCAAGCCGGTGGGCCTGCCCTGCACGACCGTCGGCCAGGCCATGACGCGCATCGGCCTGCGCGAGAGCGTGGCCGTCATGACGGGCTTCCTGGTTCAGCACGCCATCCCCGTCAACACGCCGCAGCTCGCACGTTTTTGGGAGCGCAGTGCCAAGCGAGCCATCGCCATGGCTACCATCGCGCAGGAGCTGCCGGGCCTGTCGCCCGACCTGGCGCACAGCTTCGGCCTGTTCCTGCATGTCGGCGTGCCGGTGCTGCTGCAGAGCGTGCGCGGCTATGCGGCGACCATGGTGGAAGCCGGCGCGCGCATCGACCGGCCCTACATCGCCACCGAGAACGCCAACCACCGCACCGACCATGCCGTCGTCGGCGCCCTCGTCATCCGCGTGTGGAACCTGCCGTCCCCGCTGATGGCGGCCATCCGGCTGCACCACGACTTCGCTGCCCTGGGCCATGCCGGCATCGAACCCGAAATCCACACGCTGATTGCCGCCGGCCTCATCGCCGAGCACCTGATGCGCCGCCACGAAGGCCTGCCGGAGGACGCCGACTGGGCCGGCCATCACCAGGCCGCAATGGCCTGGCTGCACATCGGCTGGGAAGAGCTGGGCCACTGGGAAGAAGCCGTCAACGCGCAGTTCGACGCGGCCTGAGCACGATGCCCGGGCTGCGCCTTCCCCGGCTGCGCGTCGTCATCCTTGCCGCCATGGTGGTGGCGACGGTGGCCACGCTGGGCTGGTGGATCTTCGGCCCTTCGGGCGTCGCCGTGGAGCTGATCAAGCGCAGCTGGCGCATGGAGATCGTCATCGAGCGGCTGCGCTCCGAGAGCGGCTCGGACTGGTGCGACGACCTGCCCGCCGACGCCCGCGACGTGACGCGCCGCGTGATGGCCGACCCCACCGGCAAGCGCGCCGAGCCAGGCGAGCACTGCCGCTACACCCAGCTCGTCTGGCGCCGCTACTGGATCGCCAAGACGGAGGGCGGCCCGGCCGACAGGCCCGACTGGCCCAGCCCGCCGCTGCGCGTCGCCCCACCGGGCGAGCCTGGCAGCGAACGCACGGCCAAGCGCGAGGCCTATTTCGAGATCGAGCTGCGCGACCGCGACAACCACGCCTGGGTCTGCCGCGTCACACAGGAGCGCTGGCAGCAACTGCGCGTCGGCCAGAGGTTTCGCATGCCGGTGGACCGCTTCGGCACGGCGAACTGCCCGGCGATGTACGAATCGGCGCTTTAACGCCACCGCTACCATCGCACGCCTCGGCCAGGGCACGCAGGCCCCGGACCGCCATCAGAGGAGGACCCATGACATTCCCGCTGCGCGCCACGCTGACCGTTTCACTCGTCCTGGCCATGGGCCCCGCCCTCGCGGCCGACCTGCCGCCGCCGCCCGCCAACATCTTGCAGAAGCAGGCGCTCAGCGCTCAGGGCGCGGATCTCAAGGTCACGCTGGCCGTAGACCGCATCAAGGTGTCCATCCCTCGCCGCTGGGCGTGCTGAACAACTCGATGACGCGCGGGGTGCTGAGCGCCGACCGCGTGCTGCAGGGCCGGCGCGTGCTGCAGAGCGACGCGGCAGTCACCTTCGGCAGCAGCGGTGGCCCGCTGCTGGACGGCGACGGCCGCGTCGTTGCCATCACGCGCGACGGCGTCGGGTCCGGCAAGGGCTTCAACTTTTTCATCCCCATCGAAGAAGCGGTGAAGGCGCTGCAGATCAGCGTCGCCGCCCCCTGAGCCTCACCAGCAGGCGGCCCCTGCCGAGCACCGGCAGGGGCCGCCTGTTTTTCGGCTTCAGTGAGCCAGCTGCCACACGCCGACGATGACGTGGCCCCAGAGCATGATGTTGAAGCACAGCAGCGTGAACACGCGCAGGAAGGTCCAGAACTTGCGCGCGCGCTGGAAGGCCTCGTCCTCGCCGGTGAAGAAGTAGATGCCCATGTAGAGCACCGAGGGAAGCAGGCTGGCGGCCATCACGATCGCCATGAACCAGTAGAAAAAGGTCATGCTCGATTGTGGCAAGGGGCGCAGCGGCCAGACGGGCAGGAAGACCCGGACCAGCCAACATGAAAAAGGCCCGGACCGTTGCCGGGCCGGGCCTGCGTTCTGCGCGCAGCAGCCTTACTTCTTGCGCACCGGCGGGATGTCCGTGCAGGAGCCGTGCGCCACTTCGGCGGCCATGCCCAGCGATTCGCCCAGCGTCGGGTGCGGGTGGATGGTCTTGCCGATGTCCACCGCGTCCGCGCCCATCTCGATGGCCAGCGCGATCTCGCCGATCATGTCGCCGGCATGCGTGCCGACGATGCCGCCACCGATGATGCGGTGGCTTTCCTCGTCGAACAGCAGCTTGGTGAAGCCCTCGTCGCGGCCATTGGCGATGGCGCGGCCCGAAGCCGTCCAGGGGAACAGGCCCTTGGTGACCTTGATGCCCTTGGCCTTGGCCTCGTCCTCGGTGATGCCCACCCAGGCCACCTCCGGGTCGGTGTAGGCCACGCTCGGGATCACGCGGGCGTCGAACTGGCTCTTCTTCAGCTTCTCGTCGTTCAGCAGTTCGCCGGCGATGACTTCGGCCGCGACGTGGCCTTCGTGCACCGCCTTGTGGGCCAGCATGGGCTGGCCGACGATGTCGCCGATGGCAAACACGCTCGGCACGTTGGTGCGCATCTGCACGTCGACCGGGATGAAGCCGCGGTCGGTGACGACCACGCCGGCGTTCTCGGCCGCGATCTTCTTGCCGTTGGGCGTGCGGCCGACGGCTTGCAGCACGAGGTCGTAGCGCTGCGGCTCCTTGGGCGCACCTTCACCTTCGAAGGTCACCCAGATGCCGTCCGGCTTCGCCTCGGCGCCGACCGTCTTCGTGTTCAACATGATGTTGTCGAAGCGGTGCGCATTGAACTTCTGCCAGACCTTGACGAGGTCGCGGTCCGCGCCGGTCATCAGCGTGGGCAGCATCTCGACGACGTCCAGCCGCGAGCCCAGCGTCGAATACACCGTGCCCATCTCCAGGCCGATGATGCCGCCGCCGACGATGAGCATCTTCTCGGCCTCGACCTGCATCTCCAGCGCGCCGGTCGAGTCGACGATGCGCGGGTCGTCCGGCAGGAAAGGCAGACGCACGGCCTGCGAACCGGCCGCGATGATGAGACGCTTGAAGGCGACGGTCTGCGACGCACCGGTCTTCGCTTGACCGACCGCACCTTCGGTCGCTTCGACCTTCAGGTGTTGCGCGTCCACTAGCGAGCCGACGCCACGCAGCACGGTCACCTTGCGCATCTTGGCCATGGCCGCGAGGCCGCCGGTCAGCTTGCCGGTAACCTTGTTCTTGTGCGCGCGCAGCTTGTCGATGTCGACCTCGGGCTCGCCGAAGGCCACGCCGAGGTCGGCCATGTGGCTGACCTCATCCATCACCGCGGCGACGTGCAGCAGCGCCTTGGACGGGATGCAGCCCACGTTCAGGCAGACGCCGCCGAGGGTGGCGTAACGCTCGACGAGAGCGACCTTCAGGCCCAGGTCGGCGGCGCGGAAGGCAGCCGAGTAGCCGCCGGGGCCGCCGCCGAGGACGACGAGGTCGAAGGCCTGATCGGCGCTGCCGGAGTAGGTCGCGGCGACTGGAGCCGGTGCAGCGGCCACAGGTGCAGGTGCAGGTGCAGGTGCAGGTGCAGCAGCAGCCGGCGCGGGAGCCGCGGCTTCAGCCGACTCCAGCGTCAGCACGACCGAGCCCTTCTTGACCTTGTCACCGATGTTGACGCGCAACTCCTTCACCACGCCGGCAGCCGACGACGGAATCTCCATCGACGCCTTGTCGCTCTCGACGGTGATCAGGCTCTGCTCGACCTTGACGGTGTCGCCGGCCTTCACCAGCACTTCGATGACGCCGACTTCGTCGAAGTCGCCGATGTCGGGAACTTGAACTTCAATGAGTGCCATTGGTTCCGCTCCTGATCACAGCGCGATCCGACGGAAGTCGGACAGCAGGCTGGCGAAGTAGACGTTGAAGCGCGCGGCCGCAGCGCCGTCGATGACGCGGTGATCCCAGCTCAGCGACAGCGGCAGGATCAGGCGCGGCTGGAAGGCCTTGCCGTCCCACACGGGCTCGATGCTGCTCTTGCAGACGCCCATGATGGCCACTTCGGGCGCATTGATGATGGGCGTGAAGTACTTGCCGCCGATGCCGCCGAGGCTGCTGATCGAGAAGCAGCCGCCGCTCATGTCGGCCGGGCCCAGCTTGCCATCGCGCGCCTTCTTGGCCAGTTCGCCCATTTCCTGGGTGATCTGGAAGATGCCCTTCTTGTCGGCGTCTTTGATGACCGGTACGACGAGGCCGTTGGGCGTGTCGGCCGCGAAGCCGATGTGGAAGAACTGCTTGAGCACCAGCGTGTCGCCGTCCAGCGAGCTGTTGAACTCGGGGAACTTCTTCAGCGCCGCGACGGCCGCCTTGATCATGAACGCGAGCATCGTGACCTTGATGCCGGCCTTCTCGTTCTCCTTGTTCAGCTGGACGCGGAAGGCTTCCAGCTCGGTGATGTCGGCATCGTCATGGTTGGTGACGTGCGGGATGACGACCCAGTTGCGATGCAGGTTGGCGCCGGAGATCTTCTTGATGCGCGAGAGTTCCTTGCGCTCGACCGGGCCGAACTTCTCGAAGTCGACCTTGGGCCAGGCCAGGACGTTCAGGCCGGAACCTCCGCCAGCGGGAGCCGCGGGTGCGACAGCCTTCTGGGCCGAGGTCTGCACCGCGCCCGACATGACCGCCTTGACGAAGCCTTGCACGTCGCTCTCGACGATACGGCCCTTGGCACCAGTGCCCTTCACTTCGACCAGCGGCACGCCGAGTTCGCGGGCGAGCTTGCGGATGGTGGGCGAGGCGTGCGGCAACTTGCCGGTGGGCGCTGTCGGCTGATGCGGCGGCAGCGCGGCTGTCGGCACGGCCTTGGCTTCGGTTGAAGCCGCAGCAGGTGCAGCCGCAGCAGGCGCCGGTGCAGGCGCGGCAGCTGCCGGTGCAGGCGCGGGGGCAGCACCGCCAGTAGCCTTCACGCGGGCCAGCGCCGATCCTTTGGCGACCTTGTCGCCGATCTTGACGAGCAGTTCCTCGACGACGCCTGCCGTGGACGACGGGATCTCCATCGAGGCCTTGTCGCTCTCGACGGTGATGAGGCTCTGCTCGACCTTGACGGTGTCGCCGACCTTCACGAGCAGCTCGATGACGGCCACTTCGTCGAAGTCGCCGATGTCCGGCACGACGACGGTGACCGAGCCGCCAGCCGCAGGGGCCGGCGCGGGCGCGGCGGGCTCGGCAGCCGGTGCCGGTGCGGGCGCCGCAGCGGCAGGCGCCGGTGCAGCAGCAGCGGCAGGCGCAGCAACGGCGGCCGGCGCAGCAGCGCCCTCGCCTTCCACGACCACCACGACGCTGCCCTGCTTGACCTTGTCGCCCACGGCGACCTTGATCTCCTTGACGACACCCGCCTGCGACGACGGAATCTCCATCGACGCCTTGTCGCTTTCGACGGTGATCAGGCTCTGCTCGACCTTGACGGTGTCGCCCACCTTGACCAGCACCTCGATGACGCCGACCTCGTCGAAATCGCCGATGTCCGGAACCTTGACTTCAATCAATGCCATGTTCTTGTCTCCCCGCGGCTCAGGCGTACAAAGGATTGATCTTGTCGGCCTTGATGCCGTACTTCGCGATGGCCTCGGCCACCTTGGCCATCGGCACCGCGCCGTCATCGGCCAGCGCCTTCAGCGCGGCCACGACGATGTAGTGGCGGTTGACCTCGAAGTGCTCGCGCAGCTTGGAGCGGAAGTCCGAGCGGCCGAAGCCGTCGGTGCCCAGCACCTTGTACGAACGACCACGCGGGATGAAGGCGCGGATCTGCTCGGCGTAGTTCTTCATGTAGTCGGTCGACGCGATGACCGGGCCTTGCGTGCGGCCGAGCTGCTGCGTCACGAAGGGCACGCAGGCGAGTTCGGTCGGGTGCAGCAGATTCCAGCGCTCGGCGTTCTGGCCGTCGCGGGCCAGCTCGTTGAAGCTCGGGCAGCTCCACACGTTGGCGCCCACGCCCCACTCTTCTTCCAGCAGCTTCTTGGCGGCCTGGCTCTCGCGCAGGATGGTGCCCGAGCCCAGCAGGTTGACGCTGACGGGCTTGCTCGCGTCGGCGTCTTCCAGCAGGTACATGCCCTTGAGGATCTGCTCCTCGGTGCCGGCCTTGAGGCCCGGCATCGGGTAGTTCTCGTTCAGCAGGGTGATGTAGTAGTAGACGTTTTCCTGGTCTTCCACCATGCGCTTCAGGCCACGCTGCATGATCACGGCGACTTCGTGCGCGAAGGTCGGGTCGTAGGACACGCAGTTGGGGATCGTGCCGGCCAGGATGTGGCTGTGGCCGTCCTCGTGCTGCAGGCCTTCGCCGTTGAGCGTCGTGCGGCCGGACGTGCCGCCCAGCAGGAAGCCACGCGCCTGCATGTCACCGGCGGCCCAGGCCAGGTCACCGATGCGCTGGAAGCCGAACATCGAGTAGTAGACGTAGAACGGGATCATCACGCGGTTGTTCGTCGAGTACGACGTTGCCGCAGCGATCCAGCTGGCCATGCCGCCGGCTTCGTTGATGCCTTCCTGAAGCACCTGGCCGGCCTTGTCCTCGCGGTAGTACATGACCTGGTCGCGGTCGACCGGGGTGTAGTTCTGGCCTGCGGGGTTGTAGATGCCGATCTGGCGGAACAGACCTTCCATGCCGAAGGTGCGCGCCTCGTCGACGAGGATGGGCACGGTGCGCGGGCCGAGTTCCTTGTCGCGCAGCAGCGTCGTCAGGAAGCGCACATAGGCCTGGGTCGTCGAGATCTCGCGGCCTTCGGCCGTCGGGTCGAGCACGGCCTGGAAGGTGGCCAGGTCGGGCACGGCCAGCTTCTCGTCGGTCTTGGCACGGCGCTTGGGCAGGTAGCCGCCCAGCGCGTTGCGGCGCTCGTGCAGGTACTTCAGTTCCTGCGAGCCTTCCGGCGGCTGATAGAACGGGATCTTGGGCAGGTCTTCATCCGACACCGGGATGTTGAAGCGGTCGCGCATCGCGCGGATGTCGTCGTCCTGCAGCTTCTTGGTCTGGTGGGCGGTGTTCTTGCCTTCACCGATCTTGCCCATGCCGAAGCCCTTGACGGTCTTCACGAGCAGCACGGTCGGCTGGCCGACGGTGTTGACGGCCTTGTGATACGCCGCGTAGACCTTCTGCGGGTCATGGCCGCCACGCTGCAGGCGCCAGATGTCCTCGTCGCTCATCTTGGAGACGAGCTCCAGCAGCTTGGGGTGCTTGCCGAAGAAGTTCTTGCGGACGAAGGCGCCGTCGTTGGCCTTCATGGCCTGGTAATCGCCGTCGACGGTCTCCATCATGACCTTGCGCAACAGCTCGTCCTTGTCGCGCGCCAGCAGCGGGTCCCAATAGCCGCCCCAGATCAGCTTGATGACGTTCCAGCCGGCGCCGCGGAATTCGCCTTCCAGCTCCTGGATGATCTTGCCGTTGCCGCGCACCGGGCCGTCCAGGCGCTGCAGGTTGCAGTTGACGACGAAGATGAGGTTGTCCAGCTTCTCGCGTGCGGCCAGCCCGATGGCACCGAGCGATTCGGGCTCGTCCATCTCGCCGTCGCCCAGGAACACCCAGACCTTGCGCTTGCTCGTGTCGGCAATGCCGCGGGCATGCAGATACTTCAGGAAGCGCGCCTGGTAGATGGCCATCAAGGGGCCGAGGCCCATCGAGACGGTCGGGAACTGCCAGAAGTTGGGCATCAGCTTCGGATGCGGATAGCTGGACAGGCCTTTGCCGTCGACTTCCTGGCGGAAGTTGATCAGCTGCTCTTCGGTGATGCGGCCTTCCATGAAGGCGCGGGCGTAGATGCCCGGGGCGCTGTGGCCCTGGATGTAGAGCAGGTCGCCACCGTGCACACCGTCGTCGGCATGCCAGAAGTGGTTGAAGCCGCAGCCCAGCATCGTCGCCAGCGAGGCAAACGACGAAATGTGGCCGCCCAGATCACCCCCATCCTCGGGGTTGTGCTTGTTGGCGCGCACGACCATCGCCATGGCGTTCCAGCGCATGTAGGCGCGCAGGCGCTCCTCGATCTCGATGTTGCCGGGGAAGCGTTCTTCCTGGTCGGTCGGGATGGTGTTGACGTAGGCCGTGTTGGCCGAGAACGGCACCTCGATGCCGGCCTGGCGGGCGTGGTCGATCAGCGTCTCGAGCAGGAAGTGGGCGCGGTCGCCGCCCTCCTCGCCGATGACGGACGAGAGGGCATCCAGCCACTCACGGGTTTCCGTCGGATCTTTGTCATTCGCGGCGGCGCCGAGAAATTCTTGCGGCTGGGCGGACATGGCCGGTCTCCTTCAAATGCCGCCTCTGGCGGGCAGCGGGGGGTGTTCTGACGAGGGCAAGCAGGCGCAGGGGCCGCGAGCGGGCGGAGTGTCGCACAAGTCTTTGCCACTTCCCAAATGGCGCGAGACGATTTCTTATTATGAAATTAACGCGACTGCATCCGCCCCGGATAATTTGGCGATGGCCCTTGATCCGCACGTTCCCGAGACCCGCACACGCCGGCAGCGCCTGCTGGCGCCGTGGCGCCGCCTGGTGGCCACCTGGTGGTTCCGGCAATCGCCCTCGCGCCAGGATCGGCTGGCCACGCTGGGGCCGCTGATCTCGGTGCTGCTGTTCCTGGCGGCCATCATTTCGGCCTTCTGGTACCTGCGCAACGAGGAAATCGAGCGCGAGACCGAGTCGGTCAAGCGTGACACCGAGATCGCCCAGCAGCAGATCCGCCTGCGTCTGATCGAGAACCAGGAGCAGCTCGTGCGCATCGCTCGCGAAGTGGTCACCCGCCAGATCGACGCGCATGAGTTCTCTGCCCAGGCCCAGGCCTTTGCGCGCGAGCGGCCAGAGCTGACGCATGTGACCTGGCTGAGCAACCGGCGCGAGCGCCGCAGCAGCGTCGGCGCGGCGGGCTTCCAGGCGGACGGCCTGATGTCGGCGGAAGGCAACGACCCGTCGATGCCGATGCCCAACCAGTCCAACGCCGCAGCGATCGCCTTCGAAGCCGCCAAGGAGCGCCGCCAACCCGTCTATTCGCCGCCGTTCACGGACGCCAACGGCGTCACCGTCTTCCAGCTCCACATCCCGCTGATCGACCGCGGCGGCTTCGTCGGCGTGCTGATCGCCGAGTACACCGTCGAGGCCTTGCTGCGCTATTACGTGCCCAGCGAGGTCTCCAACCGCCACAGCATCGCCGTTCTGGATGCGCGCGACCAGGTCGTCAGCAGCAGCGTCACGCCCATGCCCGGCCAGATCCTGCGGCGTGCGGCCCTGCTGCATGACGTGCCGCTCGCACCGGCCCTCAACGGCCTGGTGCTGCGCGGCCAGGGCTGGCGCACGTCCATCGGCCTCATCAACAACGCGCTGTTCTGGCTGGTGCTGGCGCTGGCCGGCATGACGGTGTGGATGCTGCTTGGCACCTGGCGCCACATGCGCCGCCGCACGCAGATCCAGAACGCGCTGACGCTGGAGACCAACTTCCGCCGCGCGATGGAAAACTCCATGCTGACCGGCATGCGCGCCATGGACATGGACACGCGCATCACCTACGTGAACCCGGCCTTCTGCGCGATGACGGGCTTCTCCGAGGCCGACCTCGTCGGCCGCACGCCGCCCTACCCCTTCTGGCCCGCCGACCGGCGCGAGGAGAACGCGCGCCTGCTACAGCAGGAGCTGCAGGGCCGCAGCCCGTCAGGCGGCGTGGAGGTGAAGATCGCCCGCAAGGACGGCTCGACCTTCGACGCCCGCGTCTACGTCTCGCCATTGGTGGACACCAAGGGCAAGCAGACCGGCTGGATGACTTCGATGACCAACATCACCGAGGCCAAGCGCGTGCGCGACCAGCTCTCCGCCTCGCACGAACGCTTCACCACCGTGCTGGAGGGGCTGGATGCCGCCGTGTCGGTGCTGTCGGTGACGCCGCCCGAGCTGCTGTTTGCCAACCGCAGCTACCGGCTGTGGTTCGGCGCCGACCCGGCCGGCCATGCGCTGCTGGCCGGCGGCCAGTTGGTTGGCACCACCAGCCGCCACGGCGGCCTGGACGATGGCACGGACGAGGTGGACGACTACTCCGGCCTGCCTTCCGAGGCCCTGACCGACATGGGCTCGGACCCGCGGGAGGTCTATGTCGAATCGCTCGCCATGTGGTTCGACGTGCGCGCCCGCTATCTGCAATGGACCGACGGCCGCCTGGCGCAGATGCTGATCGCCACCGACATCACGATGCGCCGCGCCGCCGAGGCGCAGGCCGCGCTTCAAGCCGACAAGGCGCAGGTGACGAGCCGGCTGATGACCATGGGCGAGATGGCCTCGAGCGTCGCCCATGAACTGAACCAGCCGCTGACCGCCATCACCAACTACTGCAACGGCATGGTCAGCCGCGTGCGCGCCGACAGCATCGACAAGGAAGCGCTGATGGCCGCGCTGACCAAGACGGCCAAGCAGGCCGAACGGGCCGGCCAGATCATTCACCGCATCCGCAACTTCGTGAAACGCAGCGAGCCGCAGCGCCAGCCCGCCCACGCGACAGCCATCGTCGAGGACGCCGTTGAACTGGCCGGCATCGAGCTGCGCCGCCGCAACGTCGCCATCCACACCTATATCGCGCAGCGGCTGCCGCAGATGATGGTCGACCCCATCCTCATCGAGCAGGTGTTGATGAACCTGCTCAAGAACGCGGCCGAGGCCATCGACAACGCCTCCCTGCCCACCTCGCGCCGCCACATCGAGCTTCGCGTGGTGCCCAAGCACAGCGCCGACCTGGGCGGGCAGATCGAGTTCTCGGTCACCGACATGGGCCCGGGCCTGCCCGACGAGGTGCTGGCCCGCATGTACGAGGCCTTCTTCTCGACCAAGGCCGACGGTCTGGGCATCGGATTAGGGTTATGCCGGTCTATCGTCGAGTCCCACCAGGGCCGGATAAAAGCCGAGAACCTCTACAATGGTTCCTTGGTTGTCGGGTGCCGATTCGCGTTCACGATACCCGTCACCATCACGCCCGAACACCTGCGTCAGGACCCCAATCCGGGTGCCGCCAGCAGCGCTCAGAGAACCGAACCCACCACACCATGAGCTTGATTCCCAAGAAGGGCAATGTCTACGTTGTCGACGACGACGAGGCAGTTCGCGACTCCCTGCAATGGCTGCTTGAAGGCAAGGACTACCGGGTCAAATGCTTTGACTCCGCCGAATCCTTCCTGACGCGCTACGACCCCCGCGAGGTCGCCTGCCTCATCGCCGACATCCGCATGGACGGCATGACCGGGCTGGAACTCCAGGACCGGCTCATCGAGCGCAAGAGCCCGCTGCCCATCGTCTTCATCACCGGCCACGGCGACGTGCCCATGGCCGTGCAGACGATGAAGAAGGGCGCGATGGACTTCATCGAGAAGCCCTTCAAGGAAGAAGAACTGCTGGCCCTGGTGGAGCGCATGCTCGACCAGGCCCGCGAGGCCTTCTCCAGCCACCAGGAAGCCGCCAGCCGCGACGCCCTGCTGGCCCGCCTGACGACGCGTGAAGCGCAGGTGCTGGAGCGCATCGTCGCCGGCCGCCTGAACAAGCAGATCGCCGACGACCTCGGCATCAGCATCAAGACGGTTGAGGCGCACCGCGCCAACATCATGGAAAAGCTCAACGCCAACACGGTGGCGGACCTGCTCAAGATTGCCTTGGGCGCGACCGCCAAGGCCTGATCTCCACCTCTCCCTGAAAGGCCGCTGAACCCTCAGCGGCTTTTTGCTTTCTGACATTTCAAATGCACGGGACCTTCACATGACCGCCCAACTGATCGACGGCCTCGCGCTCTCCAAATCCATCCGAGCTGAAGTGGCCACCCGCGCCGCGGCGCTGACCGCGAAAGGTCGCCAGCCAGGCCTTGCCGTCGTCATCGTCGGCGACGACCCGGCCAGCCACGTCTACGTGCGCAACAAGGTCAAGGCCTGCGCCGACGCCGGCCTGCATTCGGTGCTGGAGAAATACGAAGCCAGCTTCAGCGAGGCCGAACTGCTGGCCCGCATCGATGCGCTCAACCGTGATCCCAGCATCCACGGCATCCTGGTGCAGATGCCGCTGCCCAAGCACATCGACCCGCACAAGGTCATCGAGGCCATCGCCACAGCGAAGGACGTCGACGGCTACTCCACGCTGAGCGCCGGCGAGCTGATGACCCAGCTGCCCGGCTTTCGCCCCTGCACGCCCTATGGCTGCATGAAGCTGATCGAGAGCACCGGCTTCGACCTGCGCGGCAAGCATGCCGTCGTCATCGGCCGCAGCAACACCGTCGGCAAGCCCATGGCCCTGCTGCTTCTGCAAGCCAACGCCACGGTCACCGTCTGCCATAGCGCCACGGCCGATATCGGCCACCACACGCGCCAGGCCGACGTCATCGTCGCCGCCGTCGGCCGCCGCAACATGCTGACGGCCGACATGGTCAAACCCGGCGCCGTCGTCATCGACGTGGGCATCAACCGCAACGACGAGGGCAAGTTGTGCGGCGACGTGGACTTCGACGGCGTCAAGGACGTGGCCGGCTGGATCACCCCCGTGCCGGGCGGGGTGGGCCCGATGACGATTGCCATGTTGCTGGTCAATACGCTTGAATCCGCGGAGCGAAGCCTCAAGTCGAACTGATATGACCAATCCCCTGCTCTCCACCGCCGCCCTGCCCGACTTCGCTGCCATCCAGCCCGGGCATGTACAGCCCGCCATCACTGAGTTGCTGGCCGCTGCGCAAGCCGCGCTCGATGAAGCGACCAAGCCCGAAACGCCGGCCGACTACGACGCGCTCTCGCGCATCCTGGACACCGCGACGGAGCGCATGGGCACGGCCTGGCATGCCGTGGGCCACCTCAACGCCGTGGCCGACACGCCGGCGCTGCGCGAGGCCTACAACGCGGTGCTGCCGGCGGTCACCGAGTTCAGCACGGCCATGGGCGCCAACGAGGCGCTGTTCGCCAAGTACAAGGCCGTCGTCGCCACGCAGGGTGCCTCCTTGAGCGCGCCGCGCCAGCAGTTGCTCAAGCACGCCATCCGCGACTTCGTGCTGTCCGGCGCCGAGCTGCAGGGCGAGGCCCGCGAGCGCTACGCCGCCATCCAGGAGCGCAGTGCCGAGCTGCAGCAGCAGTTCAGCGAGCATGTGCTGGACGCGACCGATGGCTGGAGCACCATCGCCTCTGCCGACGAGCTGGCCGGCGTGCCGCAGGACGTGCTGGACGCCACCAGGCTCGACGAGGGCGGCAGTCAGTCGCAACACCGGATCACGCTGCACTTCCCGGTCTACCTGCCCGTCATGCAGTACGCCGAGAACCGTGCGTTGCGCGAGAAGCTCTACCGCGCCTACGTCACGCGTGCCAGTGAGGCGGGCAAGCCCGAGTGGGACAACACCGCCGCCATGCGCGAGATCGTCGCGCTGCGCCAGGAGGAGGCGCAACTGCTCGGCTATGCCAGCTTCGCCGAGGTATCTCTGGCGCCCAAGATGGCGTCCTCGCCCGCCGAGGTGACGACCTTCCTCAGCGACCTTGCCAAACGTGCCCGGCCCTTCGCCGAGAAGGACCTGGCCGAGCTGCGCGAGTTCTCCAAGGGCCAACCGCTCGAAAGCTGGGACGTGTCCTTCTGGAGCGAGAAACTCAAGGAAGCCCGCTACGCCTTCAGCGACCAGACCGTGAAGCTCTACTTCACCGCACCCAAGGTCGTGGGCGGGCTGTTTTCCATCATCGAGCGGCTGTTCGACGTGTCCATCTCGGAAGCCAAGGCCTCGGTCTGGCACGAGACGGTCAAGTTCTACGAGATGCGCCGTGGCGGCCAGTTGATCGCCCAGTTCTACCTCGACCTCTACGCCCGCAACGGCAAGCGCCCAGGCGCCTGGATGGACGAGGTGCGCAGCCGATGGCTCAAGCCCACGGGTGAGCAGCAGACGCCGGTCGCGCTTTTGACCTGCAACTTCGCGCCGCCGGTCGGCGACAAAGCCGCGCTGCTGACGCACGACGACGTCATCACCCTTTTCCACGAGTTCGGCCACGGCCTGCATCACATGCTGACGCAGGTCAACGACCTGGGCGTCTCCGGCATCTCCGGCGTGGAGTGGGACGCCGTCGAACTGCCCAGCCAGTTCATGGAGAACTTCTGCTGGGAGTGGGACGTGTTGCAGCAGCTCAGCGGCCATGCCGAGACCGGCGAGCCGCTACCGCGCGACCTGTTCGACAAGATGATCGCAGCCAAGAATTTCCAGAGCGGATTGATGACGCTGCGCCAGATCGAGTTCTCGCTGTTCGACATGCGACTGCACGCCACACCCGGCGCGGAGGCCGACGTGCAGAAGCTGGTCGACGAAGTTCGAGCCGAGGTTGCCGTGCTCGTCCCGCCGAGCTTCAACCGCTTCCAGCACAGCTTCTCGCACATCTTTGCAGGTGGCTATGCGGCCGGCTACTACAGCTACAAGTGGGCCGAGCTGCTGAGCGCCGACGCCTGGAGCGCCTTCGAGGAAGAAGGCGTCTTCAACCCGGCCACCGGCAAGCGCTTCCTGAACGAGGTGCTGGAGCAAGGCGGCGCCCGCGACGCCATCGACAACTTCAAGGCCTTCCGCGGCCGCGAGCCCAGGATCGACGCGCTGCTGCGTCATCAGGGCATGAGCTGATGCGCTATGTCGCGCTCTGGCGCGGCATCAGTGTCGGCAAGGCCAAGCGCCTCGCGATGGCCAGCGACCGCCGGCAAGCTGGACGACTTGGCCAAGGCCTGCCCTGACGGCACCGTCAGCCGGTGCCCGAGACATAAGTCTCGAAACTCTGGACGCTGCACGGCACGGCCACTCAACCGAGGGTGATGGCACCGCCGGCCGGTCGAGACAATTCGAAGCTCAGGGAAAAACACCACTCATGAGCATTCGAATCCAGCCACTGCTGGCCGCCCTCTGCGGCCTGCTCGCGGCCACCACGGCCCACGCACAGACCTATCGCTGCATCGTCGGCGGCACGACCTACCTCTCGGATCGGCCTTGCGCACCGACCCATGCATCGCCGGCCCGACTGGTAGCCGCCGGGGCGACGCAGCTGACAGCGTCCACCACCTATCGCTCTTCCGCGCCCAGCCTGGAGCCAGCACCTGACCACCATCGCTATCTGAGCCAGCGCTGCGCAGAGGTCAGCGATGCCATTCGCACTGCGCCCAGCCGTGGCGTGGGCCGGTCCGTCGTCACGGATCTGCAGCGCGAATACCGCAGCAATTGCACCGAGGACGATGCCTATGCTCGGGCACGCGTCTCGGAGGATCGCTCCCGGCAACGCGAGGGTGAGCGCAATGCCCGACAGGAGGCCGCGCAGTCCCGCCAGGAGAGCCAGCGCCTGCAGGAGCGCTGCATCGCGCTGCGTGACGCGATCCGCACGCGTCGAGCCCAGGGCGACAAGGCCACGACGGCCGAAGAGGCCTACAACGCCAACTGCCTCGGCCGCTGACGTTTCAGTCCGCGCCGTCGAGCGTATGGACGCGCATGCCCAAGCCCTCCTGCAGCGGCGCGTTCCACGGTGCGCGCTTGAGCATGCGCCGGCCGTCCTTCAGCCCGGCGGCCCAGCGGGCGCGCAGGCGTGAGTCGCTGAAGTCGATGTCGCGCCAGGAGTCCTCTCCGTCCAGTGCGCGCATGACGAGATGGACGACGTCGATGCGCGAGTCGCAGCCCAGGGCCAGCAGCTCCTTCACGGCCGGGTCGGCAGCCGTCTTGCGGTCAAGCTTTTTGCCGACGAGGCGCAGCGCGCGGCGCAGGTTCTGCATGCGCTCGTGGTCACCCAGGTGCTCCAGGATGCGGCTGGCGTACTGGATGTCCTTGTAGCGCGTCAGCGTTTGCGCCATGGTCTGCGGCGCGGCCTCGCTGGCGTCCCACAGGTCGACCATGAAGCACAGCGTGTCGCGGCGCTCGGCGTCGTCGAGCACCACATCCAGCGGCGTGTTGCTGTAGATGCCGCCGTCCCAGAACGCGTCATTGCCGATCTGCACCGGCGCGAAGCCGGGCGGCAGCGCGCCGCTGGCCATCACATGCTCCGGGCCGATGCGCGTGTGGCCGTCGCGGTTGTCGAACAAGGCCAGCTCGCCCGAGCGCACATTGACGGCGCACAGCGTCAGCCGCGTTTCGGCCCTGGCAATGCGCTCGAAGTCCACCAGCTCGCGCAGCGTGGCGGCCAGCGGCGCGGTGTCGTAGAAGCTCAGCTCGTTCAGCGGAGCCCTGCGGTTCATGTCCCAGGACATCGGGCCGCGCGGCTTGAAGAAGCCGGGGATGCCGCTGGTCAAGGTCTGCCAGGTCTGCAAGCCCTGCTGCCACAGCGCCGTCCACGGGCTGGCGGGAAGCTGCGGCGCGAACTGCTGCTTCGTCGTCACGCGGTCCCAGAAGCTGCGCAGCGCCTTCAGCCGGTCGCCCGGCGCATTGCCAGCGATCAGCGCGGCATTGATGGCGCCGATGGACGTGCCCACCAGCCAGTCAGGCAGCAGGTCGGCGTTCTCCAGTGCCTCGACAAACCCGGCCTGATAGGCGCCCAGTGCGCCGCCGCCCTGGAAGACGTAGACGGTCTGGGGCGTGCGGCGGGTCGCCATCAGCTCAACTGGACCGAGTCGTCACAGGGAACGGCGCGGAACACCGGCAACTGCTCGACTGCCGCCGCATGCGCGACCAGATGCGGAAAGCCGCCTGCCGGCACCAGCGGCAGCACGAATTGCGTGAAGGTCCAGGCCACGCTCGCCGACAGGGCGGCCTGGCGAAGGCCCGCCTCACTGGTGTCCAGCGGCCGGGCGGCCAGTTCGCTGTCCAGCTCCCGGCAGGCCGCATTGAGTTGACCCGAGACGCGCGCTACCCAGGGCTCATGCCGTTTCTCGGGCGGGCGCAGGCCGCGCTCGTAGATGATCTGCGCCGTCTTCTCGCAGGCCGCCAGCGCCAGGCCGATCATGCGCAGCTCGCGCGCCAGCTCCGCGGGCGCAGTGGGCATCAGGCTGCGGCCGGCAAGCGCCTCGGCGTAGATCAGCAGCAGCGTCGAGTCCATCAGCACGCTGCCGTCGTCACAGATCAGGGTCGGCGCCTTGACGACGGGGTTGATCTGCTGGAACCGGTCGAAGCCGCGGAACACGGAGATGGCCTCATGCTCGAAGGGCAGGCCCAGCAGCCGCATCGAGATCGCCACCCGGCGCACGAAGGGCGAATCCAGCATGCCGATGAGCTTCATGGGCGAGGTCCCTCTGCGTTCGCGCCGCCTTCGCTGGGCAGCAACTGCTCCAGCACTTCCCGGCCGTGACGTCGTTCGATCTCCGCCTGCATCACGCGGTTGTAGGCGTCCGCATGCGCCTGGGTCAGCGGCGTCGCTTCCCTGCCCTTGTTGACCCAGGTGATGCCGTATCGCTGCTTCATCCGTTGGGCCTTGGCCTGCGGTATCGCGTGGCCAAAGGACTCCAGTTGCAGCAGGCCCGCCTCGATGTCCGCGCGGGCCCGGGCCTCGCCTCGCTCAGCAGCCCCGGCGGGGTTGCCGATGCGCAAATCGACAGCCGCGATCAGTTGCTTCTCCGGTCTGGCCTCGCCCTCCTGCACCCGAAAACGCTCAAAGAGGGCGAACACAATGCCCGCGGCCGCCAGCGCGCACAGCACGGCAATGATGCGGATACGGGTTTGCGACCGGCGCCAGCCCTTGCCCAGGCGTTCATCGGCCAGGGCCACGGCCATGGTGGGTTTCGCTGAATCCATGGGTCGCTTCAGTTCCTAAAACCGGGATTCTCCGCGAGCGGCGCCAGCGCCGCCCGCACACGGGCTTGCCAGGCGCCCTGCTCGGCCGCGCTCCACTCCGGCCAGCGCGGCGATTCGGCCTCCAGTTCGGCCGCCAGGGCTTCCAGATGACCCAGGCCGGACACCGTAGCCGCCAGGCTCAGCCGGGCCAGCCACTCCTGCGCAGCGCGCATGCGGGGATAGGCCGCGAACAGCCAGCGGGCCACTTCGGGCCGCGCGCGCCAGTCGGCACTGCCGAAGCGCTCGACGGCCTGTGCGGTCAGCTTCTGCCCGGCACCCAGGCAATCGAAGGCCACGCAGCCGGTGAAACCCTGCTCGATCAACCCGTCATGGATGCCACAGCGGTGGTCGGCACAGAGGTGGTGGCAGGCCGTTTCAGCCGGCTTGTCGAAGCCGAAGCCCTGCACGGCGTCAAAGGGCGGGACCACGCAGCACAGTGCCACGCAGGCCGAACAGTCGGCCTTGAGGTGGGCCGGCAGCTGCAAGCCCAGCGTCACTCGGCATCGGGCGACACGCCCACCATCCAGCCCACGCCGAAGCGGTCGGTGACCATGCCGAACAGCGGCGCCCAGAAGGTCTTGCCCAGCGGCATCGTCACCTGCCCGCCATCGGCCAGCGCAGCAAAGGCCTCGCGAGCGGCGTCGTGATCGGGGCAGTCCAGCGACAGCGAGAAGCCCTTGAAGCTGGCTTCACCACTGCACATGCCGTCGGACATCATCACCAGCGCGCCGCCGATGTGGACCGACGCGTGCATGATCTTGTCCTCCGAGCCCGGAGGCAGCATGCCTTCCGGCGGCGGCTCGGGGCTCTCGGAGTTGCGCATCATGAATTCCACCTTGGCGCCGAGCGCCTTCTTGTAGAACTCGATGGCTTCTTCGCAGCGGCCGTCGAAAAACAGGTAGGGGTCGATCTTCATCGCGGTCTCCTGGTGGCACTGACAACTCTAGCGCTGCGGGTCAGAGCGTCGGCATTTCGGGCCGAGCGCCGGGCCGCTCCCAAGCCGGCCCGTTTGGCGATGTGCTTGCCGGTCAATCCGGCAAGCATCGCCGTCCCCGCGGGGGACCGTCCAAGGTATTCCTTGGACGAGGGGCTCCCACTCTACGGAGTCTTGAAGTCGCCTGCGGTCGAAATGATGAAGTTCTTCGCGTCAATGTGTTTGCGCCATGCCGCGTTGGCCTGCTCGACCGTCACGGCCGCCAATGCGTCATCCCGCTTCTGCGCCGCGGCCCAGGTCTCGCCGCGCTCCGCCAGGCTGGTCAGGCCGCCGGCCAGCGCGCCCGGGTCGGCACGGCCCTGCTTGCGGCCTTCGAGAATGTCCTTCTTGGCGCGCGCCAGCTCGGCCGCCGTCACGCCCTGGGCGGCCAGGCGGGCCACCTCTTCCTGCACGACAGCGATGACGCGCTCGCGCTTGTCCGGCGCATAGCTGGCCTGGATGGCGAAGCTGCCGGCTGTGCCCCAGTAGCTGGCGCCCAGGCTCGCGCCGATGCCGTAGGTCAGGCCTTCCTTCTGGCGCACGCGCTCGGACAGGCGGCTCTCCAGCCCGCCGCCGCCGAAGATGTGCACGGCCAGCTCCAGCGCGGCGTAATCGGCGTCTTCGCTGTTCAACGGCAAGGTCTGGTGCAGGCGCACGATGGCATTGGCTTTATCGCGCGCGATGGCGTCGAAGCGCGCCGGGGGCACGGCCAGGTGCTGAGGCACATGGCGCACGAACTTCGGCGCGGCCGGCTTCTTCCAGTCGCCGAAGAGCTTGTCGACTTCAGCCGCCAAACCGTCCGGCAAGGCGCCGACGACGCTGACCTGCGCCTCGTTGAACGACCAATAGTCGGCGTAGAAGCGCTTCACGTCGTCCAGCGTCGTGGCCTTGAGGTTGGCGATGCGCTCGTCCACGCTCATCACGTAGTCCGGGTGGCCGAGGCTGACGCCGCGAGTGGCGTTGTAGTGGCCGCGCGTCGCCTCCTGTCGCAGCACGCCGGGCTCCTGGCGCGAGGCCTCGATGCCGGCGATGCCCGACTTGATTTCGCGGTCGAAGGCGTCCTGCGGGAAGCTGGGACGGCGCAGCGCGTCGGCCGCCACGCGCAGGGCCGGCAGCAGCGTGTCGCGCTCGGCGCTGATGAAGATGGTGGCGCCCTGGTCGTAGCTGCTGACGTTGAGGCTGGCGCGCAGCTTGATGAGGGCGTCCTGCAGCTGCTGCCGGGTGTAGCCGGCACTGCCCTCGTCCATCAGCGAGCCGACCATGCCGGTGCCGTTGCGCGCAAAGGTGGCGTCACGCTCGCCCCAGCGCAGCTGCATCTGCAGCACCACGGTGTTGCCGCGCGTCTGCTTCTGCAGCGTGTGCAGCGCAATGCCGCTGGCCAGGGTGGCCCGCTTCACGCGCGACTCCAGCACGGCCGGTACCGGTTCGAGCTGCTCGCCCTCTTCCACCTTGGGCGGGCCCTTCAGCGTGGCCAGCCGCTCGTCCAGCGCGGGCGCGGCGGGAATCTCGACGCGCTCTGCGGCAGCCGCCGGCAGGTAGCGGCCCAGCGTGCGGTTGGCGGGCCTGAAGTAGGCGGCTCGCACGCGCTCCACATCGGCCAGCGTGACCTTGGGGATGTCCTCCATCAGCTGGAAGAGCAGGCGCCAGTCGCCAGCGGCGATCAGCCCGGAGATCTGCTGGATCAGCGCCTCGGGGTTCTTCATCTGCTGGCGGTAACTGTTGACGGCAATGTCGCGCACGCGCACCAGCTCGCTCTCCTCGAACGGCTTGGCCGTGCGGCCTTCGGCGAGGTCCAGCAGCAGGGTCTCGACCTGGCTGACGTCGGCACCCGGCGGCAGCGCCGCGAAGGCACTCACCGTGCCGGGGTCCACGCCGCCTGCTCCGCCGATGCCGGCCGCCACGGCCAGTTTGGGCTCGACGATCTGCTTGTAGAGCTGGCCGCTGGGCTGCAGGCTCATCAGCAGGCCGTAGACGATGAGGGCCGGGGTGTCGGGGTGGGTGATGGCCGGCACGTGATAGGCCGCCAGCAGGATGGGCTGGCCGCCCACGCGGCGCACGACCACCGAGCGCTCACCGTCCTGCGCCGGCTCCACCGTGTAGGGCAGTTGCACGGGTGTGGGCGGCTTGACGAGCGGGCCGAAATGCTTGGCGATCAGCGCCAGCGTGGCGGGCTTGTCGAAGGCGCCGGCGATCAGCAGCGTCGCGTTGTCGGGCCGGTAGTAGCGCTTGTAGAAGCCCTGCAGCTTCTCGATAGGCACGTTCTCGATGTCGCTCTTCGGGCCGATGGTGGCGTGGCCATACGGGTGCCAGGCAAAGGCCGCCGCGTTGACCCGCTGGGACAGCACGGCAAAGGGCTGGTTCTCGCCGCGCTCGAACTCGTTGCGCACCACCGTCATCTCGGTGTCGAGGTCGGCCTTGGCGACGCGGCTGTTGGCCAGGCGGTCGGCTTCCAGGTCGAGCAGGAAGTCCAGCGTGTCGGCGTTCGCGTTGAACGCCGCGAAGTAGTTGGTGCGGTCGGCGGTCGTCGTGCCGTTGAAGCGCACGCCGCGCTGGGCCATCGCACCGGGGATGTCCTTCTGCCGCGCCGTGCCCTTGAACAGCAGGTGCTCCAGCAGATGGGCCATGCCGTACTCGCCCGGCGCCTCGTGGCGGCTGCCGACGCGGTAGGTGATGTTGACGGTGGTGGTGGTCTGCGTTGCGTCGGGGAAGAGCAGGATCTGCAGGCCGTTGGGCAGGCGGTATTCCTCGATGCCGCCGAGCTCACGCACGCGCTCCGGCAGGGCCACGAAGGCCGCCGTCGCAACCGCCTTGGGCGCGGCCGGCCTGGCCTTCGCCGCTGCCGGTTGGGCCTGCGCCGCGCCCAACGCCAGACCCATCAGGGCGACGCCCACGGCTCGCGGCATCCACCCATCCAGCTTGATTCGCATCTGTCTCTCTCCAGGCAGCCGCATCTTCGGCTTGGCGCGGATTCTGCGTGGTTTTGGCGGCGCAGCCGTTCGTCAGTTGCCAACGCCGAGTCGGGCGTGAAATTCGCGGGAGCCGCTAGACGCGCCCGAGCAGCATCGCCATGGCGGCTTCGCCGGCCGGCTTGGTCAGGTGTGCGTCAAAGCCGGCGGCACGTGAGCGGCGCTTGTCTTCTTCTGTACCCCAACCCGTCAGCGCGATCAGCAAGGTCGACGCGAAGCGCGGGTCCTGGCGCAGCCGGGTGGCGAACTCGTGGCCCGTCATGCCGGGCATGCCGACATCACAGAAGATCGCCTGGGGCTGGAACACCGGCGCGGCCTCCAGCGCGTCCGCGCCGCTGTGCTGCACGCGCACCTCATGGCCTTCCAGCGACAGCAGCATTGCAAGCGACTCGGCGGCGTCTTCGTTGTCGTCCACGACAAGCACGCGCAGCGGCTTCTGCGCCTGCGCCGCCGCCTCGGGGGCAGCGGCCACAGGCGCGGCCTGCACGGCCAGCAGCGGCAGGTGGATCGTGAACGTGCTGCCCAGCCCCGGCCCCGGACTGGCGGCACTCACCTGGCCGCCGTGCAGCGTGACCAGGCTGCGTACGAGGGCCAGGCCGATGCCCAGGCCGCCCTGGGCGCGTTCCAGAGAACGGTTCACCTGGGCAAACATGTCGAACACCCTCGCCGTCATGTCCGGCGGCAGGCCCACGCCGCTGTCCTGCACGGCCAGCACCGCCTGCTGCCCCGCAAGCGCCAGCGTGACGGCGATACGGCCGCCATCGGGCGTGTACTTGGCCGCGTTGTTGACCAGGTTGCTCAAGGATTGAGCCAGCCGCGCTGCATCGCCGTCAACCCAGACCGCCTCGTCGGGCAAGGCGACGCTCAGCTGATGCCCACCCCGTGCGATCAACGGCGCGCAGGATTCCAGCGCCGTCTCCACCACCCGACGCAGGTCAAGCCGCTCGCGCTGCAGGACGAGCTTGCCGGTCGAGATGCGCGACACCTCCATCAGGTCGTCGATGAGGCGCAGCAACTGGCGCATCTGCCGGTCCATCATGGCCGTGACGGTCTGGCGGCGGACGGCGTCGGCGGGCAGCTGCGACAGCAGCTCCAGCCCGGTGCGGATGGGGGCCAGCGGGTTGCGCAGCTCGTGCGCCAGCGTGGCGAGGAACTCGTCCTTGCGCTGGTCGGCGCGGCGCAATGCGCGGTCGGCCTGCACCAGGGTTTCGATCTGGTCGCGGATCTGGTACTGCCAGCGCCGCCCGCGCAATGCCGTCATCACGGCGCTGAGCATGGTGCGCATGGACGTCGGCCGGTCCAGCACCGTCAGGTTGCGCAGCCCCGCCTCGCGCAGCGACGGGGCGAGCAGACCCTGGCGGCACAGGGCCAGCAGCGGCAGGTTGGACCATGCCGGCTGGCTCTGCAACGACACGAGCAGGCCGGAAAACCCTGGCCCGGCCAGCGTCAGGTCGGTGAACATCAAGGCGCCGGCACCCTCATGGATCAGCTCCTGGGCGTGGCGCCAGTCGCGGGCGACGACACCCTCCAGGTCGGCCCCCGCCAGCGCGCGCCGCGTGACAGCCGCGTCGCGCGCCGTCGGGGCGAGGATGAGCACCCGCTCGCTGTAGGTCGGCTCACAAGGAAATGCCGGGCCGCCCCAAGTTTCCTTGACCCCCTCGGGGGGCGGGCTGGGCGCAGCCCAGACCTGGGAGCGCTCAGTTCCGCCCGCCGCCATCGTCGGCCCCTCCCACCGGCACCTTGGCGCTGCCAAGTTCGACGGGCACGCCCGACAGAACACCGCGCAGATGGGTCAGCGGCGGCCCGAGATGGACGCCCTTCTCGTCGAACCACAGCTGGCGGATGGTGTCTTCGTGGCGCCCGCTGCGCTTCTTGACGACCGAGATGGCCTTGCGCACCGCGCCTTCATGCTCGTACATGCGGAACAGCATGATGGCGTCTGCCAGGTAGCTGGTGTCGACAACGTTGCGCATGCTGGCGCCCATCAGCCCCGACTGTGTCGCGACGAGGAAGGTTGCAACGCCGTGGTTGTTCAGATAGCTCAGCAACTCATGCAACTGGACGGTCAGCGCGCGCTCTTCCGGCATGGCGTTCAGGTAACCGTTGAGGCTGTCGATGACGACGACGCGTGCGCCGTCCTGCTCCACCGCGCTGCGCACAATATTGGCGAACTGGCTGGGCAGCACCTCGGCCGGATCGAGCTGGCGCACGACCAGGTTGCCCTCCAGGCCGTCGATGTCCATGCCCAGGCCTGAAAGGCGGTCCAGCAGCAGCGCGCGGGACTCCTCGAAGGTGAAGATGGCCGAACGCGTGCCGCGTCGCGCTGCCTGCACGGCGTATTGCGCCGCGATGGTGGACTTGCCCGACCCGGCCGGGCCGATGAGCAGCGTGGACGTGCCGCGATCCACCCCGCCACCGAGCAACTGGTCCAGCGCCGCAACGCCGCTGGGCACCGCGTCGCGGGCATAGGCAGAGCCATGTTCATTGGGCGTCAGCCGTGGAAAAACCTGAAGCCCTCCGCGCCGGATCAGCAAGTCCTGCTGGCCGCTGATGAAGTCGCTGCCGCGCAGCTTGGTGATGTGCAACTGCCGCTGCGCCGGCCCATACGCGGGCACCTTGCGCTCCAACGCGATGACGCCGGAGGCGATGCTGTGCACCTGCGTGTCGATGGTGTCGCCCGAGCGGTCATCCAGGAACAGCGCGGTGCAGTGCCGGCCGACGAAGAACTGCTTCAGCGCCAGGATCTGGCGGCGATAGCGAAGCGAGCTCTGGGCCAGGAGGCTCAGTTCGGACAGCGAGTCCAGCACCATGCGGCTGGGCTTGCAGCGCTCGACCGCCTCCAGGATTCGCTTGGTCGTCTCGTTCAGCTCCACCTCGGAGGGGTGGTACATCGTCAGCTCGGAGTCGCCCAGCAGGTCGCCCTCATCGACGACGAGTTCGACGATCTCGATGCCGTCCAGCGTCATGCCATGTGACTCCGCACCCGCACGCAGCTCGGCGGCCGTCTCACCCAGCGTCACGTAAAGGCAGGACTCGCCCTCCCGAACGCCCTGGATCAGGTACTGCAGGGCCAGCGTGGTCTTGCCGGCGCCCGGTTCGCCATCGATGAGGTAGAGCCGGCCCGCAATCAGCCCGCCATGCAACACCTCGTCCAGGCCGGGGACGCCGGTTGCGGAACGGGTCTTACTCCCTGTCATTGCACATCTCCAGTCACAAATTGGCCGCATTGCGAGTGGGCGCATACGGCGTGTTTCAGTGTATTGATGTGAAGCTGGGGGTTCAGGCCCGCCCGGAGCGAACGCGGCGCTGTCTGACACGGGCGCGGCCTGAACTGAAGCGGTCGTCGCGCGCCTGCTCACCGCCGCGACACCCCCCGACAGGCTGGACGCCATGCTCCACACCCACGTTTTCAGGTTCTCCGGTTTGCCGGCTCCCGCCGGCGCACGTCGATCGTCACCTGCATTGAGCGGCGAGCCTCATACTCTCCTCTCGAATCCATGTTCGAGCCGGCCTTGTCGCCCCGCCTCTGGCGCAACTCATTGACGACCGCATGGCCCGGCCATCGTCGCGCGACGACGCCGCGCCCGTGCATCCTGGAGATCCTGATGAAGTCGGCCCCCATTGCCCCCGAAACCCTGCGGCGCGACGCGCTCCGCGACGGTCTGCTTGCCACCGTCGACCTGCTCAAACGCCGCCGAGCCGCCGACATTGCCGAGGCCACCATCGAAGAGTACGTGAGCCTGAACTGGCTCGAATGGCATGGCGGCTCACTGCGCCTGACCACCACGGGCGAGAACATGTGCAAGCACCTGACCTCCGTGCTGGACCGCAACACGCCGCGCAGCGCGTACTGAGCGCGCCCCTGGCGCTGCAGTCTTAAGCCGTCTCGCTGCGATTGACTCGCCAGCAGTCCAGCAGCTGCCGCGCCAGCACGGGCAGCTCGCCACGGCCCACCCGCTTGGCAAAGCCGAAGCGCTCGCCGGCATAGAGGCGGTCATAGGCCATGCGCGACACATGCGCCGGCCAGCCTTGGCCTGCCATCAGCGCCGAGAAGCGTTCCAACTGGTGCAGCGCCGCCTGCACGGGCCGTTCATGGCTGGGCACAAGGTCGTCGACAACCAACCGAGCGCCACCGTTTTTGAAGGTGATGCGACGCGGTGCGAGGCTGGGCAGCGGAAGCGGCCGGCGGTGGCGGGAGTTCATGGCCGCGAAGATAGAACCGAGGCCCCGCACGCCTGCGCTGAAAAACACCGGTTCCGTCGACTGAGCGGCACGGCGACCGATCAGGCAGGCAAAGACGTGGCTTAGGTCACACCCGAGCCGGCTCGGGCGCGGCGCCTCAGCGCGTCGAACCGACGAGCCGGAGGATCTGCGTCATCAGTTGCTGGGGCCGCAAGGGCTTGCCGAGGTGGGCGTCGAAGCCGGCGTCCAAAGCATGGGCGCGGTCGGTCTCGCGCGAGAAGGCGGTCAGGGCGATCGCCGGCATGCGACGCTCTCCGTTCTCACTGAGTCTCAGCTCGCGGATCAGCTCGTAGCCATCGCGGCCCGGCATGCCAATGTCGCTGATCAACAGGTCGAAGCCGCGGGTGCCCAGGGTGTCGAGCGCCTCGTCCACCGACGCGGCATGGCGGACCTGCATGCCCTGGTCGCCCAGGATCATGGTCAGCATGGCGCTGGCCTCCACGTCGTCCTCAACCAGCAGCACCTGCAGCCCGACGAGCACCGTCGACGTGGCATCGCCCAACGCAGCAAAACCGCTGGCCACACCCGGCTCCGAAGGCTGCGCCATGGCCGGCGAGCCAGGCAGCCAGAAGCTGAACTGCGCGCCCAGCCCCCGCCCGCCACTCGCCACGCCGACGTGGCCGCCATGGGATTCGACGAGGCTCTTGACGATGGCCAGGCCCAGGCCGAGGCCGCCATGCTGGCGGTTGCTGGTGGCGTCGCTCTGGGCGAAGCGGTCAAAGACGAAGGGCAGGAAATCGGCCGCGATGCCTTTGCCCTGGTCGCCCACCGTGACGACCACGCCGCTGCCTTCGGCACGCAGCTTCAGCGTGATCTCGCTGCCCGCGGGGGAAAACTTGAGCGCATTGCCCAGCAGGTTCCACAGCACCTGCTGGATGCGCGAATCGTCGGCGTAGACCTTGAATTCTTCCCGCTCCAGGTCCAGCAGCAGCCGGTGACCATTGCGCTGCAGCAGCGGCTGCACGGCACTGGCGGCGGCCGCGATGAGGCTGCCCACGTCGACCCATTCCCTGTTCAGCGGCAGCTTGCCGAGGTTGAGGCGCGACATGTCGAGGATGTCCGAGATCAGCCGCGCCTGTATGTCGGCATTGCGCTCGATGGCGGCAAGGCCGCGCTCCAGCAGCTCGGGGCTGCTGCGCTTGCGCAGCATGTGGGCCCAGTTCAGGATGACGTTCAACGGCGTGCGCAACTCGTGCGACAGCACGGCGATGAGGTCGTCCTTGACCCGAATATTGTGCTCGGCGGTGCCGCGTGCGCTGCGCTCGCGTTCCAGCAGCTCCTGCCTCTGCTGCGCCACCAGCAGGCGCTGCGAGATATCGGTCGCCACGAGCATGGCGATGCCCGGCTCGATGTAGCTGGCCCCCGCCCACGCGACCGGCACGAGCCGGCCGTCGGGGTGGCTGAGCTGGAACTCCGCATGCGCACTGTCGCTGGACAACTGGCGCACGAAGGCCTCGGCCACAGGGCCGTCGGCAGGGGCCACGAAATCTTTCAGCGAGCGGCCGTTCACCTCGCCCTGCGTGCGCCCGAGCAAGGCCAGCAACGCGGGGTTGACGTCCAGCAGCCTGCCGTCGACGAGGTCCACCAGGCCAATGCCCCCCGGCGCCCGCTCGAAGGCGGCGCGGAATTTGGCCTCGCTGTGGCGCATCGCGTCCTCGGCCTCGCGCGTGCGCACCAGCGACTGGATGGTCGAGACCAGCACCGCCGGCTCGACCGGGTGGGTCAGGTAGGCGTCGGCGCCCGAGTCCAGTCCGCGCACCTTATCCTCGTCGGTCAGGTAGGCCGCCGTCAGGTGGATGACCGGCAGCTTGAAGGTGGTGGGCTGGCGGCGCAGGCGGCGGCAGACCTCCAGGCCGTCGATGTCGGGCAGATGGATGTCCAGCACGATGGCGGAGAGGCTCTCGTCGGCCAGGGCCAGCGCGCCGGCACCGGTCGACGCCTCGATGACCGGAAAACCCGCCGACTGGAGCAGGCGCACGGTGGTGTAGCGGCCGACCGGGTCGTCATTGACCACCAGCAGGCTGTGCCGCGAGCGGTCCAGCTTGCGCCCGCCCCACGCGCCAGACGGTTCCGGCCCCGTCATGGCTGAGTGGCCTCCAGCGGCGTTTTGGCCAGCCGCAGTGGCAGCGTGACGGTGAAGGTCGAGCCCTCCCCGGCCTGGCTTTGCAGCGCGATGCTGCCGCCCAGCAGCTCGGCCAGGCGTTTGCTCAGCGACAAGCCCAGGCCGGTGCCGCGCATGCGCTTCTGGATGGGGGAGTCGAGCTGGGAGAAGTCCTGGAAGATGGCCGAATGGAACTCGGGCGCGATGCCGATGCCGGTGTCCGCCACCGAGAAGACGATGGACTCGCCCTGCTGCACGGCCGACACGCGCACCTCACCCTGGGTGGTGAACTTCAGCGCGTTGGCGATGAAGTTGCGCAGGATCTGCGACAGCTTGGCGTTGTCGGTGAAGAGCTGCATGGTGCCCTGCGGCTCCTCGAAGATCAGCTGCACATCGGGGTTCACCAGCACCGGCTTGAACATGCCGCGCAGCGCCGAGAACATGTCCACCAGCTCGAACCAGGCCGGCGACACGTCGATGCGGCCCGCCTCGACCTTGGCCAGGTCCAGCAGGTCGTTGACCATCTCGGCGAACTCTTCCGACGTCGTGCGGATGAAGTTGATCTGCTTTTCCTGCTCCACCGTCAACGGGCCGTCGACCCGGTCCAGCAGCAGGCGCGTGAGGCTGCGGATGGAGGCGATCGGCGTGCGGAACTCGTGGCTCATGTAGGCCAGGAAGCGGCTCTTCAGCTCGGTGGCCTGGCGCAGTTGCTGGGCTTGCGTGTCCAGCTCGGCGTAGAGCGCCAGCACGCCACCGTTGGTCTCTTCCAGTTCCTCCTGCAGCGAAGTGACCTGTTGGCGCGACTCCGCCAGCGCCACTTGCAGCGCGTTGACTTCGAGGACGGACAGTTCTTGCATCAGGCTCTCGAAGTTCAATGGCGCCGCACGACGACGACCGTGGCGTCGTCGTGGCCACGGCAATGGTCACGGATGATCCAGCCGGCCACCACCATGGGCTCGCACTGAAGCAGGCCCGCCGCGTCGACCAGATTCCAGCGCGACACGATGCCGTCGGAAAACAGCACGAGGATCGCATGCTCCGGCCAATCGAAGGCGACGTCTTTCAGGCTGCGGATCTGCAAGCCCAGCGTGCCGGGCTGCGACATCAGGCTGCGATCGCTGACGCCCGAGATCAGGCGGCCGGAAACGTTGCCGGCGCCGGCAAACACCAGCTTGTCCAGCGACGGCTCGATGGCGACGATGGCGACCGCCGCACCGCGCGTGCGGCGCATCGTCGTGTGGGCATCCTCCAGCATCGCAGCCGGTTCGGTGGCTTTCGTGCGCTGGAACAGGTCCAGCGCCGTGTCCGACGCTTCTGCGGCCTCCGGGCCATGGCCCAGGCCGTCGGCCATCAGCAGCAGCGAGCGCCCGTCTTTGACGCGCAGGCCCCAGCCGTCGCCTGACACCTGCTCTCCCGGTGCCGACAGACCGATGCCCGCGACCGCGAAGCCCGGCCGGATTGGCGTTCTGGCCGTGCCGGACTCAAAGCGCGCCGAGATCACGGCCCCACGTTGCGGCAGCGAGAAGGCCGAGAAGCGGTTGGCGAGGCGCTTCACCGCGCCCAGCCCGGTGCCCGCCGTGCCACCGGTAGAGAAGCCGTCCTGCAGGCAGCGGCTCACATCCATGCCGGGGCCGGTGTCCAGTGACAGCAGCTCCACCGCATCGCCGTCCAGGCCCAGCAGCAGCGCGCCGCCACCCGCATGACGGAACAGATTGGTGCCAAGCTCGGTCACACCGAGCGCCAGGCGGCCGGCGGCGGCGTCGTCGAAGCCGAGTTCAGCGGCCAGCACATGCGCCGCACGACGCGCTTCGCCAACCTGGCTGGCATCGTCGATGGCAAACCGTTGATAGGGTCGCATGCGCGCTACTTCCAGCGCGTGATCGTCACGCGGGTGCCCTGACCGACGGTCGATTCCAGCTCGAACTCGTTGACCAGCCGCTTGCTGCCCGGCAGGCCCTTGCCCAGGCTGCCACCCGTCGTCCAGCCGTCCTTCATCGCCAGATCCATGTCCGGGATGCCAGGACCCTGGTCGACGAATGACAGCGTCAGGCCGGCGCGAAGGCCTTCCTGGCGCAGCCGCCATTCCATGTCACCACCGCCGCCATAGACCAGCGCGTTGCGCGACAGCTCACTGGCTGCGGTGACCATCTTGGTCTGGTCGACGAGGGAGAAGCCGAGTTGCTGCGCCAGCTTGCGCACGAATTGCCGGCTGGTGACGACATCGTTCTCGGTGCGGACCGGCACGCTGCCTTCAGTCGCGTTCGGATTCGCTGTCATCAGAATGCTCCTCGGTTGCCTGGCGGAGCAGTTCCATGCCGCGATCAACGTTCAATGCCGTGCGCACGCCGGTCAGCGAGAGGCCGAGTTCCACCAGCGTGATGGCCACGGCAGGCTGCATGCCCACGACGACCGAGTTGGCGCCGAGCACCTGGGCGATGCTGGAGATGCTGGCGAGCATGCGGCCGATGAAGGAGTCGACGAGCTCCAGCGCCGAGATGTCGATCAGCACACCGGTGGCGCCGGTGCGTTCGATCCTCGCGGCCAGGTCGTCCTGCAGGGCCAGGGCGGTCTGGTCCATCAGGTCGACCTGGATGGTGACCAGCAGGGTGCGACCCAGCTGGAGGATGGGGATGCGTTGCATGTCAGTCCGCCGCTGCGGACGTCGTTGCCGGTGCACCGGCCGCTGCAGGCTTGCTGCGGCTGACGACGAAGCCGGCGCGCTTCATCGCCACCTGCAACGCATCGGCCAGCGTGGCCTTGGTGATGATGCCTGCCAAGTCGATGCCCAGGTGCACGATGGTCTGCGCGATCTGCGGACGGATGCCGCTGATGATGCATTCGGCGCCCATCAGGCGGATGGCGGTGACGGTCTTCAGCAGATGCTGGGCGACCAGCGTGTCGACGGTGGGCACGCCGGTGATGTCGATGATGGCAATGGTGGAGCCGGTGTCGACGATGCGCTGCAGCAGCGCCTCCATGACGATCTGCGTGCGGCCGCTGTCCAGCGTGCCGATCATCGGCACGGCCAGCACGCCGTCCCAGAGCTTGATGACCGGCGTGGACAGCTCCAGCAGCTCCTGTTGCTGGCGGTTGATGAGCTCCTCGCGGCTGCGCTGGTAGGTCGTTACCGTGAACTGGGCCAGGTTGTCGATCAGCGTCGACACCTGCCACACGACTTCCAGCAGCGCGGCGGGTTCGCTGGCGAGCACCCGCTGCAAGCCGGAAAAGACCGGCTTCTTCAACGCCAGCACGAAGCGGCTGGTGTCCGCCGCCGTCGACCCTTGTGCGGCGCGCGAGCGCGACAGCGCGGCCAGGAATTCGCGGCTCTTCTCCCAGGCCCGGTCGTCGAAGTTGTCGATGCTGCCTTTGGCCTGCAGGCCAGACTGAAGCGCATCCAGCAACTGCTCGGTTCCCTGCACTTCGGTGCTCAGGCTCCGGCCGCCGCCACCGGCAGCCAGCTCGGCCTGCCATTCGGCAAGGACCTGGGCGCGATGCTGCGACAGCAGCGTTTCAAAGGCCGCACTGTTGTTCTTCATGGGTTCCTTGCCTGACCGGCGTTGGCCGCTGTTGCCTGCGTGCCGGGCTGGCATGGAGCGCCGCCGATAGTAGTCTCGGGATGCGGCCCTCTCTGTCGGACAACACGCCGCGCTGAAAGAGCGCGCAGCCTCTTGAGATCTCTCAACGCCGCCAGGGGGCGCTCAGGATGGCCTTGGCCGCTTCAGCCTCCGGCAGCGCCTTGGCGAACAGCCAGCCCTGTCCCACCTGCACACCCAGCTGCTCGAGCAAAGCCGCCTGCTGCTCGTCTTCGACGCCCTCGGCCAGCGTCTGCTTGCCCAGGGCCAAGGCCAGGCCGACGATGGTGCGGACGATCTCCTGCGCCTCGCGGCCGGCGGCCAGGCGGATGACGAAGCTGCGGTCGACCTTCAGCGTGTCGAAGGGGAAGCGATGCAGATAGGCCAGCGACGAATAGCCGGTGCCGAAGTCGTCGATGCTGAGCTTGAAGCCCATGCGCGCCAGCTCCCGCAGCACCTCGGCGCTGCGTTGCGGGTTGGCCATGGCCATGCTCTCGGTGACTTCAAGCTTCAAGCGGTGCGTGGGCACGTCGCCCAGGGCCGCCAGCGTCGCGCGGGCGTCGGCCAGCAGTTCGACATCGCGCTCCAGCTGCACGCCGGAAAGGTTGACGGCCACCTCGCCGGTGAAGCCCAGCGGCTGCCAGCGGCGCAGCTGGGCGGCGGCTTCGAGCAGGCCCCAGCGGCCTATGGCCGTGATCTGTCCGCTGGCCTCGGCCACCGGGATGAAGTCGCCCGGCATGAGCGGCGCTATGAGTTCCTGCCAGACCTCGTGCAGCGCCTGCACCGGCAGCGTCGGCGGGCGGCCGGTGCTGAGGTCCAGCGCGGTGCGGATCTGCGCCACCCGCTCGCCCCAGCCGGCCGCGCCTATCTTCGACGCCGAGAAGCGCGTCGCTTCGCCCGGCACGATCAGCCAGGTCAGCGTGGCGCCTTCCAGCGGCTGAACGACGAGCAAGGCCTCGCCGGGCGACATCAGTTTGGCCAACGCGGTCGGCGCGGGCAGCGTGGGCGTGACGAGGTCGGCATAGGCCGGGTAGGCCTTGGCGACGCGCTCGCGCTGGGCCGTCAGCGCCTCGCGCGCGGCCTGGGCAGCCTCGCGCTGCTGGCGCACCTGCTCGCGCACGGCGGCGAGTTCGTCGGCATTGGCCTTCTGCTGCTTCTTGCGCTCGGCGTCGGGCAAGGCCTTGAGTTGGGCCTTGGTCTCGTCGCTGCTGTTGCGGCGGCGCAGGCGGTCCTCCTCGCCCAGCGAAGCGTTCAGCGTGCTGTGCCTGGCCGAGGCGGCGGCGCGCAAGGTCTGCTCTTCCTCGAGCAGGGTGCGCAACGCCGGCGTGGCGGCCAGCACGCGGGCACTGGCGTCCACCAGCGCGCGGTGGGTGGCGCCGGCCTGCATGCGGTCGGCCACCTGCATGGCGCGGTCCACCCAGGCGGGCTCCAGCTTGTCGCCACGCTGGGCGCGCGCGGCGATCTCGCGCAGGAACTCATCGAAGGCCAGGCCCAGCACAAAGCCGCGCGCGCCTGCCAGGTCCAGGTCCAGCCAGCCACCGGGCGTGTCGAGCAACGCCGCGAACAGCGGCTGGTAGTCGCCCCAGGCGCCGGCCATGTCGCCCTTCAGCACACGGACGAGCGCCCGCACACCGGCGGCCTCCTGCGTCTGCGGATGGGCATCGCCATAGAGGCGCAGGCGGCTGCGGTGTATGCGCTCGACGATCTCCAGCGCCTCGTCGAAGCGGCCGTTCTTGGCCGCCAGCAGCGCGCGCAGCCGCCAGTCGCTGGCGCGGTCGCGGGCCAGGCTGTCGGCCGGCAGGCTGGCCAAAAACTCGCGGTAGAAGGCATCGGCCTCGGGCCAGCGGCGCAGGCCGATCAGCGAGCGCACCTGCTCCTGGCGCGCCAGCCAGCGCGCGTGGCTGGCGGCACCGGCGCCGGCGCGCTGCAGCATGTCGTCGGCGCGCTGCGCGTTCTCCAGCGCGGCGGCGTACTGACGCGACGCGACTTGCGCCTGCGCCAGGCGGTAGCTCCAGCGCGCGCCCAATGCGTCGGCGAGCTGACCGGAACGCCACAGCGCCAGGTTGGCCTGGCCGATCTGCACCGCCTCGGGCGCGCGGCCCTGGCGCACGAGGGCATAGGTCAGCATGCCCTGGGAGCCGTCGTACCAGCCGTAGGCGTCCTGCACGGCCGGGTCGCGTGCGCTTTTGTTCATGTCCTTGGCTGCGCGGCGCGCATCGTCCACGCCCTTCTGCGACAGGCGCACGGCCTCGCGCAGCGTGGCGCTGGCCTCGGCCAGGCGCCCGCTCCAGCGCTCGATCTCGGAGCGCACCTGCAGCCGGTCCACCTGCAGGCGCAGCGCGGCAGCGGGGTCGCTGTCGCCCATGGACTCCAGCGCCTGTTTGCTGAGGTTCTGGGCGCGCGACCAGGCGCGGTCGAGCATGGCGCGGTCCTTGGCCTGGGAAAGCGCATACACCTGGCGCAGCGCCGCGCTCGCGCGCAGAGGCAGTCCCAGCGTCGTGTCGCTGGCATAGGCATCGGCAGCCGCCAGGCCCTTGCCGGAACTACCCCAGACGAACTCGGCGCTGAGGTACTGGCGCACCCACAGCTCGCCGCCCGGCTGGCCGCGGCCGAGCTGCGCCAGCTCGGCCAGCAGCTCCACCCAGCGCCCGCGCTGCTCCAGCGACTGCGCCGCCCTGACCTGCTGCTGCAACAGCGCCAGCCGCGCCGCCGGCTCAACGGGCAGCGCTTCGGCCAGCAGGGCCTGCGCCTCGGCAGCGGGCATCAACGCGGTGGGTGAATCGCCCGCGTCCTCCTCGTCGACCTGGGCCAGCGCGGTCGTTGCCGCGATCAGTCCGGCCATCAGCCACATCAGCTTGCGCATGGGCTACCTCCTGAGAGGGATGCTAGAGCTTGCGGGCCGGCCACTGCGCAATCAGCAGCATCGAGGCCATCAGCCACATCGGCGCGGCCAGCGCCGTGGCCGCAGCCAGCAGGCCGAAGCCGGCCGGCATGGCCACCGTCGCGCCATTGACGGTCAGCATGCGCAGACCCAGCGCCTGGCCGTGGCGCTCAGAGGGCGTCACGCGGTGCAGCATGGCCATGATCATGGGCTGGACGGAGCCCAGCGCAATGCCGAGCAAGGCAGATCCGCACATCAGGCCGGCCGTGCCGGGCAGCCAGGCGTAGGCGATGAAGGTCAGCATCGCGAGCAGCATGGCCGAGCGCAGCGCCTTGACCTCGTCGATGTCGTCGGCAAAGCGCACGATGGCCAGGCGCACCACCGTCGCGGCTGCCGCAAAGCAGCCCAGCACCAGGCCGATGCTGGCCGCCGACAACCCGCGCGAGTGGCCGACGACGGGCACGACGAAGCTGTGCGCGTCCCAACCCGCCGACAGCACCAGGTTGACGAGGATGAGGCGTCTGAAGGCCGGCAGGCGGAACAGATGCCAGGCCGCCGGCTCGCGGAAGCTCTTGCTGTAGACCGCCGGTGCATGGCGCGGCACCTTCTGCGCCAACGCCCAGGCCAGCAGCGGCAGGGCGGCAGCGAAGGCGAAGGCGGCCGTCATGCTGACGTAGTCGATAAGCAGGCCGGCAAGGATGGGCGCGAGCGCGTTGGACATGGCCGGCCCGAGTGCCATCCAGCTGAAGATGCGCTTGAGTTCGCCCGGCTGCTCCGCCATCAGTCCGGCCTCGCGCTGCAGGGCAACGGCCGCCACCGCGACGGCCCCGCCACAGAGCAGGCAGCCGGTGGCAATGGCCCAAAGCTGCTGAACGCTCAGGGCCAGCAGCGTACCGACGCCCGCCAGCAGCACGCCGACGCCAACCGGGCGGTGAAAACCATGCCGGTCTGCCAGCCGGCCGGCCCACAACGACAACGCGATGGGCGCGACGGCAAACAGGCTGAGCAGCAGGCCGACCGACGCCTCACCGTAGCCGCGTTGGAGCACCCAGAGGCTGGCCGTGACGCGCGTGACCGCCATGCAGGCGTGCACGCAGATCATGGTGGCGATCAACCACACGAAGGCATGGCGCAGGCTCTTGCCGTGGCCCGGCCCGGCGTTGCTCACTCGGCGTCCTCTGCCACTTCAGTGAGCTTGTCGAGCTGCAGCAATTGCGCGGCGGCGTCGTCCGGCAGCGCCTCGACGCCCTTGAGCTTGCGCGTCATCACGCGCGTGCGCTGCTCCGCGTCGGCCAGCGTGTTGCCGGCCTCGTCGAGCTTCTTCTTGACCTTGGTGAGCACGTCGCCGAACTTGCCGAATTCGGTCTTGACGGCGCCCAGCACCTCCCAGACCTCCGCGCTGCGCTTGCCCAGGGCCAGCGTGCGAAAGCCCATCTGCAGGCTGGTCAGCGTGGCCAGCAGCGTGGTGGGGCCGCACAGCATGACCTTGTGCTCGCGCTGCAGGCTTTCCACCAGGCCCGGCCGGCGCAGCGCCTCGGCGTACAGGCCCTCGGTGGGCACGAAGAGGATGGCGAAGTCGGTCGTGTGCGGCGGGCCGATGTACTTCTCCCGAATCGTCCTGGCCTCCAGCCGCAGGCGGCCCTCGATGGCCTTGCCGGCTGCCTCGGCCGCCGGCGCATCGGCGCGCTCATGCGCGTCCAGCAGGCGCTCGTAGTCCTCGCGCGGGAACTTCGCGTCGATGGGCAGCCACAGCGGCTGGCCATCGTCGCGCTGGCCCGGCAGCTTGATGGCGAACTCGACCCGTGCCGAAGAGCCCGGCAGCGTCGCGACGTTGGCAGCGTACTGCTCGGGCGTGAAGACCTGCTCCAGCAGCCCCGCGAGCTGCACCTCGCCGAACACGCCGCGCGTCTTCACATTGGTCAGCACGCGGTTCAACGAGCCCACATCGCGCGCCAGGTTCTGCATCTCGCCCAGGCCTTTGTGAACCTGCTCCAGGCGCTCGGCCACCTGCTTGAAGCTCTCGCCCAGGCGCTGCTCCAGGGTGGCATGCAGCTTCTCGTCGACGGTGGCGCGCATCTGCTCCAGCTTCTTCTCGTTGTCCTGCTGGATGGCGGTGAGGCGTTGCTCGACGGTCTGGCGCAGCTCGGCCAGGCGCTGGTCGTTGGCGGTGGACATGGCCTTCAGCTGCTCGCGCATCGCGTCGCCCAGCTTCTGCATGGATTCGGCCTGCGCCTGCGCGCCGCGCAGTGCAGCGGCATCCTGCGCCTCGCGGGCGGCGAGCGCCTGCTGCGACAGCGACTGGTTGCTGTGCTGCAGGCCCTGGCTGAGCACCTGCTGGAACTGCGCCAGCCCTTGCACCAGCTCCTGCCGCGTGCCGCTGGCGCTGCGGCCCAACTCGTCGCGCAGTTCGCGTTCCAGCCGCTCGTTGCCTTGCAGAAGCAGCTCTGGCGAGACCATCGCCTGCGGTTTCTGGCGCGCCCAGATCAGCACCGCCATCAACAGGATCAGGGCCAGCAGGCCCAGCAGCAACAGGTCGAACAAAGTCATGCCGGGCATTGTCGCCGCCGCTCAAGGCCTGGGCCTACAGCGCCTTGAACAGGTGGTGATGCTGCGTCGACACCTTGAGCCGCTCCGGCCGACCCTTGATCTCCAGCTCCAGCGCATCGCCGGCGCGGTGCACGCCATGCACATGCCGGCGGTTGACGACGACGCTGCGGTGGACCTGCATGAAGCGCGCCGGGTCCAGCCGCTCCAGCAGTTCCTTCAGTGAAAGCCGGATCAGCCCGTCGCAGTCGGGCGCGACGACGCGTGTGTACTTGCTGTCGGACTCGAAGTACTGCACATCGTCCATATGCAGCAGCCGCACCTGGCTGCCGACGGCTACCTGCAGCCAGTCGTCGCGCGGCCGCGTGGGCGATGAGGCCAACGCCTCACGCAGCCGTGCCAACGTCTTGGCCAGCCGCGGCAGTTCCACGGGCTTGAGCACGTAGTCCACCGCCTGCGCCTCGAAAGCTTCGACGGCATGGGCGTCGTAGGCGGTGACGAAGACGACCCGCGTACTGTCGCCCTGCAGCGCGTTGGCCACCTGCAGGCCCGTCAGGCCCGGCATGCGAATGTCGAGGAAGGCCAGCTGCGGGCGCAGCCGCTGGATGGCCTGCAAGGCCTCGATGCCGTCCGCGCATTCCCGCAGCAGGCGCAGCTCCGGCCACAGCTGGGCGAGCCGCTCGCGCAACGCGGCGCGCATGAAGGGCTCGTCGTCGGCCAGGATGGCGGTGGGCGCCAGATCGTCGGTCATGGCGTCTCCATCGGCATGGTCACGCTGGCCAGCACGCCGCCATCGGCCAGGTTCGCGACAGACAGCCGCGCACGCTCGCCGTGGATGCTCTTCAGGCGTTCACGTATGTTCTGCAGGCCCGTGCCGCCGCCCGGGGTGGACGCGCCGCTCAGGCCCACGCCGTTGTCTTGCACGCCGACCTGCAGTTCGTCGCCAGCCTGCCGCGCGAACACGCGGATGTGCACCGGCCCGGGCTTGGGTTCCACACCATGCTTGATCGCGTTCTCCACCAGCGTCTGCACCACCAGCGGCGGGAACTCGACCGCCGCCAGCGCGACCGGCAGGTCGACGTCTACGGCCAGTCGCCCGCCCATGCGCAGCCGCGCGATCTGCAGGTAGGCGTCCGTCAGCTCGAACTCGCGGCCCAGCGTGGACGAGAACTGGCGCATCGACGGCATGGCCAGGCGCAGGTAGCGGGTCAGCTGGTTCAAAAGGAAGTCCGCCGCCGCCGGGTCACTCTTCAGCAGGTATTGCACCGTCGCCAGCGTGTTGAACAGGAAGTGCGGCTCGATCTGCGCCTGCAGCACGGCCAGGCGGGCTTCGGCCAGCTGGCGCGCGGTGTCGGCAGCCTTGGCGCGCTCGTTGGCCTGTTCGACGCGCGACTGCCAACTCAGCGTCCTGAAATGAAGCTGCACGAAGAACAGCAGATACAGCGGCCCAACGCCCAGGCCGGCGACATAGTGCAGCGGACGCAGCATGCCGGGGTGACGATGGTCGAGCGCCAACAGCACGACGCCGGCGGCGGCCTGGCCCGCCAGCATGGCCGGCAGCCACCAGGACAGCGCCCGTCGCAGGGCCGGGTTGCCGCTCTCGGTCCGCGCCAGCCACCAGGTCGCCGCTTCCACGGGCGCAGTGGCCAGCACGAGGAACAGCGCTACCAGCCGGTGGTTCACCTTGCCGCGCTCCAGCCCCGGCCCAACCAGCGGCCACAAGCCGGTCAGCAACAAGACGCCGTAGAGGAGCAGCAGCACGGTCAGAAAGCCCCGCGCCCGGTAACTCGCGAACATCGACACATGGGCGCGCTTGAGGGCAGACGACACGAACATCGTCCCCAGCACGACGACCAACATGCCCGCTTCGGACCACTGTGGGTTGATCCGTCCCACCAGCGCGTTGGCAAGCGACATCACGGCCAGGACCGGCACCACGATCCAGCCCGGATTGACACTGGATGGATCGTCTTCTCGCTCAGACCCCGGGCGGCTCATTGCGTCCTGCACAGTCATTCCTCCAGCACCACGCTCGCCCATTGCGACGCGCCGGCTCGCAGCATCTCCGTTCGACCACACCGCCGCCGCACCCGCGTGACGGATGAAGCCCCGCTGCGACGAACGCCGCTCAGGGCGCGATCAGCCCTTTGACGGCGCGCGGCAACTCGGTCTCGATGAGCGACTCGAGCGCGTTCACGCGCTGCTCGGCCGTTGTCGCCGCCCAGGGGTTGGCGGCGGCCTCCCGCTCCACCGGCAGGCGGGCGGCGATGGCGATGGACCGCTCGCGCCGGAGCCGCATGTCCACCAGGTCGATCAGGGCAATGCGGATCGACACATACGGCACGAACACCGGCAGGCCCGGCTGGCCGTCGAAGCCGATGTTGGCGCTGGGGCGTTGGTCCAGCACGAAGCCCGGGCCTTCGAGCGTGGTCAGGATGCGCGCCGGCAGGGCCGCAGCCAGCCCGGGCTCCTGGCGGCTGCGCGTCACCAGCAGCAGCTGGGCCGCGCCGCTCTGGCGCAGCGCCGCAACGAGGTTGCCTGGCAGCGTGAGCTTGCTGTCGACGAAGAGATTGGCCGGGTCGCCGAACACGCTGCGCGTGGTGGACGTGTAGAGCTTGGCTTCAAGCTTGTCGCTGCTGGCCTTGACGGCTTCGTTGATCGTCTGCAGCACGGCGTCGTCCAGCTTGCCTGCCGGCGAGGCCGTCCACTCGCCGCTCTGCACGGTATCGCCGCGCGCGGGGGTCAGGCTGATGAGCTGCACGCTGTCGCCCAGCAGGGACAGGGCGGCGAACTTGTTGGGGTCGCGCGGCGTCTTGTCTTCCACGACGGGCGCGGCTGCCGGCGCTGTAGGGGGCTTGAGGCGGGATTGGCCGAAAGCCAGGGTGGGTGCAACCAGGACAAGAGCAAGCAGGAGGGGTTTCATCACAGGGGCAGGATCTCAGGATTCAACGGCGTGGGCGGCGTGGCGCCGGTCAGCGCGGCAATGAGATTGTCGGCGGCCAGCCCGGCCATCGCGAGACGGGTGGGCATGGTCGCGCTGCCGATGTGCGGCGTGAGGACGATGTTGGGTAACGTGAGCAGCGCCGGGTTGACGCGGGGCTCGCCTTCAAAGACATCCAGGCCCGCTGCGGCGATGCGGCGCTCGCGCAGTGCGGCCGCCAGCGCGTCCTCGTCGACGATGCCGCCGCGGGCGATGTTGACGAGCGTCGCCGTCGGCTTCATGAGCGCCAGCTCGGCGGCGGCGATGCAATGGTGGGACGCGGAGGAATACGGCAGCACCAGCACGAGATGGTCGGCCTGGCGGAGCAGCTCGTCCTTGCTGAGGTAGCGCGCACCGAGTTCGGCCTCCGCGTCGGCGGGCAGGCGGGAGCGGTTGTGATACGCGACGTTCATGCCGAAGCCGAAGCGGCCACGCCGGGCGATGGCCTGGCCGATGCGGCCCATGCCCAGGATGCCCAGCGTCGTGCCGTGCACGTCGGCGCCGGCCAGGAAGTCCCAGGACCAGCTCTTCCACAGCCCGTCGCGCAGCAGGCGCTCGCCCTCGGACATGCGCCGCGCCGTGGCCATCAGCAGCGCGAAGCCGAGATCGGCCGTGGTCTCGGTCAGCACGTCGGGCGTGTTGGTGACGAGCACGCGGCGCGCGGTGCAGGCGGCCAGGTCGATGTGGTTGTAGCCCACGCTCATCGTGCTGACGACGCGCAGGTCCGGGCAGGCGGCCAGCAGTTCGGCGCTGATGCGCTCGGTGCCGGTGATGTAGGCACCGGCCTTGCCTTGCAGGCGCGCGCGCAGATCGTCTGCGGTGAGCGGCGCCTCGCCGTCATGGAAGTCCACATCGAAATGGGACGAGAGCTGCTCGACCACCGCCGCGGGCGCGCGGCGGGCAATCAGAACCTTGGGCTTCGATGCATTCATGTCCTGTCCCATCAGTCTTCAAGAAAACGGGTGAACTCGGCCACCGGCGCGCGCTCGGTGACCAGGCTGTTCTCGATGGCCGCGGGGTCGGCAAAGCCTAGCGACATGCCGCAGACCAGCATCTGCTCGTCGCGCAGCTGCAGCTCCTCGGCAATGACGCGATGGAACTGCGTAAACGCCGCCTGCGGGCAGGTGTGCAGGCCGCGTGCGCGGGCAGCCACCATGACGTTCTGCAGGAACATGCCGTAGTCCAGCCACGAGCCCTGCTGCATGACGCGATCAATGGTGAAGAACAGGCCCACCGGCGCGTCGAAGAAGACGAAGTTGCGGCCATGCTGGTGCTGCATGCGCGCCTTGTCGGTCTTGGCGATGCCGAGCAGGCCGTACAGGTCCCAGCCGACCTTGCGGCGTCGGTCGATGTAGGGGCTGCGCCACTCGGTGGGGTAGTAGGCGTACTCCTCCTTGCTCGCCGCGTTCTGCGCGGGGTCGAGGTAGGCGGCCTGGATACGGCCACCGACTCGCTGGAGCGCTTCGCCCGTCAGCACATGGACCTGCCAGGGCTGGGTGTTGGTGCCAGACGGCGCCCATCGCGCGACTTCGAGGATGTCCTCGACCGTCTGGCGAGGCACCGGCGTCGGCAGGAAGGCGCGCAGGGAGTGCCGGGTCTTGATGGCGGCATCGACGGCGGCGGTCTGCTCGGGGGTGGGAATGTCAAACCGGCTCATGGCGTCAGCCCCTTCAAGGCTTCAAGGTAAGCAGTGGGCAGTTCGGCCACCGGGCGGCGGTTGTCGCGGTCGACGTAGACATGCACGAAGTGACCCCGCGCCGCGCACAGGTCAGACCCTTGCGCGAACAAGCCGATCTCGTAGCGCACGCTGGAGCGGCCCGGGTTGGCCACGCGCACGCCGGCCTCGATGGCCTGCGGGAAGGCGAGGGACTCGAAGAAGTTGCAGTGCGTCTCGACGACCAGGCCGATCACGTCACCGCCATGGATGTCCAGCGCACCGGCCTCGATGAGCAGGCGGTTCACCGCCGTGTCGAAGAGGCTGTAGTAGACGACGTTGTTCAGGTGGCCGTACACATCGTTGTCCATCCACCGTGTCGTCAGCGACACGAAGCGGGGATAAGCGTTGCGGGCGTCGGGCAGCGGTCGCATCATGCGGGGCATTCTTCCATGCGACCTATGCCGCACGGTTTGCCAAGGATTGCGGCATATGCACTTGCATGGCGAGATTTGCCGGAGCGACACTGCCCCGGAGCCATCGGCTCGATCACGGCCGCCTCGCGGCGACGCACGGTGAAAACGGATTCAACACGGCTCGGAAGGAGCATTCGCATGAATCGATTCCCATTGGCAGGTACCGCAGGTCTTGCACAGGTTGCAGGTCTTGCCTTCGCGCTCCTCCTGGCCCAGCCCGCCCTGGCGCAAAACGCCACCAAGGACGACGCCGTCGCCATGGTCAAGAAGGGCGTGGCCTACATCAAGGCCAACGGCAAGGAAAAGTCCTATGCCGAGATCACCGCCAAGAGCCCGCAGTTCATCAAGCATGACCTCTACCTCGTCGTCTACGGCCTGGATGGCAAGTGCCTGGCGCACGGCGCCAACGAGAAGCAGGTCGGCCGCGACCTCATCGACCTCAAGGACATCGACGGCAAGCCCTTCGTGCGCGAGCGCACGGAGCTCGGCCGCTCCAAACCGAATGGCTTCTGGCAGGACTACAAGTTCACCAACCCGACGAGCAAGAAGATCGAGCCCAAGCAGATGTACTGCGAGCGTCAGGACGAGACCATCGTCTGCGGTGGCATCTACAAGTAGCCCATGAAGCTGGCCGCAAAGATGCTGTTGCCGCCCATGGCGGCGCTGGCCGTCGTGCTGGCGATAGGCCTGGGCAACAGCATGCTGTCGCTGCGCGAGGTCGTCACCGCCAACGAGGTCGGCCAGCAGCGCAACGAGGTCTTCATGACCACGGTGGCGGTGCAGACGCAGGTGGGTGAGCTGCACGGTGGTGTCTATCGCACCATCGCGCTGATCGGCTCGCTGGATGACGCCAAGGTCAAGGAACTGCGAGGCCAGCTCAAGAACCAGGTGGATGGCGTGACTCGCACGCTCACCACACTGGCCGAGACGGAGGCCACCCCTGCCGAGACCGACGCCCACATCAACGCGGCCCTGCCGCTGCTCAAGGTCTATCTCGGCAAGGCCGACGGCGCCATCGACCTGGCCTCGGTCGACCCCAACACCGGCGTTGCGGCCATGCAGGACGCCGAAGCCCGCTACAAGGAGGTTGCCGGGTTGATCGGCAAGATCGTGCAGAGCATGGGCGCCGACCAGCAGACCGCCGCCGATGCGCAGCAGGACAACGCTCGCCGCCGCGCCTGGATCTTCGCCGTCGTCTCGCTGCTGGCCGCGGCCGCCGGCATGGGCGTGCTGCTGGTCAACCAGCGCAAGATCGTCACCGACGTGAATGCCTCGTTGTCGCTGGCCACGTCCGTCGCCGCGGGCGATCTCACGCAGCGCGCCTCCCCAATGGGCGAGGACGAACTCGCCGGCCTGATGCGGGCGCTGAACCAGATGTGCGAGCAGCTCGGGAGCACGGTCGGCGAGGTCATGATGGTGGCCGACTCCATCCGCACCGCATCTGCCGAGATCGCCTCGGGCAACCAGGACCTGAGCCAGCGCACCGAGCAGACGGCCTCCAGCCTGGAGATCACCAGCTCATCCATGGCCCAGCTCACCGGCACTGTGCGCGAAAGCGCCGAGCACGCGCAGACGGCCAACCAGCTCGCGACCTCGGCCGCTACCGTGGCCCACCGCGGCGGCAGCGTGGTGCAGCAGGTGGTGGCGACGATGAACGACATCGCGTCGTCCAGCAAACGCATCGCCGACATCATCGGCGTCATCGACGACATCGCCTTCCAGACCAACATCCTGGCGCTGAACGCCGCAGTCGAGGCCGCCCGGGCCGGCGAACAGGGCCGCGGCTTTGCGGTCGTGGCGGGTGAAGTACGCAGCCTCGCGGGCCGCAGCGCCGCCGCAGCCAAGGAGATCAAGACGCTGATCGGCGTCAGCGTCGAGCGCGTCGAGTCCGGCGCGCGCCATGTGCAGGACGCCGGCTCCACCATGGGCGAGATCGTCGGCGCCGTACAGCGCGTGACCGACATCATGGGCGAGATCAGCGCCAGCGCCTCGGCGCAGAGCCAGGGCATAGCCGACGTCACCCAGGCCGTCACCCAGGTGGACGACATGACGCAGCAGAACGCCGCCCTGGTCGAGGAAAGCGCGGCGGCGGCCGAGTCGCTGCGCGAGCAGGCGCAGCGCCTGGCGCAGGTTGTCAGCCAGTTCCGCGTGCGGTAGCCGCCCAAGCCTGCCACGACCGGGCCGCGAGGTTCAGCGTATTGACCTGCACGGCCACCGTCGTCGCCAGATCGCGCCCGTAGCCGCCGGCCATGCTCAGCGCCACGGGGATGCGTCGCTCGCGCAGCGCTGAAAGCACGCGGCCGTCGCGCTCGGCGAGGCCTTCATAGCTCAGCTTCAGCCGACCCAGGCGGTCGCCCTCGTGCGGGTCTGCACCGGCCAGGTAGAACACCAGGCCGGGCTGGCAGCGCCCCCAGATCACGTTGAGCGCCGCATCCAGCGCTGCCAGATAGTCCGCATCGCCGCAGCCATCGAGCAGATCCACGTCCAGGTCGCTGGCCTCCTTGCGAAAGGGGAAGTTGCGCGCGCCGTGCATGGAGAAGGTGAACACCGTGTCGTCGTCGCGAAAGATGGCTGCCGTGCCGTTGCCCTGGTGGACATCGAGGTCGATGACCAGCACCTTGAGCGTGCTGCGATGGCTGCGCGACCACTCCGCCTGCATCAGCCGCGCGGCCACGGCCACGTCGTTGAAGACGCAGTAGCCCGAGCCCTTGTCCGCGTAGGCATGGTGGGTGCCGCCGGCCATGTTGGCGGCAACGCCCTCGGCCAGCGCCGCTCGCGCCGCCGCGATGCTGGCGCCGACCGAATGCCGGGATCGCAGCGCCATGGTCGGGCTCCAAGGAAAGCCGATCTCGCGCTGCGCCGCCGCGCTCATCCGGCCCAGCAGCACCGCGTCGACATAGTCCGGCGTATGCGCCAGCGCCAGTTCGCCTTCGCTGGCCGCAGGCGCAGCCTGCATGCGCAGCAAGCCCGGGTGGCGCTCGAAGTGCTCGCGCAGCAGCCGGTACTTGGACTGGGGGAAGCGGTGCCCCGGTGGCAGGGCCAGACTGTGCGCGTCGGAATGGAAAGCCAGCATGGCCCACACCTTACGTCAGTGCCTTTGTCACAGCTCGTCACCCCTAGTTTGCTGCGGTGCAGCAAAAAGTCCTTGCAATCTCCGAGATGACCTCTATCATTCAGTCCATGTTGCAGTGCAGCAAAAGCACAGCAAACGGTTCAACCACCTGATCTTCCGGAGAAACACCATGCTGACCGCTGAACAAATCATCGCTGCCCACAAAGCCAACATCGAAACCCTTTTCGGCCTGACGAACAAGGCTTTCGAAGGCGTCGAGAAGCTCGTCGAGCTCAACCTGCAGGTCGCCAAGACCGCCCTGAGCGAAGCCGCTGACACCACCACCGCCGCCCTGTCGGTCAAGGACGCGCAAGAGCTGCTGTCCCTGCAAGCCGCGCTGCTGCAACCGACCGCCGAGAAGGCTGCTTCCTATAGCCGCCACGTCTATGACATCGCCTCCAGCACCGGTGCTGAAGTCGCCAAGGTCGCCGAAGGCCAGTTCGCAGACGCGCAAGCGAAGTTCTCCACCCTCGTCGAAACCGCCGCCAAGAACGCGCCGGCCGGCACCGAGAACGCCGTCGCCCTGGTGAAGTCCGCCGTCGCTGCCGCCAACAACGCTTTCGAGTCGGTCCAGAAGGCCACCAAGCAAGCCGTTGATGTCGCCGAAGCCAACTTCCAGGCTGCCACGACGCAAGCCGTCAAGGCCACGCAGACCGCCGCTCGCCCGGTCAAGCGCGCTGCCTAAGTACTGAGGCTTCGGCCTCCTGAAAGGCCGAAAGGCCCAAGGCCCGGTGTTTCGACACCGGGCCTTTCTCATTTGGCGACGGGCCTTGTCGACTCGTCGCCTCGCCTGTCCATCTGCCGCAGCGCTGTCGCAACGCCGCGTGCGCCGGGGTCCACTGACGTCACTGACTCACCGGAGACCCTTCATGCACAGCCTGCCGCTTCGCCACCAGAACCCAGACAGCCACCCCGCCCAGCGCGTCCTCCTCGGCCTGGGCGTCATCGCCGTCGGCACCATGGCCTTGCTGGACCGGCAGCAGGTCTTCGAGCTGCCGCTGCTGCGCACCTTCTGGCCGCTGGCGCTTGTGCTGCTGGGCCTGGCGCGCCTCACCTGGCCGCGCCAGGCCGGCGGGCTGTTCGGCCTGGCGCTGATCGCGGTCGGCAGCCTGCTGACGGCGCGCAACCTCGGCTACACCGGCTTCTCGATGCGGGACTGGTGGCCGGTCTTCGTCATCGGCGCCGGCCTGTCCGTGCTGCTGCGCGGCGCCTTTCCGCGCGCGTCAGCCGCCTTGGCCACGCTCATCCCCGGCGACCGCATCGCGCTCGATGCCAACTTCTGCAACCTGCACCAGCGCAGCGAGTCGCAGAACTTCAACGGCGGCCGCATCGAGCTGGGCTTCGGCAGCCTGGCGCTGGACCTGAGCCAGGCGGCCATGGCCGGCCCGGAGGCGGTGCTGGAGATCTCGGCCCGCTTCAGCAGCATCGAGCTGCGCCTGCCGCGCGGCTGGCAGGTCGTCAGCGACATGGCGGTCACGGCCGGCGGTATCGACGACCGTAGCGCGCCGATCGCACAGCCCACGCATCGCCTCATCCTGCGCGGCCAGACGCTGTTCGGCGGCATCGCGATCAGCAATTGATAGCAACGGCGTCGATTCGTCGGCCAAACCCGATTCACCGACGGGGCGCCCAGGCAGGCGCCAAGCCGGGGTCTACATGCGGCTCGGCAGCGCAACGAGCGGTTGCGCAACGTCATCTGAATCGCCGCCGTCCTACAGGCTCGCGCCACCCCAGCCCGCAGACTTTGCCCATGCTCTGGCTTGAACCCTTGCGCCCGCTCGGCCGCGTGCTGCGCCTGACCTTCGACGGCTTCCTCGACAACCGTTGCCCGCGCATGGGCGCCGCCATCGCCTACTACACGCTGTTCTCGCTGGCGCCGCTGCTGCTCATCGTCGTGTCGGTCGCCGGTCTCGTCTGGGGCGGCGAGGCGGTGCGCGGCGAGCTGGTGTCGCAGCTGCAAGGCCTGCTCGGCGAGGCCGGCGCGGCGACCATCGAGAGCATGCTCAAGAGCGTGGCCTGGCCGGTGGGCGGCTGGCTCAGCACCGTCATCGGCCTGGGCCTGATGCTGGTGGGCGCCACGACTGTGTTCGCCGAGTTGCAGGACGCGCTCGACACCATCTGGCGCGTGCCGGCCAGGCCCGTACAGGGCTGGTGGGCCTGGCTGCGCGCGCGGCTGTTGAGCTTCGGGCTCATCCTGGGCCTGTCCTTCCTGCTGCTGACCTCGCTGCTGCTGGGCGCGCTGCTGGCCGTGGCCGAGACCTGGTGGAAGCCGTGGTTCGGCGAGTGGCTCTATGTTGCCGGCGTGGCCAACGCCGTCATCAGCCAGGGCCTGGTGGTGGCCGTGTTCGCACTCATTTTCAAGTGGATGCCGCGCGCCCGCATCGCCTGGCGAGACGTGCTGCTCGGCGCCCTCGTCACCGCCGGCCTGTTCGAGCTGGGCCGCACGGTGATCGGCCTGTATCTGCGCAGCACGGGCGTGGTGTCGGGCTTCGGCGCGGCGGCCTCGGTGGTGGCGCTGCTGGTGTGGGTGTATTTCTCGGCGCAGATCCTGCTGATCGGCGCGGAATTCACCTGGGCCTATGCGCGCGTGCTCGGGTCGAGGCGGGAGGAGGCTTCTAGACTGCCGTTACCTCCTCAAGCGGCGACCCGATGACCACCACCGACGACGGCCTCACGCTCCACACCCGGCACTGGCCCGCAACGGCCGCCCCACGCGGCCAGCTGCTCATCGTCCACGGCCTGGGCGAGCACATCGAGCGCTATGCCCATGTGGCCGCCGCGCTGAACGCTGCCGGCTGGGACGTGCACGGCTGGGACCACCGCGGCCACGGCCTCACCCAGGGGCCGCGCGGCGACATCCCCGACGCCGAGGCGCTGCTGCGCGACACGGCCCGGGTGATTGACGCCGTGCGCCAGCCGGGTCGACGTTTTGTGCTGCTGGGCCACAGCCTGGGCGGTGTCATCGCGGCGCGCTTCGCGGCCGAGGCGTTGTCCGCCAGCCCCGCCGCTTGGAGCCGGCCGCTGGACGGCCTGGTGCTGTCCTCACCCGCGCTGGACCCCGGCCTGAGCGGCGCACAGAAGCTGGCGCTGGCCGTCGCCGAGAAGCTGACGCCGGGCCTGGCCGTCGGCAACGGCCTCAAGCCCGCGTGGATCAGCCGCGACCCGGCCGTCGTGCAGGCCTATTCAAGCGACCCGCTGGTGCATGACCGCATCACCGCACGCCTGACACGCTTCATCGTCGACGCCGGCGCCCGCGTGATAAGCGACGCGCCGCGCTGGGCCGTGCCCACACTGCTGATGTGGGCTGGCGCGGACCGCTGCGTCGCGCCGCGCGGGAGCGAGGCGTTTGCGGCCGCAGTGCCGGCCAATGTCGTCGCGACCCAGCCCTGGCCGGAGCTCTTCCACGAGATCTTCAACGAGCCCGAGAAGGCCGAGGTGCTGGCGGTGCTCACGGCGTGGTTGAGTCGCTGATCTCGTCCAGCCGGTCCACCACCAGCTCCAGCCTGACCAGCGGGTTGTCCATCGCCATCAGTCGCTGGCGCTCTGCGAGCGGCATGGGCAGCAGCTCCGCCCACCGGTTGGCCAGCCAGCCGGCGTCGTCCCAGGCATAGGGCGGTTGCACCGGCAGTTCCTCTGGCGAGGCGCGCTCACGCCAGCCGGCCAGCAGGTCTTGCAACTGACGTGCGGCGGCGCGCAGGTCGTCGGGCACCGGCACGACGGTGTCGTCGGGCAGCAGCTTGATCTGGCCCACCCACAGGCCATGGCTCAGGCAGCGAGAGGACTGCAGCCAGAAACGCTGCGTGCCGCGGGTGCGGATGTGGATGAGGCCGGGCTGGTCGCGCTCGAAATGCTCGATGCGCGCCAGCGTGCCGACATCGTGAAAGGTCTCGCGCTGGAAGCCCTCGCCTTTGCGTTGCCGCACCTCATGGCCCTGCGTCAGCGCCACGACGCCGAAGGCCTGGCCCTGGGCATGGCAGCGCTGCACCATGTCGAGGTAACGCGGCTCGAACAGGCGCAGCGGCAGGTGGCCGCCGGGGAAGAGCACGGAGCCGAGCGGGAAGAGCGGGATCTCGGTGTCCACAGGCCTGGCTACCTTGTCTTTTCTGCGATGCGCTGCCTGATCAGCGGCAGCACGGCCTGGGCCGCGTCGCGGCCGGCCTGGATGGCGCGGCGGCGGGCCGTGAAGTCGCCACTCGCCATGCCGTCCAGCCGCGGGCGAACCAGCACGTCGGCGTCGCGCAGCTCGAACGTGTTGATGCTGCGGCCCATGATGGCGAAGGTCTGCATCAGCATGCGGAAGGCGTCGTTGAGCGGGTCGCTGGCCGGCGGCGAAGTGATGTCGACGGCGATGACGAGCTGGGCGCCCATCTCGCGCGCAAAACGCACCGGCACGGGCGACACGAGGCCGCCGTCCACGTATTCGCGCTGGCCGATCTTGACCGGCTGGAACACGGCCGGCACGGCACTCGACGCGCGCACCGCAGTGCCGGTGTCGCCGCTGCGGAACAGGATGGCCGAGCCGTCCGACAGATCGGTGGCGACGATGCCCAGCGGCACCACCATCTGCTCGATGCCCTTGCCGCCCGTCTTGTCGCGGATGAAGCGCGCCAGCGCCTCGCCACGGATCAGGCCACGCAGCGGGAAGGACCAGTCGGTGATGGCGCCCTCGTCCATCCCTTCGGCCAGCGTCTGCATTTCCTTGCCGCCCTTGCCCGAGGCGTAGAGCGCCGCGACCAGGCTGCCGGCCGACGTGCCGGCGACGAGGTCGACCTTGATGCCGTTTTCCTCCAGCACCTGGATGACGCCGATGTGGGCAAACCCGCGCGCCGCGCCGCCGCCCAGCGCAAGGCCGAGGCGCGGGGGCTTGGGAGTCGGTTTGACGACGGGCGGCACCTCGACCGGCGGTGGCGTGACGACCGGCGGCGTTGGCGTCAGCCGCGGTACGGAGCAGGCGGCGAGCGTCAGCAGCAAGGCCGCGAACGAGGTACGGCGGATCAGGGAAGCGAGCATGGTTTGAAGGCGGGAAGCGGCGGCACGATAACCGAGCGCTGTTTCAGCTCAGCTTGTAGCTTTGCAAGTGAATGCTCGTCTCGGTGCCGGCAATGCCCTTGATGAGGCGCACCCGCTCCAGCACGTCGGCCAGTTCCTGCAGGCTGGAACTGCTGATCTCGGCGAGCAGGTCCCAGCGGCCGTTGGTGTCGAACAGGCCGGTGATGCCCGGCTCGCCCAGCAGCATGGCCACCACCTCGCGCGTGCGGTTGCCTTCCACCGTGATGCTCATCCAGGCGGTGATCTGGTCGGGCACCGAGTCGGGCCGCAGACGCACCGTGTAGCCGGTGATGACGCCGCCGTCCTCCAGCCGCGCGATGCGGTTGGTGACCGTGCCGCGCGACACCTTCAGCTTGGCCGCCAGCGTGGCGACGCTGGCGCGGGCATCGGTGCGCAGCAGGGCGAGGAGTTGCTGGTCCAGGGCGTCCATATCGAGCAGATCGTCATTACGGCCTGTCATTTTGACAAATTAGCTTGCAGAACGGCGCAAGACTTGCACTTCTGTTTGGCACGCCATCTCGGAAGAATGACTTCAAGCCATTTGGAGACCTGCATGACCACGCTTTTGACCACCCAGGACGTCGCCCACCTCGTGCAGCGCGTGGGACTTCCCGATTTAATGCGCCGCCTCGTCGACTACCTCGAGGCCGACTACAGCCGCTGGGCCGAGTTCGACAAAACGCCGCGCGTCGCCGCCCACTCCGCGGACGGCGTCATCGAGCTGATGCCCATCGCCGACGCCAGCCTGTACAGCTTCAAGTACGTCAACGGCCACCCCAAAAACCACCGCTTCGGCCTGCCGACGGTGATGGCGTTTGGCGTGCTCGCCGACGTGGACACCGGTGCGCCGGCGCTGCTGTCCGAACTGACACTGACCACTGCGATGCGCACGGCGGCCACCTCCGTCATGGTCGCCAAGCGGCTGGCCCGGCCCGACAGCCGCGTGATGGCGCTGATCGGCAACGGTTGCCAGAGCGAGTTCCAGGCGCTGGCCTTCCATCACCTGCTGGGCATCCGCGAGCTGCGGCTCTACGACATTGACCCCGCTGCGACCGCGAAGCTGGTGCGCCATCTGCACGGCACACCGGGCCTGACGCTGACCGTCTGCACATCGACCGCCGATGCCGTGCGCGGCGCCGACATCGTCACCACCGTGACCGCCGACAAGACCGCCGCCACCATCCTGACGCCGGACATGATCGAGCCTGGCATGCACATCAACGGCGTCGGCGGCGACTGCCCCGGCAAGACCGAGCTGCATCGTGGCGTGCTCGAGATGGCACGCGTGATCTGCGAGTTCGAGCCCCAGTCGCGCATCGAGGGCGACATGCAGCAGATGCCGGTGGACTTCCCCGTCACCGAGTTCTGGCGCGTGCTGGCCGGCCAGACGCCGGGGCGCGAATCGGCGGAGCAGGTCACCGTGTTCGACTCGGTCGGCTTCGCGCTGGAAGACTTCTCGGCGCTGCGCCTGCTGCGCGACGTCAGCACCCAGCTCGGCATCGGTTCGGCGATGGACTTGATTCCGCAGATGGCCGACCCCAAGGACCTGTTCGGCCAGCTGCAACTCGGCGGCCAGTTGCAGGCGGCCTGAGGTCTTGCGGCCCCGCTTGCGTCGCTTACCTCGGCTCACAGGCGCAGGCGGCAGTCCGGCGGCGCCGGGTGTCCTGGTCCTACATGGCGGCCCCATCACGGTGCCGAGGATTCGTTCAGCGACGTCCCAGTCGCTTTCCGATGAACGAAGCAGGAAGTAGGAAGAACCGTGATGACCAAGACCGCACTCACCCTCGCCGCCCTCGCCCTGGCCGCTTCTGGCGCCGCTCAGGCCCAGGCCCAGACATCCAACACGCCCAGTCCCTACGGTCTGCTGTCCCTTGGGCAGGGCCATGTCAATGTCGACTGCACCGGCGTACAGGCCTGCGACCGGAACGCCGCCGGCGGCAAGGCCATGCTCGGCTACTCCTTCGGCAACGGCTTCGCGCTGGAAGGCGGCTACACGAACTTTGGCAAGTTCCGCGCTTCCGACGGCGTCCTCGCCCTGAGCGGCCGGCCGGAAGCACTGTCCCTGAGCGGCGCCTACACGGCTGCGCTGACACCGCAGTGGGGGCTGGTCGGCCGCCTCGGCGTGGCCCAGGTGCGTACCAAGCTCCGCGCCGAAACCGGCACCCTGAGCGGCTCCGACAGCGAACGCAAGACCCAGCCCATCGTCGGCCTGGCCGTGAACTACGCGCTGACACCGTCTGCACGCGTCGAACTCGGCGTGGACGCGACCCGCGCGCAGTACCAGGGCGAACGCAGCAATGTGCGCCTGGTGACGCTGGGCGCGCGCATGTCCTTCTGACGACGCCGCGTGGGAAGTCGGGGCCGCTGTGTGCGGCCCTACCTTTTGTTGCGGTGCCGCTCAGCGCGCCGCTGAAGCTCAGCGTCAACCGCCATGACCGGTCGTCACGACAGATAGACCTGCACGTCCTCCACATCGACAAGCGCGGCTGCCATGAAGCGCCGCGCATAGGCCATGCAGGCACCGGAGCGCAGAAAGAGCTCGAAAAGTTCGGCGTCCAGGTGCTGCTCGCGCACCATCCGGGACAGGATGGCCAGTGCCTCCGACAGGGGCTTGCCGGGCTTGTAGGGGCGGTCGTCGGCGGTCAGCGCCTCGAAGACATCGGCGATGGCCATCATGCGGGCCTGCGGGCTCATCTGCTCGCGCGTGAGGCCGCGTGGATAGCCCTTGCCGTCCATGCGCTCATGGTGGCCGCCGGCAATCTCGGGCACCTCGCGCAGATGCCGCGGGAACGGCAGCTCGGCCAGCATCTTGATCGTCTGCACGATGTGGTCGTTGATCTTGTAGCGCTCCTCCTCCGTCAGCGTGCCGCGCGACACGGCCAGGTTGTGCAGCTCGCCCCGGTGATAGAGGTGCTCCGGCTGGGTCATGCGGAACCCCCAGCGGTTGCCCTCGCTCAGCGTCTCGGCCGCCGGACGCGCCAGCACATGCTCGGGCCGGTCGGCCAGCAAGGCCTCGGGCGCCGGCAGCGGTGCTCTCGGGCGCGGCAGGCGCCGGGCCTCGTCAGCCGACAGGCCCAGGCTGTCGTCCAGCGTGCGCCACCAGCGGCGCGCGGCTATCTCATGCAACCTGGCAAGGCGATCCGGGCCGAGAAATTCGCCGCCCTGGTTGCAGCCCGCGATGAAGGCGAAATCCTCGTCCAGCGCGGCCTGGGCAGGGGCCGCCTCGGCACGAGCACCGGCCGTGCCGTCGGCGCCCAGCCGGGCCTCCAGGCGCTCGATCAGCGCATCGCGCTTGAGCACCTCGAAGCGGGTGCGGATCTCATGGATGCGGTTGTTCAGCGTTTCCAGCTTGGTGGCCTTGTCGACGACGTACTCCGGCGTCGTGACCTTGCCGCAATCGTGCAGCCATGCAGCGATATGCAAGGCCTCCCATTCGTCGGCGGTCATCGTGAAGCCGGCATACGGCCCCTCGGTCGCGTCGCAGGCGGCCTGGGCCAGCATCTTGGTCAGCTCCGGCACGCGCTGGCAGTGGCCGGCGGTGTAGGGGCTCTTGGCGTCGATGGCGCCGGCGACAAGCTGGATGAAGCTCTCCAGCAACTCCTTGCGCGCGCGCAGCAGCATCTGGTTGTCCAGGGCCAGCGCCGCCGTGCCCGACAGCGCGCGCACGAAGGCCACGCGGGCGGCGCCCAGGGGTTCGGCCTGGCGCTCCGCCGGCATGGCGAAGGACAGCGTCAGCGTGCCCAGGGTCTCGTTCTGGCGGTTTTTCAAAGGCATGGAGAGCAGCCGCACGCGCGACGCGCTCAAGCCGGCGAACAAAGGCTCGTAGGCCTTGAGATGACCCGGGTTGTCCCAGCTGAGGTCCACCTCCACCGGCTCGTCGGCGCGCAGGGCCCGCGCCGGCGCGCCGATGCTGTCGGGTGCGTCGACCTCCCAGGTCATCCCGGCGCGTTGGGCCGTCTCGCCGTGCAGGTGGGACGCCGCAGGCAGCAGCTGGCGGCCGTCGGCGGACAGCAGATGCACGGCACCGCCCTCGGCCTCGGCCACGGCGATGGTCTCGCGCAGGATGAGGTCCAGCAGCGTGTCGAAATCCCGCTCGGCGCTGAGAGCGGCGCTGATGTCGAGGAAGCGGCGCAGCGAGTGCTTCATCGCCGTCATGGCCACGGCCAGCCGGTCGACCTCACGGATCAGGCTGCGTTTGGGGTCCGGGCCGTCGAACTCGAAATGACGTATGGCCTCGGCTTGGCGCGCCAGCTCGCGCAACGGCCTGGAGACGCGATCAGCCAGCAGATGCACCAGCGGCAGCAGCAACAGCATCAATCCCAGCGAGAGGTAGAAGCCGTGGCGCCGGCTCTCGATCTGGAAGGCCTGCAACTCGTCGCGGGGCGCGGCCATCAGCAGCGTCAGCGACGCGCCGGCCACGACGCCTGCGCCGTCGCCCTGGCTGCCCACCAACGGCAGCGCGTGGGCCACCCATTCGCGGGCATCGATCGTCTGCACCGGCACCAGCCCGCCGCTGGCATCGCGGCGCGCCCACAGCGCGCGCATCAGCGGCGTGGCGGCCTCGCCGACCTGGCGCAGGCTCCTCGCCCCGCTGGCCAGCGGCGGGCTGTCCCGACGAGCCTCGGCCAGCAACTCGCCGCCGGCGGTGGCGATCAGCAGCTCGGCCGAGCGGCTTATCTGCGGCTTGGTCAGCATCTCGCTCAAGGCGCGCAGGCTGACGTCGGCACCGACGACCACGGCGCCGCGCGCCTCTGCCAGCGTCACGCCGGGCTCGCCGGTCGTATAGAAGAGGTAAGGCTCCGACTGCACGGCCCGGCCGTCGCCGGCGCGCCGGGCCAGCTCGTACCAGGGACGGGTGCGGGGGTCGAAGACGTAGTCGGGCCGTTCAAGCTGCTGCACTTCGTGCAGCGCGGCGTCCAGGAAGCGGTAGCTGCCACGCACCTGGCCGACCTGGCCACCATCGCGGTCGACGCTCTGCAGCCCGAAAGCCGCGTTGGCCGGCGCGCCCATGCGGCTGCGCGCGGCGGCGGTGTCCAGGCGGCGCAGGAGCAGGAATGAGCCGCTCGCCGTGCCCACGTAGACCGCCGATACCGAGGCATTGCCGCGCAGGGCGGCCACCAGCTGGGGCAAAGCCGCCAGCCGCTGCGCCTCGCTGGTGGCATGGCCCAGAGCGCCCGAGGCCAGCAAGGCCACGCTGACCCGCGCCGGCCGCAGTTCGGTCTCCACCGTGGCCGCCGCCTCACGGCCGATGCGCCTGGCCGCCGCACCGGCCTGCTGCAGCATCAGCGCATCGCTGCGCGAAGCCTCGTGCAACAACAGCACGCCGTAGACCAACGCCACCAGGCCGACCATCAACACGCTGAGGGTGATGTAGAGGGTCTTGGGCTTGAGCTGCGGCATGAGCAAAGAAGTTGGGCGACGTCTGAACAGTATCAGCGGCGGCACCAAGAACCTCTTTCTAGCAACGTGCGCATCGTGTCGCTAGGCGCTCATTTTTTGTTCTGACGCTTCAGTCCGGGCCACCATGCCCTCACGCCGCACTAACAGCGCGGTCAGACGGCCATATTCACCTGCGTCTCATCTCCACGACAACGCACCAGGACGGCCCGCATAACGCCGATAGCATGCGGGCGCCTTGAGAAGGCACACGGCCCGCCGAAAAGGGCGGCCACTCATCAAGAGAAACAGGGAAGATCCTCATGAAGAAGCAAGCCATCGTGTTGGCCACGCTGCTGGCTGCCACGGCAGCCCACGCCGATCAGCAAGCCCATGCCTACGTCACCGTCGCAGCCGGCACGTCGCACCTGGGCATCGATTGCAGGGGTGCCGCGGCCTGCGACAAGAACGACACGGGCGGCAAGGTGGCCGGCGGTTACGAGTTCGGCAACGGTTTCGGCCTGGAAGTCGGCTATGTCAATTTCGGCAAGGGCCACGGAGGCGACCCCGTCCTAGCCACCACGATCAAGCCGGGCGCCCTGACGCTGAGCGGCGTCTTTGCACTGCCGCTGAGCAACGAATGGGGGATGAACTTCCGCCTCGGTGCAGCTCGCGTAAAGACGAAGGTCGACGGTGTGTTGGGCACGCTGTCCGGCCCTACTGAGTCCGAGACCGTGACCAAGCCCTACGCCAGCGTCGGCTTGACCTACGCCGTCAGCCCGGCGGTCAAGCTGGAATTGGCCGTCGACTCCACCCAGGGCAAGGCCGCCGGCCAGACGGGTTCGCTGCGGCTCGTCTCGATTGGTGCGACTTTCGGGTTCTGACCCGCAACGCGAGTGCAGCGAAGGGGCAGCCTCGTGCGGCCTCGTGCGGCGTTGGCTGTTTCTACACTCGCGCCATGAACTACGCCCCGTTGATCAAGGAAGTGGGCCGCGGCGCCCGCGGTGCCCGCAACCTCACCCGAGCCCAGGCCGAAGAGCTGTTCGGCGAGATGCTGGATGGCCAGGTGCCAGACATGGAACTCGGCGCCCTGCTCATCGCCATGCGCATCAAGGGCGAGAGCGCCGACGAGGTGGCCGGCTTCCTGGCCGCCATGCAGTCGCGCACGGCATCGCTGGCTGCCCCCGCGGGCCCGCGCACCGTGCTGCTGCCCAGCTTCAACGGCGCCCGCAAGCAGGCCAACCTGATGCCGCTGGTGGCGCAGTTGCTGGCCCGCGACGGCGTGCCGGTGCTGATCTTCGGCCGGCATGACTTCGACAGCCGGCACAGCCCCTTCGAGCTGCTGGACGCGCTGGGCCTGAACGCCAGCGAGACGCTGGGCGATGCCGAACAGCGTCTGCGCGACGACCGGTTGGCCGTCCTGCCTTTGCAGATGCTGAACCCAGGCTTGAACAATCTGATGGCCCTGCGCCCGCGTCTGGGCCTGCGCAACAGCTCGCACAGCCTGGCCAAACTGCTCGACCCCTTCCCTGCCGGCCGCGGCGTGCGCGTCGTCGCGGTGACGCACCCGGAGTACCTGGACAGCATGGGCCAGGCGCTGCCCACACTGACAGCGGACGGTGGCCGGGCACTGCTCATGCGCGCCAGCGAGGGCGAGGCTTACGCCCACCTGCGCCGCAAGGCCCATCTCATCGGCTTCCAGGACGGCGACACGGCCCCATTGCACCCGGCAGACACCGCAGACCTGGACTGGCCGCTCTCCCCCGCCTGCGAGCCGCAGGACAATGCCCGGCTCGTCCGCGCCATGCTGGCAGGCGCCGAACCCGTGCCGACGCGCATCGCCGAACAGGTTGCCGTGCTGAAGCTTCTCGCCACAAACTGAAATTGCTTATTCAGCTTGGGCATATGGGCCCAAGAATTAAGTAGTTCTGCCGCAGTGCAACATTCCCTAGAGTCGCGACCTCAATGAAAGTCCGCGACCTCGATCTCAGCTACAGCCCCGTCAACGCCGAGCATGCCGAACTCGGCCTGCCGCCGCTGGAGAACGCCGTCACGCATGCGGGCGACCCCGGCCACCCGGTGCTGAAGGTGGCGATGTGGTCGGTGATGGGCCTGCTGATGGCCCTGTCCATCGCGCTGGCCTCGCGCCTGTTCAACCAGCCAACGGGCAGCCTCAGCGGCTTCCAGCTGATCGCCTCGGCGCTGTCCAGCGCCGAGTTCTGGGCCGCCGTCGCGGTGGGCCTGCTGGCGCAGGTCGTCGACGGCGCGCTGGGCATGGCCTACGGCATCACGAGCACGTCCTTCCTGCTCGCCACCGGCAGCAGCCCGGCGGTGGCGAGCGCCTCCGTGCACATCGCCGAGGTGTTCACAACCGGGGTGTCCGGCATCGCCCACATCAAGCTGGGCAACGTCAACCGCAACCTGTTCCTGCGCCTGCTGGTGCCCGGCATGCTGGGCGCGGCCTCGGGCGCCTGGGTGCTGTCCAGCATCGACGGCAAGGCCATCAAGCCCTTCATCTCGGCCTACCTGCTGCTGATGGGCCTGTACGTCATCAGCAAGATCTTCCGCAAGATCAAGGCGCGCGGCGGCGAGCCCCGTCATGTGGCCAAGCTCGGCCTGTTCGGCGGCTTTGTCGACGCGGTCGGCGGTGGTGGCTGGGGCCCTGTCGTGACGACCACGCTCGTCGGCACCGGCCACGACCCGCGCACCACCATCGGCTCGGTCAACCTGGCCGAGTTCTTCCTGACCTTCATCAGCGCGGGTGTGTTCGCGCTGCTGATCGGCGACGAAAGCCCCTGGACGACCGTCGCCGGCCTTGTGCTGGGCGGCCTTTTTGCCGCACCGTTTGCCGCGATGCTGACGAAGCGCCTGCACACCAAGGCCCTGCTGGCCCTGGTGGGATGCACCATCGTTCTCGTCAGCGCGTTCAATATCTACCGTTCCCTCCTGGCCTGAGCCTATGTACCAGTACACCGACTTCGACCGCCGCTTCGTCCACGCCCGAGCCGCGCAATACCGCGACCAGCTCGAACGCCACCTGACCGGCACCCTTGGCACCGACGAGTTCCGCGCCCTCCGCCTGCAAAACGGCTGGTACATCCAGCGCCACGCACCCATGCTGCGCGTGGCCGTGCCCTACGGTGAGCTGAGCAGCCGCCAGCTGCGCCAGCTGGCCCGCATCGCCCGCGAGTACGACCGCCAGCCCGACGGCCCCTTCGCGGGCCAGGGCGGCTACGGTCATTTCACGACGCGCCAGAACCTGCAATACAACTGGATCCCGCTCGTCGACAGCGCCACGGTGATGGAGCTGCTGGCCGAGGTCGACATGCACGGCATCCAGACCAGCGGCAACTGCATCCGCAACATCACCAGCGACGCCTTTGTCGGCATCGCGCCGGACGACATCGTCGACGCCCGCCCCTACTGCGAGATCCTGCGCCAGTGGAGCACCCTGCACCCCGAGTTCGCCCACCTGCCGCGCAAGTTCAAGATCGCCGTCTCCGGCGCCAAGGAAGACCGCGCAGCCATCGGCTGGCATGACATCGGCCTCCAGCTGAAGAAAAACGCTTCCGGCGAGGTCGGCTTCCAGGTCTTCGTCGGTGGCGGCATGGGCCGTACGCCGATTCCGGGCGTGGAGATCAATGCCTTCGTGCCCTGGCAGCACATCCTCGTCTACATCGAGGCCATCGTGCGCGTCTACAACCTGGCCGGCCGGCGCGACAACCTCTACAAGGCCCGCATCAAGATCCTCGTCAAGGCTGAAGGCCAGAAGTTCTTCGACGCGGTCAACGAGGAGTACCGCCGCATCCTGGCCGACGACAACGGCGGCCATGAGCACATCATTCCCCAGGCCGAGCTGGACCGCGTGGCGGCCTGCTTTGTCGACCCGGCCGGCGTCACGCCGACGGCCGAGCCCGTGCTCGACACCAGCGACCCGGCGTTCGCGCGCTGGCTGGCGCGCAACGTCGACGGCCACCGCGTGGCCGGTTATCGCGCCGTGACGCTGAGCCTCAAGCGCGTTGGCATCGCCCCGGGCGACACGACGGCCGACGTGATGGACACGGCCGCCGCGCTGGCCGACCAGTTCAGCCACGGCGAGCTGCGCGTCACGCACCGGCAGAACCTGGTGCTGCCCTGGGTGAAAGCCTCGGACCTGCCCGAACTCTTCCAGGCCGCCCGCGCCGCGGGTTTTGCCACGCCCAACGCCCGCCTGCTGACCGACCAGATCGCCTGCCCCGGCGGCGATTTCTGCGCGCTGGCCAACGCCCGCTCGCTGCCGCTGGCGGCCGAGATCGCCGAGCGCTACCAGGACCAGGACGAGCTGGAAGACCTCGGCGAACTGGACCTGCACATCAGCGGCTGCATCAACAGCTGCGGCCACCACCACAGCGGCCACATCGGCATCCTCGGCGTCGACAAGGACGGCACCGAGTGGTACCAGTTGACGCTCGGTGGCAGCGACGGCACAAAGCTGTCGGGCGCCACGACGGCCGGCAAGGTCATCGGCCCGAGCTTTGCGGCCGACGAGATCGCCGACGCCATCGACGCCGTCATCGACACCTTCAAGCGCGAGCGCCTCGCGGGCGAGCACTTCATCGACGCGGTGAAGCGCCTGGGCCTCGACCCGTTCAAGACCGCGGCCAACGCCGTTCGCGTGTCCACTGCCAAGGCCTGATCGATATGAAGTTTATCAACGCCACCACCTGCACCTGGAAGCATGCCGTCGGCGAAGACGGTCCCAAGCCCGATCCCGATCCGGCGCCGAACCGCCTGCTGTCGCTGGAGCAATGGCATGCCGTGCGCGCCCACTGGCCCAAGGATGTACCGGTCGCCATCGAGTTCCCGAACGACGCCGACATCAACCAGCTCGCGCCGGACCTCGACCACATCTCCCTCGTGGTGCTCGACTTCCCGAAGTGGACCGACGGCCGGGCCTACAGCCAGGCCCACATCCTGCGCAGCCGCTACAAGTTCAAGGGCGCCATCCGCGCGCGCGGCGAAGTGCTGGTGGACATGATGCAGCTGCTGGACCGCACCGGCTTCGACGAGGTCGTCATGCGCGGCGACCAGAGCCACGCCGCCGCGCAGAAGGCGCTGGACCTGTTCTCACCGGTCGGCTTCTATCAAGGCGACGTTGAAGAGACGCGGCCGTGGTTCCTGCGGAGCAAGGCGGCATGAGCGAAGTCAGCAGCCTGCCCTGGGCCGCCGCGCCTGCGGCCGGCAATGCCATCGGCCTGTACGCGAAGTGGACGCCCGCCCTGGACGCCAAGATCGATGCCGCGCTGCAACGCCTGCGTGACGCCAGCATCGAGCACGGCGACGGCCTGGTGCAGAGCAGCAGCCTGGGCGTGGAAGACATGGTCATCACCGACCTGATCGCCCGCACCCAGCTGCCCATCGCCATCTCGACGCTGGACACCGGCAAGCTGCATCCCGAGACGCTGGCGCTGCTGCCACGCATCGAGGCCCGCTACGGCCGCACGGTCGAGGTCTTCAAGCCGCAGTACGAAGCCGTCATCCAGTTCGTCACCCGCGAGGGCGAGGAGGCGATGTACAAGAGCATCGAGCTGCGCAAGGCCTGCTGCGGCATCCGCAAGATGGAGCCGCTGGGCCGCATGCTCGCCGGCCGCAGCGCCTGGATCACCGGCCTGCGCCGTGAACAGAGCGGCGCGCGCGGCGACGTGGCGTTTGACGAAGACGACGGCAACAGCCGCCGCAAGATCAGCCCCATCGCCGACTGGACCTGGGCCGAGGTCTGGGCCTATGTCGAGAAATACGACGTCCCCTACAACCCGCTGCATGACCAGTTCATGCCCAGCATCGGCTGCGCGCCTTGCACGCGCGCCATCGCCGTCGGCGAGGACTTCCGCGCCGGCCGCTGGTGGTGGGAAGACTCGACCAAGGAATGCGGACTGCACGCCAAATCATGAATGCTGCTGTGAAACCCGAACAACTCATTGCTGACGTCGACCACGCGCACCTCGATGCGCTGGAAGAGGAAGCCATCTTCATCCTGCGCGAGGTGGCCGCCAGCTTCGAGCGCCCCGCCCTGCTGTTCTCCGGCGGCAAGGACAGCTGCGTCGTGCTGCGCCTGGCCGAGAAGGCCTTCAAGATGAAGAACGCGGCGCATCCGAGTGGCTACTCGGGCTCGCTGCCGTTCCCTCTGGTGCACATCGACACGGGGCACAACTTCCCCGAGGTCATCACCTTCCGTGACCAGCGCGTGGCGGACATGGGCGAGCGCCTGATCGTCGGCCACCTCGAAGACTCGATGGCCAAGGGCACCATCCGCCTCAGCCACCCGCTGGAAAGCCGCAACGGCCACCAGACGGTGACGCTGCTGGAGACCATCGAGGAGCACAAGTTCGACTGCCTGATCGGCGGCGCCCGCCGCGACGAGGAGAAGGCCCGCGCCAAAGAGCGCATTTTCAGCCACCGCGACAGCTTCGGCCAATGGCAGCCCAAGGAGCAGCGCCCCGAGCTGTGGACGCTGTTCAACACGCGCATCCGCCCGGGCGAGCATTTCCGCTGCTTCCCCATCAGCAACTGGACCGAGTTGGACGTCTGGCTCTACCTCGCCCGCGAGAACATCCCGCTGCCGCAGATGTACTTCGCGCATGAACGCCAGGTCATCCGCCGCAAGGGCCTGCTGGTGCCGCTGACCGACGTGACGCCGCCGGAAGAAGGCGAGACTGTCGAGACAGCCTTGGTGCGCTTCCGCACCGTCGGCGACATGACCTGCACCTGCCCGGTCGAGAGCCCCGCCGCCAACGCGAGCGAGGTCGTGGCCGAAACGCTGACCGTGACCGTGAGTGAGCGCGGCGCCACGCGCATGGACGACCGCACCAGTGAAGCTTCGATGGAGAAGCGCAAGAAGGAAGGGTATTTCTGATGAAGGCGCTGCGATTCCTGACGGCCGGTTCCGTTGACGACGGCAAGAGCACGCTGATCGGCCGCCTGCTGTTCGACGGCCAGGCCATTCTGGCCGACCAGCTCGACACGCTGGAACGCCGCGCCGCCGGCCGGCCCATCGACCTGAGCCTGCTGACCGACGGCCTGGAAGCCGAGCGCGAGCAAGGCATCACCATCGACGTGGCCTACCGCTACTTCGCCACCAAGACACGCAAGTTCATCATTGCCGACGCCCCCGGCCATGAACAGTACACGCGCAACATGGTCACGGCCGCCGCCGGCAGCGATGCCGCCGTCGTGCTGGTGGACATCACCAAGCTGGACCTGACCGAAGCCGAAGTCACGCTGCTGCCGCAGACGCGCCGCCACTCGTTGCTGGCCCAGTTGCTGCGCGTGCCCAGCATCGTCTTCGCCATCAACAAGATCGATGCGCTGGATGACGCCGGCGCCGGCTTCGAGAAGGTCAAGACGGCGCTGGAGAAGTTCGCCGCCGCCGCCGGCCTGAACGTGGCCGCCACCGTGCCCGTCAGCGCGCTGCGTGGCGACAACGTCACCCAGCCGCTGGACGCGCCGTGGTGGAACGGCGAGAGCCTGCTGCAAGTGCTGGAGCGCCTGCCCACGCTGAGCGAGCGCGCCGACGCGCCGCTGAGCCTGCCTGTGCAATATGTGCAGAAGGACGCCTATCAGTCCGCCGGCACCGGCTTCCAGCCGCGCGTGCTCTGGGGCCGCATCGCCCACGGTGCAGTGAAGGCCGGGGACACCATCGAGGTGCTGCCGTCGAAGCAGACCGCCGTCGTCGCCGAAGTGCGCCTAGCCGGCGAGACCGTGCCCAGCGCCGAAGCCGGCGACTCGGCCGGCCTTGTGCTGGACCGCCAGCTCGACGTCAGCCGTGGTGACTGGATCGTCACGCCCGGCAGCGCTGCGGTCACCAAGACCTTCTCCGCCACGCTCGCCTGGCTGGACACCGAAGCCGCCAAGCCCGGCCGCAAGTACTGGGTGCGCCACGGCAACCGCTGGGTGCAGGCGCGCATCTCGGCCATCGACTCGGTGCTGGACATCAACACGCTGACGCCGCAGGACGCGCACGAGCTACCCGTCAACACCATCGGCCGCGTGCAGATGGAAGTGCAGCACGAACTGCCCGTCGAGCCCTTCGCGGACAACCGCGTCGGCGGCGCGCTGATCGTCGTCGACCCCGCCAGCCACCGCACCAGCGGCGCGCTGCTGGTGGATGTGCAAGCCGCTCCGGCGGAAGAGGCCTGGTAATGGCCGGACGGGTGATCTTCGTCAGCGCGGGCCCTGGCGCCGCCGACCTGATCACCGTGCGCGGTGCGCGGGCTCTGGGCACGGCCGACATCGTGCTGGCCGATGCCCTCGCGGACCCGGCGCTGCGCGACCTCGCGCCGCAGGCGCAGTGGCTGCTCGTCGGCAAGCGCGGCTATGAGCATTCGGCCAAGCAGGACGAGATCAACGCGCTGCTGCTGAAGGCCGCACACGAGCACGCCGTGGTCGTGCGGCTCAAGGGTGGCGACGCGAGCATCTTCGGCCGCCTGGAAGAAGAACTGGCGGCGCTGGCAGAGGTCGGCATCGCCAGCGAGGTCATCCCCGGCGTCACCGCCGCGCTGGCCGCCGCCGCGCACACGCGGCGCCCGCTGACCCGCCGCGGCCGCGGCCGCAATGTGTCGCTGACCACGGCGATGACCGAGACCGGCGAACTGCGCGCCGCGCTCAGCGCCGACACCGAAGTCTTCTACATGGCCGGCCGCCAGTTGGCCACGCTGGGCACCAAGCTCGTCGCCGCCGGCTGGCCGGCCGACACGCCAGCACTGGTCGTTTCGCGCGCAGGCTGCGCGGACGCCATCACCAGCGAGCACAGCATCGGCGACCTCGCCCATGCCGCACCGCTGCACGGCAACAGCCCCACGGTCGTGACGGTCGGCACAGGCGCCGCGCCGGTGCAGACCCAGGCCGACCAGCCTCCCGCCTCTAAAATCGTCGTTTCGCCTGAAAAGGCGCCCCTTACTTCCCAGAGCCGCTCATGACCCACGTCGTCACCGAAGCCTGCATCCGCTGCAAATACACCGACTGCGTTGACGTCTGCCCGGTCGACTGCTTCCGCGAAGGCCCGAACTTCCTGACCATCGACCCGGATGAATGCATCGACTGCGCTGTCTGCATCCCCGAGTGCCCGGTCAACGCCATCCTGCCTGAAGAGGACGTGCCCGGCGATCAGATCCACATGATCAAGATCAATGCCGACCTGGCCAAGGGCTGGCCCAGCATCACCAAGCGCAAGCCGCCGCTGCCCGATGCCGACGATTGGAAAGACAAGACGGGCAAGCTGCCTGAGCTGATCCGCTGAACCTTCGTTTTTCGCCATGCAGGCAGTACAGATCCGACCCGATGCCATCACGACCGACGCTGTCATCGTCGGCGCGGGCCCGGTCGGGCTGTTCCAGGTCTTCGAGCTGGGCCTGCTGGAGATCAAGGCCCACATCATCGACAGCCTGGCCTACCCTGGTGGCCAGTGCATCGAGCTGTATCCCGACAAGCCCATCTACGACATCCCGGCCGTGCCGGTGTGCACCGGCAAGGAGCTGACGGACAACCTGCTCAGGCAGATCGCGCCCTTCGGCGCGACCTTTCACCTGGGCCAGGAAGTCACGGTTGTGCAGCAGCGCGATGAAGGCGGCTTCATTGTCGAGACCAGCAAGGGCACGCAGTTCGCCACCAAGACCGTCTTCATCGCCGGCGGCGTCGGCAGCTTTCAGCCGCGCACGCTGAAGGTCGAGGGCGTCGAGCCCTACGAGGGCAGCCAGGTCCACTACCGCGTCAAGAGCCCGGTGGACTTCGCCGGCAAGCACCTGCTCATCATGGGCGGCGGCGACTCGGCGCTGGACTGGGCGCTGAACTTCTGCGCCGGCAACGCCGATGGCAACCCGCACAAGGCGGCGAGCGTCATCCTCGTGCACCGCCGCGACGGCTTCGCCGCCGCCCCTGCCAGCGTCGCGAAGATGAGGGCCCTGTGCGACGCCCAGGAGATGCAGTTCATCGTCGGCCAGGCCACCGGCATCGCCGAACAAAACGGCCAGCTCACCGGCGTCAAAATCACCGGCAACGACGGCATCACGCGCGTCGTGCCCTGCGACCAGGTGCTGACCTTTTTCGGCCTCAGCCCCAAGCTCGGGCCCATTGCCGAATGGGGCCTGGCGCTGGAACGAAAGCAGATCGTCGTCGACACCGAGAAGTTCGAGACCAGCGTGCCGGGCATCTTTGCGGTAGGCGACGTGAACAGCTACCCAGGCAAGAAGAAGCTGATCCTGAGCGGCTTTCATGAGACGGCGCTCGCCGCCTTCGGGGCGGCGCCGTATGTCTTTCCAGACAAGCGCGTGCACCTCCAGTACACGACGACCAGCCCCAGGCTGCACAAGGTGCTGGGCGTGGAGTCGCCGGTGTTCGACTGAGCCGCCCCGCGTTCGCATGCGAAGCCGCCTATGGGCGGCTTTCCTACATCCGCGCTGGTCGAAACGGGGCATGCTGGCTCGTCGTTCCTGACCACCGCAATGCAAGGAGACCGAGATGCGTGTCATGGTGATCGTGAAAGCCACTGCCGATTCCGAAGCGGGCCGCCTGCCCACCACCGAGGAATTCACCGCGATGGGTGCGTTCAACGAAGAGCTGGTCAAGGCTGGCATCCTGGAAATGGGCGACGGCCTGAAGCCCACTGCTGCCGGCAAGCGCGTTCGCTTCTCGGGCCCGAACCGTGCCGTCATCGACGGCCCCTTCGGCGCACCCCACGACCAGATCGCCGGTTTCTGGATATGGAAGGTGGCGTCCCTCGAAGAAGCCATCGAGTGGGTCAAGCGCTGCCCCAACCCGATGCGGGGCGACAGCGAGATCGAGATCCGACCGTTCTACGAAGCCGAGGACTTCGGCAGCAGCTACACCGACGAGCTGCGCGCGCAGGAAGACGGGCTGCGGGCCGACCTGGCCGCACGCCAGGGCACCGCCTGAACGGCCCGTAGAATCCAGCCCGACGCGCCGCTCCGTGCAGCGCGTCTTCGCTAGGGGTGTTGATGGCCTTGTGTCATCGACTGAGACAGTCCCTTTGAACCTGACTGGACGCGCAGCAATGCGCTTCCGAGTCCCCGAAAGGGGATTCGAGGTAATCCTCGCGCAGGGAAGCACGCTGATAGCTCAGGCCGAATCTTCGTCTCTCGACCCTGGGCTCCGTCGTTTGCCGACCTGCCATCGCTTTGCATTCCGATGGCACGACCCACTCTTTCCCTCACCGCCTCCGCCGCCGCCTTGCTGGCCGCCGGCATCGCTTCTGCCCAATCCCTGCCCCAGGTCCGCGTGACCGGCAAGGCCACCGAGGCCGTGCCCAGCCTGTCTGGCTTCAACGACCCGCCGGCCAAGCTGCCGATGCAGGCGCTGAGCCTCTCCGCCGAGCGGCTGGACGACCTCGGCATCACGCAGCTCTCGGGCATCACCAAGCTCGACGCTTCCGTCTCCGACGCTTACAACGCCGTCGGCTATTGGTCACAGCTCAAGATTCGCGGCTTCGCCCTCGACAACCGCTTCAACCTGCGCCGCGACGGCCTGCCCATCAGTGGCGAGACCGCGCTGTCGCTGGTCAACAAGTCCGGCATCGAGGTGCTGAAGGGCAGCTCCGGCATGCAAGCGGGCACCAGCTCGCCGGCCGGCATCGTCAATTTTGTCGTCAAGCGCCCGCTGGCCGACGATGCCACAGCGCTGATGCTGGAAGCCATCCAGGGCGGCTCGGTGCAGGCCAGCCTGGACCACTCGCAACGCTTCGGCCCCAACCGCGAGTTCGGTGTCCGCGTCAACCTCGCAGCGGCCCACCTCGACCCGCAACTGCGAAACAGCAAGGGCCGGTCCCACACGGCTGCGCTGGCCACCGACTGGCGCCTCAGCCCCGACACCCTCGTCGAGGCCGAGATCGAGCTCAACCGCCAGAGCCAGCCCAGCCAGCAAGGCTTCAGCCTGCTCGGCAACCGCCTGCCCGACGCCAACAGCGTCGACCCCAAGCTCAGCCTGAACAATCAGCCCTGGAGCCTGCCTGTCGTCTTCGACAACACGCATGCGTCGCTGCGTGTGCAGCACAAGCTGAGCGGCGATTGGCGCGTGCAGGCAGCCCTGGGCATCCAGCGTCTGCGCAGCGACGACCGCCTGGCCTATGCATTCGGTTGTTCCGCCGTCGACGACTACTCGCGCTTCTGTGCCGACGGCACTTATGACCTTTACGACTTCCGCAGCGAGAACGAACACCGCGACACGACGGCGCTTGACGTCTCCGCCAGCGGCCCGGTGCAACTGGCCGGCCAGCGCCATGACGTCACCGTCGGCGGGCTGACGAGCCAGTTCAAGAGCCGCTTCCAGCGCCAGGCCTACAACTGGGCCGGCATCGGCAATGTCGATGGCAGCACGGTCACCGCGCCACAGCCTGATCTCACCGACGAGAACACCAACCGCGATGAGCGCAGCAACGAGCTCTACCTGCGCGACCGAGTGGCGCTGAGCGCCGACACCAGCGCCTGGCTCGGTCTGCGCCACACCCGCCTGCACCGCGAAAGCGTGCGCACCGACGGCTCGCGGCCCACCGACTACTCGCAAAGCGTCACCACGCCGTGGGTCGCGCTCAGCCACGCCATCGCCAGCGACTGGCTGGTTTACGCCAGCTGGGGCCAGGGCATCGAAAGCGAAGTCGCTCCCAACCGTGCGCGCTACAAGAACCGCGGCCAGGCCCTGCCCGCGCTGAAGAGCCGCCAGACAGAGATCGGCCTGAAGACCGGCAGCCAGCGTGTCGAAGGCTCGCTGACCCTCTTCGATATCCGCCGCCCGGCGTGGCGAGATGTCGTGCTAACCGGGTTCACGGAGTGCAGCGCCAACGACAGCTGCGAACGCCGGGCCGACGGCTACGCTCGCCATCGCGGCGTCGAAGCGAGCGCCGACCTGAAGTGGAGCGGTGGCGGCCTGTTCGGCAGCGTCATGCGCATGCACGCACGCCGCGAAGGCAGCGCCGACGCGAGCCTCAACGGCAACCGGCCAGACAACGTGCCCGAGACGACCCTCAAGGCCCACGTACGCCAGGACCTGCTGCCCGGCCTGCAGGCCCAACTGGGGCTGCGCTTCGAAGCCCGCCGTTTCGCAACGCCCGACAACAGCGTTGCCGTGCCCGCGTGGACGGTGGTCGACGCCGGGCTGCGCTACACACAGCTGCAGGGCAACCAGACCTGGATCTGGCGCGCCGCCGTGGACAACCTGACCAACCGCCGCGCCTGGCGCGAGTCCCCGTTCCAGTTCGACCACAGCTACCTCTACCCGCTCAGCTCCCGCACCTTGCGCGCGAGCCTGGAGGTCCGGCTCTGAGACCCTGAAAAAGACTGCTATAGTCACGGGCTCTGTTCCTCGATAGCTCAGTCGGTAGAGCGCCGGACTGTTAATCCGTAGGTCCCTGGTTCGAGCCCAGGTCGGGGAGCCAGAAATTCAGAGATTGGCGCGCAAGCGCTAATTTTCAGAGTCGGCACGCAAGTGCCGAGCACAACAACAAGAGCCTGCTGCAACCGAACGGCAGGCAGTCGTCAAAGACAATTCCTCGATAGCTCAGTCGGTAGAGCGCCGGACTGTTAATCCGTAGGTCCCTGGTTCGAGCCCAGGTCGGGGAGCCATCTGTGCTTGCTATGAACCGAGTTCCCGTCCATCTGGATGAGGCACTCGGGCTTGTAGCTCACCTCCACCTCTTCGGGGTGGACGGTGATCTGGTCAGCGATGCTGGCCATAAAAGCTCGTATTGATCGGGGGTCTTCGGACCCCCGAATTGTTTTTCTGAAGACTTCCGCCGCCTCGACCGGTGTGATGTCTAGCCGGCCCAGTTGAGGTTCGGCTTCGTTCTCCAGGCTTTGCAGGCTCGCCTCGAGCTTCGACACCTGGTCATTGAGCGCCCGCAGCCGTGGCCCCATTTCGGCCACGCCAGGCGCGTCGACACCCGCCAACTCCAACACGTCATAAAGCTTCGCTCGCCTGCCTTCCACGGCGCGAAGTTCAAGCACGAGTGCGGTGCGCCGCTGAGCCCGATCTTTTACCCAGCGCGTCGCCGCTTCGTCGAGCTGGTCCAGCATGCGCTGGATGGCGTCAGGCGACAGCAGCTTGTCCATCAGTTCGTCGACCATCAAAGTGTCGAACGTGTCAGCGCGGAACCGCTTGAACGAGCAGCTCCGGCCTTGCAGGTCGTTCCTGCAAGCGTAGTACGAGTAGACGATGTTCCCGCGGCCTGTGCCTGTGCAGATCTGCAGGGAACTGCTGCAAAGGCCGCATCGCAGCAGGCCAGTGAAAACGTGGCTGCTGACGGCAGCACCACGGTCCTGCGTTGGCGCACGCTCCTCCAGCCCTTTCTGGGCCAATTCGAAGATGTCGGCACCAACAAGGGCTTGATGGCCCTGTGCGCGCGACCACTCCTCGACGGGTCTGGGGCTGCGTGTCTTGCTGTTGAATCGGTTGAAGATGACCTGGCCCATGTAGACCTCGTTTTTCAGCAGGTAAAGAAGCGTGCCCTTCGACCAGCGCTTGCCACGAAGCAGCAGGCCGTCGGCGTTGAGCTTGGAAGCGATCAGCAGCGTGCCGTGGCCTTGCCCGGCTAGGTCGAAGATCTGACGTACAACGGCAGCCTCCGCTTCGTTCGGCACGAGGCGGTGGCGCTTGCTACCGGGCACGGTGGCCGTGCTGTAGCCAAATGGCACGCGGCCACCCATGAAGAAGCCTTCGCCGGCGGCCTTCATCATGCTGCGCTTGGTGTCCGCAGCGATCTGGCGTGAGTAAGACTCATCGATGACCTGCTGGAAGCTGTCCAGCATCCAGCCCTCGTGCGAGTTCAGGTTGATCTCCGACTGCGCGTATACGAGCTGCGTGCGATAGCTCACCAGCTCTCGCTTATAGGCGATGGCGTCGTGCTGATCTCGAGCGAACCTGCTGCTGCTCCAGCAGACGAAGTAGTCGATGTCCCCCAGCGAACACCGGCTGATCGCCGAGCGAAAGCCCGGCCGCGCATCGGTCGTCCCGGAAATGCCCTCATCCCGAAAGATCGTGACGACGGTACCGCCCATGCCCTCGGCCTTGCGCCTGCAGGACTCAATCTGACTTTCGATCGACAGCCCTTCATCGGCCTGGCGGTCGGTACTCACCCGCACGTAGATGACGGCCAGCTTCATGCAGGCACCTTAGCTGCCTTGACCAGACGCAATAGCTGACGTTGGCTCAGTTCCTCACCAAGGTCGCGTCGAATCATGGTGTAGATCTCGCGCGGCTTTAGGCCAGAGTGCACCAGCGTCTCGATGTACCGATTGCGCTGGTAGCGATCGAAGGCCCGCACAGAGCGCAGGCGCAGCTCGATCAAGCCCGAGGCCTTGCGCAGCGAGCGATCGCCCGACCATGCGCGCCACAGCGCCACGAAGGCGTCGTAGCCCACCAGGCGCACGACGTCCAGCCAGGCTGCTTGCAGGCCGATATCGATCATCTCGGCCATGTCGGCCCGCTCACGCGCCGGCCCGCGCATCGGCATCGGCGAGCGCGCGGCCTCGGCCACGATCGCGCGCTCGAGATCGCGCGGGAAGAGATCCTGGCTGCATGCCTGCAAGGCGGCGTCGCGCATGCGCTGCTGCATGTACAGGCTCAGGCGGTGGGCGTGTTTGGCCACCATGCGATTGCCTTCCCAGCGCGTCGACGCGACTTGGTTGACCATCTTGCGCGTCGTGTGGTGGTCGCCAAATTGCGAGCGCAGCTGCAGGTGGATCTCGGCCGTCTTGAAGCCAGAAGCAGCCATGCGACGGATGAACAGATCCCGCTGCATGCGCTCGTACCAGGCGAAGTCGCGCAGCTGGATCACGATCTGGTTGTCCTCGGTGAGCACGCGAGCATCGGCCGACAGGTGGCGCCACAGTGTCATGAACCGGTCGTAGCCGAGAAACGTCGCGACGCCGAGCCACATCGCGGAGAGCCCGATCTCCTCGAGCTCGAGCATGCGCAGATCTCGCGAGCCATCCGCGAGCGGCGGCACCGGCCAGAGGCGCGGAAGTTCTGCACCGTTGCATCCGTTCAGGTACCCACCTCCCCCCCTGCCGGGGCGCCGGGACGCCTGCCGACCCCCCACCCCCTGGGCGGGCGCGGGCACCGGCGCGGCCTGGCCGTCGGGCCACAGGTCCAACGTGCACGCTGCTGCCTCATCGCCGCGTGTTTCAGGCGTCATTGCGTACCCCCTCCCACAGTGAGATGAGCCACGCGCCACCGCGCCTTTTGTCAAAGCACGCAGTGGCGCAGACATGCTCGTTTGTGTCCTCATCCATGACTTAGCCCGTTCCTGTTACAGATTTGGACGGTGCGCGCAATCGACTCACACCATCGATGTTTCCTGCCATATGCCCTTCGCTGCATGGTGACCCTCTCTCAGTTGTGTCCGCATGCATGGACGAGACGCCCTCGCCTTGACCCGCCGCTCAGCCCAGGCGGCGCAGGATCTCGGTGACCGGCGTCTTGATCTTGGTCAGCGGCGACGTCGCATCCATCACCCGCGTCTTGCGTCGCATGGCCAGCCCGTCGTACATCGCCGTCGTCTTCGGGTCGCTGTGGCCCAGCAGCTCGCCACGCATGATCAAGTTCACGTCGTCCTCGCCCAGCTCAGCGCCGAACAGGTGCCGCAGCGCGTGAGGGTGCCTCTCAGCCTCAGGGATGCCCACAGCCTCGCCATACCGCTGGATCAGGCCCCACACCGACTTGCGCGTCAGCCGCACTGCATCGCCACGGTACTCATGCGCCGGCACCCGCGTGTTGCGGGCGTTCACGAACAGCACTCGCCGGCCGCTCGGCAGCAGCCTGTCGTACCCGGCCAGGTCCTCGTGGTCCAGATACGTCCGCAGCAGCATTTCAGCCTCGCGTGGCACCGGCAGCAGCCGCTCCTTCTCGCCCTTCTCCACAACGCGCAGCGACAACCGCGGCTTGCCCTCCAGCTGGTCGTTGCGCAGGCTCTCCACGTCCAGGTTGACCAGGCCGGACACGCGCAGCCCACAGCCGATCAACAGCGACAGCATGGCCGCGTCCCGCAGCCCGAGGAACGTCGCCAGGTCCGGCGCCCACATCAGCTTCTCCGCGTTGGCCAGGCTCATCGCCTCAGGGATCGGCTTCCCTGTCTTCGGGTGAAGCAGCCCGCCGGCGACGTCGACGGCGATACGCCCACGCTCGGTCGCCCACGCAAAGAAGCCACGCACCGCCGAGATGTACGGCTTGCGCGACCTGGCCACCACGCCCCGCTTGTGCAGCCAGATGCCGCAGAACGCCTCCAGCTCCATGGCTTGAGCCGTCAGCAGCGCCCTGCCCTGCATGAACTCCTGTAGCCGCGCCAGGCACGCGCCATACGCCTCCAGCGTGCGCGGCCGCCGGCCGCGGGTACCTTGCAGGTAGGCCATGAAACCTTCGATCGCCTCGGAATCGGACGGATGACCCTGCATATTGGCCTTCTCCAGGGGGGCACAGGGAGAAATTCCCGTGGATGCGTGGAAGGCCCATTTTAAAACCATGCAAACCCAGTATCCATGCGGGTTTGCGGCCGATTCCTAATCCACGGATTGACCCGTGGAAGGGGGTCCAACCCGTGGTTACATATTTCCGACCCGTGGCCGACCCGTGGATATAGATTTCCTCGCTCACCCCCGTATTTTTTCTCTTCTTCTATATAAATCAAAGAGATAGAGATACCAAGCGGCGGCGATCGCAAACTGGCAGTAGTGGACAAAACATACTGACCCGTGGAAAAAGCAGCTCGACCCGTGGACTAAAAATGAGGCAACTCGTAACCTCTCATAGAGGCTCTCATTGAGCCAAGCTATTTCATCCACTGATCCACGGCTATTTGCGCGCCTCCCTCCCTTCCCACAGGAAATTTGAACGCTGGCGCCGCTCCCTTTGTCCCAGCTCCGCCTCTGCCCCGGCTTTTTCGGTTGGGGGTACGGGGGGAATGTCTGACAGAGCACGCCGGCGCGCCGAGTCCATGCGAGCGCACGGGACCGCGCCTTGCTCAGGTCTGACCTCCGACCGTTTTCACGCGCTGAGGTGGCCGCATTGCAGCTGCACTACTCCCAGTACGAGATCTGGATCTCTGCCCACGAACAAGTGCGCCGCATAGAAGCCGCCTTCGCCGAGATGACCCTGGCCGGGACCCTGCCGGTCAACTACCTAGCCACGATCAGAGCGGTCCGTGCACACGAGCGCATCTGCTTCAAAAACTGGTTCAGCGGCTGCCAGCGCCGTGCGGACGAAATTGCGGGCCGATCAGGCGGCGCGCCCTAGCCGCGCGCGCACGGCCCCCACGGTCGCCCGAACCATCCCGGTCCGCAGCACACCCTGGTCAAAGTACTCGGCCTTCGTCGGCCCCAGCACCCCGGCGCGGATCTCCGGCCCCAGCCGGTCCAGCGCCTCCAGAGTCGTCTCCCGCCCTGCCCGGTCCTCGTCCGTCACCTGGTGCGCAAACCGCGCCACAACGAAGCTGAGCGTGTTCGGGTGCGCTGGCCACGGGCAGCGCTTCCGGTCCGGGTACACGCCCGCGCCCAGCCCGTGCAGGTTCTGCTTGGCCAGCAGGTCGCACACATCGGCCCGGGGGTGCCGGGGGCTCAGCAGGAACTGAAAGCCCACCACCCCAGGCGCCTCGGCCGCCCCGCCCATGTACGCCTCGCCATGCGCCCGGTTCACCTCAGTACGCATCACGCGCAGCACGTTGGCCAACGCCGTGGCCTGGTCGCCCCCATCGCCGCCGGCGCCGTCGTGCAGCACATCGGCCGCCCGCATGACCCGCGTCGTGTCGCCGGCGCGCCTGGCCGCCTCGGTCTGCGCCGGCACCGGCTGGCCGCGCATGATCAGCTCCTGCGCCGCCTTGTCCGCGCTCCAGCCCTGCACCACAGCCTGCTGAATCACGCCCGTCACCGCCTGCCGCGCACCTCGGTCCACCCGCCAAAGCCGGTCACTGAGGCTCAACCCATCCGCCGCCCGAAAGTGCTCGACGAACACCACCGCCGCGTCCACTTGGCGCATCGCATCGCCAGCCGCCAGCACGCCAGCCCCAGGCGCTGCTGGCGTCCCGCCCGCGCCCAGTTGCAGCTCCGTCAGCGGCTGCACACCCAGCTCGGCCGCCTGCCGTATCGCCTGGCCGATCGCATCGCTCTGAGCGCTGGCCAGGCCGTCCAGCACGCCCTCCACCCTGGCCAGCAACCCGCGCATCTGCTCGAGCCGCACTGAGCTGCCCGAGCCTGACGCCGCCGCGGCCGCCGCGATCGCGGCGCGCACGTTCTCCGCCGCTGCCTGGTAACTCTCCGTCAGCCGCTCCACGAGCTGCGCGTCCAGCCGCTCCATCGCGGCATGCGCCTGGCGGCTCGCCCGCACGATCGCCGAGGCGATGGCCGTGCGCGTCAGCTCGGCCATCAGCCGCGCCCCTTCCCGCCGTTGCTCCCAGGCACCGGCACGCTCGTCGCGCTCTCACCCTTGCGCGCATTCCCCGGTGTCACCTTGACCGCTGGCTTGCCGCTCTGCCCCTCTTGGCCGGGGGCCGGGGGGTACGGGTCATGGTCCTTCGCCCAAGCGTCGACGGCATCCGCCACGGTCTTGGGGTCATAGCCCATCTCCTCCCACACCATCGGCGGCGGCAGGCCCAGGGCCAGCATCTTCAGCGCCAGGTCGGCCACCTGGTTGGGCGTCTCCGTCCGCCGCTCCGCCATCCGCGCCGAGAACTCCTCCGGCCCGGCCACGATGCCTCGAAACAGCAGGTGAATCCGGAACGCCGCCTCGTACTCATGCGCCAGCGTGTCCTGCACGTGGTCGATCTCGTCGAAGTAATCCCGCTTCAGGTCCTCCAGCACGTCGCGAGAGACACCGTCCACGTAGCCCGCCAGCGCCTTGTTCACCGGCGTGCCTGCGAAGAAGCTGTCCAGCAGGTGCACGACATCGGCGATGTGGTCCAGGTTCGCGTCACCCTGCAGGGCAGTCACCCCTCCGCGCTTCGTCGAATAGAAGTCGGTGTTGATCTCGCCCTTCTCGCCTTCCACCTCGCGTCGGTACGTTTCAAGCGCGATCTGGTCTGCTCCCTCCAGCACATGCGAAAGGCGCAGCGGCGCCCTCGTCCGCCGGCGGATCACCAGGTCCTCCTCCGTCATCATCAGCATGCGCCACTTCGTGCACACCGCATCAAGCAGTGGTCGCCCCATCTCGCCCAGGTCGTCGAAGTTCAGCGGGTCGTAGCGCGCCATAGGCAGCTGCCACGCCGCAAACGTGGCTATCACCTGCCCTGTCACCACGTTGCGCTGCTCATAGGCCGCCGCGGCGTCGCTGAAGCGCCCTCCGTCATTCACGATCGGCACGATCGTCTCCGCCGGCATCCGCACCGCCGCGTCCACCTGTCGGCCGTCCACGCTCAGCACCAACTGCAGCGGCAGGTTTCCCTCGCACACCAGGCCTCGCGCATCGCTGCGGATCTTCTGCGCGTTCGTCAGCTGCAGCCGCTGCGCAAAGTCCAGCCACTCGCGCCGCAGCGTCTCGCTGCTCGCCTTCTCTCGAAACTGCATCACCAGCCCGCCCCTGATCGTGTCGCGGCAGATCCGGCTGTGAATCATCTTCACCCGGCCGTCGCTCACCTCCATCTGCCGCAGCGTCAGGATCTTCTCCCGCACCTCCGTGCTAACCGCGAACTGCCGGTACATCCGCCGCATCGCCTCGTCGGCCGGCACCCGTGCACCGCGCTCCATCGGCATGCCCGTCACCGCGGGCGGCTGCGCCGCGCGCGCCTTCGCCCAGCCATCGCCCAGCACCAGCTTCTCGGTCGTTTGGATCTTCATCACTCGCTCCTTCAGTGCAGCGCCAGCGGGCTCCCGCCCAACAGCGCCGCACGGTCCATCTTTCGGGTTTGGATCACAGCCGGCGCATCAGCCAGGCCGCGTGTCATCAGCGCGTACACGCCGGCGCACAGCGCGTCGAACAAGTCGTCGCCCAGCTTCGTGTCGGCCATCTTGAAGCTCGTGTAGCTCGCCTTCGTCGGCAGCGCCTTGATGTTCCCCAGCTGCCGCACCAGAGCCAGCCAGTCCGGGTCTTCCTTGTCAAAGCCCGTGTCCACATACGGGATCGCCGCGCGCCCGTGGTGAAAAATCTCGCGCACGGCGCTCGCCATCACGTGCTTCGTCATCCCCTCAAACCGCATCGGCGCAAACGCCCACTCGGCCCAGGCCGCCGCCGTGCTCTGCCCATCCGCCACCGTCTCCCGGTTGATCGGCGTCAGCCCCTCGCGGAACAGGTCATCGTTCAGCCCCGTCAGCATGCCCACGCCGTACGCATCGCCTATCGCGTAGTCCGGCATGAAATACGCCCACAGCGCCTTCAGGTCCCGCTTGATCGCCTCGTCGCTCGTGCCGGCCGGCCAGCTCTTCACGAAAGGGAACGTCACGAAGTTGCCGATCTGCTCGCACACCACCAGCGTGCTCTTCGACGCCTCCGGCCGCTCCCCGTGCCCCGTGTGGTCGTACCCAATGCTCAGCAGCCCACGCTTCCTATAGCGCTCGCCCGGCAGCGGCCCAGCCCGCTCCAGCCCCGCCTCGAGGCCGACAGCCAGCGCCCGCCGGATGTGCTCCTCCCAGATCCAGTTCCGCGCCTGGATGTTCCGGCACAGGAACTGCCGTATGTACTCATCGGCCGGCAGCTGCACCCGCATGCTCTCGGCCCACCCCGCGTCCACGGCGCCCAGCGCCACACCCAGGTGCACGTCCACGATGGTGAGCGTGTGGTACTCGCCAGACTTCAACAGCGCCTCCAGCACCCCCGCGCCCTTGAACACGCCCGAGATCCGCACCTCCGGCTTGAACTTCGCCACGCCGGCGTCCACCCCCAGCCGGCGCGCCGCGCCCAGCATTGGCAGGAAGCGGCTCAACAGCCGGTCCTGCGGCATGTCGTCCGTCTCCTCGAGGCTCGCGATCGTGATCGCGTCGCCGTCGATCTGGCTCATGATCCCGTAGGCCGAGCCCTTGCTGTGGTTCGCGAACTCGAAGCCCGTGTCCTTCAGCTGCGGCCGCCCTTGCTTGAAGGCCACGTAGGCGCTCAGCATCGGGCTGCGCCTGATCGCCTCCAGCATGTAGTCCAGGTTGTTCTGGCTCTGCTGCATCCGCGGCGCCACGATGCCGCACTCCTGATACGCCTCGGTGGCCAGGCGCTCCAGGTTGTACATCTCCTTCACCGCCGTCTTGCCCGTGCGCCGGCTGCTGAAGTCCACCGTGTTCCGGTGGGTGTCCATCTCAATCATCTTCAGGCACTGCACCGGGTCCAGCTCGACGTTGTGCACGTGCTTGTGCCACAGCGCATGCGGCCGCAGCCCCGTCCGCTCGTCGACGGCTGCGAACTTCATGATCTCGCGCTCCGCCACCGAGGCATGCTCGACACGCTGCGCAGCGCTCTGTCGCATGGCTCAGGCTTCGCCGGCCTGGCCGCCGGTCTGCGCCTGGTGCTCCAGCAGCACCGGGTCCTGCGCCGCCACCTGCCGCGCCGCATCCAACAGCGCCGGCAGCTTGCCCATCGCCAGCAGCATCCGGTCCGCAAACGCCGCCATCACTTCCGGCGGCTTCTGCGTGTCGGCCAGGCGGCCGCGCAGCTGCGCCTCGTCGTCTTCTTGAGCCTTGATCGTCATGCCCAGGTCGCTCAGGCTCAGGCCCAGCCGCGTCACCAGGTCGGCAATCGGTTTGAACGCCGGGTTTGCCGAGTAGTCGTACACGTAGCGCACCTGGCCCATGTCGTCCACATAGCTCACCGCCATGTTCACCAGCGCGCCGTCGTCGGCAGGGTCCGGGCTCGGCCGCAGCTCCAGCTTCGGAGACTTGATGACAACGCCTGTCCCCAGCACCTCCTGCAAGCACAGCTGCAGGCTCGCCACCAGCGCAGCGTGCAGGTCGCCATGCAGCCGGGCCAGCGCCCGCGGGTTGCGCTGCTCAAACGCCGCGTGGTGCAGCATGAACGTCTCCGCTTGCTTCACGCACGCCGGCTGCTCTGAGCACCACACCCGGTTCACATCGCACCGCGCGCAGAAGGCGTAGCTGTCCGGCTTCGCCGGAAAGTACGTCGCCACCCGCGCATTCAACCCATGCTTCATCGCGTTGAACCGTGTCCGCCTCGCCTCCTCCTGCGTCGGGTGGCCAGCCAGGTTCGCCGCGCTCGCGGCCAACCCCTCCGCCGTGCGCGGCCCCGTCGCCGCCTGGTGCGCTTTCAACAGCGCCCGCTCCCACTTCGCCTGCGGCTGGTTCTCTGCGCCGCAGCGGTCACACATTGCGAAGTACCGCCACGGGTGGTGCGCGTCGTCTTCCTCGCCTGCCGGCTCCACCAGGTCAGGCTTCGCATCCCAAGCGTGGCGGCACACCGCGCACGCAAAATTCACGCGCTCGAGCTCGGCACTCCAATCCTTCGGTTTCTTGGGCATTGGCCGCCACTGTGGGCCTCTGCCGCCGCCAATTGCAGACCTCAGGCCAAGTCGCTGGCCACGTCCCGCGCCCGCAGGCTCTGCACCAACGCCGCCGCCTGTTGCAGCGCATCCAGCGCCGGCGCCAGCAGCACCCGTGCCGAACTGGCGGGCAACACCGCGCCCTCAACCGTCACGGCCAACAGGCTTTCAAACGCCGCAAGCGCCGCGGCTCCACCCAACACATGCTCAGCCAGGTCCTCCCAGACCTCAGGCTCACAAAACAACTCCACCGCTTTTGGCACGGCTCTCCTCCACTGCTCTCAAGTCCACCCCGCAAACCGATGCCCCCGTATTGGTGGGAAACGGGAGCTTTGTCACCAATGCGCCCCCCTAACATCGTCCTTGCACGGTAGGCAGTGTCACCAGCCAGCCAGCCCTCCGCAAGCCTACGTAATACCCCCGTAAATCTGCCCCCCTTCATGATCGACGAGCACCTCCAAGCGCTGAGCGATCCTGCTTCGCCCGAGCAGTTTCACAGCGGAATGGATCACCTGTGCCGCCGGTCTGGCTACAGCCATTACCTAGCGCTCCGGCTGCGCGGCCTGCACCGCGCTGAAGTCGTCCAGGTCTTTCAGAACGCGCCGCCCGAGGCCCGCGAGCAATTGCAAACGCTCAGCCACTGGAGCATCGGCCGCCTGGTTGATCGCATGCGCACTTCCCTGCTGCCCGTGCTCTTCGGCCAGGGCGCCGAGCCCGGCCTCGAGCTTCCGGGCTACTACAGCGGCGTCGCGATGACCTGCATCGAAGCCCGCGGTTTCGGCGTCGTCTACTTCGGCCGCAACGATCCTTTGGCCACGGGAGTCGATCCGCTCCAGGGCACGCAATACGCCGTGCTGGCCAGCGCCTACGCCGTCGTCGGCATGGCCAAGCTTCACAAGCAGAACCGCCCCTTCAGCGACCGCGAGCTGGACTGCCTGCGCCTCGCCATCGAAGGCCTGTCGGCGAAACAAACTGCGCAGAGGCTCGACATCAGCCCCCGCACCGTTGAGCACTACCTGGAAAACGTCCGCAAACGCTGCGGCATGGAATCCACGACAGGCGCCGCCTGGCATGCCGTCAACCAAGGGTGGATCGACGTCTCCCTGGTAGACGGCACCCTCCGAGTGACGAGCTGACTTACCTGCCGCCGCCGGTGTAGGGAATGCCGAGGGCTTCGTAGAGGGCTTCTTTAAATGCTTGCATGCAGGGCTCCGTAGGTACATGAACACGGCCGGAAATGGCCGCGAGTCACTGTGGCATACCTAGGTATTCCTGCCAGGTGTTGCCGCCCTGGCAACTCTCCCAGCCTGCACCCGCCTGTTTCAGGGGTCGATCAACCCACCTTCAATCGCTCGCAGCACCGCCTGCGCGCCTGTACGGGCTCCGAGCTTGCGTGCCGCGCTCTGTTGGGACCTGGCCAGCCCTGGGCTGCTGTGCACGAGCATCCCGCCCGTGTGCCACATCGACACGCCGTCCTGAGCCCAGCGCAACGCTTCCACCTCCTGCTCCGTCACAGCGCCCAGCTCCACGGTCGGGCGCGGCGTCCACAGCCGCTTGGCTGCCTCGTATGCGTGCACCGCCATCAGGCGCAGCGTGCCTTCCAACTCCATGCGAGCCGCCGGCGTCGACGGCAGCGCGTCGGGCCCGTCCACGCCGAACGAGAACATCTCGAGATGCGACTTCTCGTGGATGCTGATCGCCATGCCGTGCCGAAAGCCGAACGCTGCCTGGTTGTCCCAAAGGTCGCCTGCACCGGCCGCGGCATAGAACGCCTGGTCGTACGTGTGGCGGCCCTCCCTGGCCAACATCGACGTCAGCAACGGATCGCGCAGGCCGACGTCCAGCGAGCGCGATGCTTCCAGGAAGCCGTCCGGCGGGTTGCCCAGGGCGTGCACGCTTTCCTTGCCCGATCCGAGCCGGCCACGGATCAGCGTGCCGCCCGACAGGCCGAACCCTAGCTGGGCCGAGGCGGCCACAAGCCGCGCTTGCAGCGCGGCCGCATCCGGCGCCTGGCCAATGTCCAGCATGTCCTGGTACGTGAGCATGGCGCGAACTGTACCGACCGGACGCCGTGCGCCTACCCGTCCATTTGCGGGGCAGATCCCTGCATGGTCAGGAGAGCTTGACGTCAGTACTATGGCGTCCGAAAGGCGCAGTGGAAAAGCGCCATCAACAGGGAGGTTCGCCATGCGCTATGCAATGTCACTCGCAGCCGTCGCGCTGCTCACGGCCTGTGCTGGCCAAACCCGCTACGTGCAGCCGCAGACGGCTGCACGGCCAGAACTGCTCTCTAAGGTGATCGAGAGACCCAGAGCTGAGGTTTGGGATGCAACGGTGCCAAATCTGGCAAAGCGGTTCTTCGTGATCAACACGATGGACCGGTCGTCGGGTCTGATCAACGTGAGCTACTCGGGCGGCCCGGAGACCTTCCTCGACTGTGGCCAAATCACGATCGAAAGCGGTGGACCGAGCGGCAACGCCGTCCAGACATTTCCCGGCGCCAGCCCAAAGCAGCAGTACCGAATCTTTGAGCCATTCAAAGGCTACTTCCAGTTCGACCGGACGCTGACGCTGGAGGGCCGCATGAACTTGATTTTTGAAGCGCTAGACCCCCAGCGCACTCGCGTCACCGCAGCGGTGCGCTTCGTCGTGACGCGGAGCAATGATGTGATCAATCTGTCCAACGGCCAGCGCTTTTCGTTCAGCCATCCGATCACCTTTGACTCCGGTCGCAGTGCCACGTTCCCGGCAACGGGCAAGGACGCTGTCAGCTGCACTTCGACTGGTGAACTAGAGCGACAGATTCTTGAGGCCGTGAAGTAGAAGCACCGTATGACCAAGCCCGTCGCCCCCGTGATCCAGGAATTTGAAACGGTCGCCGAGCTGCTCGACCTGCAGCACAGCCCTGAGTCGCTCGATGACGCCATTGCCGCGCTCGCCGCCTGGATGAACCTGGCCGCGGAGCACCTCACCGAGGACGACCGCGCGGAGCTGATCCGGGTCGGCGGCATCCTGTACCGCGAAGGCCTCAGAAACCGACAGCTCCCGCTGGAGCAGCGGTTTCGAAACTTCCGCCCGCTATGAACTTTCGCTTGCAGACCGTGCTGCTGGCGATCGCCATATGCACGTTGTGCACCGTTGCGCTTGGGTATTGCAGCCTGCTCGTGCTGACTGCTTTGGTGCCCAAAGGCATCACGCTGAAGGACGTCGACGGCGCCGCCTGGACGCAGGCGATCGGCTCAGTGATCGCGATCTTGGTTGCAGTCTGGATTGCATGGCTTCAATCGCGTCACGCGGAGCTTCAAGCGCAAAAGGCAGAAGCTGCCGGTATCCGTTTGAGGGCTTCACTGCTTCGATCGATCATCACCATCGGCAAGCGAATCGAGTCCATTGCCTTCGTTGAATCGGTTGACCCGGCGACCCGGCACCGCTCTATATCTGACGCTGACCGCTCTAGCTTTTTTGCCTTGAACGAGCAGCTGGCTCTGGCGACCGATGGGATGCTGGAGTTTCCTGCTCCATCGATGACCTGCGGTGCTGATCTCGTAGTTTGGAACGGTGCTTTGCAGGCAGCCGATCGCCTCAAAGCCCTAAGTCGTCGTGCTGATATTGGATCCGTTGAAGTCCACCAAACCGGGATTCAGCGGGCCGTTCTACATCTGGCGGCCCATGCGCGAGACCTTGACGTCATTGCTGACTTCGTAGCAAAGGGGGAAAGCGATCGCGCCGACTCGCTTATTGGTGGCACGCGCTGGTTGATCTAGCTGCCAGCAGTTCCCTCAATGGCGAGCGTTTCAGGCGCCAAGGCTCGTCCGCCGCAGCTCAGCCATCAGCAACACCGCGTCGATTCGCGTCTGAAGCTCGCCGGGCAACGCGTCAAAGCCAGGCGCCGCCTTCACGGTGTTGAGCAGCTGCACCGCGGCTTGTTCCAGCACCGAGGCTGCCAGCTTCACTGCCCCGGTGACGTCGCGCGGCTGGGGGATCGGCACAGGTTCCAACCCCGGGCCAGTCGCTCCAAGTTCTCGCAGCGCCAGCCGCACGGTGTCGCGGTCGTACTGCCGCCCATCTGCTTTCCACCGCCCGGCTCGCCCGGGCGAGCAGATCGCGTCGATCTGCTCGTCCGTCGGCGGCAGCATGGCGCCATAGGGCACACGCACCGGGTAGACGTCATGCCGGCCAGGCGGCAGACCTGGCGCGTAGAGGCTCGCCCACTCCACCAGTCCGGCCTCGTCGACGTTGATCGCTGCCACCGGCCACACCTCGCTCGCGTCGGCTGGCAGCATCGGCGCCACACCCTGCCGGTACAACCAGAGCAGCGAACGCAGCAGCACGCAGTCCAGCTCGTCCAGGTCGGGGCTGCGGTGCTCTTCAATGCCGGTGGCCAGCGCCTGGTCCACCTCGCACCAGATCTCGGCGCCGACGTGTTGCAGCCGCACCAGCGCCAGCTCGGTTTCGGAGTTGATGCCGTACTGGATCTTCATTTGCAGGCCTCTGGCTTCTTGTTGCAGTCCGCCGGCGGCGTCTGCTCGCTCGGCTGTTCGTCCTCGCTGCCGCCACCTCCGCACGCGCCGATCAGCGCGGCGGCCAGCAACGCGAACACCGCCGTCATCACGTATCGGGTCTTCATGGAATCTCCTTCAATGCCGCAGGTCGCGGCAGGTCAAACCAGCCCAGCTGGCCTTTGCACGCTACGAACGCCAGCGGCCGCGCGTGGTCCAGGAGCCAGCCGTATGAGCCGGGGATAAAGAACGGGTCATCGAGTTCCGTCACCACGCCGGTCAGCGTGGCAGCGCCCACCACACCGCCGCGCGGCACGGCAGCCAGGTCGTCGACGTTAGGCACCACGATTCCCAGCTCACCCTCCAGCCAGTCCGCGGCATCGCGGTAGTCCCGTTTCACGACGCCGGCGCCGGCGTGGATCAGGAACTGGCCGCGCCATTCGGTGCTCCAGCCCCGGTTCTCCACCCGCTTCATCTGATTGGTGGCCAGTGCGCGCTGGCGCTCGATGGCATCGATCAAGTCAGGGCGCAGGATCAGCCAGGGGTAAGGCTGGCGAACTGAAAGGGCACGCATCAGGCTGCTCCCACTTCGAAGAACGGCGGCAGGCGCAACACGTCCGGCACAAGCGGGCTGTTGGTGGGCACGTTCGGGTTGCGTCCTTTGCGCCGATCCATGGCGCAGTAGCAGGCTTTGCAGCAATAGAACAGCACACCCTTGGTCACCCAGAAGAACTCACCGTCTGCAGGCCACCAGTCGGCGCAGCGCGGGCAGTACTTCTCGGCGCCCAGCTCTGTTTGCCTGGTGCGCTCTGCATCGAGACTCTTTCGGCCGGCCATGGGCCTCATGGCTTGGAGCCCTCCGCCGGCTGCACCACCTCGCCCGCCACCCGGGCCGGCGCCTGAACGTTGATTGCCACCACGTTGGTGATCTTGCTGAACAGCAGGTCGTCGACCTCGAGGCGGAGAGGGACGGCGACCTCGCCGGGCGCTGGCTTCGCTCTTGGCCCGAAAACGCGCACGGCTTGGTAGGGGTAGCGGTTCGTCTTGCGAATGCCAACGGTCAGGCGGATGGTTGTTGTGCTCATGGCCGCATCCCTGCGGCCACAGGCTCGCCCACTGGCTTGAACTGCGGGCGCGTCCCGTCGCCCGGGTCGCAGGTGTCCAGCACGCTCAGCGCCTGGTGGCCGTCGACGGCCCTGTAGCGCTCGCACTGGCCGTGCTGCGGGCAGCAGATGCCGAAGCACGGCGTCTGCTGAGTGATAGGTCTGATGTGCATGGTGCGGGTCTCCTTCGCTGGGGTGTGGGGGGTGGCGGGCTCAACGCACGCGGGCAACGGCGCTGGCCCAGCTGCTGCAAGGCTCTGGCAGGTACTCGCCATACCGCAGGCCGCCAAAGAGCTTCGGCACCTCGCCGGTCGGGGTGAAGCGGTGGTCCGGCTTGTTCTCTTCGCGGTACTCGCGTGTGGCCGGCGTCATCACCAGCGGCATTGCGGCCGCGGCGCGCTCACGCGCCCGCTGCTGGATCTCCCGGTCCTGCGCCGCCTGCCAGCGCACCGTGCGCACCTCGTGGTCGGTCTGGGCAGATTTCGCATAGGCGTCAGCCCAGTCGCTCTGCCCAAACCAGCGCTCGTCTTCGCGTTGGCCCGTCGCGCTCACCGGGAACGCCTCACGCGCCTGGCGCAGCAGGCTCAGCACTTTGCGCACCGTCGCCCGCGGCTCCGAGCTGAAGGAGCTGCACACCAGCGCCCGGCTCACACCTGCCGGCCCTGCCTGCACCAGGCGCTGCCGCACCTTCTCCGGCAGACCGTTCTTGTTGTGTCCCGTGCGCTCGGTCCGGCGGGTGCGCCGCAGCTTCAGCAAGCTCGCCAGCGCTCGGATGCGGCCAATGGGCCGGTCGAGCTGCACAGCCAGCGCCGCCAGGTCGCCCTCGCTGTATCCCTCGCGCACCTGCGCCTTCTCCGCCTCGGTCCATGGCCGCATCTGCTTGCGCTCAAGCCCAAGCGTCGTCGCTCGGCACTGAGTCGCCTTCAACGTGCGCCCAAAGGTCGCCGCCAGCTCGGGGGTCGGTGTCTTGCCGTACTGCTCGCGCAGCAAAGCGTCGTCTGCTTCATTCCAAGGCTTGCGCATCTGCGCTCCTTTCAGTGGTTGTTGATCGAGGTGTCCCGCTCCACGGGGCGGGCGGCATGCAGGCCGTACTGCTGCAACCGCTTCAAGCTCAGACCCACCATGTGGGCCACGCGTCGGCCGCCCACCGTCCGCTCCAGCTCCAGCGGCTGGGGCTTGCCATCGGCGCCGGCCTGCGGCGCGGTGGCCAGCACGTCGGCCGTGAGTAGCGCCCGCTTGAACACCCGGTCGCTCTTCAGCGGCAGGCTGTCCCAGAACTCGCGCAGGCTTGGCTCGCGCTTGATGTGATCCATGACGTAGCCGGTGCGGATCGCCAGCACCTCCTCGTCGTCGTCCGTCGTCGTGAAGCAGTACGGGTAGCGGAAGGTGCCGCGCGAGATCTCGCTGAGCAGCACGTCCACGATCCACACCCACGGGTGCCGGTCGCCCTCGCTCTCCTTCACGTGGCTGTTCATGCCCGCCGTCAGGTCGCGCACAAAGCCGCCCTCCTTCGGGTCCAGCCCGGCAAAGTCGCAAAGCAACAGCCAGGCCGCGTGCACCGCGCCGTAGTTCGTCAGCATCCGCTTGGCGCCGGCGTCATCGGCCGGTGCCACACAGCCGTTGGCCAGCTCGGCCATGCACTCGGCATGCAGCGCCTGCACGCGGCTCTTGGGCGTCTCGGCCAGGTATTCCAGCCACTGCCGCAGCGGGAACACCGGCAGCTCCTCCGGCATGAGCGGCCCGCGCTGCGCGATCTGGAGCTGGTTGCGCACCACCTTGCCTTGCAGCGTCTCCACCGGCACGTCCTCGCCCGCCAGCAGCACCGGCGCGCACAGCAAGAAGTCCTTCAGCTCTGCGCCGCGGCGCGTGTGGCTGTACTGGTAGCACTCCTGCAGGTTGTTCACCGCCTTGGTGATCAGGTCCTGCTTGTTCGCGCTCAGCTCGCCCCACCCCACCGGGTGGCTCGTACTGCTGATCGACGTCAGGATCCGGAACTCCGTCTGCATGCTCTGCCGGCTGAACACCGTCATGCCAATCGAGCGCTGCAGCCGGTTCAGGATCGTGTCCTTCCCCACCCCCTTGTCGGCCTGCATCACAAAATGCGGCCAAAAGCCCAGGTAAGCCTTTAGGTGCGCGCCCAGGGCCCAGGCCAGCATCAGCGCCACCCCGTTGCCCTTGAACGTCGCCTGGTAGGCCTTCACCACCTTCGCGGCGCTCTCCCTCGGCCCGCTCGGGAACGTGAGGTTGTGATACGGGCACTGCTGCTGCGGGTCAGTGAAGAAGCAGTCCGGTCCCTCGTTCACCACCGGCTGCCCATTGCGCCAGGCCAGCCCCACGAAGTTGATCGCGTCCCGCGCGCCGATGTCCGCTGCCCGCTCCAGGATGTTCACCAGCCGCGCAAAGTTCGGCGCGCTGAACACCGGCCCTAGCTTCTTCCAGATCTCGACGTTGTGCAGCTGCTCGTCGTTCACCACCTTGCGCACCAGGCGGTTGCCATAGCGCGGCACCTGCACACTCAGGCTGAAGATCGTCTGCGGCGCCAGGTCCGCGTCGCCGGTCATCATGCTGGTGGGGCTCGCGATGCTCACCCGGCTGATCGCCGCCACCCGAAAGCCGCACACATTGCTCATGTGGAAGTCGCCGCGCTCCTCGGTGTCGTTGCCCTCGGCGTCCTTCTTCTTGCCCCACTTGTCGACGAACAGCGTGAAGTCCGGCTTCACCCGGTAGCGCCAATACGTGTCCCAGTCATGCCCGGGCAGGAATAGCCGCGGCTTGCCCGCTCCGGCCTCGCCCGGCATGCCCGTGATCACCCAGGGCTCCACCCGCTTCAGGCTGCCCGCCACCTTGTCCGCGCCCAGCTCGAGCACGGCCGCCGACACGCTGGCCAGCGGCTTCTCGCAGTCGTCCAGCCAGTCGTCCATGTCCGCGCCCAGGCACGGCACGTCCAGCGCCATCAGCGCCTCGTGCACGGCCCACGCCGCGCGGCGGCCAGGCGCATAGCCGCCGCCCTTCCCTGTCAGCGGCACGCCGGGGCAGATCGCCAGCACCACCTGCTTGCCCCGTAGAAAGCGCCAGTCCAGCGCGCCCGGGTTGCCCGCGCTCAGCAGCGCCACCACGGCCAGGCCGGGCACCGGGCAGCTCATCGCTGCCAGCGCATCCACCGCGCCCAGCACCAGCAACACCTTCTTGGCATGCTTCAGCGCCTTCCAGTCGGCGCACCACAGCGCCAGGCGCTGCCCCAGCTGCTTGCCGGCCTGGCCGCCGGTGTTGGTCGGGTCCAGGTAGCGCAGGTCCACCGCCACCACGTGGCCGCCCTCGCGGTCCCGGGCGATGGCCGCAAACGCATCGCCGCCATGCCACAGCTCGCCGGCGGCCACACGCGGGTTGCGGTAGTCGTTCAGGCCAACGGAACCGGCCTCCATCGCCGCCACCGCCACCTTCTCGCTCACGCCATGGGCATGCAGCCAGTCGATCAGCAGGCGGCGCTTCTCAGGCTGGCCCAGCGCGTTCTTCAGCGCCTTGTCGGCCGCGTAGTCCACCGAGTCGCGGTCAGCGTCGTCGCCGGCCTCATCCAGCGGGTCCAGGTCGAACAGCTCGCTCAGGCGCAGCACGCCCTCGGAGTAGGCCACCTGCTCCACGTATGCCACCAGCATGGTGGGCGTGCCGATGCAGTCACCATCCTCATCCGGGTCCGCGCGGTCCAGGTCCTCCCACAGCCAGCGCTCGGGTCGGCCCGCATGCCGATACACCCGAAAGCCCCGCAGCTCGGTGCGGCGGCGGAATGGGTGTGGTCTGAAGAACACCTCTCCCCAGGTCGCATCCGGCGTGGGCTGAAAGCCCAGCTTCATCAGCACGTCCCGGCAATCCAGGCGGTCGAGTCGGTCGGCGAGCGCGTCCAGCCAGTTGTCGGCAGACGTGGCGGGCGTTGTGGGTGAGGCGGTGGCGCTTGGCATCGGTGGGCTGTGGCGCGCTCAAGGCGCGCTTCTTGGTGTCGGTCGGGGTTGGGGGGCTAGAACAGCGGCCGCGTCGATGCGTCGCGGCTGTCCTTCTTCTTCAGCTGCTTCTGGCGGACGGCTTCTACGGCCGCGGCCACCGCCTTGCGGTAGGCCTCAGGCGCCTCCAGCTGCTTGCCCAGCAGCCGGTAGGTGCGCATCACCTCGCTCTTGATCGCCGTGGGCACCTGGCGCCAGTGGTCCATGCACATCAGGAAGCCCCGCTGCACCAGGTGCTGGCAACCGACGGCGGCGCAGGGGTGGCCGGGGTCGGCAGGAGGGCGTCGCCCCGGCGGGCAATAGCGGGGTGTCATGCGGCGGCCTTCTGTGTGCGGCCTGCCAGAAACTGCTGGCGCTGGCTCTGCGCCAGGGCCACCAGGCCGGCCGGCCCTGGGTTCGGGAACTCCATCTCCCACATCACCGCAGTGCCGTCCGCCTGCATCTCGGCAAAGCCGGCGCGAGCCAAGGTGGGGTCGGTGGTGTCGGGCGCGATGCACACGCTCAACCCGTGCTGCGGCGGCGACCGGAACAAGTCGCGCGCCGCTGCCAGTGCCATGCGCGTGCCCTGCAGCCGGTAGGCGCCTTCACGGGCGTTGAACCGCACGCGCTGCGAAATGACCAACTCCGCCACGGCGTCTTCAACGCGCGGCACCGCCCAGCCCGTGCCGGCCGCCAGCTCGGGAACGCTTAGCCAGGCGCCGTGGCTGGCCAGCAGGCGCTGCACGGCGCCGATGCAGGTGCTGGAGCCTTTCATGCCGGCCTCCGCAGCGCGATGACGGCCAGGTAGAACGCAGCGCCGAGCAGCTGCTCGGCCTGGGCCTGCGCGTCGCTGCTGCGGTCAGCCTCCAGCTCGAGCTGGCGCCGCCGCTGGTGGTGGTCCACGTGGGTGACGCGCCAGGTCATGACGCCACCTCGAGGCGGGCCTTCAGCTCTTTCGCCTCTGCGGTCTTGACGCTGCCCTTCATACGCCAGGTCCAGGCCAGCAGCTCGAAGCGCGGTCCCATGTCCGTGCGCCCGTAGATCTGGTTGAGCCAGTCGTGCACCTCGTGCACGGGCACCCAGTCCAAGCCGAGCACCGTCACGCAGTCGCGCCACACGGCGTCGTCCAAGCGGCGCAGGTCCGTCAGGTCGAACTTGAACCGGTTGCCGTTGTAGAGGCTGAGCAGGAACCGCGCGCACACGCCGGCGCCGCCGTGGTCCCGCTGAGCCATCTCCCAGAGCCGCTTCAGCGCGGCTGCTTGAGCTTCGTTCATGGCCGCTCCTTCGCCTCGGCCGAGATCTCGGCCAGCATGTCGTTGGCCGCATTGCGCAGCGCGATCAGCTGCTGCACCGTCAGGTACACAGCCATCTGGATATGCCCGTTCGCCGAGAACTGGCTGATCTGCACCGTCGGCCGGTTGCTCCCCACCAGGCGCCGCACAGACACTGCGGCCTCACCGTGCGATGCCATCAGCTCCACCTTGCGGTAGTTGAGCGACTGACCGCCCACGTTGCAGTGCCAGCCCGGCTGGTAGTGCCAATCCGGCGCCTTCATGGCCAGGCTGCGCGCTTCGAGGCTTGCGGTGGTGCTCATGCCTGCGCCCCTTGCGCCGCAGCACGCCGCTTCGCCTGCCGCTTCGTCAGCCGCCCGGTGTCCACCTGCTGCAGCGCGTCCGCATAGGCCTCACGGCTCATCGTCAGGTACACGCCGGTGCTGCTAAGGCGCGCATGCCCCAGCGCCTGCTGAGCCACCTTCACGGCGTTCTCCGCGCGGCTGCGGCGAATGATGTTCATGCCCCGCGTGTGGCGCAGCCAGTGCAGCGACGCCTTCGGGTGCAGCCCCGCCACGCCGGCCCAGTACTTGAAGCGGTCCTGGTAGCTGCGCACGCTCAGCGGTGCGCCGTCGCGGCCCCACACCAGCGGCACCGGCCGCACGTCGGGCCACTCCACGGCCTCGGTGCGCGCCATGAAGCACAGCGCCTGCAGGCACAGCCGCACGGGCTCCGTCACCAGGTACTCGTGGTCCGCCCACTGCCCCTTGCGCATGCGCTTGGGCACGATGATCCATCCCGTGCGCTGGGCCTCCTCGCCCATCTGCAACGTCCACTGCGCGAACTCGCCAACGCGCGCGCCGGTGGCGATCAGCAAGCGCATCCACCAGTAGTCGCGCTGTGCGAGCGGGTCGCGCTCTTTGTGGGCCGTCTTGAGCAGCGTGGCCTGCTCAGCGTCCGTCAAGTACTTCTTCATCATGGCCGTGGGCCTCCTGTGTTGTTCCGCTGGGTTGGGGGTCTAGGGACGGGCCGTTCTCCGCAGCCTCGAAATGAGCCGCCAGCGCGCCATAGGCGAGCGCCACTGCGGCAGCAACAAGCCATCGCCGCACGGCGGGCTCAGTCGTTCGGGGGTGGTGGGGTCAAGTCCTGCGCCGTGCGAGCTGCCCGCGCAGCGCGTGCCGAGCACAGGTCAACAACACGTGCGCCCGCACCGGGTCCGCCAGCAGTTCCTCCAGCGTCCGGTACCGCTGGCGCCAATAGCTGCTGCTCAAGCGAATCTGCTCGGCCGCCTGGCGCAGCACTTCCTCTGGGAAGTCGAGCGACAGTGGCTGCTGGCTTGTCGACCGTGTCTGGTTGGATCGCATCGAACCTCCTCCAGGGCACAAGCGCCGCCGCCAGGCGCTGGCCGAAGATGATCAACAGCGGCGTGGCCACGCGGGCGGGATCGATCTGGCAGTTCTCCGGCAGCACATGCGTGGCGCGGTGTGGAAAGCGCGGGATGCGGTTGCTCATCACCGTCCTCCTTCAACGTCGGGCGCCAGGCCCTCCAGGCGGGCAACCAGCGTCATCAGGGCCGCCACCACGTCGTAGGCCTCGCCGCGTACGCGCAGCAGCGTTTCCGAGTTGAAGTCGCCCGCCAGTGCGGCCGCCATGGCGCTGTGGAACTCGCCGTTCTCCTTGCCGAACTTGCACAGCAGCTCCAGCAGCGCTTCGTCACTGGCGCTTTCCAGCCGAGCGCAGTCAAAGCTGGCCCGGCCGAACTGCTCGTTCAGTGCGTCAAGCGCTCGAAAGTCGCCACGGAAGTGCGTCGCCAGGATCAGATCGCGCAACGTGGGCTGGTTGTGGCTGTCGTCGCTGGCGTCTGCCTTGTTGTAGAGCGTGCCGGTGCGCGTGCCCATGAAGTTGGCCAGCTGCTCCACGCCTTGCGAGCCGTCGAGGTAGACCAACTCACGGAAGGCCTCGAACACGCCGACGGCGCTGCGACGGCGAAGCGGTGCGGGTTTGCGGGTCATGACTGGCGCCCCGCGTTCGCACCAGTTGAAGCGACAGCGCGCCCCGCCGAGACTTGAGTGAAATGAACGCGTCGCATTCCCTTCACTCCGTCAACTCAGCCATTGGCAAAGGCACCGCGCGTGCAAGGCTGAGCGAGTGGAGCAACCGCATCTTGATTTCGCGGCTGCGCGATCGTCCCGCCTCGCGAGCGGATCTGTCGACTGCTGCCAAGAGGTCGTCAGGCATCCGGCAGGTCACCACGGCCTCGGCCGCCGCTGCGTCATCTGCCGTGGCACTGGCGACGCCGTCGCCCTGTGCAGCCGCAGGAATGTCGATGGTGATCCGCATCAGCGCCGCTCCTGCGACTGCGCTGCTGCCGGCTGCTGCACCCGAAAGCTCTGTTCAAGGCGGTAGAGCAGCTCAGCACTGCGAGTGCGTTTCGCTTCAGCTGCCGCGCGGTCGAGCAGGCGAACCAGCTTTGCCGGCGTGCGGGCGCTCAGGGTGATCGTCGGTTTGTCGCTCATATCGTCTCGTCTGCCAGTGGATGACAACAGCATACGTTGTCATTCGTTGGCACACAAGCCGTTTTCGGCGCGCTGATACGATTTCTTCTATGGATCCGACGAACGACAGCACGCTGGCCATCCCCACATCAGTGCGGCTGCCACCCGATCTTCGTCAGACGTTGACACGCAGTGCGTCAGTCAATACGCGGACGCTCAGCTCTGAAATCGTCAAGCGACTGATCGACAGCGTGCGCGACGAGCAGGAAGGTGAGCAAGCCCAGCAGTCCCGCATTGGCACAGGCGCCCCGCAGCTGACGTCTCATCAGGAGGAACGGCTCCTGACGCTCTTCCGCCGGCTTGATGCCGAACGCCAGCTGGCACTGCTAACGCTGCTGCGCGGCTGAATCCGTCACAGGGGCGCGCTGCGCCTTTCAACCAACTACTGTATAAATAGACAGTATGTTGGTTGATGTAGTTTTCATGCGCCGTGAAGGCGCCAAGTTGCCGCGCGAGGTCCTTCGTGCTGCGAGCGGCATGCGTGCTGAGCTGTGCGTCCACGACAGCTACGGCACCCTGTACGCCGAACTGCACTTCCCTTGGTTGGGTCCCATATCGCCCGGCACCAAGGTGCCGCGTTTGCAGCACCCACGGCTCCGCACGATCAAGGCTTCTTCCATCGTGCTGCATGGCATCGAGACAATCGGCATGCTCCACGCCCAGCGGCAGGTACCCCAGGCCTGGTGGTGCCGCGTGCTGCCCGAGACCGCGCGGCCGCCGGCGCCGCCACCCCTTCATTCGCTGGTGCGACCAGCCATCACTCAGGAGTGAGCCGATGAGTTCCAGCAATCCACTGAACTACCGCGACACGCACGTGACCGAGGCGGATCTGCGCGCGCTGCACGCAGATGACTTCGACATGGCCGTGCTGGCAGACGACTCCGCCAAGGCCCCGCGCTACATCTACAGCTCCCCGCCGCCGGGCAAGCCCTACGTGCGCAAGTCAATCTGGAGCCGCCTGGTGGTCCACGTCCCAGACATGGACGCGCCTGGCGTCGACAAGCGCGTGACCGAGGCGCTCGGCGTCGAGCTGTGGGATGTGCCGTTCTGATGTTCTGAGGCGGGCTACAGTCCCCCTCGGCGCAAGCCCCTGCTTCACCTCCCTGAGCAGGCCTCGACGCGATAGCGAAGAGGGTTCCAGACCTGGCCAAGTTGCCGGGTCTTTTTTTGCCCGCCGAGTATTCACCCTCAAGCACCGGCGCGGCGAATGCGCGCCCGGCGACAGCCAACATGACAGTGCGCTTGACCGATCTGCAAGCTTGGCGCATGCTTACGCCTGTACGCACATGCCGACAGGAATGAACATGATTACAGCCACCGAAGCCAAAGTCTTGTCGCTGCTGGTGGGCCGAAAGCAGGCCTACGCATCTGAACTCGTGCATGCCTCTGAAGGCACGCTGAAGCGAGGCAGCGTCTACACGTTGTTGGGGCGCCTCGAGGAAGCCGGGCTGGTCAAGGCCGCCGAAGAGGCTCCGACCGATCAGCTTGCGTTGCCACGAACGAGCTACACGATTACGGGCGCCGGCGTGCGTGCGAGGCAGGAATTCGGCCAGTGGACTGGTCTGCTTGATGTGGCTCTGGGAGGCGCAAGATGAGCTCGCAAGGTCAAGACCGCCGAGAGGATCTGGAAGCCGGTGATCCGCTGCTGTTCTTCTCTGCCGACTATCGCGACGAACAGGAGCGCCTGCGATCCAACCTGCGCACCTTGTCCACTACGGTTTGGGCGAAAAGGCTCGGCCTGACCGCGGCTGAGTACAACGCCAGACTTGAAGCAGCGAAGGCGGAACAGCTGGGACGCTATGTCGCGAAGGCTAAGGTCAGGATTCGCCGCAGGCCAGCAAAGCCACCGCTCAGGTCACTGGTTCACCTCGCTGACTTCACAGGCCTCAAGACGCGGAAGCAGATCAAGGCAATGGCGGGGGATTTCGACGCGGAAATCCGGCGGCTGCGCAAAGAACGGCGACCGCACGCAGCACGCTGGAACGCCGTCCTGGCGTGGTGCTATGCAATACAGATCGCACTATCGGCCCCGATCCAGAAACTGGTTGGGGCGCTTCGCAGTCAGTTCAAGCTGTAACTGCACCAAGGTCGGAGGCTCAAGTCAATTCGGCCTCCGCCCTTCGCCGCGTCACAAGCCCCGGCAGCACCTTGCCCCCACCGCGTACCCACTTCGCCAGCTCCACGCGCACGCCGTCCCAGTCCCTGGCCAGCGCGCGTCGGCGCAACGTGGAACCCTTCAGCCGCGTCAGTCCCAGGTTGTAGGCAAAGTCCGCCAGCGCGGCCTGGCGGCCCGCCGTGTCGGCCGTTGGGACCTGCACCATGGCACCGGCCAGGAACACCGCCGCGTCGCCCTGCATGCGCTGCTCGGCCTGTGCCTCGGTGCACGTCTGCCCAAGCTTCACGTCCGGCCCTGTGCTGCCATAGCCAATCGTCGGCACACCAGCGGGGCACAGATAGGCCCGGAGCCGCAGGCCTTCGAAGCGCCTGATCAGCGCGTGCAGCAGCGCGCTGGCGGTCATCGTCACTTCCCGGCCACGCGCAACGCACGGTCGACGAACCAGAAGCTCAGCACCGAGCCGATCACGGCGCGGTCGAACTCGGTGATCAGGATTGGGATGTAGCCCGCCAGCGGCGTGCTTGTCTGCGCCGCGACGATCACCGAGATGACCTTTGCGCCGCCGTACAGCGCCACCGTCCAGTAGTACGTCAGCACCGGGCGCACGCTGGCCGACAGCGCGTCGATCCAGTCCAGCCCCGTGCGCTGGCCCTGCGCATCCACCGCCTTGCCCCACACCGCCAGCTCGCCGGCGGCCGCTGCGATCTCGGCCTGTGCGTGCGCCAGGTCGATCTGCTGCGCCGCGCGCGCCTTGTCGATCTCCAGCTGCAGCTGCGTCATGCGGAACTCGTGCTCCGCCTCTCGCTTCTGCTTGAAGAAGTCCACGACGAACGGCACCAGGCGCAACACGCCGCCACCGAGCAGGGAAAGAAGTTCGAACATGAGATGACCTCCGTTAGCGCCTGCCACGCGTCAGCGTCGACAAGCCATCCAGATCCCGGCGCAGGCTGCGGATCTGCTCGTCATGCACCGAGTCCACGCCACGCTGCGCCACCAGGTCGCGCTGCGCGGCCGCCACCTCGGTGCGCAGCTGCTGCACCTGGCCTGTCAGCTCCACCAGCTGGCGGTTGCCAAACTCCTGCCGCTCGATCATTCGGCCGCCTTGCAGCACCACGGTGCCCATGGTCAGCGCCAGGCCCACGGTGCTGACCCAGTCCTTCCAGGTCATCGGGTTGTCTTTCACGGTCGCCCGGATGTTCATGTTGCTCTCCACTGCCCTCACGATGGCATCAGGCCCCGGCCGTTTGCAGGGGCGGCGGCGCGGCCAGCAGCGCCGCCAGCTCGTCGGCGTCAACGGCCGCCGCGATTGCCACCAGGTGCGCCCGCAAGGTGCCCTTGTCGGCGCTGATCGCCTGAAGGCGCTCCACGGCCTCCGCCGGCAGCGCATCGCCCAGCGCCTGCGCCAGGGTGATCTCGCCAACGGGCCGCCGCGCCAGGTCATCGAGCCGGGCCAGCAGCGCCAGCACTGGCTCACGCGCATGCGCCTGCCGCAGCAGCAACGTGGGCGCGGCAACCCAGTCGCCGGAGGCCGCGTCCCAGTGCCAGATCTGGTAGTCGCTGTCGGCCGGTTTGGCCGGGGTCAGCGGGTCGACGACTGGCACCTGGTCGCCCAGGTCATCCGTCACCAGCCGCACCTTCCATCGGCGCGGGTCCAGCGCGCCCTCCACCCAGGCACAGCCGGCCGGCGTGTTCAGGGCGAGGATCTCCGCAGAGCCCTGGATCTGCACGCCAGTCAACCCGCCGGTGTCCAGCAGGTACTGGGAAAAGGTGGGCGTCGTCATCGCTTGATCAGCACGCAAGCGCACTTGAGGTTGACCGCCTGCACGCTGCTCGGGCCGGACAGCCCGTGCGCCTGGTGCTCCATGGCCACGGTCCAGCTGGTGCTGCTGCCCGGGTAGTCGAGCACCACCGTCGCGGTGGGTGTGCCAGCCTGGATGTAGGTGACGGCCTTCACCGTCCCGCCCTCCTTCACCGTGCACTTGATGATCAGGTAGATGGCGTTGCCGTTGCCCCAGTCGCCACCAGCGCTTGCCGAGAACTCACCTGTGAAGGTGACCTCGAGCTGGCCCGCGCTCGCGTTGCTGAAGGTGCCACTGGGATAGCCCATGGTCAGCCGAAGTTTGAGTAGGCAACGCCGGTGGCGTCCGCGAACACCGTCACCACGGTGGCCGCTGAGTCGGCCAGCTGGCCGGTGTCAACGTCGCCGGCGCCGATGACGCTCTGGGACACCCAGGTGCTGCCGTTCCAGCGCTTCACCCGGCCGTCGGTGGTGTTGAACCAGAGGTCACCAACCCCCTCCGCCGTCGGCGCGCTCGATGCGTAAAACGTCGTCACCTTGCCATCGGCCGTTGCCTGCGCGCCAGCTGCGGCCAGGATGGCGTCGCCGATGCGGGTGTCGGCAGCGACAACCCAGATGCCCGTCACATAGACGTACTGCTTGTTGCCGTCGTTGGTGTCGAACCAGATGTCGCCTTCGCTCTCACCCTGGCCACTCGGCGGCGTGTCCTGGTGGAAGCTCTGGATCTTGCCGTCGGCAGTCGATTGCGCCGTGGCGGCATTGGAGATGGCCAGCGCTATGCCGCCATCTCTCACGCTCACCCAGGCGCTGCCGCTCCAGCGGTACGACTTGTTGCTGTCGTCGCTGTCCACCCAAAGGTCGCCAACGCTCTCTGCTGTGGGTGCGCCCGCCTGGAAGAAGGTGTTGACCTTGCCATCTGCTGTCGCCTGCGCGCCGGCCGCCGCCGCGATGGCGTCGCCGATGCGCGTGTCAGCGGCGACGACCCAGATGCCGGTCACATAGACGTGCTGCTTGTTCCCGTCGTTCGTGTCGAACCAGATGTCGCCTTCGCTCTCCCCCTGGCCGCTCGGCGCCGTGTCCTGATGGAAGCTCTGGATCTTTCCGTCCGCGCTGGCCTGGGCGTTGGCTGCCGCTTCAAGGGCATCAGCCGCCGCCTCGGCCGCGGCCGCAATGGCCGGCACGAGCGCGCTGTTGAGAACGGCATCGGCCTCGAAGTACTCGCGCAGACTGGGCTCGGTGCCGTCGACCACGTTGACCATCGGTCGGCCAAAGAGCTGAGTGGCATCGGGGCCGGCGTAGTACTGGTAAGCGCGATGCCCCGCCGCGCCGGCCGCAGAGTGGTTCCAGTTGTTGCCAGCTTGAACAGTGGCACCTGTCTTGCAGTCGTAGATCCCGGCGCCCGAGTGGCTGTTATTGGTGCTCCCGAAGGGAAAGACGAAACCAACGAACAGATACCAACGGTCGGTGGACATGGCGTCGCGCGCGCCAACAGCGAAATACGGATTTCCGTGGGTGTCGGTGCCGTTCAGGTCGCACACCGAGCTGGCCTGTACGCCCCAGTAGGCGGAGCCATGCAAGCCAGTGTCACGCACCTTGATTGGCACGACAAAGCGATGTGTCTTGCTAGGGTCAAGCGTCAGCGTGTTGGCAGCGTCCCAGCCGCCGCCCGAGTTGCCGTCACCCGTCGCTTCGCGGGCATACCAGACCACGTCGCTGCCGCCGCGTGGGCCGGCCCCGCCGACGACGTCCGTGGTGTAGATGAAGTTCTCTTCACCGTTGAACGCCCACGGAATGGCGGCGCCCTGCTTCCACCAGCTCACGTCAATCATGTTGTTGCGGATGGCGTCATCAGCCGGCCGGCCGTCCACGTCTGTCCAGTTCGCCGTATCACCGAGCACGCCGATTGAGTTCAATGTGCTCGCCGCAGCCCAGATGCTGGCCGCCACCAGCGCCGGCCCGCTGCCGGGGTTGCCGGTGTCCGGCGAGGCGCTCTCCAGCGTTCCGATGATCCAGTGCGTGGCTGCAGGAGTGAACGCGCTCCACCCGCCGCCCGTGGCCGCGTTGTCGTCGAACTCCCAGACGCCTGCGCGGCGCCGGGCCATCACGTAGTGGCGCAGGCCTGGGCCAGTGACGAAGGTGGCGCCGGCGCTGTCCCAGACGATGTAGCCCGCGACCGGGCCGAGGTTGGTGTTGAGTTGGCCGTTCGGCACTGTCGTGGCCAAGCCGTTGATCAGGATGGCACCTGGCGCGTCGACAGCAGCGCCCGAGCTGTTCCGGCCATGGATGTACGCCTCGCTGTAGTTGACCGCCCCCGCGAAGTCGTTGACGTTCAGCATGATCCCCAACGCCGAATTTGCCGGCGACAACGCGGCACTGCTCACCGCCACCGGCCCATAACTCACAGGGTCGCCCCGCAGCCCACTGCGGTCCACATCCGCTGCCCAGATCGTGTAGGTGCCCGGCGCAGGCCAAGGCCACCAGCAGCCCCGCTCATCGCTGGTGCCAGGGATCGGCGTGCCCGCCGCCCAGCTCGCGCCATGCCGGTACAGAGTTTTCGCGAAGTCCAGTTCCGTGCTCGGCGTCCGCGTGATCCGCATGCCACCGGGCATCACGGCCGCTGCCAGGCCAGCGACAGCAGCGGGGGCCAGCAGCTTGCCCAGGTGCAGCACCGCCTGGCTGCGCCAGTCGCTCGCCACGCCGATGCTGTTGCGCCACCGCGCTCGCACGATGAAGAGCTGGCCCTCCTCCAGCCCCAGCAGGAAGGCTTCCGTGGCCGCCCCACTGGCCTCCGGCGCGCGCTGCCAGGCCGCGTCCTGGTCGCGCCGGTATTCGATCTGCAGCGCCCCGCCGTTCAGCACCAGCGCTTCCTCGCTGGCATCGCAGTTCACCCGCACCCGGCTCACGATCGCGCCGTCTGCCTGCTGCACCAGCGTGGCCGTGCCGCTCTCCACCACCAGGTCAATCACCGGGGCCACCACGTATGGGTTGGCTTGGTGGAACGCCGGCGACTCCAGCGCCGCCGGCGGATCGTCCACCTCGTCATAGGACGCCTCGACGTCCTGCGCCAGCGTCAGCGTCACCGGCTGGCCCAGCCGGTAGTCCCGCTTCTCAACCCGAAACCCCGCGTTGGTCATCTGGAGCACCGAATTGCTGTAGCGCACGCGGTTGCCGGTCCGCAGCTTCAGCGCGATGCGCTTGCATGGCACCACCAATGTCCTGCCGCGCGCGCGCTCAGTGTGGATCCGCGCCAGGTTGTGCGCCCGCCAGCCGGCATTCGTGAACGGTAGGTTCAGCGGCGTCCACAGCTCTTCGCCGTCCGCCTCCACGTAGGCCGCGTTTTGGTACGGCACGAAGTCGGTCAGCTGGTTCTGGCGCTCCGGGTCGTAGAACTGCCCGCGCACGCCGTTGAAGGCAGCCAGCTGCGACTCGTCGGCCACGCCTTCCACCGAGCCCGCGTTCTGCGCGTCGCCCAGGTCCATCACCGGTGCCGTCCACGCGCCGGCCTGAAGGTGCCAGGCGCCGGTATAGGTGGCGAAGCCCGCCATGCTCTGGCACAGCTCGGTCAGCGTCGTGTCGGGGTTGCTGTCCGTCGTGAAGGCGCCGTTGCAGGTGTAGCGCTTCTCACCAGGGTGCAGCGTCAGGCCCTCGTCGCACACATTGGCGGAGGCAATCACGCTGCTCTCCACCACCTGGCTGGCCAACGCGCGCTTGCCCCACTCCGCCTGAAGGAAGTCGTCAATGCAAAGTGAGTTGTTGTCCGTCCAGGCCGTCACGCCAGTACGCCGGTCGAGGATCTTGCGGCCGCGCACCCGCGCAGTCATCTGCGGCGGGCCGCCCTGAAATTCCGGCTTGTTCAGGTCCAGCCGCACGACGCTGTAGCAAAGTCCCAGCCCGCGGTCATCCCAGGTCCAGTCGGGGTAGCACTCGGCCACCGTCAGTGCGTCGGCAGACTGGTCGGCTGTGCCCAAATGGTGCCGCACCCGCAGTCGCGATGAGCCGGTACCGGAGTCCAGCGTCACCCGCACCGTCTTGCCGGCCCACGCGGCCACCTGGCCAGCACCCACCGCCAGCGCGTTGCCGGCCACCGACACCTGAGCCGGCCCCAGCACCGGCCCACCCTCCACGCCGGCTTCGCGCAGCGACACCACGCGGTTCCAGCCCAACCAGTGCGCAAAGCCATCAGGCACCTCGTCTTCCAGCGTGGCGTGGCCCGCGCCGTCCAGCGTCACCGTGGTGGTGGTAACGCTCGTGCCATCTTCGTAGTAGTCGCCTGAGACGACGTTGCCGTCTGAGTCGAGCGTGCCCACCGACACGCCGTTGATCAGGAAGTCCGTGATGGCATCGCACTCGTGGGCCGCCCACACGATCACCACGTGCTTGAACTGATCCTTGTCCCCAGTCGTAAGCGTGGCGTGGACGGTGCCACCCACCACGGCCTCGCCGTACACGATCTGCCACGGTGCCTGCGTCGACATGATGTTGACCGTGCGGTCCTGCAGGTTCGCGTTGTAGGCGTCGCGCGACTGGTTGCGTGCCCGCCTGGCCGCCTCGCGGGACGAGACAGCGCCGTAGACCGTGACGGCGATCATGATCACCGCCTGCGCCACCGTGATGTAGGCCGCTGCGGCCGCAGCCGCGTACACAGCCACCGCCAGCAGCGGTGGCATGGCCATGGCTGCGCCGGGCACTGCCAACAGCAGGAGTAGCAGCCAGCGCATCAGACCCGCCACGCCCGCACTGCCCGCGCTGCCGGCTCGAACGCCAGCCCCGTCGGCCCCGGCGCCGCCGCCAGTTCGCCCCAGCACACCGACAGCACATGCTCAGCCCCCTGCGCCAGCCACAGCAGGTCACCGCGCTGCGCAAGCGTCGGCGCGATCTCCTCGAGGCCGGCCCTCGCGATCGCAGCCGGGATCCCGCCAATGGCCTGTGACTGCCGCAGCGCTGCATGCACGCTGCGCCTCGGCCCGCGCAGCTCGGCCAGCAGGTCCAGGTTTCGCACGGCCAGCACCGCGTCCGCCGCAAAGCTTGCGCAGTCGTTCGTGCCCCACGCAAACGGCGCGTCCGAGCGGCTCAGCATCAGCGCGCTCAGCGCATGGGCCCAGTTGAGAACGCGCGCCATCAGTCCCTCGTCTGGAAGCGCTTGGTCAGCCACACCTGCGGCTGCCCGATCATTCGTTCCTGCCGGCTCAGGAAGGTGTCGCCCGGATGGCGCGCGATGTGCTGCGCATGCGTCAGGCGCAGCGACGATGCCGCCCGCGTGTCGCGGCCCGGCATTTCGCAGCGCATCACCGCGGCCGCGTCGTCGTCGGCCTCACCGGTGCCGGTCTTGAACCGCACCTGGTCCATCAGCCCCGCCCAGATCACCTCGGGGTCGCCGGCGGGCTGCAGGTCATCGTCCAGCAGCCCCTGCCAGATCGTGATCGGTCGGCCCCGGTAGGGCGCCGAGGGCCCCAAGGCCAGCGCCAGCGTCGCCGAGTTGGCCACGTTCAGCTGCACGTCCACGGCCGGGTATTGCAGCTCCTCGGCTTGGGACACGACGCTCACACCCACCACCGGGCCCAGGCCCTGCCACGTGTATCCGAAGTGGTCGCGAGAGTGCGTCCAGTTCGTGACGCGTTGCGTGCCCGTCGTGAAGTCCATCTGGATCAGCAGCAACGGGGCGGCATGCGGCGCTGCCAGCGCTTCGTCGCGGGTCGTCATGGCCGCATGTCCTCTTCAAAGGTCAGCGTCAGGTCCTTCACCTTGGCGCCGGCCTGGCCCCAGATCGGTGGCTCTGTGGTCATGATGAAAGTGCTCGTCGGCTTCACGAGCGTCAACGCTGCGCCTACCGCCGCCTGTGCTCGCAACGGTGGTTCGAACAGCGCCACGCAGCGACCGTCGGCGTCGCTGTTCATGGACACGCTGAGCTTCTTCAGCTCACCATTGACGGCGAAGTAGCTGCCCGCCAGCAGGATGCCCGCGGTGCTGGCCGTCCAGCCTTGCAGCTGGAGAGAGCTGCCCGCGCTGGCGACGCGCACAGTCGGCGCTCCGGTGGCCACGCCCAACGGCGCCTCACGCCGCCAGTCCCAAGCCCTCGTACGGTTCACGCGGCCGCGCAGCCGGTCGATGTGCGCCTCCCAACCTGGCATCTCGCTCAGCTTGCGCGGGCCCAGCGTGATGCTGAACTTCCAACGCGGCGCACCCATCGTCTCCGCATAGCTGGAGCCATCGAACGCGCTGCGCCCGGTGAGTTGGGGCACGATCAGCCCCCACTCAACCGAAGCGGGGCGCAGGGGTTCGGGCCAGTCGAAGGTCTGCATGCCCGGCATGCTGGCCCGGCAGCGCCGACAAATGCAGGGGCCTTCAAGCCCGTCCCAGGCCCGTGCTCAGGCCTGTCGCCGGTTCATCATGTCCAGCAGCTCCACGTGGCCACTGCGCACGGCCCGCGAAACGAGCTGCTGCACTTGCGCCTGGTCAGTGCGCGCATCGATGTTGATCTGAGGCGCGTAAAGGATGCTCGTGCCGCCGCCGGCCTGCTGCCGGCTGCTCGGCGCGCCGCCGTTCGGCGTCACGAAGCCGTCCTTCCCGCCCATCATCAGGTAGGTGCGGTTGTTCACCGTCAGCAGCTCGGGGCCCTCTTCGTTCACTTCGTGCAGGCTGCCCGCGCCGGCGCGGCCGCCCGAGGCCAAGCCGCCCAGCAGGCCACTGTTCGTGAACAGCCCCTGGGCCACATCGCCCAGCATGCTCCACACGCCGCTGCCGGCGCCTGCCATGCTGCCTGCGGCAGACGCGACGCCGCCGCCCGCACCGCTCGCCGCTTCCACGCCCAGCGCCGCAGCCACCTGCATCAGCGCCGCGGTGTTGGCCTGGAGCATTGAGGTGTTCAGGGTCCGCGCCGCGGTCTCGGCTGTGTCGCCAGCACCGCCGCCCAGGCCGAGCAGCTCCGCAATGCCGCCGCCCACCTGTGACAGCGGCTTGGCAATTACCTGCTTGAAGAACAGGTCGCCTGCCTGCTGGCGCACGAAGTCGCCCATGCTGGCCAGGCTCAGCTTGCCGGTACGCATGTATTCGGCCCAGGCCGAGCGGCCGCTGGCCAGCCACCCGTTCTGGAACTCGTCGAAGCTCTCGCGCATCAGCCGCACATGGTCATCCCAGGCGTCCAGCTGCTTGGCCCATTCAGGCTTCAGCTCCTCGGTCAACTGCTTGGCGCGCAGAACGATGGCGTCGTTCTTCTGCTGTTCAGCCGTCAGGATCTGCTCGCGCACGGCCGCGGCCTGGTCAGGGTCTGCCGTCTCCAGTCCAGGCAGGCGCGCCTTCAGCCCGGAGAGCTGCTCGGCGTAGAAACGGTTCAGCTCCTCGATGTCGAGGCGGGCCTTCGCCGTGGCGCGGGCATAGGGGTCGGCGATCAGGTCCGCCGCCGCGGCCGCGTTGGCCTGGCGCTGCTGGTCGTTGAGCTGCGCCAGGGACTGGCGCCGGCGCTCAATGTCGTCGAGCATGCGATCGGTCGCCTGCGCACTGGCGTTCGCAACGCCACGCTGTCCCGCCACGTCAGCTTCGCTTTGTTGAGCCGCCAGGCGGGCCCGCTGTGCACGCAGCTCGATAAGCCGCGTCTCCGCGTCGATCTCCAAGGCGACTCGCTGCCCGGCCAGGTCGAGCATCCGCGCCTGCTGCTGAGCCTGCTCGGCGGGGTTCTCCGCCTGACGCCGGCTTTCCGCCGAGATCTGGACGTCCAGCGCCTTCTTGCGTGCGTCTGCCTGGCGCCGGGCAGCAACCATCTCGGCGTCGACGTTGGCCACCTCTACGGCCAGGCCTTCGCGCTCCAGCGCGGCCCTCCGTTCGTAGTAGTCGGCCAGGCTCGCACCGTCTCGGTTGCGCAGATCCTCCAGCGTCGCCATCTCGGCCGCGAGCACGCTCTGCCGGCGCGTCGCTGTGGCTTGAGAGCGTGCCAGGTCCTGGGCCGCTTGTGCCTGTCGCTGTACCGCAGCCGCGCCGGCCTGCGCAAGCTCGATGGTGATCCCGGCTTCGACGTTGGCTCGCTCCCTGTCGCGCAGTTCCTGCTTGCGTTTGGCCACTTCCTCCGCGTCCTCTGCGCTCCCAGACTGCGCTGGAGGGGCGGCATTCACCCAGGCCGCCTGCGCAGCGGCACCGCCTTGCATGAGGTTGAACATGCGCTGGATCAGGCCGATCCCTTCGCGCGCGTCCGCCAGCTTCTTCTCCACGACGCTAGGCCGGCCGATGTCGGCAAAAGCATCCCATGCACCCTTGGCCGCGTCGCCAGCGGCGCGCCAGCCGCGAGCGATCCAGCCCAGGTCATCGCGCAACTTCGTCGTGCGCTCGTCCATCGCGGCGGCATAGGCCTGCTGGGCCACTGCCCCCGCCTCACTGAACTTGCCCTCTGCCTGTAGCGCGCGGATGTGGTCATAGGTGGCGGCCGTGAGGTAGTTCAGCCCTCGGTTGAGCCGCAGGCTGGCTTCCAACGGGGCGCGGCCGAGCTCCTCAAACCTGGCCGCGGTCTCTGTGACTGGTCTGTCCAGCTCACGGTCCATGTTCACGGCGGTCGCGGTGAAGGCCTGCAGGTTGGCCCGCGCGATCTCGCCCGATGCGGCAAGGGCAGCTATCGCCTCGGCCGCCTGGCCCTGCGTGCCCACGCTCTTGCTCACCTCGGCCGCCATGCTGGCCAGCTCGCCCCGCGTTGTGCCAAGGGCATTGCCGTTCATCACGATGGCCTGTGTGTAGGCGTGCGCTTCGCGCTGGCCCTGCACATGCGCGGCCAGCAGCAGGCCAGCCCCAGCTGCGGCGCCGCCCATCGCCACTCGCCCCAGCGTCAGTGCGCCAGCCATCTCCCGGAACATCGGCGCGATGCCACCGAACGCGTCTTTGATCTGCGGCCCCTGCTGAATGGCCACCATCCAAACCGGCGTGCCAGCGGTCAGCTGCGTGGTGATGTCGGAGAGCTGCGCGGGCAGCATCCGCCAGGCGGCCGCCGTCTGCTTGGCCGAGACTCCAGCGCGATCCACCCCCTGCGTGTGGCGGTCCAACGCTGGCTTGGCGCCGTCCGCCTTCTTGCCCAGGTTCTCGACCGCCTGGCCCGCCAGGTTGATGCCTGAGGTGGTTTCCGGCACGCCGGTAGCGCTCAGCCGTATCCCCAGGTCCTCGGTGTTGCCAGCCATGTCAGGCCCCCTTTTCCATCGCACTGAGCGCTGCGTTCTCCATCTCCTGCAGATGGCCGAAGAGCCGCCGCTTCTTCTTGAAGCCGCCCAGCCGCATCACCACCTCGGCCGCGTCGTACCGCAAGCCCTGCAGGCGCCCGCTCCAATCCTTGCGCCACTGGGTTTCCAGTCGGATGAACAGGTTCAGCACCGGCCAGTTCTCGGGCCACACGACGAACGGCGGGCCGCCGGCGAGCAGGTCGGGCGGCGTGGTCTCGCCGTCCTCCTCGTCCTCGTCCACGCAATCCTGCTGCGCCAGCCAGGCGGCCGCTTTGTCGGGATCCACACCGAACTTTTCAAGCTCGGCGCCGCGCTGGTCTTCCACCTGGCTGCGCCGCTGCTCAGCCACCCAGCGGCGGGCGGCGTCTACGCGTTTTTTCTGGCGGCAACGCCTCTCATGACGCCCACATAGGTGCTCACGATGGCTTGCCGAACCATTGGCGAGGTGAGCAGGTAGTCCAACGCCGTGGCGCTGAATGGCACTGCCTCACCCGCGGCGTTCGTCAGCGCTGGCCAACCCACTACCACCCGCCTGGCGATGTCGGCATCGCTCAGCGGCGCCTCATCCTTGGCCAGGCCGATGCCGTTGAAGCGGTCCAGCTCGGTCTGGTCGACGGCCTGGAACTGGAGCGGCAAAGAGGCGAAGCGGTAATCGTCGTCCGCCACCAGCGGCACCCTGACGGTCCAAAGGAAGGCAGGCAATGCAGCGCCGAGGACGAACGCGGGCAACGGGGCTTGGGTCTGACTCATGACATGGGCCTCAGGTGAAGCTGAGCGTGAAGGCGTTGCGCACCACGTTGCCTTCGCAGGCGAGCATGGCCTGGCCCTGCTCATTGCTCAGCTTGGGCTTGAAGAACTGCGCCTTGGTCACGGCCAGCGTGACGATGTTGCCCGCGGCTGCGCCGTGAGCGACGGAAAGCGGCGCTGCCAGGGCGTCGCTGATCAGGCCACCCGCGCCGAGCAGGTTCTTCGTGGCTACCAGCGGCAGCTCGATGTTGCAGCTGCAGGTGCTCGCGCGGTCCACGATCGTGACGTCTTCGCGCCCAGTCAGGTTGCGGTACTGGACGTCGTTCCCCGCTGCCAGGCCGAGCGAGCTCATGAAGGCCGCGTAGCCGTCGAAGCTCAGCGTGGTGTTCGCCTTGTTCACAGCCAGCGGGCGCGGCAGCGTGGGCAGCGTCGGCGCCGGGATACCGCCGCTGTCGGTCATGGGCGAGCGCAGACCGGTGAACTTGAAGCTGATCAGCGCCTGCTTCTTGGCGTTGTACTTCAGCTCAAAGGTGCCGCGCAGGCCGGTCATCTTCTGCAGCACGCCGTCCATGTACCAATAGATCGTGGCGCTCTCATCGCCGCTGTCCACGGGGCTGTAGACGACGCTCACGCTGGCCGTCGTCACCTTGGCCATGCCGCAGGCGCGCAGCAGCACGTCGAAGTTGGGCGCGGTGCCGGCGGCGCCCGAGCCGCGCAGCGGCACGTCGAAGCTCAGCGTCGACGAGATGGCCGCCACGATCTTCTCGTCCATGCCGAACGTGTTGCTCACGGTCGACTGGTCGTCGGTCTGCATCTCGACAGGGTTGCAGTCGATGTCTTGGGCAGCCACCCAGTTGGCCGCCGCGGTGGGCGTGGGATCCGTGGCATAGGTCGTCTCGACCTTGGCCAGCAGCATCTGCAGCTTGGCTTTCATGGCGGCTTACTCCTGTGGGTCCGGCGCTTCGTCCGGGTGCTCGTCGTAGTCGCGCGCCAGCGTGCCGTCAGGCAGGCGGACCCAGCAGCCGCCGGTGCTCGGCAGTGGCCCTGCGGCGGCAGTTGCTGGCGCTTCGCCAGGGGTCGGTGTGGTTGCAGTCACGGCTTGGGCTTTCGGCTTTGGGCGAAGCGCCATGGTGTTCTCCTGGTTGCGTCAGATGTAGAGGGCCTGCAGCTCCGCCGCCACCCAGCCCACTGGGCATTCCAGGCCGCGACTGAAGGTGATGCGCTTCACGTAGACGGCGTCGAGCGGCGCCGGCTTGGCCTTCTGGCACCAGGCCAGGATCTCGGCCGTTGCTGCGTGCTCGAGCTGCTCCAGTTCCTCGGTGGTGGCGCCCTCAGGCGCCAGCAGATAGGCCACGATGGCGAAGTCCTGCGTGCCCTGGTCGTTCTCGTGCCCCACCACGCCGTTGAAGTTGCCGGCGCCCTCTGAGATGAGCGTGAAAACGCCAGCCCGCAGCGCCTCGTCGCCGATGACGCCCAGGTCCTGTAACCCGCGCATCACCTGCCGCGCCGGCAGGAACGCCGCCAGGTCGACCTTCGCGGCCGCCATGGCCTGCTCGCAGAGGTTCACTTCGTGCTCCGCTGCGCGTTGAATGCCGCCACGCCGCGCTGCACGGCGCCGGTCAACCTGTTGTGAACAACAGGCCGGAACGCGTCGGCCGTCGGCTTGACGTAGGGGTGGGCCCGCAGGCCCTTCAGCTTGACGTGCCGGCTCAGCGCCATGTACCTGTCGCGGAGATCCAGCTCCTGCTCCTGGCGGCGCGCGCTACCCGTTCGGCCCAGGCGCGTCCACGGCATGACAGGGCCGGCCGCGCTGCCGTTGCGCTGGTTGGCCCGGAGCCACGCCACGATGCCAGCCGCGGCCGGGTCGAAGAAGCGCGGCAGACCCTTGCCCGGCTTACGGCCCTTCTCCACGGGCAGCGCATAGTCCTCATGCGGGCCGATGAACCAGCTGTAGCCGCCGTCCGGATCGGCGCGGGTGCTGTTCGTCAACGTGGTGCGGAACTTCGGCGCCTCGATCCGCATGCGCGCCGCAATCGCCGGCGCCAGGCCGTCCAGCTCGGCGCGCAAGCTGATGCGGATGGCCGACTCCGCATTCCGGTACCGGCGCGCCACCTCGGGCGCGTTGTGCTGGATGCTCACCGCGCGTCCTGCCACTCGCGCAGCAGCTGCTGATACAGCGCCGCAGGAGTGCTGTTGCGCGGCGTGCCACTGAAGCCGTCGCGCACGCCCACCGGCTTGTTGATGTTGCGCATCGTCAGCTCGCGCATGGCCTCCGCCTGCGCGCGCAGCAGCAGCAGCGGCCGGTCAGCGGCCCCGATGGTGGTGGCTGCTTCCGTCTCGCCCACCAAGTGCTGCGCGAAAAACCAGAAGCGGAACGTGCTGCCATGCGCGGCAAGGTGCAGGGCCGTAGGCGCCGGCTCGAAGCACAGCTGCCAAGCCGCCGCCTGGCCCTCTACGCGGTGCCGGGGTAGCGCGCCAGGGTATCCCGGCTCCCAGGGCTTGATCGGTGCCCGCAGGCCCCACAGCGGCGACTTGAGCTGCACGAAGTCCGGCAGCGCATCGAGCGCGTACACGTCGACGTCCGCTGTCAACAGCACCGTGCCCAACTTCGTGCGCGGCCGCTTGTCTTGCATGGCCTGGGCTGCGATGCCTAGCAGCCGCTTCCAGTCGCCGTCGCTGGCAGCGTTGAACACCGACGCGGAATCGTGGAGAGACCTTTTCAAGTCCTCCACGAGATCCACCTGGCTCATCGTGCCGGCCACGGGGCTGCGCTCCTCAGGTCGGCGCGCCGGCGGCGTCGCTGGCCCGCTTGAGCTGCGCCGCCGCGATGGCGTCCAGCACGGTGACGCGCGGCGGCTCGCCCGTCTCCTCGATCTTCGCCAACGTCTCCAGGTCCTCGCGGCTCAGCTCGGCCAGGCGTTCCTTGATCTTGGCCACGCTGAGCCTCTGCAGCTCGACCAGCTGCTCCGGCCAGGCCGGCGCGTTTGCGCGGTCCGGCTCAGGCTCAGGCTCGGCAACGTCGAGCGGCGGAAGGCCCGCCTCGTCAACCTCGCGGCCGTCGCCTGGCGCAATCATCTTGCCGCCGACGAAGATCGCCTCGGCCGTGTCATTCGAAACGTAGCGGGTGCCCATGTCTTGCTCCTGTTGCCGTCCAACCCTGCCCGTCGCCTTGACGGGCAGGGGTCGACTTTGCGGCGGGGGTTATGAGGTCAGGAAACGCGGGCGATGCGGCCAGCGGCGCTGTACAGGATTACCGAGGTGTTAGCGTTCTTCAGCTGAGTGGGCGTGTGGCACACGATGAACTGATCGCCGTAGTTCTCCTCCGCGCCAACGAACAAGCCGTTGCCGTCTCGAGCCTGCTGCGGCGTGCCTTGCATGCTGAAGGCCTTCATCATGCGGAAGCGCGTGTTGCGCGACTGGCCGATGACGATCCGCGTGTCACCGGTGTCCAGGCCTGGCGCGCGGGTGTTGAACGCCGGGATGCCCTTGATGATGGCCAGGCTGCCGTCGGGGTTCAGGCCGTAGCCCGGCCGCGAGGCGTTAGCCTGGAAGGTGGTGGCCTGGCCCAGCGCGTTGTCCACGGCGCCGCTCATCAGCAGCATGTTGGCGTTGTAGTAGCGATCGTTCTCGATCACCACCTTGCGGCTGCCGATCAGCGTCAGGCCACGGTCGTACACCAGGTTGATGGTGTCCGGGTTGGCCTGGATGTCGATGTTGAACTTCGCCGCGTTCTGCGAGTAGGAGCCCACGATGCTCAGCACCCAGCCGTTGGTCGGGGTCTGCAGCACGCCAGCCTCATTGACGAAGCGGAACTCGCCCAGGTTGTAGTCGGCCACGTAGTAGAGGCCAGCGGCCAGCGCACCGCCGGTGTACTCGGCGCGCGGCACGGCATTCAGCGTCACCACCAGCGGGTTGACCGTGGCGCCCTGCTGCACGCCCTTCAGGTCGTACACCTTGCGCGGCCGCACGATCGGGAACTGAGTGGTGACGAACACGCGGTTCGCGCCATTGACCTGCGCCGTCAGCACGTCATTCAACGCTCCCACCAGTGCCTCGTCGGACGAACGCACCACCTCGTTCTGGATCACCTTGTCGGTGTCCTCGCCCACGATGCGGATGATGTTGCGCACGTTCTCGGCCAGCGGGTCGAAGTCGATCGCCGAGGCGTTCAACAGGTACTGGACTTCCTTGGTCAGCTTGTAGGCCAGCTTCTGCGGCAGGGGGCGCGTTTCCTCGCTGGTCTGGATGACGCCAGCACGTTGGATCGGCTGGTTCTCATAGGTGCGCAGCGACGCGGTGCCGGCGGCCGTCAGGTCCCGGTAGCTGTAGGGGATGTTGACGACGTTGGCGAAGCCCACGGTGCCGACGTCGACGAAGTTCAGCCCCACCAGGTTGTAGAGCGCCTCGCGCAGCACCGTGCGCTCGAAGATGGCCGGCACCGAGGTGTCCGACGTCATGCCCGTGCCGGCGGCCAGCATCTTGTGCTCCTGCACCAGGCGCGCGCCGTGCTCCGCATCGAATTGCGCCAGGCACTTCTCAGCGTAGGTCTTGTTCTGCTCGAGCAGCTTGCCGCCCGTGCGGGCGTAGCGCTCGGAGTCAGGCATGCCCTTGAAGCCCAGCCGCGCGTCCACCTTCTCCTGCAGGGACTTGAGCGTGTTGTCCTCGATCGTGATGTGCACGCTGCCGGAACCCGGGCGGAAGCCCAGCGTGGCCAGCTGCATCGCGGCGCTGGTCTTGTGCGCCTGGTTGAGCAGCATCGTCGCCAGCTGCTTGACCTGGTCATCGGTCATGAAGTCACTCAGCAGCGTACCGGCCTCGGTGGCCAGCAGCTTGCGCGTGTCGGCGTCCAGAGTGGTGTCGGCCTCGATCGTGTCGCTCAGCAGCTTGGCCTTCGCGGTGCGCTTCGCGGCTGTCTCGGCGGCCGCCGTGGCCTGGGCGGCCAGCAGCCGAGCCACCTCGGCCTGCACGCCGGCGGCGTCGAGGCCGTTGCCCATGGCCAGCGTGATGCTTGCGCCAGATGACCCGCCCAGGCGCTTCACTTCGGCGGCCAGCATGTCGCCGGCGGCTTCGAAGGTTGTGACCACGGCAAGGCACTTGGCCTCGTCCTCGGCCTGCGCGGCCAGCTGCTTCTCGGCAGCGGCCAGGATGGGGCGGATCTGTTCTTCGGTCAGGCCCAGCGACAGCAGTTTGGTCTTCAGGGCGAGCAGGTGCTTGTTCATGTCGAACTCCAGGGACTTGATCAGTTGGGGATGCACGGCGAGGCGATACGTCTCGTCCGCGTCGGGGTCGGTGCTCAGTTGCACCGGGTCCAGGTTCTTGATAACCGGCCGTGTCGTCAGGCCGGCGCCGAGCAGCACACATCCATGTGCATCGCCCTTTTCGTTGTCGCGCCAGTCCTCGTGGAACTCGGCCGAGAGGTACGCGAAACCACGCTCCCTCACTGCTTCCATTCCGAACGGCGTCCACTCCACCAGCGCGCGCAGCTTGTTGCCCACCACGGCCAGTTTCAGGAACTTCGCCGCCGAGCCGTCCTGCGGCTTGTGGGCAACGTCCGTGAAGATCTCCTGACCCACCACGCCCGCATCGAAGTTCGCCACCATCTGCGCAAGCATGGTCGGCGTGATGTCGAAGCGGCCGTAGCGCGGGTCGGTGAACGAGCCCGTGCGCGTCACGGTCACCCACGAAGTCTTGGCGCCCTCCGCCAGCTCGATGCGCGTCGACAGATACCGCACCCGTCCAGGTGCAGCGTCACTGCCTTCGTCGAGCAAAAAGTGGCGCCCCGGTCGCGATGACCGGAGCGCCGAAGACCCAGCGGGGTCGGAGACAACCAGGGCTTTCATAGTGAAGCCATGGTGTTCCGCGTCGCACGACAAATGCAGGGGAGCAGGAAGCCGCCTCGCTGCTCGAGCGCTGGCGGCTGAAGCCCAAGAGACCGGCCTAGTGGTCTGTCAGGTTGGCCCGCGCTGTCAGCGCGTCCTGCAGTGCGTCCAGCGTCCCCAGCGCCACGAAAAGCGGCGGGGTGGTGCCAGGCACCGGGACCATCATTGCGGAGGCGCCTGAGGCGTCAAGGTGCGCCATCGCTGCAGCGATCAACGCTTCCTTTGTCTCTGCGCCGGGTATCCAGTCCGAGGAAATATATGGTTCGGTCATCGCCGGTCGCGGCAAGTGGCGTTCCCACGGTCAGTTCTTGGGAAGGGTGTCGGGCTCCAACCTCAGACCCCTGCGTGCAAAAATCGAGCGTGACCGACAGCAAACTAATACTCCGCCTGCAGGCGGCGCGGCTCGTTCTGGAATCAATCCGGGAGGAACGAGATGCGCTGCTTGAAGAAATGAAGGCCGCTCCGAACAACCCAGAGCTGCGCGCCGACTATGCCGCCACGGGGCGCAAGGCTGCTGCAGCTGTCCTGGTAGTTCAAGAAATGGTCGAGCGGTTAGAGCAGGAGAGCAAGCCGAAGCACTGAAGCTTTATGAGCCTTGGAAGCATCGGGCCGCGGGCTGTGGAATGGTGATCGCACAGGCAGAGATCTGAAAAGGGCCGCCGAAGCGGCCCTGGTTAGGCATTGCGGCGACGGGAACAACCCAGCACGCCGGCCAGGCCTAGGGCGTACAGCGCATAGGTAGCCGGCTCAGGGACTGATGCAGTGAACGTGATGGCGTTGAGATAGGCCTCATCTTTGCCAACGACCATGCAAGAAATCGCGGCGCAGCTGGGGTCCAACGAAGGGGTAAGAAAGTTGCCGGAGGTTTCGGACAGCGCCACGTCGATTCTCAGGCTCTTCACATTCAGGGCAGCGATGTCGAAGTAGAAGAATCCCTCCGTCTTCGACTGCGTGAGCAGCACCGCCTGTGTGTCGAGGTCCGTCAACGTGTACGTGTGCGTGAGAACCGGATAGGAGAAGCGCAGCTGCACATCAAGCGGATCCGCACGAAAGTAACTGACGATGGTGGACTGAAGTTGAAAGTCGAGGGCAGCAGGCGCACTCATCGTGAACGAAAAGCTCCGCACGCCTTTGACCTTGTCTTCGACCGGCACGAGGTAGGCGGAGAAGCACGTAGCCTGTGGGTGCAGCGGGCACGACCAAGACGTCACCTGGTCCAAACCGTAGGTCGGCCCGTCGTACGTGACGGTTAGCGGATTGGGTGTGTTGAGAGTGACCGACGCGGCCGATGCCGCAGAGGCAAGCAAACTAGCCGTGACGGCTGAAAGGGCGGTGCGAAGGACGGACATAGGGAGGCTCCGATAGAGGGGGCCTTCAGTCTTGCACCGCATCATGACGTTAGCCATTGCCAAGTATGGGATTCGCGGAGGGGGCTGGGAAAGCCGATCAGGTCAGCGACCATGGATGCAAAGGCAGGGGAAGGGGATCGGGCAAGAAAAAGCCCGCCGGGTAAGGGCGGGCTGAGGAGGTGATGTCGACGAGGGTTTCGACACTTAAATGTGAATCCGGCAGCCAACTTTCGGGCGGCTTCTAGCGACGCCTCCACTGCGGCGGACGGGGCTGGTAGTTGGGCTCTTCGCCAGGGGAACAACGGGAGATCCAGCCATCTCGCTCAGTCTCATCGAATATTGTCACGATGACTTCTTCATCAAGCGAGTGTTCAGCGGTCATCTGAGTTGTCCAATCTACCCAGCGAACGCCCTGCTCTGTGGCGTACAGCTCGACCGTCGTTGTCAAATTTGCGACCAAGCGACAGCGAAAAGAGATCATCCCTGGCCCCAGCGCAGTGACCCACACAGCATCAGGCATCAGGTCAAGGTGATGGATCGCCACTTGCTGCATGACGAAGTTCTCACTCAAGTAACCGGGCGGAGAAGATATTTCTCGGAAATCTGTTGTGCATGGAGTAAAAATCGCGTGCAAGTGGTGCCTCAATCCGTCGACGGTCGCGCGGTCCGAGGCCAAGGCCGTAGCTCTGGGAATTGCTGCGACACGGGCGAGGACGTCCTGGCGCTGATCGAGTGCTTCCATCGCTCCCGAAATGGATGCGAAGCCGTGGAGCCGCTCGGTGGTTGAACAGTAGTTCAAGCAGCCGTTGTCATTAGTTGCGACGGCGATATGCAGGTTTTGCGCGATGGCATGTCGATTGAGCGCAATCAAGGACAGAGCATCCGGAAATTCCTCCTTCTTCGAGGACTCGAACGGTGGATGCATTGCTTTGTAGCGAGCCAAGCACTCGACAGAGTCATCGCCAATCACCTCTACAGATCGCATGCCAACCGTCTTGCAAAAATCCTCCCAAACCTTTTGTGCTGACGGCAGCCGAGCAATGTCAATCTTGAGCGCGTCCACCAGTTGCTGGAAGGGAGCTACACCAAGTCGGCCCAAGCGGTAAGCGGCATCGCGCAACGGCTTTACCCGGTCTTCCAACGTCAGGTCTAGGTGGCGCAGCGTCTCCCTCTCCCATACTGACGTGGTGAGAACACCAATCCCTCCTTCCGACATTCTGCGCAGTTCGCCAAGCTTGCCGAGCTGAAAGCCATCAGGGTCTCCAGATGGGGGACCCCCGATCAGTTGGGTATCCACAGCAATTGCCAAGGATCCAGCGCCACGTTCCGCCTCCATCGCGGCAACAAGGCTGGCTCGCGATTCAACGCTCATCTCCGCATTCCTCTTTTGACGATTTCTTGGCATGCGCGCAGCATAGGCGCCTTTCCCGTGGCTGTTAGCAACGCGCTGCTGGCAAGACCGTTCATCGCCTAGAAGCCCATTCCCGTCAGTTTCGCGGCCCGCTGCAGGGGATGGAAAAAGGGCCGCCGAGGCGGCCCCCGCTTGTTAGACCGTTCGGCGACGTGAGTAGGCGAGCAAGCCGGCTAGGCCAAGGGCGTAGAGCACATAGATGGACGGCTCAGGAACCGCCATCACTTGCAAGCCCAAGGAGAACTTGCTCAGCGCCAGGCTGTCGTGCCCCGGAACCATGCAGCTGAAACTCGCGCAGTTCGGGTCAAACGACGGCGAGAGGTAATCCCCTGCCTTGAAATTGGCAGTGAAATCCAGATGCACAGAATCTGGAGAAAAGGCATTGCCATTGCAGACGGTCTGCTGGTAGCAAACCGTGCTCTCGTAGCCAGACACGGTCAGTGACTGCACGAGTGAGCTGTATGAAAACCGCAGCTCAGGACTTGAAGATGGAAGTGCCGCCGCACCACCTTGGTTAGTGCGCTGAGTTAAGACGTAATACCTGGCCGGGGTATTTTCTGAATCGAACAAGGACGTCGGGAATTCGACCTTGCCCGTGGTTAAGTTGATGAAGCTGATGTCGAGGCTGAGGGACACGCTAACGTCTTCCGCCGTCAACGGAACTGTCGGAGTGGCGCTCACCCCAACGCCGAGAAAATACGGCGGGTGCCAGCCAAGCAATTCCTCATTGAATGTGCTTGCGAAAGTGAAGTCAGCGACGTTGGAGGAATAGGCGCCCTGCACTTTGTACCCATAGCCAGGAAGGGTCGCAAAAACTCCGGAATCTGAGAAAGTGCCAGTCCCAGCAAAGGCCAGGGCCGGCAGGCAAAAAAGAGCAGCGAGCAGACGTTTCATGGTTTCTCCCATCGCCGCAAAAGCGCGGCGTTCACCTTGTACGTTCAATCGGTCCAGTAGCGTCGACGGCGGGCGGCCGAACGCTCATTCAAGGGATGCTGGCTAGGCCGGCAGGATGTCGATGGTCAGGAGCCCGAAGTCGATGACGGCGGCCATGTCCTTGTTGACGCCCGTGATCTCAGCGCGCAAGCGCAGATTGGTGATGCTGGTCCCCAGCGTGATCCGGTTCGTCTTGAACACGTAATCGGTGAAGTTGGCGTGCGACAGCGCCTCGTTCGCCGCATTGAAGAGCGCCGTGAAGCTGCGCGTGCCGTTCGAGTCCGTCACTGCCACGTAGAGGGTGAACTTTCGAACGTTGGCCATGCTGGCGGCCGAGAGGGTGAAACTGCCCTGAATGACCTGCCCCGGGCTGACGTCTGCCTGGTGCGGGCCGCCCACCACCTCCACGACCGGCGTGCCGGCGTTCGCGCCTGCGGCAATCGTGAGCCGCATGTTGTTGCCGAAGCCGTCTGCCCGCGCCACAAGCTGGCATGTGACAGCCGTTGTGCCATCCGAGTAGCTGCTTGCGGTGCCTGCCCGAACCGTGTAATCCAGAGGCGCGCCCGCGAGGCCGCCCGCGCCGGCACTGGTCACATTCGATGCGGTGATCGTGCCGCCGTTATTGACCAAGAGCGGGTTAGATAGAACCTGACTGGCATAGGTCGCCGTCAGGTTCGCCACCGTGTTGTTCTGAGAGATGGCGGCGATGGGTGAGCCAACCAGGAGCGGCAACACCTGCGCAGCAAGCTCAGCGCCACCAGCTCGCGCGCCGACGTTGTTCGGGTGGAGCGAGTCGTAGGCCATGCCTGCGGCAAAGCCTCCGCTGGTCGCGGTCTTGTCGACCATGGTCTTGTACACATCAACCAGCACCACTCCCGAAAGCGTGGGGGCCGTCTTGCGAACCCAGTCAGCGATCTGCGTCACTTGAGCGGCGACGGTGGCGGTCGGCGCATATGGCGTGGGAGTGATCCAGACGACATAGGGGAACAGCGCGCGTGCGCGATTGACCATCCAGAGCAGGTTCTCTTTCGTCAGAGCGAAGCTCACCGGCACATCAAAGCCGCCGAGCGGGTCGTTCACTCCGCCATTGATAAAGAAGAACCGAGCGAGGCCGGCCCACGGCGTGATTTCGGCCTCAAACCGAGCCCGCATCTGCGATGTGGTGTTGCCGCCGATACCCGCGTTGTAAAGGCACCGGAGGCGGCCACCCATCATGGCGTTGCCCATGATGAGGTAGGACTTGTCGAAGTTGTTCAGCCCCGACGTGATATTGGGTCCGCCGTTGACCTCCATGATGGAGTCGCCCATGCCGACCCATTCATTGCCGGTTCTCCCAGCCCCTGACATCGGGGAGACCTCCACCCCGTTGGCGAAAAGTTTGTTGGTGAGGGGATCTAGCGCGACTGGAAAGAGCGGCGGCTTTAGGGGGTCGGGGACCTCGATGAGTCTGCCTTCGCCGGCCTGCAGCAACACGCCGGAGATGAACTTAGCTGCGTTGGTGGTGTTCTCGATCCAGGTCTTCGTCATGCGGCCCCCTACGACTTAACAGAGTCGAATTGGGACCGAGCACGCAAGACATTTGCAGTGTTCAAACTGCGCGCCCGACTGGTTCGCAGCATGCACAGGTCGGGGCCGTCAGTCTCTTGTCAGGCGACCTTTCTCAGCGGAACTCGCGAAATCTTGAGGCTCTCGGTTCGCAGGCTGCACAGGACGGGGAGCCAAATCAGAAGCCTCATTCGCGAAAGCGGGTGGGGCTTTTTCTTTGCCATTCGTCGCGCGCTTCGGACGTGAGCCTGCGGAAGTCGAGCTTGAACATCTAGAGAAAAGGCGTCCGTAGCATTGCGGCATGCACCAACACCCGCGCACGATGCACATCCGAGCCTCGACATCGGACCCGCTGAAGCATTTCTGCCGTGAGAGGCCGCTCATCAAGCTCGCGGCACTCCTCATCATCCGCGCGCCCATGATCCTTTGGAGCGTGACGGCCGCAGCAACCGCAATAGCCAAAGCGCTGGGTAGCTGGTAGCCAGTCTTTTCCTTGATGCGATGGTGCGGCCAGGGTTTGTACTCTGAGGTCGCCTCGCTAACGTTTTGATACGCTGACCCCAGGGGGTAGGTCATGTCATTGCCGTACCGAACTGCGGAACAGACGCGGTCAGACAACGTTGCCGTGATGGGCGAAGAGGTCGGAAGGATCTACAGCGCCCTCTGGCAAGAAGTTGCGTCAATTCACAGGAAGTGGGGGCAGTACGTCGCGTTGTACGGCACGAGCCCGTCACGAATCGATCTACTGAATGAGACCGCCCCTTCATTCTTCCGCACAGTTCAAGACTCGCTCTGGGAGAGCGTGCTTCTTCACCTCGCACGCTTGACTGATCCACCAAAGTCAGCAGGCAAAGAAAACCTCTCGATTAGGCGGCTTACACAGGCTGTTGCCGCAACCCCGGCCAGCTCAACGATGGCTGCACTGGAAGCCTCCGTTATTGATTCCACACTATTCGCTCGTGATTGGCGCAATCGAAAGCTGGCGCATCGCGACTTGGAATTCGCTGTGGAGCGCCACGCAGATCCGCTGGCCCCCGCGTCTCGCGCCTCGGTAAAAACGGCGCTTGCAACGCTTACGGAATTTATGAACGCGTTTTCAGAACATGCTCTCAACTCAACAACGATCTTTGACATGAATGACGATGGAGTGGACGCTGTGTCGCTCCTATATATCTTGAGAGATGGTCTAGTCCATGACAAGGAAAGACTCGCAAAAATAAAGAGCGGCGAACTAAGCCATACCCATCTGCATCAAGCGCAGATTTAAAAAACAGCGCGTCATCACAAAACCATGGAATTCTTTCACGACCCAATTCGACATCTTCGCTATCTGCGCCAGTCCCTAGCGCAAGATAATGAATCGATCGGATTCTTTCTATCTGCCGGATGTCCGCTGTCGGTACCGATGCCTGAAGGCAAATGGCCTCTAATTCCAGACGTTTTGAATCTAACAAAACATATAAACGAAGCATTAAAAGACGATTCAGATTATAAAACGCTTAGCAGCGAATTGGTAAAGGCCGGCAGAAACCACGAAAATATTGAAGACATCTTAAGTTTTTTGAGAAGTCTCGCTTTAGTTTCCAAGGGTGGGAATGTCCGAGGACTTTCGGAAGAATCCCTTATTTCACTCGAAAGAAAGATCTGCAGCGAGATCGTCAAAAAAATTGACGTTACGCTTCCCTCGTCTGAAACTCCGTATCACCGCCTCTGCAATTGGATTCGATCAATTGATAGAAAGTGCGCCGTAGAGATCTTCACGACGAACTACGATTTGCTGGCAGAACAGAGCTTAGAGGACAACGAAGTTCCATATTTTGATGGCTTTGTCGGCTCCAGAAGACCATTTTTCGACCTTCGAGCAGTGGAGGACAATCTAATACCACCGCACTGGACAAGACTTTGGAAGATTCACGGCTCCATAAATTGGCATCAGGAATCCGTCAACAATCAGCGCAGCGTATACCGCTCATCTGAGATTAAGGCGGATGCCTCACATCTTATATATCCCTCACATTTGAAATATGAGGAAAGTAGAAAGATGCCATATTTGGCATTGATCGACCAACTGAATCGCTTCATCAGACGAAAATCGGCGTTTTTGGTTCTGTGTGGATACTCGTTCAACGATGGTCACTTAAACGACACCATTGTTAACGCTCTCAAAGCAAACCCGACAGCAATGGTGCTAGGCCTGCAATTCGGAAATTACACGCGCGAATCGAATGGAGCAGAATGTTATCCAGAGGCCTATAGACTTGCGAAAAAGCAGCACAATCTGAATATCTGGACGTTCGACAAAGCCATTATTGGTACAAACGTCGGCGACTGGAGTCCATCGCGCACAAGCAGCGAAGATGCGGAAGAGGAGTTGCGTCAGTTTGTGGAACGGCGTCAAGACACCAGCGACCCACCAAAGGCTCAAACACTGTTAAAGCTTGGAGATTTCTCCATATTTTCCGATTTTCTTAAAAAGATAATCGGCAGTGCACCGCAGGCAAAAAATGGCTAACAGGGAAACGTATCTTGGTGACGTCCAAGACGTTAATGGCACGGCCGTCAGCATCGTGCTTTCGACAAGTTCGCTGACGGGATTCATATACATAGATGGACAAGGTTATCGAGCTGGGCAAATTGGCAGCTTTGTCCGAATACCCGTCGGATTTTCTGACTTGTATGGAATTGTCAGCCAAGTCGGCGCGAGCGCCGCACCAAAGCGGAGCGACGGCGAGGAAGTCGAGCATGGAAATCGATGGATGAAGGTTCAACTCATAGGCGAGGGGCTGCGTACTGGTGCGTTCTCTCGAGGACTGTCGCAATACCCAACGATCGGCGACGAAGTCCACCTAGTTTCCGAAAAAGAGTTGAAGAACATATATGGACAGCCAGACAAATCCTATTTTGTAAGAATTGGCCACATTTCTAATGCTGATTCAATACCGGCGCTCATTGATATCAACAAATTAATTACACGGCATTCTGCGGTTGTAGGTACGACCGGGTCTGGAAAGTCGACCACTGTCGCAAGCATAATTAATGCGCTGTCAGACAGCGACCGTTATCCGTCCGCCAGAATATTGATGCTAGATTTACACGGCGAGTATGGGCACGCGTTAAAAGATCGAGCGAACATTTATAAGATCAACGCCGATAGGTCGTCAAAAACAGGCGACAAGGAATTGCATATTCCATTTTGGGCTTTGAACTTTGACGAACTATGCGAGATAAGTTTTGGAGACTTCTCAAATGAGAAGGACCGAAATATTGTGATGGAGCGCATTCATAAATATAAAGATCGCTCGATTGCCGCACACGCAAGGCAGGGCGCATCCGCAGATACCCTAAGCGTCGACACTCCTATCCCTTTCAGCTTGCATGATCTTTGGCATGAGCTATTTACCGAAACCTTTGGAACCTATTACGCGAAGAAGGGTGGCAAGCCAGTCGAAAATCTTGCGTACGAACGCGACTCTCAAGGCGCAGAACTAAGGGGCAATGCATCCGCCGGTATTCCACCAATCTTCAGAAATGTCAAGAATGACAAGGAAGACGACGAGAAGATTCAGTACCTACCAGGCCAACTGAATTTAGGGAAACAGCTACTACTCCTTGGCGCAAGATTGCGGATACCCCGTTACAACTTCATTTTTAAGCCAGGAGGGTGGACCCCCTCGTCTGATGGCGCGGTGATGCGCGATCTAGATGGACTGCTCCAGGATTGGATTGGCGGGGATAAGCCGGTTTCTATTCTCGACCTATCTGGTGTACCTGCGGACATTTTACAGACCACTATTGGCGCAGTGCTACGACTACTTTACGAAGCGCTCTTCTGGGCAAGGAACCTTTCGCAAGGGGGAAGGCATCGCCCTCTTCTAATCGTCATGGAAGAAGCCCACATTTATCTAAATGACGAACAGGACGGCATGGCGTCAAAAGTCGTTCAACGAATCGTTAAAGAGGGTCGAAAGTATGGGATAGGCGCAATGATTGTGAGCCAACGCCCTTCTGAAATCAATCCGACCATTCTCTCGCAGTGTGGCACTTTCTTCGCACTCAGACTCACGAACTCGGCGGACAGAGGGCACATTACTGCCGCCCTATCTGACAATTTGGATGGCCTAACAAGCATGCTGCCAATTCTCAGAACGGGTGAGGCCATCATTCTTGGTGAGGCAGTAAAGCTACCTATGCGCACGATAGTTGAACCTCCACCAAAAAATGCAAGGCCGGATAGTCAAGATCCAATCGTGTTCGATGAAATCCCACCTGAAGATTCGCAGCATCCGGGCGGCTGGGGGATCGCCAGCGAACAGCAACCTAACTATGAGGAGATGAGTGAGACGTGGCGCTCTCAAAATCCACGGATTTCCAGAATTAAATAGCGGAGGATTTATGGATAGAAAACCAGTCTCATCGTCAAGCATTGAGTCTGTCGGCTATGACGAGGATAGCTCCACCCTTGAGATAGAATTTCAAAATGGCGGCGTTTATCAATATTTCGACGTCCCCCAACATGTGCATGAGGCACTAGTCGCAGCAGCATCGGTTGGGTCCTACCTCGCAAGCAATATTAAGGGCCACTACCGTTTCTCAAAGGCGTAGTACCCACAGAAATTGCTTGAAGGCCACCTTGCACGGTGGCTTTTCGCTTTTGGCGGGGAGGCCTATAGCAGGTCTTCGAGCGACGTCAGCACTTGATCTCGTTGCGCCTTTGAAAGCACCGGACGGGAGCCAAATCAATGCCTCATTCGCGCAAGCGGATGGGGCTTTTCTCTTGGTCTTACCGTCTGACGCTCACGAAAAATCGCGCGCCTCATCCGCTGGCGTCCACGCGATGACCTCGTCATCGCACAGCCGCTCCGGGTCGGCCATGCCGATCGCCTGAGCCACGCCGCGCGGGATGGTGTCGAACAGCGCCGTGCCTTCGATGTCCAGCTCATGGGCACGCGCACTCCAGCACGACAGATACAGCAGGCTGGACAGTGTCTGGTCGGCGCTTTCCTGCGGATCGCATTGATGGCGGATGGCCTCAACAATGTTTTCCGGGAACAACCATCGCGACGCAAAGGCGGCGCCGACTTCCGGGTAGGCATAGCCCAGATCCGCGATCTGGGCCTCGTGGCGGTTGTCATCGGTCGCAAAGTCCGGCTGCAGGCTCGCCCGCTCCGGCATGGCCATCTTGAGGACCAGATCGCCGGTGCCGTGCAGCAGCCCGGCGGTGAAGGCGACGCCCTTCTCAAGCCGGAATTCCGCGGCCAGGGACTGGGCGATCTTGGCGACGTTCAGGCTGTAGCGCCAGAACTCGGTCATGTCCACACCAGGCACACTCTTGAAGGCGCCACCCACGGCCGCCGCCTGCACAAGCTGGCGTGTGGCATGCAGCCCCAGCATGGCGGTGGCCGCCTCGACGGTCCCGATGCGCGAACCACCCGGGCTGTAGCGCGCGGAGTTCACCAGCCGCAGGATGCGCACCGTCAACCCGACCTCGCCGGAAAGAAGCTGGTTGATCCGGCGCAGATCAGGCTCCTCGTTCTGAAGCTCGACAAGGATCCGGTTGACCGCCTCCGGCAATGACGGGATCAAGGCATCGGTAGCAAGCAGTTCGTTGAGTTTCACGGGATACCTCGCGAAGGATGGCGCAATGCTAATGGCCTGCGCTTCGTCTTCGAAAGCGAATGCCACGCAGACATCGGCTGGCGCGGCGATTCGAGGCGGATCTCACACGAGATACGCTGTCGGGTTTTTCCGTCGCCACAGGAATCTTCGCGCTTGAACACTCTGGACCAACTCCGCGTCGGCGCCCTGCAAGGCACGCAGCGCCTGACCTTGCGCGCCGGCTTGCGCAGCCTGCCCGACGAGGTCTACGCGCTGGCCGACACGCTCGAAGAGCTGGACCTGTCCGGCAACCAGCTGGCCGACCTGCCGGCAGACTTGGCCAAGCTGCACCGACTCCGCGTCATCTTCTGCTCCAACAACCGCTTCACCCGTCTGCCGGAGGTGCTGGGCCTTTGCAACGCGCTGGAGATGGTGGGCTTCAAGGCCAACCAGATCGACGAGGTGCCTGCTGCAGCGCTGCCGCCGCAGCTGCGCTGGCTGATCCTGACCGACAACCGCATCCCCGCCCTGCCCGACGAACTGGGCCGCCGGCCCCGCCTGCAGAAGATGGCGCTGGCCGGCAACCAGCTGCGCGCTCTACCCGAGACCCTGGCGGCCTGTGCGCGGCTGGAGCTGTTGCGAATTTCGGCCAACCACCTCGAAGCCCTGCCGGACTGGCTGCTGGCGCTGCCGAGGCTGACCTGGCTGGCCCACGGCGGCAATCCGTTCAGCGCGGCGCACGAGGCGGATGCGCTCGAACACGCGCCCATGCCCCGGATGCCCTGGGGCCAGCTCGACGTGCAGGCGCTGCTGGGCGAAGGTGCGTCCGGCCACATCTACCGGGCCGCACTCGCCGGCGGCGAGGCGGTCGCGTTGAAGGTCTTCAAGGGCGAGGTGACCAGCGACGGCCTGCCGCTCACGGAGCTGGCGGCCAGCCTGCAAGCGGGCGAGCACCCGCAGCTGATCCCGGCCATCGGTCGCCTGAGCGAGCACCCGGCCGGCGCCAGCGGCCTGCTGATGCCGCTGATCGGCCCCGAGTACCGCACGCTGGCCGGGCCGCCGAGCCTCGCATCGTGCACGCGCGACGTCTACGACCCCGCGTTGCGGCTCGCGCCACGGGCCGCATTGACGCTGGCCGCCGGCATCGCCAGCGCGCTGGCGCATCTGCATGCACGCGGGCTCTCGCACGGCGACCTGTACGCACACAACATCCTGCACGATGGCCATGGGCAGGCACGACTGGGCGACTTCGGTGCCGCGTCCTTCCTGGGCAGCGTGCCGGCGCATCAGGCGGCGCGGCTGCGGGCGCTGGACGTGCGTGCCTTGGGTTGCCTGATGGAAGAGCTGGTGGCCTGCTGCGGCGAACTTACGCCGACGCTGACGTCGATGGCTCACCTGTCGCGAACCTGCCTGCAGGTCGATATCGACCAACGGCCGAGCGCTCGAGAACTGGCGCTGGCATTGCAGGGGCTGGCGTAGCCCAGGCCACCACGTTTGAACTCGTCGCCAGCGCGTGGATTGCCTAGAGTCCTGTGCCAGCCAACCGGCAGGGTCGCAGAAGGAGACAGGCATGGGCAGACTTCGGATTTCATCCTCGATGGCTTTGCTGCTCTGCGGCTGCCTGCAGTTGGCAGGCACCGCGGCGGTGGCCGCGACATGCGACGGATCGAGCGACCCCTGCACCGTCGACCTGGGCCGCGCAACCGCGAGTTTTTCCGCTGGTGCGGGCTCCTACTTCGCCGAGGCAACGTTGGTCAACGGCTCCGACGCCTCGTTCAGCGCCGGGCCGCAGTCACTGCCGACACTGCAGATCAACCACACCGCCGGCGGCGACGGTTTCAGCATCCAGCCGCAGATCTACACCTACGTCGGCGGCAGCGGTGTTCAAGGCCTGCACGAAGTGGCCGCGACGCTGCAGTTCACCGGCCTGTCCTTTGCGGCTGACGCGGGCTACCAGATCAGCGGGGTGCAGGCCATCGTCAAGGGCAGCTTCTCGCTGGTCGGTAACGGTTACGGCGGGCTGAGCGTGCCTACTGCCGTTCAATGGAGCGACACGAACTTCAGCGCGGCCTGGGCGCTCGACCCAACAGTGGCGGACTTCACCATCGGCTTCAACGTCGCGGCCAGCTATGTCCAGGGGGACGACGGCACAGCCCTAAGCTATGGCGCTGGCAGCGCGAGCTTTGACAGCATCGAGTTCATCGTCAGTGTGACGCCTGTGCCGGAGCCGGCACAGGCTGCGCTGCTTGCCGCAGGCTTGGTCGCGCTGCCCTGGCTGGCGAAGCGGCGTCAGCGCGCCTAGAGCGCCGCGCTCAAGCTCAGCAAGGCCGTACTGCGCCGCGTCGCACCGGCCCACATGACCGGCCCGCCGTGGCTGGCCGAGACAAGCACGCATTGCAGCTCCAGGCTCTCGCCGAGCTGCCAGGACGCCCCAGCGCGCAGGTCGATGCGCGTCGGCCCGTTCGGGTTGTAGGGCTGGTTGACCCAACGCGATGCGCCCTGGCTGCGCAGCACGCCCACATGGCCCACTGCCGCCAGCGGGGCCGTGGCCGGCCAGCGCAGGTTGGCCTCGCCGTAGAGCGTGCGCTGGCCGCTGCCGTAGTAGTCCAGCGCATGGTGCAGGCGCAGACTCCAGCCCTCGCCCAGCATCCCCGCATAGGCCTCGGCATAGTCGTAGCGCGACAGGCTCTCGTAGCGGTGCAGCACCAGGCCCGCCTCGGCATCCAGGCCGGGCCTCAGCTCGAACACGCGCCCGCCATAGGCACGCAGCCAGCCGCCGCGCCGGTCGGCATCGAAGCGCACCCGCGCCAGCGACAGGCCGGCGTACCAGCCCGCCCCGCCGTCCCAGCTCAGGCCGAACTGGGCGCCGGGCCGGTTGTCGGTGTAGGAGACGCCGCGCTCGCGTGCATCGGTCTGCACGGACAGGGTGGCGCCGACGTCGGCACACACCACGCCGGTCAGCAGAGGAAGAAGCAGGAGCAGCGACGTGGTGCGGAGCATCAATCCGCAGTTTGCCCCAGCGGCTTGCAGGCCGTCGCCCGTGTGCCAACAAAGCGAGCCAGCGTGGCGCAGCTGTCGATGCGGCCTTGCGCGGCCGTGACCAGGGCCGAAGCCGGCACGGCCCGCGCGTCCAGCTCGCGCAGCAGCGCCAGCAGGCCCGTGGCATGCGCGGCGGCAAAAGACGAGCCCGTTACCACGGTCCAGCCGCCGCCCACTGCTGCGCTCGGCACGTCCCGCCCCGGCGCGAACACGGCGCCGGTTGGCAGCGGCGGCCCGTTGCCGACGACCAGCACGCCGGGGTGGTTGGCCGGGAACTGGTTCTGAGGCCCGCCCTTGCCCGGCAGCGCGGCGACGATGGTGGCGCCGCGTGCCTGGGCCTGGTCCAGCAGCAGGCCCAGCAGCCGGTCGTCCGGCCCGCCCAGGCTCATGTTGATGATGTGGGCGCCCTGCTGGATGGCGGCGTAGAGCGCCTTGGCCAGGCCCAGGCCTGTGCACAGCGTCTGCGCGTTGTTGGCCTGCCAGCAGGCGCGCAGGGCCAGCAGCCGCGCCTGCGGGGCGATGCCGGCGATGCCCGCGCCGTTGTCGGCCCGCGCCGCGATGATGCCGGCCACGGCGGTGCCATGGTGCTCTGCAGGCGAGGGCCTGTCGTCGACGAAGTTCTGGTTGAACGCGACCTGTCCGGCCAGGTCGGGGTGGCCGGCCTCGATGCCGCTGTCCACCACGGCCACGCGCACGCCGCGCCCGGTGGCGAGCTGGTGCAGCTCGGCCAGTTGCCATTGCTTCGCCGCGGGTTGCGCGGCGTAGAGCGGCTCTTGTGCGCTGCCCGGCACCTGAGCTTCAGCTTGATACAGGCCGACCGGCTGGGCCCAGGCCACGCGGCGGTCCTCAGCGACAGCTCGAGCAGCGTCGGCGGACGAACGTCGGTCGCCGTCGGGAAGCCGCATGACGAAGCAGTCCACGCCGGCCAGCGGCATGGGCCACTCGCTGCGCATCTCCAGCCCATGGTGCTGGGCCAGGTCCTGCGCCACGGCTTGGCGCGACTGCCGGCCCACACCGGCGCCATAGTTGCCGGCGTAGCTGCCGTCAGGCCGGTAGTGCGCCTTGGGCAGCTGCAGCATGACAAGCACCTGGCGTTGCGCTTCCTCCGCCTGGGCGGCTGCGGGCCGGCCGGCGATGCAGCAGGCCAGCAGCACCAGCAGGTGCAGCCAGAAGCGCTTTCGGGTCATCGCGCCGGCCCCGGTTGCAGCGGCTCGGCCAGCGTGACGATGCGCGCCGTGCGCAGCGCCGCCAGGCCGCGGGCGTCGACGCGCAGCAGCCAGGCGCCGGTCTCCGTAGGCCCGGCGACGACGCTGGCGCCTTGTGCCTGCAGCAGCTCGCGCAGCGCCTGCTCGCTGGTGCCGGGCTTGAACATGACGAGGGCGTCCGCCGCCACCGGTGCGCCGGCCGCGGCCGACAAGCCCTCGTAACTCGGCACGTCCTGCCGTGCCTCCAGCCACAGGCCCAGCAGCAGCGCACAGGCGGCGCCCTGCGCACCCAGCGCCCAGGGCATCCAGCGCCGCGCCGGTTGGGCGGCAGGGGGCTGCATGCGGGCGTGCAGCCTGGCCAGGCCGGCCTCGGCATCGCCCCCCTCGGGCGCCACACCGGCCACGTTCAGCAGTGTCTGCATGGGCCGTTCGGCGGACAGCTCGTTGCGGCACAGCTGGCAGTGCAGCAGATGGCCTTGCACCTGCGCGGTCTCGTCGTCGCCGAGCTGGCCGCGCGCATACCAGGGCAGCAGGGCCTGCACGGCCACATGCTCATCGTGTTCCATGGGGATCACCGTACTCATGACAACTCTCCAGGCTGCCCGGCGAGGTCATCGAGCAGCAGGCGCAGCCGACGCCGCGCGTAAAACATCCGTGTCTTCACGGTCTCGGGTGGGCAACCCACCACCTCGGCGATCTCGCCGTAGGCCATGTCGTGGAAATAGCACAGCTCCACCACGGCCCGGTGCTCCGGCGACAGCTCGGCCATGGCCTCGCGCAGCCGCCCGCGCATCTGGAGCAGGCCGAGTTGCTGCTCCGGCCCGGGGCCGTTGTCGGCCGCCTCGGGCTGCTCGCTCTCGTCCATCGGCAGGTCCTGCCGGCTCAGCGCCTTCAAGCCCTTGCGGTAGGCGATGCCGAAGATCCAGGTCGACAGCTTGCTGCGCCCGTCGAAGGTGTCGGCGCGCTGCCAGACGACCAGCATGGTGTCGTTCAGCGCCTCCTCGATGGCCTCGGGCTGGCGCATCAAATGCGTCAGGAAGCGCCACAGCCGCGGCTGGTAGACGCGGTAGAGCGCGTCGAAGTCGGCCCGCCGGCCCAGCTTGACGCCGGCCAGCAGGGCCAGCTCGAGCGTTTCGGAGGCCACCCCGCGCGCCGGCAGCGGGGCCGCCTCGCGTTTCTTTCGGATGCTGGGCCAGATGGACATGCGCGTGTGTACCCCAACAACACTCCAAGGTTCAAACAGCATCCTGGCCAGCGCGGTATCGTTGCGGCCCATGAGCGACGCAGGCGCCCTCTCCCTCCCCGACCAGCCTGAGTCGTCCGAAGCCTGGCCAGCCGCCTCGCCCGACGCCGAACCACAGCTGCTGTCCAGCGGCCCGCGCGAATGGCGGGTCAGCGGCGACTGGACGCTGCTCGCGCTGCGTGGCCGCTACGACGAATTCCGCCAGCGCATCGCCAGCGCGGTGTCCGGCGCCGGCGACGCCCTCTGGGACCTGCGCGGCCTGGGGCGCCTGGACACGGCCGGTGCGCTGACACTTTGGCAGGGCTGGGGCCGCAAGCCGCCGTCGCGTCTGCTGTGGCTGCCGGAGCATGTGACGCTGTTCGCGCAGTTCATGCAGCCCAGCGCCCTCCCCAAGCGACCACGCCGCCTCGGCCCCGGGCTGGAGCGGGCCAGCCTCGGCCTGCTGGCCTTCGCCCGCCACGGCATTGACATCATTGCGCTGACCGGCCGCCTGCTGCTGGATCTGTTTGCCGTGCTGCGCCACCCCTCGCTGATCGGCTGGCGCGAGATCTCGGCCAATGTCTACCGCACCGGCGCGCAGGCGCTGCCGATCACGGCGCTGGTCGGCTTTCTCGTCGGCCTGACGCTGTCCTACCTGATCTCGCGCCAGCTCAAGACCTATGGCGCCGACATCTTCGTCATCAACATCCTCGGCCTGGCCGTGCTGCGCGAGCTGGGGCCGCTGCTGGCGGCCATCATCGTGGCGGGCCGCTCCGGTTCGGCGATGACGGCGCAGATCGGCGTCATGCGCGTCACGCAGGAACTCGACGCACTGTCCGTCATGGGCATCTCGCACACGGTGCGCCTGGTGCTGCCCAAGGTGGTTGCGCTGGCCATCTCGCTGCCGCTGGTGGCGCTGTGGACGAGCGCGCTGATGCTGCTGGGCGGCATGGCCGCAGCGAGCGCCGCGCTCAAGCTGGACCCGATGCAGTTCCTGCACCTGCTGCCCAGCGTCGTCGAGCCGGTCAACCTGTGGCTGGGCTGGATCAAGTCCATCCTGTTCGGCGGGCTCATCGCGCTGCTGGCCTGCCATTTCGGGCTGCGCGTGAAGCCCAACACCGAGAGCCTGGGCCAGAGCGTCACGCAGTCGGTCGTCACGTCGATCACGCTGGTCATCGTCGTCGACGCCATCTTCGCGATCCTGTTCTCCAACGTCGGGGTGTAGCCGTGGAAGCCATCATCGAAGTCGACAACGTGACCACCGCTTTCGGCGGCCACGTCATCCACCGCAACCTCAACCTCACCGTGCACCGGGGCGAGGTGATGGCGCTGATCGGCGGCTCGGGCTCGGGCAAGACGACCCTGCTGCGCCTGCTGCTGGGGCTGGAGGTGCCGCAGGCCGGCAGCGTGAAGATCTTCGGCCACCCGCTGGGCCGCTGCGCCGTGCGTGACCTGGAGCGCGTGCGATACCGCTGGGGCGTGCTGTTCCAGGCCGGCGCGCTGTTCTCGGCGCTGAGCGTGTTCGACAACATCGCCCTGCCGCTGCGCGAGCTCAAGAGCGTGCCGCCCGACCTCGTCAAGCCGCTCGTCATGCTCAAGCTGGCCCAGGTCGGCTTGAAACCCGACGATGCGCTCAAGCGGCCGTCGGAGCTGTCGGGCGGCATGGTCAAGCGCGTGTCGCTGGCGCGGGCGCTGATCCTGGACCCGCAGCTGCTGTTCCTGGACGAACCCACCGCCGGGCTGGACCCGGACAGCGCCAAGCAGTTCGTCCGGCTGCTGCGCAAGCTGCGCCAGGAGCTGGGGCTGACGGTGGTGATGGTCACCCACGACGTCGACACGCTGTTCGCCGTGGTCGACCGCGTGGCCGTGCTGGCGGAGCAGCGGATCATTGCCTGCGGCCCGCTGGCAGAGGTGGCGCGGCTGCCGCATCAGTTCGTGCGCAACTTCTTCCTCGGCCATGTGGAGCGCTGTGCCGAAGATGACCTGCGGCGATTCCGGCTGAGCCTGGACGACACCAGCGACGAAGGCGGCATTCCGGCCGTGCTGAGAGAAGAGCAAACCGTCTGACACCACTGACATGGAAAACAAAGCCCACGCCCTCGCCGCAGGCCTCTTCTTGCTGCTGCTCGGCCTCATGCTGGCCGCAAGCGTTGCCTGGTTCCAGGGCGACCGCACGGAGCGCGTGCGCTACACCGTCGTCGCGCGCAGCGGTGTGCCGGGGCTGAATCTGAAGGCGCCCGTCAAACTGCGCGGCGTGGAGGTCGGCTGGGTGGACAGCATCGGCTTCGACCCCGAAGACCCGCGCCAGATCCTCGTCGGCATCACGGTCGATGCCGCCGCGCCGGTGTCCGCCAGCACGCATGCCCAGCTTGGCCTGCAGGGCGTCACCGGTCTGTCCTTCGTCAGCCTGGAAGAGGCCGACACCAAGGCAGCACTGAAGCGCGCCGCACCCGGCGCCCGCCTCGCGCTCAAACCGACACTGCTAGACCGCCTGGCCGAGAGCGGCCCGCTGCTGCTGGCCGGCTTTGCCGAGACGGCCGATCGGCTCAATGCGCTGCTCAGCGAGACCAACCGCACCCAGCTCAACCGCAGCCTCGTGCAGCTGGAGCAGGCCGCTGGTGACACCAGCCGGCTGATGGCCGCGCTGCAGCCCGGCGCCCGCGAGCTGCCCGGCTTCCTGAAGGACGCCGACGCCACGGCCCAGCGTGCCAGCGCGGCCTTGCGCGAGATCGAGGCGCTGGCCGCCGACAGCCGCCAGCTCACGCAGGAACTCAAGACCCGCGTCGCCGTGCTGGACCGCCTTGACGGCGCGGCTGCCCAGTTGCAGACGACGACGCGCCAGGTGGAACTCGCCCTGGTGGGCGACACACCACAGCGCAGCCGCCCGCTGGTGGCCGACCTGTCCGCCGCCAGCCGCAGCATCGAGCGCGCTGCCCATGACCTGGGCGACCAGCCGCAAAGCCTGCTCTTTGGCCGTGGCGCCCGCCCACCCGGGCCGGGTGAAGCCGGCTTTGCCGAGCGCCTGACGGGTGCCAACAAATGAGATCTGCCATCACCCTGCTTGCTGCGCTCACCTTGAATGCCTGCTCGCTCGGGCCCACCGCACCGGTGCGCGCCGTCTACGACCTCGGCCCCGCGCCGGCCGCCACCACCTCCGGCGGCACCTTCGCGTGGCGGGTCGCCGACGTCACCGCCGCGCCGTCGCTGGCTGGCGAGGGCATCGCCTACCGGCTGAGCTTCCAGCAGGCGCAGCGCCTGGAGCACTACCGCGACAGCCTCTGGGCCGCACCGCCGGCCGCGCTGCTGACGCAACGCCTGCGCGAACAGCTCGCCGCCACGCCCGGCTGCGCCGGCAAGCCCGCCAGCCTGCTGGCCATCCACCTCGACGAGTTTGAGCAGCAGTTAAGCAGCGCCACCAGCAGTCAGGCCGTGCTGCGCGTTCACGCCACGCTCTGGCCCGCCGGCAGCGGCGCGGCGCTGCAACAACATTGGCGCATCGAGCGCCCCGCCTCGGCTGACGCGCCTGGCGCCGTGCGCGCATTGGCGCAGACGGTGGACGACTGGCTGCCGCTGCTCGGCGCGTGGCTGGCCGCCTCCTGCCGGTGAACGCAACCCGCGTCGCGCTGGCATTGGTGCTGCTGCCCGGCGTGGTCTGGGCGGTCGCCACCGCGGCGCTTTGGCTGAAGCAGGAGAGCCTGCTCTTCTACCCCCAGCCGCTGCCGGCCGACACGCAGCTTGCGACCGAGCCGGACGTGCACGAGCGCTTCGTCGACGTGCCTGGCGCGCGCCTGTCGGTGCTGGAATTGCGCCTGCCCGAGCCGCGCGGCGTGGTGTTCTTCCTGCACGGCAACGCCGGCAACCTGCAGAGCTGGTTCAGCGACACCGACTTCTACCGCCGCGCCGGCTTCGACCTGGTCATGCCCGACTACCGCGGCTACGGCAAGAGCACGGGCCGCATCGAGAGCGAGGCGCAGCTGCATACCGACGTGGCCGCCGTCTGGCGGGACGTGGCTGCGCGTTACGCGGGCAAACGCGTCGTCATCTATGGCCGCTCGCTGGGCACAGGTCTGGCCGCGGAGCTGGCGGCGGTGGTGCAGCCTGACCTGACGGTGCTGGTATCGCCCTACGCCAGCCTCGCCGGCCTGGCGCGCGAGCACTTTCCCTGGCTGCCGCCGCAGGTGCTGCGCTACCCGCTGCGCACCGACCGCGCCGTAGCGCGCATCCGCGGCCCGCTGCTGCTGGCGCATGGCGACCGTGACGATGTCATCCCCTTCAGCGAAAGCAGCAAGCTGAAGGCGATCGTGCCGCAGGCGCAGTTGCTGCGCATTGACGGCGGCGGGCACAACAACCTGCAGGATCTGCCCGCCTACCGGCAGGCCATGACCGAGGCGCTCACGGCGCTGCGTTGACTCAAGCCTCTCGGCGGCGCCTGCTCATCCAGCCGAGCAGCAACATGCCGGCAGAAGCCATCACCCATGTCGACGGCTCTGGCACGGCGGCGGTCATGAACTGGCCGGAGGCCGAGCTGGTGGTCACCCCCTCTGGCAGCGTCCAGCTGAAGTGCAGCGTGTTGCCGAAGTCGGCGCTGGCGTTGGGGCTGCCGGCGTAGGGCAGCGCCACGGCCGATGTGTAGAGCTCGGCAAAGACGAAGTAGGTGGTATCGCCGAGCGGCACGAACAGCTCGTCACCCAGCACGGTGGTGCCCGATGTCAGCGTGATGGCCGGGGCATAGACGTCCAGCCGGTCGAAAAAATCGGCATGGGCATAGCCGATGTAGAAACGCGCGGAAGCGTACGAGTTGCCCGGCGTCAGCGTGCCGTCGATGCTGACACTGAGCTCGACGAGGCCGAGGTTCTTGCCGTTGCGGAAGGTCACGGTGTCCCAGTAGCGCGCCACCGAGTTGGTGCCCGTCTTGGCGTGGCAGCCCGGGCACGGCGTGGCACTGGACGCCGCGTGCAGCGTGCCGTCGCCCAGCGAGGCCATGCCCCAGCCGTAGGAGTACTTGCTGTGGGTGGCCGGTGTGTTGGCCATGGCGTCGAAGCTGCCCTCGCCGCCCTTCCAGCCGCCGCCGTGGACACCGGCATAGGCGCCGTAGTTGGGTTTCGCGGCCTGGGCGGGTGCAGCGGTCAGCAAGGCGGCTGCAGCGAGGGCCAGCGCGAGGGTGAGTGAGGTCTTGTTCATTTGCGTTCTACAGGTTGAAAGGATGAGGGAAGGCTTACAGCAGCGCCCGCGCGCGGGCGGCGATCTGTTCGGGTTGCGGCACGGCGGCCTGCTCCAGCGGCCAGCTGGCCAGTGCCGGGGCGTCTGGACCGGTCAGGCGCTGAGGCGCGGCCTTCAGGTCGGAAAAGGCCTGTCCGGCGACCACAGCGCACAGCTCGGCCGCCAGGCCGCACAAGCCGCTGGCCTCGGTCACGCAGAGCAGCCGGCCGGTCCTGCGCACCGAGGCCAGCACGGTGACCGTGTCCAGGGGCTTGAGGCTGCGCAGGTCGATGACCTCGGCTTCCACGCCCTCGGCCTGCAGCGTCTGGGCAGCGGTGAGGCAATGGCCCACGGTCTTGCCATAGCCCACCAGCGTCAGCGCGTCGCCGTGGCGGCGCACGGCGGCGCGGCCGGGCAGCAGCAGCTCGTCGCCCGCCACATCGCCGGGCACATGGGCCAGGCCGATGTCGCTGAACAGCAGGCTGGGCCGTGGCTGCCCTAACGCGCCGGTCAGCAGGCCGGCGGTGTCTGCCGGCGTGCTGGGCATCAGCAGCTGCAGGCCGGGCACATGGGCGAACAGCGCCTCCAGGTTGTGGTTGTGCTGGCCGCCGATGGACCAGCCGGCGCCGGTCTGGGCCAGCACCACCATCGGGAACTCGAACTGGCCGCCACTCAAGGCTCCGAGCTTGCCGGCGCTGTTGACGAGCGCGTCCATGGCCAGCATCAGGAAGGGCGAGAACAGCAGGTCCACCACCGGCCTCAGCCCCATGGCCGCCGCGCCCACGGCACAGCCGACGATGCTGGCCTCGGCGAGTGGTGTGTTGCGCACGCGCTCGGCGCCAAAGGCGGACAGCAGTTCAGGGTTCTTCGTGGCCACACCCTCGCCGAGAAAGATCACGCGTTCGTCGGCCGCCATCGCGCGGTGCAGCGCCGCGATCAGGGCTTGCTGGGAAGTCATTTGCATGTCGTTCTCCTTCAGGCGACTTGCGGCCAGGGCGCCGTGAGTGCGACGGCATAGGCCTGCTCGATCCGGCCGCGCACCTCCGCCTCGCGGCGAGCCTGGTCGTCGACACTCAGACCTAGCCGCTCGGCCTGGCGCTTGATCGGGTCGCGCGCCAGCCACTGGGCGTGCTCGGTGGCGCAGACGTACGCCTGGTCGTCGGGCTCGAAATGGCCGCGCTGGCGATAGGTCATCAGCTCCAGCAGGCGCGGGCGGCCGTCGTCGCGCATGGCGGCCACGGCCTGCGTGGCGGCGGCGTGCACCGCCTCGACGTCATTGCCATCCACGACCTCGACAGCCAGGCCATGGCCCTGCACCCAGTCGGAGACGAACTCGCCGGGCATGGTCTCGCGGCGGTGCACATAGGCCTGCCACTGGTTGTTCTCGCAGACGAACAGGAGGGGCAGACGCCACGTGGCGGCCAGGTTGACCGCTTCGTGGAAGATGCCCTGGCAGGCCGCGCCATCGCCGAAGAACACGGCCGTGATGCCCTTGGGCTGGGCGCCCAGCTTCTGCGCCAGCGCCACGCCCGGCGCCAGCGACAGCCCGCCGCCGACGATGGTCGACGTGAGCACCACCCCAAGCGATTTCGCCGAGATGTGCAGCGAGCCCGAGTGCCCGCCGCAATAGCCGGTGGTGCGGCCCAGCACCTCGGCGAACAGGCGCTCGGGGTCGGCGCCGCGCGCCAGCAGATGGCCGGCGCTGCGGTGGTTGGTGAGCAGCTTGTCCTGCGGGGCCAGCGCGCCGACGACGCCGACGGCGCAGGCCTCCTGGCCAACCGACGTGCAGGTGCCCGGGTTGGTGGGGGAGGCGGCGTCTATGAGCCGCTGCTCGTAGGCGCGGATCAGCAGCATGGCGTCCAGGCGGGCCAGCGTGGGGTCGATGGCGGTCATCGCGCTCTCCTTCAACCGGCCAGACTCATGACCGAGCCCTGCGGCCGAGCCAGGCCGGGGTGACGTTCGACGGTGCAGAACACGTCGCCGGGCATGGGCTGGCGCGCGCTGTCGGGCGCGATGGGAGGACGCTCGGTGCGCGACGGCACGGCGGCGGCGGGTGGCGTGGATGGCTTCATGGCGGTGTCCTTCAATTCAGCAAGGCGGCAAGGCGGTTGAGGTCCAGCGCGGCGACGGCGTCGCGCATCGGCTGGGCATAGGCGGGGTTGTTGGGATGGGTGCTGGCGCAGACGGTCAGCAGCTGGATGCGCGTGCGGTTGCGGGCGTCCCAGAGGAAATTCGGGTCCAGCTTGACGAGGCGCTTGAGCGGCCGGCCGGCGTCGCCCGGGCCGGGCAGGCGGTGGTGCCCGGTGCCCAGGCGATAGGGCTCGCCGAGCTGGCTGGCATCCATGCCGGCGCGAGTGCGGCGCAGGTCGCCCAGCTCGTCGACCAGCATCTGCCGGCTGCGCGCCAGTTGCGCGTGGTAGCCGGCCTCTGCGGCCTTGCGCTGGCGCGCGACCGTCAGCATCAGGTCGGCCGCCTGGGCGTTCTGCGCCCGGATTTGCTCGGCCTTGCGTTCGGCTGCGGGCAGATCGAAGGGCTGCAACGCACGCTCGTTGCTGCGGTCCCAATCAAAGATCTTGCGTTGCTGCTCGCGGTCGAAGTAGGCCAGCATCTCGCCCACCGTCACGGGCACCCAGGGCAGGCGCCGCTCGGGACCGATGACGGCGCATTCGCCGAACACCGGCCAGCCCTGCATGGCCTCGCCGCGTTCGCCTTCCAGGTAGGCGCTGAGCTGCTCGTCATGCGCCCAGCGGTTCAGGGTCGCCAGGGGCGCGTTGATGAAGACGCTGAAGCCGGCGCGCGGGCCGATGCGCTGAGCGGCCTCGGCGTGGATGTCGCAGTCCTTGCCCATCCAGGTCTTGGGCCCGAAGCCCTGGGCGTGGATGACGGCCTCCCGCGGGCGGCGCGCCGGCTCGTCGGAGTCCAGCACGGCGCGGGTGATGCGCAGCCGCACATCAGGCAGCGCCAGCAATCCGGCGTTGGGCCTGGCCTGCGCCTCGAACACGTCCATGGCGGCATGCAGCGGTTTGAACGAGGCGTGGCGGACCGGCAGGCCGTCGTTGCTGATCGGCTCGGCGGCGTCGGCGGCCCAGCAGTGGGCCTGGGCGGCACCGGCCCCGAGCATCAGCGTGATGAGCAAGGTGTGCTTCATGACGCTTCTCACTGCGGCGCCAGGGACCAGCGCAAACGGGCACTGCCGGACACCCCGTCGAACTCGCGATGGCTGTCGGGCACGACGAGATTGGTGTTCACGCGCCGACCGAGTTCGGCGGGCAGCAACCGCTCCTCGCCGAACTCGCGACGGCCGGCCAGCGCATAGCCGGCGATGCGGAAGGACAGGCCACTGATCTTGGCCTCCATCTCGTGCGTGACGCCCTGAAACGTGCGCAGGTGGCGCGCCGGCACGGGCACGTAGCCGGTGAAGTCGAGCTTGCAGGTGGCAAGGTCCACAAACGCGCGCAGCAGCGGCGGATGCGCAGGGTCGAACAGCGGCGCGCCCTGGGCTGTCACCTGGATGGTGTCTGGCGCGTAGGCGCTGCTGTAGAACTGCTCCACGCCGATGCTGCCGGTCTCGGCGCTGCCGGCGAACCACACCTGGCCGATGGGCGACAGCGGGTCGCGCTGCAGCTTGCCGGCGACGCGGGCGCGGTGGGCGTAGCGCGCGCTGCCCTGGTCATCGGCGCCGGCCCAGTGGTAGTCCTGCTCCAGCGCGACGTTGAGCGTGTTGACGCCCTTGAGCCAGTCGCAGCCCGCCTGCGGGTCGATGACGGTCAGGTTGGCGACGAGCTGCACCGCACCGTCGATGTTGTCGAACGGGTCCTGGTAGTTCACGGATACGGCCACCGGGTTCTGCGCCGGCAGCGCGGCGGGCGCGCGGTAGGTGCGCTTGATCGCGCCGATGGTGTCGACACCGGTCAGGGTGCCGACGGTGGCATTGCCGGCCGCCACGCCGTTCACGGCCCAGCCGCCCGTTGACAGCACGGCGCCGCCATCGGTCTCGCAGGTGAAGTGCCGGTCATGGCCGGGTAGCGCCGTGTCGTCGCCGCGGCCGCAGACCATCACTGTCAGCTCCTGCGTCTGCCGCAGGCCGACATCGGCCGCGCCGGGGCGCAGCTGCACCCCGGCCACCAGCGACCAGTCGCTGAAATGCGTGGTGGTGGTGCGCACCACGCCGTCGCTGTCGCTGCCCGCCTTGGCGCTGCGCCAGATGCCGTCGGCGCCTTGCGTGGCGATGCGGAGGTGTTTTGCGCCATTGCGCTCGGCGGCTGTCGGCAGCCATTCGAGCGTGATGGGCCGCTTGGACACCAAGCCCTCGGGCTGGATGCGCCAGGCGCCGCCGCGTGCGCCGGGCGCGGTGTTCGTGATGGGCTGAAGCGTGACGAGCTGCTCGGCCTCAAAAGCACCGGCCGGCACGACGACGGCCAAGCCATAGTCGGGCGCGTCCAGGCGGCCGCCGGCGGCACCGATGCGGGCGCTGGCGACGACAGCGCCGAGCGGCGTGCCGACGGCGGTGACGGCCGGTGATGGTGCGGGGGCCGGAGCGGGCGTCGGAGCCGGGGCCGGAACGGGTGTCGGAGCCGGTGCAGGCGCCGGAGCAGGGGTCGGCGTCGACGTCGGCGAGGATGTCGGCCCGGCATCGCTGCCCCCGCCGCCGCAGGCCTGCAGCAGGACGGCGGCGAGCAAGGCGCTCAGCAAGGGGGTGGGGCAAGGCTTCATGGCAGTTCTCTCGGTTCGCAGATGTCGGGCAAGGCTCCGCCGCGCCGCTGCCCGGGGGGCTTCGGCCAGGCGGTGTCTTGGGGGTTGATGTGTCTTGTGCCGGGGTCTGTCCGGCATGGGCTCTACTTTGGTCGGCCCGGCCCAAGCGCGCTGCTAGATGTCGGCTAAGGGTTTGTTAAGTCTTTGCTAACCGGGCCGGGCGCGGCGGCCTGCCTATCATTCGGGGCCGTCAACAACGCTTCGTTCCGTGCCTCGACTCCCACCCGACTGGGCCGCCCATCTCGAGAGCGGCGTCTCGCACCGCCTGGGCGGCAGCCACGCCGACGGCCAGCCCGAGATCTGCCGTGCGCTGGCAGCGCAGGCAGTGGCCGATGGCCGCGTCGAGGTGCTGCTGGCGGCCAACATCGGCGACCGCCTTCTGGCCGCCATCCGGGACAGTGGCCGCATCGCCTACGTGGCCGCGCAACCGGGCAGCCACCGCACGCTGCACGTCAAAGGCCTGGACGCCGAGGTCTTCACGCCCACGCCCGCCCATGCGCATCTGTTCGAGCGCTGCCGCGAGCGCTTTATGGCCAACGTCGAGCCCTTCGGCTTCACGCGCGAAGCCATCATGGCGATCTGGTACGACCTGGATGTGCCGCGCCTGGCCGGCATCCGTTTCACGCCCTGCGGTGCCTGGGACCAGACACCCGGCCCCGGCGCCGGCACGCCCGTGGAGCTGCTGAGCTGATGGCCCGCCTGCCCGACGCCTGGGTGGCGCACCTTCAGCAGGGGGTCACGTTGCGCGTGGGTTCGAGCACGCCTGAAGGGCAGCCCGAGCTGCATTTCGCCCACGGCATCTGGGCGCTGCCGGACGGCCGGGTCGAGCTGCTCGTGCGCAGCGTGCCGGGCAGCGAACTGCTGGCCGCCATCCGCGCCACGGGTCGCGTGGCCGTCTCCGCCGGACTGCCCAGCAACTACCGCGTGCTGCACGTGAAGGGCATCGACGCCGAAGTGCTGCCGGCCTACCCCGAGCAGGCGCCGAAGTTCGCGCATTGCTTCGAGGCGTGGATCCAGCAGATCGAGCGCTTCGGCGCCGACCGCCGCCAGATCATGGCGGTGATGGGCGAACTCACGCTGGCCGATTTCAGCTGCGTGCGCTTCACGCCCCTGGCGGCCTGGGACCAGACGCCCGGCCCGGGCGCCGGACAAGCCGTGGACCTACTGCCATGAACGACACCACCACTCCCCAGGCCGAACGCCGTGCACTCAGGCTGCGTGACGTGCGCCGCCTGCTCGAAGGCGTCATTCCGCCGGCCATGTGCACCGTGGCGCCCGACGGCATGCCGCATGTCAACTACTTGTCGCACGTCGAGTACATCGACGATGAGCACGTCGCGCTGACCTACCAGTTCCTCAACCGCAGCCGCGCCAACATCCTGGCCACCGGGCGTGTGGCCCTCAGCGTGGAGGACCCCTTCACCGGCGTGTCCGTGCTGCTGCAGCTGCGCTATGAGCGCACCGACACCGAGGGCCCGGTGTTCGAGCGGCTGCGCGCCAAGCTCGCCGGCATCGCCGCGCAGACCGGCATGGAGAAGGTCTTCCATCTGCGCGGCGCCGACGTGTATCGCGTCGAGTCCCTGCGCAAGCTGGACCCGGTGCACCCGCTGCCCGCACTGGCGCCGCGCTGCGACCTCGCCACTGGCGTGCGCCGCATGAGCGAGCAGCTCGCCGAAGCCGCCGACCTGCGCGGCCTGCTGCAGGCCTTCATCGACGGCCTGCAGCGCGACCTGCGCATCAGCCATGCCATCGTCTGGCTGCTGGACGAGCAGCGCCAGGGCCTCTACACGCTGGCCAGCATTGGCTACGAGCAGACGGGAACCGGCGCCGAGCTGCCGGTGGCCGAGGCGGGCCTCGCCGGCGTGGCGCTGCGTGAGAACGTGCCCATCCGCATCGGCCACATGAGCCAGATGTACAGCTACGGCATGTCCTGGCGCGCCAAGGCCGAGCAACTCGGCCTGCAGGCCGCCATGGCCGACACCATCCCCCTGCCCGGCCTGGCCAGCCCGCGCAGCCAGCTCGCCGTGCCGCTGCGCGCGCGTGGCCGCACGGTGGGCGCGCTGCTGGTGGAGAGCGAGAGCGACCAGTTCTTCAGCTACGACGACGAGGACGCGCTGACCGCCGTGGGCGCCCAGCTCGCGCAGGGCCTGGCGTCCCTGCGCACGACGGAACTGGTGGAAGAGCCCGCCACGGCGCCCCCGGCCGCCGTGCAGGCCGCCGCAGGCACGCCGCTGCGCGTGCGCCACTACCCGCGCGACCACAGCGTCTTCGTCAACGACGAGTACCTCATCAAGGGCGTGGCCGGCGCCATCGTCGCCAAGCTGGTGCGCGACCAGATCGACAGCGGCCGCGAGGCCTTCAGCACCCGCGAGCTGCGCCTGGCCGGCGGCGACCTGCGCCTGCCCGAGGTGCAGGACAACCTGGGCGTGCGCCTGCTGCTGCTGGAGCGCCGCCTGGCCGAGAAGGACTTCGGCCTGCGCATCGAGCGCGCCGGCCGCGGCCAGTACCGCCTCATGGCGCGCGGGCCGCTGAGCCTCACGACCGAGGGATGATTCACCTCCGTTGAGTTGCGCAGCCAGGGCGCGATGCGCTACCTTCGTGACAGAGCGCATGACGCGCCACGGGGTGAGACATGGACCTGCGCACTGCGGAGTCTCCCGAATCAGCCAACCGCCGCCGGCTGGTGGCTGCCGCGCTGGCGGCCCTGGCGGCCCCACGGGCGATGGCGCTGGAGACCTTCATCGTCACCGCCGTCAACAAGACCGGCAGCAGTGCGGTGGCGGCCCGGCTGCTGGCCGAGATCTACCGCCGCGCCGGCCTGGGCCTGCAGATCGAGGTGCTGCCGCCGCCCCGCGCCAGCCTGATGACCCTGAGCGACAAGGCCGATGGCGAACTCGTGCGCATTGCCAGCTACGGCCAGATCTACCCACAGCTGCTGCGCGTGGACCCGTCCTACTACCGCGTCAGCGTGCGGGCCTATTCCATGCCCGCGCGTGCGGCCAGCGTGCAGTCGCGCGACGACCTGCGGCACTACTCGGTGGGTTCCATCCGCGGCATGGTGTATGCGCAGGAGCTGACCGAGAACCACCCCGCGCTGACGCTGACGCAGAGCCCGCCGCAGCTGATTCGCATGCTGACGGCCGGCCGGATCGACGTGGCCATCTGCACGACCTTGTCGGCCCAGTCGGCCATGGCCACCCTGGGCATCAAGGAGCTGGACGTGTCACCCGACCTGGCGCGCTTTGACCTGCACCACTACCTCCATGTGCGCCACAAGGACGTGGCGCCGCGCATTGCCGACGTGATCCGCCGCATGCGCGACAGCGGCGACCTGGAGCAGCTGACGACCGCCTACGAGGCTCAGACGTCCAGCGTGTAGACCGTCGCGCTCGCGCGCTCGGCCGGCGTGTGCCCGCCCAGCGCGCGGTCCCACTCGGGGCCGCTGGCGCCGGTGCTGGCAACCGCCGTCTTGATCAACTCGACCACCTCCTCGCTGCCGGCGTCGAACTCGCCGACCTGGCTGTGGTCGGCCAGGAACAGGCGGGCGACGCCGCCGTCGTTCGAGCCGATCACGACGAGGAAACGCGAGACCTGACGGTGCGTCTGCTGGGCGTGCCGGGGTGGTACTTCATGGCCAAAACCGTCATTCATGGGACCTCCTCATGTTTTCTCGAGTGGCATCGGCTCGGTGGCCGACCAGTCCGGCTCGGCAGCCGGGACGGACGGAAATTGCAGACGCTGCTGCACGTCGACCTTGCGGGCAACCAGGCGTGCGCATTGGCGCAGGCAGGCGAGCGCGCTGGCCTGGAGATCGGGCTGGGCGGAGCTGCTGAAGCAGCAGACCGTGCCGTAGACGCGGCCGTCTTCCAGCACGACCGGCGTGCTCAGGTGGGCGCCGACGGCGATGCCGGGATCGAACAGTTCGCCACGCGCAATCAGCACCTGCGCGTCGGGCACCAGCTCGGGCATGCGGCCCTGCACGACGCGCTGGCAATAGCTTTCCTCCAGCGGGCCGGAGTCACCGGCGTTCAGGCCCAGCGGCCCGCCGCCTTCGATGAAGCGGAACACGCGCTCGCCGTCGACGAACTCGGAGACGAAGACCACGTCCATGCGCAGCTGCTTGCGCAGCATCAGCAGCACCTCCGTGATACGCCGGTCCAGCGCGGTGTCGTAGCTGTCGGCGGTGGCGACGAGCAGTTCCGAGATCTTGACTTCCAGCGACTGTCGGTCGAGCGGGTCCAGGAAGGACATGCAGAACTCTCCTCAGATGGGCTGCCGCAATCATCCACGCAGACGGCGTGCTGAACAGAGTAACGACAGGTTTCAGTCCGGCATGGAGGCCTTGCGCGCCGGTGCCGGGGCGTCGTCGGCGACCGGGAAGCCCTCGGCCCGCACTTTGCCGTCGATCTCCGCGTCGAGCTGGCGTGCCGCCGCGAGATCGCGCCGGGCTGCGTCGGCCTTCCCCAGCCGTTGCAGGGCAAGCGCTCGGCCGTAATGCGAGAAGGCTCGGGCTTTCAGCTTGATGGCCGCGTCGAAGGCTTCGACCGCGCTACGGGCATCGTCCAGCCGCAGATAGGTCCAGCCCAGGCTGTCGCGGTAGGCCGACTCACCGCCATCCTTGTCCACGGCGGCCTTGCAGTCCTCCAGCGCAAGCTTCAAGTCGCGGTTGAGGCCGGCGCGCAGCCAGCAGCGACTGTTGAGCACGTTGGCCAGGCGGGCGTCGGCGCGATGGGTGGGCACCCAGAGATCCCACTGGCGCAGCGCCTCGGGCACGAGGCCCAGCCCGACATAAATGCTGGCCATCAGCTCGCGCAGGTGGGCGGACGGCGGCAGCCCTGTGTCCAGGACCGTCAGGTCGGCCAGTGCGCCGTCGCGGTCGCCCGTGCCGGCGCGCATGGATGCGCGCACGGCCAGGGCTTCGTGCAGGCCAGGATGCAGGCTGAGGGCCCGGTCGAGGTCCGACCGCGCCTTGTCGAAGTCACGCATCGCCAGATGCACCCGCGCCCGGGCCAGAAAATTGGCCTCCGCCTTGGGCGCCAGCTCGCAGGCGCGGTCCAGGTCGGCCAGGGCCTTGGTGAACTCGCCACGGGCCGCTGCGGCCTCGCCGCGCCGGGCCAGGGCTGCGGCATCGTCGGGGGAGATGTCGGCCGGCACGGCCGCGTAGCGGCGGTCGTAATGGCCGTCCGTCGCGCCGTGCGCGAACACCGGCCCGCCATTCCAGGTGGCGTAGACCTTGCCCTGCAGGCGCGACACGTAGATGCGATGGGACAGGAAATAGTCCAGGCCGACGAGCATGTCCTCGCGGAGGTGGTCGGTCTCGTCGACCTGCAGGAAGTTGTTGACGATCTTCTCGCCACCCAGCTCGAAGGCCGCGAGCTGGGCCGTCCAGGAGCGCACCCGGCCTTCTCCGGCGCCGCCGGTCCGACCGGCTTCCTTCAGGTCGCTTTCCTTGACACCGGCGCGTTTCGCCGAGCTCAGCTTGAGGGCGGTGCCCGGCGCGCCCGTGTCCATGATGGCGCGCATCTTCACGCCGTTGATCCTGACGGCCACGCGGATGTCGTTGTTGTTCTCGCGGTAGTTGTTCTGCAACGCCGTCTCGATGACGGGCGCCTCGCCGGCCCAGTAGGCGAAGTTCACCTTGTCGCAGTCACCCTTGGGGAACATCAGGCGCACGACGCCGTGGGCCAGGTCGTACTCGGTGTCGGCGATGGACAGGAAGTTGCGGCCCAGGACGCCCATGATGCCGGAGCCCAGTTCGTTGCCGCCGACGATGAACTCGATGTTGCGCAGCTCGTTACCGCGCAAGCCGACCTTTTCCACCTTCGTCATCTGGGCTTCTATGCTGCCCGTGTAGCCTTCGATGCGGAAGCCGAACGGCAGGCTTTTCAGGCGCAAACCGAGCTGCGTCGCGGTCGACACCGGCAGCATGCTGAAGAAGGCGCCGCTGTCGATCAGCATCGGCACCTCGGTGCCGTTCAGCATCAGCGTGCCGACGGGCCGCTGATTGACGATGCGAACCGGAATCTCCAACTCGCTCAGCTGGCAGCCGGCCGCAGCCGCCGGCCCACTCAACAACAGCGCCAGCCATGCGGCGCCCCAGCGCCCGCACCCTTGGCTGCGGCACCCACGATCTGCACTCATCTTCTGTCTCCCTGACAACTGCTCCTGCGGCAGCGGCGGCACTCTAACCAAGCGCGCACCGTCTTGAGCGCTTATCCGCCCCATCCGCGTGCCTGGGTAAACCAGAAGACCCAGACTGAACCGCGTAAGTTATCTTTATTGAACCGCTGTTTCATTTTCAAATCGTGAACCTCTCCCCTTCGGCCGCAACGCGGCCGGTGTCGATTGCCGCTCTGGGCGAATGCATGCTGGAACTGCAGGGCCAGGCCTTCGGCGATCTGCGCCAGACCTTTGGCGGCGACACGCTGAACACCGCCGTCTACCTGGCCCGCTGCGGCGGCCCCGACCTGCGCGTGCATTACGCGACGGCCCTGGGTGACGACAGCCTCAGCAGCGGCATGCTGGAGCGCTGGCAGGCCGAAGGCTTGCTGACTGGCCTGGTGCAGCGCCTGCCCGGGCGGGTGCCGGGGCTCTATCTGATCGAGCTGGATGAAGGCGGCGAGCGGCGCTTCCACTACTGGCGCGGCCAGGCGGCGGCGCGGGCCTATTTCGACGCCGCCACGACGGCGCTGGAAGAGCAGGCCGAGGCGCTGGACGCGCTGTATCTCTCCGGCATCAGCCTCGCCATCCTGCCTCAGGCCGGCCGCGAGCGGGTGCTGGCGCTGATGGCACGCATGCGCGCCAACGGCAAGGTCGTGGCCTTCGACAACAACTTCCGCCCACGGCTCTGGGACTCGCTGGCCGACGCGCGCTACTGGTATGGCCGCGCCTTCGCGTCGGCCTCCATCGCCCTCATCACCGCCGACGATCACCAGGCCCTGCACGCCCTGCCCGACCTGGCCGCCGCGGTGGCGGCCGCCCAGGCCCTGCCGGTGGACGAGATCGCCATCAAGCGCGGTGCGCTGCCGGCCATCGTCGGCGGCCAGGGGAGCCACGGCGCCTGGCAGGAGGTGGCCACCGAGACGGTGCCCCGCGTTGTCGACACCACCGCCGCGGGCGACTCCTTTGCGGCCGGCTACCTGAGCCGCCGCCTGCGTGGCGCCGCACCGGCCGAGGCTGCGGCCTTCGGCAACCGGCTGGCGGCGCGAGTCATCCAGCATCCCGGCGCGCTGATCCCGCGTGACGCGATGCAAGACCTCCTCTAAGGACCTCGATGCGAGTTCTCTGCACCCTGGCGCTGGCCGCCACCGCTGGGCTGTGCCATGCCCAGGCCACCCTCCAGAACACGGCCCCCTTGCACCCCGCCACTTATGTGCACGCCGGCTGGGCGCAGACGACGGGCGGCCAGGGCGGCAAGATCCTGCGCGTGACGACGCTGGCCGGCGACGGCCCCGGCAGCCTGAAGGAGGCGCTGGAGATGCCCGGCGCACGCACCATCGTCTTCGAGGTCGGCGGCGTCATCGACATGGGTGGCAAGAGCTGGAAGCTGCGCGAAGGCAAGGTCACGATCGCCGGCCAGACCGCGCCCGACCCCGGCATCACCCTCGTCAAGGGCGAGCTGGAGGTGCTCGCCAAGGACGTGATCCTGCAGCACATCAGTATCCGCCCCGGCGCCTATGGGCGCGGCAAGCGCAGCGGCAACGACCATGACGGCCTGTCCACGACCAACGGCGCGGCGCGCGTCATCGTCGACCACTGCAGCTTCTCCTGGGCGACGGACGAAAACATCTCCGCCGGCGGCCGGCGCTTCGACGGCAAGACGCCCGACGACTGGCGCGCCAGCACCTCGCACGCCCTCACCTACAGCCACAACCTCATCTACGAGGGCCTGAGCGAGTCGGTGCACATCAAGGGCGACCACAGCAAGGGCAGCCTCATCCACGACAACGTCACGCAGATGCTGCTGCTGGGCAATGTCTACGCCTCCAACCGCGAGCGCAATGCGCTGTTCAAGGGCGGCGCCTGGGGCGCGATGGTCAACAACCTGATCTACAACCCAGGCGCACGGGCGGTTCACTACAACCTCATCGCCCACGAGTGGGTGGGTCAGCCCTACCAGACCGGCAAGATCACGCTGGCCGGCAACGTCTACCGCGCCGGCCCGGGCACGGTGCTGGGCCTGCCGCTGTTCACGCTCGGTGGCGTGGGCGATGTGCAGCTCTTCGAGCAGGACAACCTCGCTCTCGACCGCAACGGCCTGACGCTGCCCATCACCGGCCGCTACACGTCCAGCCCGGCGCAGATCGTGCCGGTGCGCGAGGCCTACCTGCCGCCCGGCCTGAGCTGGGTGGCACCGCGCGAGCTGGAGAGGCTGCTGCCCCTGTACGTCGGCTCGCGGCCCTGGGCGCGCGACCCGCTGGACTTCAAGCAGCTGTCCGACATCGCCGAGGACCGCGGCACCCTCATCGATGACGAGACCCAGAACAACCCCGACGGCCTGCCCAGGCGCAAGGCGACGCAGCGGGCGTTCGTCGAGGCCGACTGGAACCTCGCCGACATGAGCCCCAAGGCCGGTTGGCAATCGCTGTTCACGCAGGTTTCCAGGTGACCGGCGGACTCGATCGGCGCGGGCTGCTCGCGCTGCTTGCGGCACCACCGGCCTGGAGCGCTGCCGATTGCAGCGACGCCCCCGGCCTGCCCTATCTGCCGCCGTGCAAGCCCTGGCCGAAGGGCATCGAGGGCCAGCGCAAGGCGGACCAGGGCGACGGGCGCTTCCTGAACCCCGTACTCGCCGGCGACCGCCCCGACCCCACGGTGCTGAAGGACGGTGACGACTACTACCTGACGCACTCCAGCTTCGAGGCCGTGCCCGGGCTGCTGATCTGGCACTCGCGCGACCTCGTCAACTGGCAGCCCATCGCCAACGCGCTGACCGAGGCGGTCGGCAGCGTCTGGGCGCCGGACCTGTGCAAGCACGGCAGCCGCTACTACCTGTATCTGCCGGTCAAGGCGCAGCCCAACGACATCCTTGTCAGCTGGGCGGACCGCATTGAGGGCCCGTGGTCCAAGCCGCAGGCAATGGGCTTGTCCAAACACATCGACCCGACGCATGTCGCGGGTGAGGACGGCCAGCGCTGGCTCTACCTCAGCGGCGGCGACCGCGTGCGCCTCAGCGCCGACGGGCTGAAGACCGTCGGGGCCATCGAACACATCTACGACCCCTGGCGCTACCCGGACGACTGGGACGTCGAGAGCTTCTCGCCCGAGGGCCCCAAGATGCTGCGCCACGGCGGCTGGTGGCACATGCTGCTGGCCGTGGGCGGCACGGCCGGGCCGCCGACGGGGCACATGGTCATCGCCGCACGCAGCCGCACGCTGGACGGGCCCTGGGAGCAGGCACCGCACAACCCGCTGATGCGCACGAAGTCGTCGCGCGAGCGTTGGTGGTCGCGCGGCCATGGCAGCCTTGTGCAGGGGCCGCGCGGCGACTGGTGGATGCTGTACCACGGCTACGAGAACAGCTTTCACACGCTGGGCCGGCAGATGCTGCTGGCGCCCGCGCGCTTCAGCGCCGATGGCTGGTTCCATGTCGACGTGGACGACGGCGTGCCCCTGCCCATGCCGGCAGGCGGCAAGGCCTTGCCGCATGGTCTGCCGCTGTCCGACGACTTCGCCGGCAAGGTACCGAAGCCTCACTGGCAGTTCCTCAGCGGCAGCGGCCAGGCACCCCGCGCCCGCGTGGCTGGCGGCAAGCTGCACCTGCGCGCCGCTGGCGCCAAAGGCCCGGGCGACAGCCCGCCGCTGGGGTTCATCCAGGGCGATCCGGCATTCGAGCTGGAGTTCGATCTCGACGTCGACGAGGGCGTCCAGGCCGGTGTCGTCATGTTCTACAGCGCGCGCCTTTACGCCGGCATGGGCGCCAACGCGAAGAACTTCCAGCTGCACCGCTACGGTCTGGACATCCGCGCCGTGCCCAAGCCCATCGGCATCGAAAGGCGCATGCAGTTGAAGCTGCGCTGCGCCCGCCATGTGCTGACCCTCTTCAGCCGCGCCGACGCCAGCCAGCCGTGGACGAAGTTCCCCGTGCAGATGGACGTCAGCGGCTACCACCACAACACCGCGGGCGGCTTCGCCAGCCTGCGGCCGGCGATCTATGCCGCCGGCAACGGCGAGGCGCGGTTCTCGAACCTGCGCTATCGCGCCATCGACTAAGGAGACAAACCAATGAAGAAGACCCTCACCCTGCTCGCCGCCGCACTGCTCAGCAACAGCGCCTTCGCCCTCGAACTGAAATCCGCCGACGTCCACAACAGCGACGACTACCCCACCGTCGCTGCCGTCAGGCAGCTCGGCCAGACACTGGCCAAGAGCAGCGGCGGCACGCTGACCGTCAAGGTCTTCAACAAGGGCGCGCTGGGCAGCGAGAAGGAGACCATCGACCAGGTCAAGCTCGGCGCGCTGGCGATGACGCGCGTCAACCTTGCGCCGCTGGCGGCCATGTGCCCGAAGACGCTGGTGCCGTCCCTGCCCTTCCTGTTCCGCGACACGGCGCACATGCGCAAGGCCTATGACGGCGCGCCTGGCGAGGAGATCCTCAAGGCCTGTGAGCACCAGGGCATGGTGGGCCTGGCGCTGTACGACTCCGGCTCGCGTTCCATCTACGCGCGCAAGCCCGTCAAGAGCCTGGCCGACACCAAGGGCCTGAAGATCCGCGTGCAGCAGAGCGACCTGTCGGTCGCCGCGATGACGGCGCTGGGCGCGAACCCGTCGCCGATGCCGCCGGGCGAGGTCTACACCGGCCTGAAGACCGGCCTCATCGACGCGGCCGAGAACAACATCCCCAGCTACGAAGGCTTCCGCCACTTTGAGGCCGCCAAGTTCTACAGCCGCACCGAACATGCGATGACGCCCGACGCCCTCTTCATCAGCAAGAAGGTGTGGGACAAGCTCAAGCCCGAGCAGCAGGCCCAGCTCCGTGAAGCCGCGAAGGCGTCGGTCGCCGTGCAGCGCCAGCTGTGGGATGCGCAGGAGGCCAAGGCGCTGGCCGCCGTCAAGGCCGCCGGCACCGAGATCGTCGTCGTCGACCGCGAGCCCTTCCGCGTGGCCATGCAGCCGGTGATGGCGAAGTTCGTCAACACGCCGGATCTTCAGAAGTTGGTCAAGGCTATCCAAGACATCAAATGAGCGGGTATACGAAGCTCTGCGCGGCGCTGTCGCGCTGGTCGCTGCGCCTGGCCGTGCTGGGCCTCGTCGTGCTGATCGTCTGCGTGCAGTGGCAGGTGATCGGCCGCTACCTGCTCAACGACTCGCCGACCTGGACCGAGCCGGTCGCGCTCATGCTGGTGCTCTACATCACCGCGCTGGCCGTGGCAGTGGGCGTGCGCGACGCAGGCCACCTCGGCATGGAGTCCATCGTCGTGCTGCTGCCCAAGGCCGCGCAACGCGTCGCGGAGGCGGCCATCCATGTCTGCGTGCTGGTATTCGCCATCCTGATGGCCATCGCGGGTTGGGAATGGCTGACGCTGAAGTGGGCTGAACCCAAGCCCATGCTGGGTGTGTCCGAGGGGCTGGACTATCTGCCGCTCGTGATTGCCGGCGTGCTCATCGTGTTGTTCTGCATCGAGCATCTGATCGCGCTTGCCCGCGGCCAGGCTGTCGAAGAAGCCGGGGTCTAAGAATGAACCAACCCCCACGCTTGCTTCGCGCGCTGCCCCCCGAGGGGGCGCGTCATCACCTTCGGACGGCCGGGCGGTACTGACATGGAAGGTTACGAACTTTGGGTCATGTGCGGCAGCTTCGTGCTGCTGCTGTTGTTGGGCGTGCCGGTGGCGTTTGCCATCGGCCTCTCGTCCATCGCCACGGCGTTCGCGGCCGATCTGCCGATGGCCATCGTCTTTCAGAAGATGGTGGGCGGCATGCAGATCTTCTCCTTCCTCGCGATCCCGTTCTTCATCTTCGCGGGCGAGCTGATGCTGCACGGCGGCATCGCCGAGCGCATCGTCAACTTCGCCAACCGGCTGGTAGGCCACGTGCGCGGCGGCCTGGGCATGAGCAATGTGCTGGGCTGCACGCTGTTCGGCGGCGTGGCCGGCTCGCCGCTGGCCGACGTGTCGGCAATGGGCTCGGTGATGATCCCGCTGATGAAGCGCGAGGGCTACGACGCCGACTACGCGGTCAACGTGACGACGCATGCGGCGCTGGTCGGCGCGCTGATGCCGACCTCGCACAACCTCATCATCTACGTGCTCGCCACGGCCGGCATCGCGGCGGTCAGCGTCTTCAACCTGATCCTCGCCTGCCTGATCCCGGCCGTGCTGCTGACCGTGTCCAACCTCGTCGCGGCCTATGCCGTCGCCCGCAAGCGCGGCTACCCGACGCACGGCGCCTTTCCCGGCTGGGTGGCGGTGTTCTCGGCCTTCCTGGCGGCGCTGCCGGGGCTGATGGTGATCGTCATCATCCTGGGCGGCATCCTGAGCGGCGTGTTCACGGCCACCGAGTCGGCGGCCACCGCCGTCTGCTGGGCGCTGCTGGTCACCGGCGTCGTCTACCGGTCGCTCTCCTGGAAGGGTTTCCTGGCCGCCTGCGCCAAGGCCTGCAAGACGACGGGCGTGGTGCTGCTGCTGATCGGCATCTCGTCGGCCTTCGGCTACTTCATGGCGCTGTACGAGGTGCCGCAGAAGACCGGCGAATGGCTGGAGCAGATGAGCGGCAACAACCCGTGGCTGATCTTCCTGTGGGTCAACGTGCTGCTGTTCGTGCTGGGCACCTTCCTGGACATGGCGGCCACCATCCTGATCTGCACGCCGATCTTCCTGCCCATCTGCATGAAGGCCGGCATGGACCCGACGCAGTTCGGCGTCGTCATGCTGCTGAACTGCGCGCTGGGTCTGAACACGCCGCCGGTGGGCAGCGTGCAGTTCGTCGGCTGCGCGATCGGCGGCGTGTCGGTGGGCCAGGTCATGCGCTCCATCGCGCCGTTCTATGGGGCACTGCTCGTCACGCTGCTGGCGGCGACCTACATCCCGATGCTGTCGCTGGCGCTGCCCAAGCTGGTTGGCGGCTGAGCCATGAATGCGCGCCGCCGGCAGTTGCTCGCGGGCCTCGCGACCTGGCCGCTGCTGGCGGGTGCCGATGCGCTGGACGACACGCTGGCCAGCGTCCAGAAGCGCTGGCGCGCTCGCCTCGCCTGGCGTGCCGATGCCGGCTGGCGTGCCGAAGCGCTGGCCGCGGCCCGCAGGCTCATCCTGCTGCCCGGCGACGATGGCAGCGCCTTCGCCACCGAGGTGCTCACGGAGCAGGACCGCGGCGGCCATCTCGCCCAACAACTCACGCTGCGCGGCTGCCTCGGCGACCGCGTGCCCGCCCTCTTCTTGCGACCCAAGAGCCCCGGCCCGCATCCGGCGGTGCTGGTGCTGCATGACCACGGCGCGCGCTTCGACATCGGCAAGGAAAAGCTGATCCGCCCACTGGCCGTGAACCCGGCCGCCGAAGGCTGGGCACAGCGCTATTTTGAAAACACCTTCGTCGGTGACACGCTCGTGAACGCGGGCTTCGCGGTGCTGGCCATCGACGCCCTCGGCTGGGGCGAACGCGGCCGGCCCGGATTCGCCAAGGACGACCAGCAGGCACTCGCCAACCACCTGATGCAGCTCGGCCACAGCTGGGCCGGCGTCATCGCCAGCGACGACCTGCGCTCCCACCGCTGGCTGCGCGAGCATCCCGGCATCAACGCGAAGCGCGTGGCGGTGCTCGGCTTCTCGATGGGCGCCTTCCGTGCGTGGCAGCTCGCCGCCGTCTGCCCCGACGTGTCCGCCTGCGTCGCCGCGCACTGGATGTGCACGCGAGACGGGCTCTTGCGGGCCGGCGAGCACACGTTGCAAGGGCAGTCGGCCTTCAGCATGGGCCACCCCGGGCTGGCGGCCGAGCTGGACCACCCGGATGTCGCCGCGCTGATCGCGCCGCGGCCGTTGATGCTGTTCGGGTCGGCGGAAGACAAGTTGTTTCCGTGGGATGCGGCGCAGGCAAGCTGGCAGCGGCTGGCGCGGGCCTGGCGCGGTGACAACGCATTCACCACGCTGGCGACAGCGGGCGGCCACCGCTTTGACCAGGCGCAGCAAATGGCCGCTGTGAACTGGCTCAGGCGGCAAGCCGGCTGAACGCGCGCTGCTTTGGCATAGTCGGCGGCCGGTGCTCCGTCGCCGTTCGCACGACCACTCCAAATTTCCAATGCTCCTCACCGGCTCCCTCCGCGCCTGGCGCGACGACCATGGTTTCAGCTTCTAGATGCGCATCCTCGCCATCTCCGGCAGCCTGCGCGCCGCCTCCCTGAATTCGGCGCTGCTAAGAACCTTCCAGCGCCTGGCACCGGCTGGCATCGAGATCCAGCTCTGCAACTTCGTCGGCGACCTGCCGCTGTTCAATCCCGACCTGGAAGCCGACCTGCCCATGAGCGTGCTGGCGCTGCAGATGCAGGTCGCGGGCGCCGACGCGCTGCTGATCGCCAGCCCGGAGTACGCCCACGGCGTGACCGGCGCCATCAAGAACCTGCTGGACTGGCTGGTCAGCTTCGAGCCCTTCGTGAACAAGCCGGTGGCCGTGCTCAATGCCTCGCCGCGAGCCCATCACGCCGACGCGGCACTGCGCGAAACGCTGCGCACCATGTCAGCCGTCATCGTCGAGCCGGCGTCGCTCAGCATTGAGCTGCTGGGTGCCAAGCTCGACGAGACGGCGATGGCCGAAACGCCGGCCCTGGTGCAGGCCATCCACACGTCGCTGGCCGCGCTGCGGGCCGCCGTTATCCAGGCGCAGGCGGACGGCGCGGCGACGTTTGCGCTGGCCGGTGCGCCCGGCCAACAAGGTTGAGGATGAATCGCCCCGCGAGCGGGCGAGGCGGGGCGGGCGCCAATGGCGTTCCGGCCGGTGCCGCGTCACACTGCCTCAAACCGACTGCCAGCGACTCCCCATGAACGAACTTCTCGCCGCTTACCGCTACACCTCCAACAACTGGGTGCAGATCGAGGCCAGCCAGCAGTGCGGCTGCTGCAACTGCGTCGAGATGTTCAAGCCCCACGAGATCGTCGGCTGGACGGGGCTGACGATGGACAACATGAACGACAGTGCGGCCGTCGCGCAGCAGACGGCCATGTGCCCGCGCTGCGGCTCCGAGGCCGTGCTGGGTGACGGCTGCGGCTTTGCCATCAACGCCAACTTCCTGGCGCGCATGAACGAGGCCTGGTTCCAGCGCACGCTGATCCGGCCCAAGGCCCCCAAGGCATGACGGTGGCGTTGCTGGCGGGCGGCTGCCTGTGCGGCGCCGTCCGCTACCGCTCGACAGGCCCTGCGCTGTTCTCGGTCGTCTGCCACTGCCGCGACTGCCAGCGGGCCTCTGGCACGGGCGGCGTGCCCATCCTCGGCGTGCCCAAGCCTTCCTTCAGCTGCACCGGACCGGTGAAGCAGTCGCGCGTCACCGGCGGCAGCGGTCGGCAGGCGGTGCGCAACTTCTGCCGCGACTGCGGCAGCCTGCTCTTCGGTACGCCGGAGTCGGCGCCCGAGATGGTCACCCTCTACGCGGGCAGTCTCGATGACCCAGCCGCGTTCTCGCCGACCGCCGCATTGTTCGCAGGCCAGCGCCCGCCGTGGGCCAAGTTGGCAGCGCCGCTGACTGAGCACGTGGCGTTGCCTGAGCATTGACGCGCGTGGCAGAGACAACGACGTGGCTGACTCAGAGAGGGCAGCTTTGGTGAAGCGCCTGGGCATAGCCGCCCTTTCATTGATGGCGCTGACCACGACGGCCCAGGCCGCCGACAGCCAATGCTTTGGCACCACCAGCCAGGGCCGCATCGACGCCAGCGTCGCGCTGCCCGCCAGCGGCTCCAACTTCTCGCCCTACAGCGGCCTCGGCGTATCGCTGGGCCGCACGCATGTGCATGCCAAGGTGGCTGAGATCGTCACTGCGGCCTATGCCGAGCTGGCCAAGCAGATGCCCGACGTGCGCTACGTCTACGGCGAGACGGGCTGGCCGACAGGCGGGCGCTTCCGCCCGCATCGCTCGCACCAGAACGGCCTGTCGGTCGACTTCTTCGTGCCGGTGCGCGATGCGAGCGGCAAGTCCGTGCCCCTGCCCACGCCAGTGGGTGAGCGATTCGGCTACGACATCGAGTTCGACGACAGCGGCCGCTGGGGTGAGTACCGCATCGACTTTGCGGCAATGGCCGAGCATCTCTACCAGCTGCACCGCATGGCGGCCGAACGTGGCACCGACCTGGCGCTGGTCATCGTCGACAAGCCCTTCCTGCCCAAGCTGTTGGCCACGCCGCGTGGCGACTACCTGCGGCGGCATCTGAACTCCATGAAGGGCAAGCCCTGGGTGCGGCATGACGAGCATTACCACGTCGATTTCGGCTTGCCATGCAAGGCTTTGAATTGAATGCCATGAGCCAATCGTCCGTCGCCACGCGCGCACTGAAGGCCGTTGTCCACGTGATCGCCGGTGTTGGCGCGTTGGCCGCAGCGCTCACCTTGGCTTTTCTGATCACCGTCCTGTTCGGCCGCGTTACCAGCGTCTACGCACTGACCGCTCTGGTGTGGGTCATCACCTGCCTTGCCACGTTGACCGGATCAGCCCTGGTGATGAAGCGCCTGGTATGGCCCTGGCGAGCCGCCCTCGGCGTTCTGTTGCTCGCAGTCAGTTTCGTGCTGCTGCCGCACCACAATTGCGTGGAAGAGACGTCAGCGCGAACAGGCTGCTGACCCGCCCCTTGTGCGCGAGATCTTCAACTGTGCTGGCCCCGATGGGCGGCGCCACCGGGTGCCTCAGGGTGCCAGCGTCTTCGCGCCCACCAGCTCCGGCTTGATCTTCAGCAAACCTTCCAGCACCTGTTCCGAGAACAGCGCCGCGCCCTTGGGGCCCAGGTGGGTACGGTCGAAGCGCGGCGGCGCCTCGGCCAGCGTGTCCGCGGCCGGCTGGCCCATGGCAGCCACGGCGGCGTGGCTGATGGCGTTCAGGTCCAGCACCGGAACGCCCTGCTCCGCGCCCACCTTGAGGATGGACTCGGCCCAGGGGCGCAGGTCGTTCGGCAGTTCACCGCCCTTGAAGGTGCGGCGGGTCAGCGGCGTGACGAGCACAACCTCAGCGCCAACGGCTTTCACTTCCCTCACGTAGCCGGCCATGTTGGGGCTGAACTCGGTGGCGAAGTCGGTCGAGCGGCCGGGCTTGCCGGGCTGGTCGTTGTGGCCGAACTGGATCAGCACCAGCGTCTTTTGCTTCTGGCCGGTCTCGCCACGCTCGTTGAGCAGCGTCAGCACCGTGTCCCACAGGCCTTCGGCACGGAAGCTCCTGCTGGAGCGACCACCACGCGCGAGGTTGATGCAGGCGACCTGTTGGACGCGCGCGCACAGCGCGTTGCCGTAGCCACTGCGCGGCGCCATCGTCGAGTCGCCGACGAGGATCAGGCGCGGGCCGGTGGCGACGTTGGTGGTCGTCTCGCCGGCCTTGGGGGCAGAGGCGGCGGGTGCGGGCGTCTGGGCCACAGCCGTCAGGCACAGGCCGGCGGCGATCAGGGGCAGGAGTTGCTTCATCTTCATCTCAGTAGTGCATTCCGCGTTTCGGGCCGAGCGCCGGGCCGCTCCCAAGCCGGCCCGCGATGGCGATGTGCTCGCGGCTCAACGCCGCGAGCATCGCCGTCCCCCAGGGGGACCGACTAGGCACGGCCGCGTTCAGCGGCGCGAGATTGGGCGAGGGGCTCACAGCTTCGGCCAACCGGCCTTGGGGCTCATGTCGTCGAGGTTCCAGTCCTCCGTTTTGAACGCGCGGCGGGTCGGCGCATGGCGCGGATAGCCGAGCGCGTTCTCGACCTCGGAGTCGATCAGCTTGCCCTTGCCCTGAGCCATGTCGGCCAGCAGCTTCGCGTCCAGCGGGTCACGCGCCCACGGGCGGGCGCCGACCAGCGGCGGCAGCTCCTGCGCGAGTGCCGCGGCGGGGCGTAGCGCCGGCAGGTTGGGCGGCAGCGTCGGCTGCTGCACGGCGATGACCTTGCCGGTCGTCTGCGCATTGCTGCCCATCAGGCCGACCGGCTTGCCCTGCGCGTCGTGGGCGATGTTGTCGGCCAGGAAGAGCTCCAGGTCGCCCTGGCCCAGCATGGTGAAGAAGGGCGTGCCCACCACCGTGCTCGGACCATGGCGCAGCGCGTTGCCGACCAGCGTCAGGCGGCCGATCTGCCAGGGCTGGCCCGTCCACTCGTTGGCGAGCAGGTTGTAGTGCACCGCGCGGTCGCCCGGGTTGAAGATGTAGTTGTTGACCATCGCCCCCTGAGCGCCGCCCTTGAAGAGGGCGTTGCGCTGGCGGTTGGACACGTAGACGTTGCCGTAAATCAAGACGCCGCTGGTGTTGTCGTGGATCAGCGAGCCCTTGCTGTGCTCGCCCTTCTCGTGCACCGAATTGCCCAGCCCCTCGTAGATGAGGTTGTGGCTGTAGGTCATGCGGTGGGACGTCGCCTGGCGCCAGTCTTCAGGCGTCTTGCCCTCGAAGCGCGGGCCGCTGGCCGACAGGTTCTCGTCGGTCGCCCAGGAGAAGCTGCAGTGGTCGACGATGACGTCGTGGGCGCCGCCGATGCCGGAGATGCCGTCCTGGTCGCCGCCGCCCTTCTTGGGCCGGCCGAACTCGCCCGGCCGGAAACTCAGGTGCTGGATAACGACGTCATGCGTGGAGATCGTCGTCTCGGCCTTGAGGATGTGAATGCCCGGGTCGGGCGCGGTCTGGCCGGCCAGCGTCAGGAAAGGCTGCGTGATCTTGAGCGGCTGGCCGCCCATGTCAATGACGCCGCCCACCTCGAAGACGACGATGCGCGGGCCGCTGGCCTCGATGGCTTCCTTCAGGCTGCCGGGGCCCGAGGCGGCCAGCGTCGTGACCTTGATGATGCGGCCGCCACGGCCGCCCTGGGTGGCCGTCCAGCCACGGGTGACGATGCCGGCAGAGGCCGACGGTGCACCAGCCGGCACGGAGTCGGCAGCTCCGGCATGGAAGGGCAGCATGCCGGCCAGGGCCAGCGCGGACAGGGCAAGGGTCTTGAGGGTCATGGTTCGAAGTGCTTGAAATGCGACGGGTGCGCAAGGGCCGGTCAGCCGCTTGCGCACCGTGGACTCCGGCTGCTCAGAAGAAGTTGTATTCGAAGCTGAAGCGATAGCTGCGGCCCAACACGTCGGCACCGCTGGTGAGGTAGCCGTTGTAGTTGCTGTTGGCCGTCAGCACCGGGTACACGTTGGTCAGGTTGTTGATGCCCACCATCATCTTCAGGTCCTTGGTGAAACCATAGGCGACGCTCAGGTTGTACTGCTTGTAGGGCTTCACGTCGGTGTAGCTGGAGCCGGCGCGCGGGGTCAGATCGGTCAGGCCGCTGCTATAGCGCTGCGACAGCTGCGTCGACAGCCTGCCCAGGCGCCAGTTCACCGAGGCGGTGTGCTTCCAGCGGTAGACGATCTGCTGCGTGGTGGCCAGGCCGATGTTGGGGCCTGTGTAGCGTGCATCGTTGGTCAGGATGCCGACGTCATCCAGCATCTCGCCGCCCTTCTCGATGGAGAACGAGTACTTGTCGTAATAGGTGCCGTCGAGCTTGAAGTTGAAGATGCCGTAGTCAGCGGTCTTCAGCTGGTACGTGGCCGCGATGTCCAGGCCGCGCATGTCCATGTCGCCGCGGTTGGCCTGGCTGGTCAGGATGTGGTCGATCGTGCCGTCGGCCTTGCGCAGGATGTTGGCCGCGTACTTGGCGGGCTGCTGCTGCACCTCGGCGAGCGTCAGCGCACCCAGCACGTTGTTCAGCTTGATGCCCCAGTAGTCCACCGTGACCAGCAGACCGCGCACCGGCTCGAAGGCGCCGCCCACGGCCCAGCCCTTGGACTCCTCGGGCTTGAGGAAGCTGTTGTCGGGCGACTTGGTCCAGTAGTCGGTCGTCACGTTGCAGACCTGCTGCGCCGTGAAGCCCGCGACCGGGGTGCCAGTGTTGGTGGTGAGCGGGGTCGCGCTGGGGCACAGCACCGGGTCGTCCATCGCGACTTGGCGCACTTCCGGCGTCGGGTTCTGGATGTCCATGATGGACGGCGCGCGGAAGCCCGTGTTCGCCGAGGCGCGCAGCATGATCTCCGCGGTCGGCTGGAAACGCACCGACAGCTTGGGGTTGACCGTCGTGGTCTTGAGGTCGCTGTAGGTGTCGGAGCGCACGGCGCCGTTGATGCTCCAGACCTTGGTCAGCGGTGCATCCAGCTCGATGACGGCAGAACGGATGTTGCGATGCAGCCCGGCGGCCACACCGGTCGGGTTCTCGCCGACGATGTCGTCCTTGTTGACGACACCGGCGCTGCTGATGTTGTAGCTGCCGTTGGGCAGCTTGGCGACGTGGTCGAGCGGTGCCGCGCTGACGCGGGCCGAGTCGCGGCGCAGTTCGCCGGAGATGGCCACGGTCAGCGGCCCGCCGCCCAGCTCCATCAGCTCGCGGGTCAGCGTCGCATCGACGGCCTTGTTGAAGGCCTCGTTCTTGCGGTAGACGTAGTCGCGCAGCTCGATGCTTTTCAGGTACTCCAGGCCCGCAGCGTCCTGCGCGCCGAAGGGGTTCAGGATGCCGTTGGTGAAGCCCTGCTGTGCCTTGCTGTACAGGATGTAGCCGCCGCCGGTCGCGGTGTTGCGCGTGGAGTGGCCGTAGTTCAGGCCGACGCGGTAGTCCCAATTGAAGACGCTGCCTTCGGCGCTGAGCACGACGCGGTCGCTGAGCTGCTGGTCGTTGCGGTAGGCCGAACCCAGCTCGCCTGGGCCCCACTGGAAGAAGACCGGTAGGTTGTTCAGGTTGATGGGCACCGGCGTGCCGGGCGTCTTGACGGCGTCGATGTACTGCGTGCGGCTGGTGAGGGCGTTGCCAGTCACGTTGACCAGCGGCGTGATGCCCTTGCCAGGATAGAACTTGCTCGTCGACGGGATGGTGTAGTACGTGAACGGCTCGTTGGAGCTGGGCAACTGCATGCCCCGGTACTTCTCGACCGTGAAGTCCGCGTGCACCACCTCCGCGCTGACGCGGTGGCCCTGGCCCAGGTTCATCGTGGCCTTGCCAAACAGGTTCTTGATCTGGCTGCCGTCCGTGACCGCGGTGTAGAAGTTCGGATCGCGATAGCAGCCGGGCGAATAGGTGGCCGGCGTGGCCACGCTGTTGGCACCCAGCGTGGGCAGCGAATAGGGGGCGACGCAGCCGGTTGCGAAGCTGGAATTGAAGTCGGTGTTGTTGGTGGCCGTGCGACCCCAGTTGGCCGCGGGGCTCTGGTTCTTGTTGCTCGGCGCGACCAGCAGGCCCAGCTGATTCAGCGCCGAGCCGTCGTACAGCTCCGGGCGGTCGCCCTGGAACAGCGCCGACTTGGTCTGGTAGTCGAATGCGCCATAGACATTCCAGCCGTCGGCGGCCAGGTCGCCGATGCCGCCGATGACCCCCAGCGAATGGGTGGCGCCGTGGCTTCCCCTCTCTGGCGAGTTCTGCTCGAACTTGATCTTGGCGCCCTTGAACGTGTTGTAGGTCAGGAAGTTCTGCACGCCGCCAATGGCGTCGGAGCCGTAGATGGACGAGGCGCCGTCACGCAGCGTCTCGGCGCGCTCCATCGCGATGCGTGGGATCACGTTGACGGAGATGTACTGGTCCTGCAGCGGCTCGTTGGCCATGCGGCGGCCGTTCAGCAGCGTCAGCGTGCGCATCGGTCCCAGGCCGCGCAGGTTCAGCACCGGGCCGGCCGCGCCGGCATTGGTACCCAGCGATTGGGACTGCGGCATCTCCAGCACCAGGTCCTTCAGCTCGGTGTGGCCGCGCGCTTCCAGCTCCTCCGCCTTGACCGTCGAGACCGGCAGCGCCGTCTCGCCGGCCAGGCGCTTGATGGAAGAGCCCGTCACCTGGATGCGCTCGATGACCGCCGTCGGCGTGGGCGTCTCGCTCTGGGCCTGGGCGCTGTTGACGAGGGTGAGCACGGCGGCAGCGCAGAGGCTGAGGCGGGCGCGAGAAGGCTTGCTGTGGACGGTCATCGTTGCTGTCTCCTTGGAACTTGATGGCTGGTTCTGTGGGTTGCGCCGGCCGGGTCTGTACGCGGCCGGGCGCTTGCCTCAATGGGTTCAGGGTGCTGGCACCCAGCCACCGGGCGCGCCGGTGGCAATGGTCGATTTCTGGAAGATGTCGGCTCGCGTCGTCAGCCCGGCGGGCGAGGCCAGCGGCTTGGCGAGCTGCAGGTTGGTCGCCACGTTGTTGACCTTGACCGAGGCCAGGCCCAGGCGCGCACTGACGTCCAGCGGCGAGCCGTTCAGGTCCATGCTGCCGAACTCGCGCCAGCCGGCCGTGTCGGTCGCCGCGCCGTCAGCCGTGCCGGACCACGGCGGCGGGTTGCTGCCGCAGGTGCCCGTGCCCACGCCGGTCTTGCTCGTGCCGGTGCCGACACACCAGCCGACAGGCAGGATGTGCGAACCCATCTTCGTGTTCACGAAGGCGATGTTGTCGGTGTAGGTCGTGGCCGTGGTGCCGCCGCTGCGGGCCAGGTAGGCCTGCACGCCGGGGTCGGCGGTGAGCGTGCTGTTGAGGAAGACGAAGCCCTTGTCGCCTGCCGTGGCGCGCGACTGCAGCACATAGCCGGGCGAGCTGCCGCCCGTGTCGGCCACGGAGCGGATCTCGCAGTCCTCGAACAGGCTGGCCATGACGCTGCCCCAGATGAAGTCGACGTTGCCGGCGATCAGCGACTGGTAGAACCAGTTGTAGCCCTTGAGCTGCAGCGTGTCCTGCTGGCTGAAGAAGGCCATCTGCCTGGCGACCAGCCGCGCCGCTGCGGCGGTGGTGCCGGTGTTGAAGTAGATCGTCTCGGCCTGGTTGTCCCAGCTGGTGCTGCGCTCGTGCGGGTTCTTCAGCGTGAAGTTCTGCAGCGTCAGCAGGTCGGCCGTCTCGATGAGAAAGGCCGCACGGCCGCCGCCGAGCACGCGGTGGCCCACCGTCTTGCCCGAGGTGCTGAGGGCTGTGCCGGCCGACGCGCTGCTGGCGCCGCTGCCGGCGTTGAGCGACTCGAAGTTCACGTCGCCCACCACCACGCCGTCGCGGCTCTCGCCGACGATGCTGAGGTTGGACACCTTGCGCAGCACATTCAGCTCGGGATAGCTGCCATTGCCCAGCGTGATGACCTTGGGCGTGGCCACCGTGTTGCAGCCGTTGGCGGCCGGGCTGTTGGTTGAGCAGTTCTTCATGACCCAGTTCAGCGCGCCCTGCAGCGTGCGGAAGTGGGCGGCCGAGCCGCTGTCGTCCACGCTGAGCTCGGTGTAGCTCGCCGGTGCGGCGCGTGTCGTGAACTTCCAGTTGTCGGCCTTGCTGATGCCGGCAAAGCTGGCGCCCTTGATGGTGCCGGCCAGCACGGTGGCGTCCATCGTCACGTAGTAGGCGGTGCCGAAGTCGAGCTTGTTGCTGTGCAGCTTGACCGAGGCCGTGCTGCCCTTGACGCTGACCGGCCGGTACCAGACATAACGCGCAAAGGTGGCGCCGTCGGGCATGGCACCCAGGCCCAGCGCGTCGATCTCGAGGTTGGTGCGTGCGAGCACCGTCTGCGTGTCGCCGGCGGAGGGCGCGTTGCTGAGGTCGATGCTGTCGACGAGCACATCGTCGCTGGCGCGCCAGACGCTGATCTTGCCGGCCGTGCCAATGGCCGGCGGCGCATCGAAGGACAGCGACAGGCGCGTGTCGGTGTGCACGCCGCTCTCGTTGGCGGCGGGCACCTTGGTGCCGGCCACGTTGTCGACATTGCCGCTGCCGCTGATCTGCGTCGTCAGCTTGCCAGCCCCGGCCTGGGCCAGCGCGTTGGCCTTGACGAGGGCCACGGGCCGCGGCTTGAAGACATAGCTGGGCGTGAAGGCCGTGCCAGACACCACGGTGCAGGCGCCGAGCGGCGCGCCGTTGACGGTGGATCCGCTGTCCTGGAAGACGCCGGTGTGGTCGGAGCTGGCGTAGACGACGACGCTGTTGCAGCCGCTCGCGCCGTCGATGGCGAAGACATTGGCTTGCGAAAGCACGTTGCTCGCCTTGCCCACGCCGATGCTGTACGAATGCGGGTAGGGGCTGGCCGTCTTGCTGCCGACGAAGTAGTTGTTGAAGACGTGGACCTGGCCGAAGCGCACGCGCGGCACGCGCTGGGTCACGCCGCTGAAGACGTTGTTGGCAATGGTGATGCGCAGCTTGCCGGCATCGCTGGTCTGGCTGTCGGAGCCGCCGATCAGCATGCTCTTGTCATGCGCGGTGACGACGTTGTAGGAGACGGTGATGAGGTCGGCGCCCTTGGTGATGTCGATGGCACCGTCGTGGCACTGCCGGGTCTTGCCGTTCTCGACCGGCAGCGTGTCGTCGGTGACCGGTGCGTCGGTGATGGTGTTGCGGTCGATCCAGACCTGGGTCGCCGTGACGATGCCGATGGCGTCGTAGGCGGAGTTCCAGTTGCCCAGTGCGCCGTCGGTCGGGTCCCAGACCGGGCCGACATCGCAGGGCGCGACGATGTGCAGGTTGCGCACGATGACCTGGCTGACGCTGGTGATGTCCAGCCAGGCGTTGACTAAGCCGGCGCCGGGGCCCTCGCCGATCAGCGTGGTGTTGCTGGGCAGGCGCACGCGGGCGCGCACTTTCTGGTCGGCGGTCGTCGCGAAGGGCGTGCCCTCGGTCATGTCGATGGTGCCGGCCACCTTGATGATCTTGGCCGCATTGCCGCCGTTGGCGATGGCGTTCAGCAGTTCGGCGCGGTTGCGCACGGTGTAGATGTGCTCGGGCGTGGCGGCGCTGCCGCCAACGGTGCCGGCACCCCAGCCATCGGCAGGGGCGGCCTGCTGAGCGGCGTCGAGGGCGAAGGCCGGCAGGCTCAGCGCCAGCAGCGCGGCGATGCCGCTGAAGCGTTGGACGGCCTTCATGCGGTGACCCTCTTCCCGCGGCGCAGGGCCAGCAGGCCGAGGCCGGCGCCCATCAGCACAAGGCTGGCCGGCTCGGGCACGGCGCTGACGTTGAGCTGCGTGGTGAAGCTGCCGTAGGCGTCGGAGAAGCTGAGGTTGGTCAGCGTGAGGCTGACGGTGTGGTCATCCACGAGCAGCAGGCTGACGTTGCCGCCGTTGACCTCGCTCAGGTCCAGCGACACAAAGCTGGCAAGGGGCTGGCCCAGGCCTGCAAAGCTGAAGGTGAAGCTGTAGTTGCCGCCCAGACTGGCGGCGCCGCTGTTGTTCCAGAACTGCACGCGGCCATCGGCGAAGAAGTCGATACCGACATTGGCGTCGCCGGTGAGGAACTCGAGGTCGGCAGCCGCCAGTGCGGTGACGTTGCTGCCGGCCTCATCCTCGAAGAGATGGTCCAGTCCCAGCAGTGTCGTGCTGGCGCCGTTGACCTGGCCCGTGATGACGGTACCGGCCGGCAGGCCGCTGGCGCCCCACGCAGCGGCGCTGCCCAGGCATGCGGCGGCGATGACCGCCAGGGTCTTGAATGTCTTCATGCTGTCTCCGTTGGCTGAGGCCTGGCCCGCCGCGATGGGCGGCAGCCGGCACTTCTTGAAGGCGGAGACCTGCAGGGTTCCGCAAGCAAAAAAGGGCACAGACGTAGGTCTGCGCCCTTTGCTTTATCCAGGCGCTTGTCGCCTTAGAACTTGTAGCGGCCGCCGATGATGAACTCGCGGCCGGTGTAGTTGTTCACCACCACGTTGTTCATTGCACGCGAGATGAACTGGTCGTTCGCCTGGTTGGTCAGGTTGGCGGCTTCGAACGTGACTTCAAGCTGCTTGTTGATCTTGTAGCTCATCGACAGGTCGACGTTGAAGGTCTTGTTCTTGCCCGCCACGTCCTGGTTGTTGCCGGCCGGGATGGTGGTCAGGAAAGCCGAGCGAGCCGAGCTGGACACGCGGCCGCTGAAGGTGCCGTCGTCGTAGTAGACCGACAGGTTCCAGGAGCGCGGCGACAGGTTGACCAGGTCTTCACGCACGGTGGCTGCACCGATGGCCGGCGACAGCACATAGTCCATCTTGGACTTCACCTGCGTGAAGTTGGCCAGCATGCCGAAGTTCTTGCCGATGCCCGGCAGGAAGGTGAAGGGCTGCTGGATGTTGACTTCGAAGCCCTGCAGCTTGCCGCCCGGCGTATTGACCGGCGCGCTGACCGCGAAGATTTCGTCGCCGGTGAAGTTGCTCGGCAACGACGACATCGGCAGGCCCGTCTGGTTGTACGGAACGTTGCGGACCTGCGTCAGCACATAGCTCTTGATGTTCTTCTGGAACACGCCCAGGCCGATGAAGGCGTTCTTGGCGTGGTACCACTCGGCGCTGGCGTCCAGCGTGGTGGCGCGGAAGGGGTCCAGCGCCGGGTTGCCGCCGGTGTAGCTCAGCGTGCCGGTGGCGCTGAGCGTGCCACCCGGGTTCAGGTTCTGCAGCGGCGGACGCGACATGACCTTGGCCGCCGCGGCGCGAACGATCAGGTCCTTGCTGAGGTTGGTGGCCAGGTTGATGGAAGGCAGCCAGTCGCTGTACTGACGCGAGGCCGTGACGAGGCTGCCGCCGCCGGTGGCCAGGTAGCCGCTGGCGACGATGGCCGTCTTCACATAGCGCGTGCCGACGTTGCCGCGCACCGGCAGGCCGCCGAGCTTGGTCTCGAAGTCGGCCATCAGCCAGGTGCCGCTGTCGGTTTCGGTGATGGCGCGGTTGCCGCCCCGGCCGGCGCCGTTGGTGATGGAGGTCAGCCGGTAGTCGCCCGGGCCGCCGGCCGGGCCAGTCTTCAGGCAGTTGCAGTAGATGTCATAGGCGCTGGCGATGGCGTCCAGGTTGGGGATGACCCACGAGGTCACCGAGCCGGCCGGCAGGTTCTGACCCTTGCCGAAGCCGTCCACTGTCGACACCAGGCTGTTCGGAATGACACTGGCCGGCAGCGTGTTCATCGTTTCGACCGTGCGACGGAAGTCGTAGCTGGTGAACGTGAATTGCTTGTAGCTGACACCGCCCTTGATGGTCAGTGCGTCGGGGATGACTTCCCACGCCACGTCGGCGGTGGCGACGTCCTGACGGTTGGTCACGCCGTTGGGACGGAGGCGGACCTCGCTGGGCGTGAAGTTGGTGATGGCGGTCTGGCCGACCGGCACGCCGTAGATCTTGAAGCCGCCGCTGGCATCGCTGGGGTTGAGGTTGCCGTAGCTCAGCAGCGGTGCGCGGTCGTTGCCACGGGCGTCAAACACATAGCCGTCGACGTTGGGCGCGTCCAGCGTGGTGGTGGTCTGGATCGGGTTGTTGAAACGCGATTTGGCGCGGCCGGCGCGCAGCGTGACCTTGACGGACTCGCCGATCTCCTGTTCGACCGTCAGCGTCGGCTGGCTGAACTCCGTGCTGAGCTTGTCGAAGCGAGATTCGGAACGGATGTCCACCCCGTTGAACTTGCCATAGACCATCTGGCCGCTGGGCGCGAATTCGGCCTCGACGACGCTGGTCTGCTGCTTGCCGCCGGCCGACAGCGCGCGGCTGAAGGAGATGGCTTCCAGGAAGTCTTCCTGGCGGGTGGCTTCGAGCTTGCTGTACAGCATGTCGAAGGTCATCAGGGTCGTGTCGGACGGGCGCACCTGGATGGAACCGGTCAGGCCCAGGCGGGACTGGTCATGCGTCAGGCGGCCGTAGCGCGGCAGGCGCGGGTGGAAATTGGTGGCCAGCGAGGCCGTGTTGTAGGCGGCCAGGTTGGCAGGCGTGTTGGGCAGGCGGGCCACGCCCTGTGCAGCCGGGCCGCAGGTGGTGGCGGTCGAGCCGGTCGGCAGGTTGGTCGTCACGCCTTGCGGGGGGCACCAGCCGCTGAAAGTATTGCCGCTGGACGGACCGTTGTCCCAGCGCACGGTGCTGAAGCCCTCTTCATAGACCTTGCGCTGCGAGTAAGCGCCCGACAACAGGACGCCGATCTTCTTGTCGGCGAAGGTGTTGGAGATCAGGAATGCGGTCTTCGGCGTGGTCGTGCCGGCGAGCTGGTTGTAGGTGCCCTTGACCGACACGGCGGCCGCGAACTTCTTCATGTCGAAGGGGCGCGCGGTCTGCAGGTCGATGGTGGCGCCCAGCGAGCCTTCGTCCACGTCGGCCGAGCTGCTCTTGCGCACGGTCAGCGAGTTGAAGAGGTCGGCCGCGAAGACGTTGAAGTCGAAGGCACGGGTGCGGTTGGCGCCGCCGGAGCTGTCGGTGCCGCCGGTGGTGGCCAGGGCCTCGATGCCGTTGATGCGGGTGCGGGCGAAGTCGCCGCCCAGGCCACGCACGGTGATGTTGCGGCCTTCGCCAGCGTCGCGGTCAATGACGACGCCAGGGATGCGCTGCAGGGACTCGGCGAGGTTGGTGTCCGGGAACTTGCCCATGTCCTCGGCCTTGATGACATCGACGATGCCCTTGTCCTGGCGCTTGGCGTTGAGTGCACTCTCCAGCGAGGCACGGATGCCCGTGACCGTGACGGTCTCGAGTTGAGCGGCGGGCGCTGCGGCCTCTTGGGCCCAGGCGGGTGCGGCGATGAGGGTGACGGCCAGTGCCACTGGACGAAGAGCCAGGCGGCGGGACGGACGGAATGCGGGCATGAAGGTCTCCTGGTGCGAGGCCGCCTGGGCGCGTCTGCGCTGGCAGCTCTGGGGGTCTTGGGTAGGGCGGGTTACGGGGCGCACGCAGGGCACCCGTCAATTTCTCAAACCGGCTTCGCTGTAGTGCGAGCGCCGGCTGTGCCTCGACGCCTACGAATAGGCGCCGCAGCGAGGGAAAACTGGCCAGACACGGTCGGCGCCGTCGTTCAGCGCCATGTTCGTCATGAGCGCAAAGCAGCTCACCTGTGTGTTCCTGGGGATGGCTTGTGGACGATGATAGGGGGAAGATGGCAAAATCGGAACAGTGGTTCACTAAATAGAAACCATGATTCCGCAACACATCTCAAGTGGCCTAAGCTTCGTTCAACCGAAATTTGGAACCGCGTTTCAACTCTAACGATCCAAACACGGCAACGCTCCGCAAGACTCCTTCACATACCGCAACAAGTTCACGGCGGACGTGATTCGAGTCAGGCCGTGTTCCCCTGACGCAACTGGTGCACATGCACCTTGGACAAAGACATGGTTCTTCAGAACTTCAATCTGGCCGGCAAGACGGCCATCGTGACCGGCTGCAACACGGGCCTCGGCCAGGGCATGGCGCTGGCACTGGCCCAGGCCGGTGCCGACGTCGTCGGCGTCAACGTCTCCGAGCCTGACGAGACCAAGGCCGGCGTCGAGGCCCTGGGCCGCCGCTTCCTGGACCTGCGCGCCAACCTGGGCGACATCAGCTGCATCCCCGACCTGATCGCCCAGGCCAAGGCGCTGAACGGCGAGGTGCACATCCTGGTCAACAACGCCGGCATCATTCGCCGCGAAGACGCCATCAAGTTCACCGAGGCGGACTGGGACGACGTCATGGACCTGAACCTGAAGTCGGTGTTCTTCCTGTCGCAGGCCGTGGCCAAGGCCTTCATTGCCCAGGGCAAGGGCGGCAAGATCATCAACATCGCGTCGATGCTGAGCTTCCAAGGCGGCGTGCGCGTGCCCTCGTACACGGCCAGCAAGAGCGGCGTCATGGGCATCACGCGCCTGATGGCCAACGAGTGGGCGGCGCACGGCATCAATGTGAACGCCATCGCCCCGGGCTACATGGCCACCAACAACACCGCAGCGCTGCGCGCCGACGAGCAGCGCAACAGCGCCATCCTCGAGCGCATCCCGGCTGGCCGCTGGGGCAAGCCCGAAGACCTGGCCGGCCCCGTCGTGTTCCTGGCTTCGACCGCTTCTGACTATGTCAACGGCTACACCATCGCTGTCGACGGCGGCTGGCTGGCCAGATGAAGCCCCTCGCCCAGGCTCGCCGGCTGAACGCGGCGAGCCTGGTCGGTCTTGCAGACTGCGCAGCCGCTGAGCGGCTGCTCTTCGGCAGGCACGACAAGTCCCAGGACTTATCGTGTCCGGCCTCAGCTCCCGAGGGGCGCCGATGCTTTCGGCATTGAGCCGCTCGCACATCGCCAGCGCGGGCCGGCTTGGGAGCGGCCCGGCGCTCGGCCCGCAAAATTCTTGCGCCGTACTGCCGAACGAGGTTCAGCCATGAAATCCACCGAACGCAAGTTTGAATTCCTCACCCGCGAGGACCCCGACACCGGCGCCCGCGTCACGCGCCTGACGCCGCCCGATGTCACCTGCCACCGCAACTACTTCTATCAGAAGTGCTTCACGAACGACGGCTCCAAGCTGATGTTCGGCGGCGAGTTCGGCCCACAGCCCAGCCCCAACTGGAACCTGCACCTGCTGGACCTGCCCTCGCAGACCGCCATCCAGCTGACCGACGGCGCTGGCGAGAACACCTTCGGTGCCTTCATGAGCCCCGATGACCGCTTCGTCTACTTCGTGCGCGGCGACCGCAACTTGATCCGCCTGGAACTCGCCACGCTGAAGGAAGAAGTCGCCTACGTCGTGCCGGACGGCTGGGTCGGCTACGGCACCTGGGTGTCCAACAGCGCCTGCACCAAGATGGTCGGCATCGAGATCTCGGCCGATGACTGGTTCCCGCTGAACACCTGGCAGAAGTTCAACGAGATGTTCCACAAGCGGCCGCTGTGCCGCCTGTTCAGCGTCGACCTAGCCACGGGCAAGCGCACGGTCATCCTCGAACAGCGCGGTTGGCTCGGCCATCCGCAGTACCGACCCTTCGACGACAACACCGTCGCCTATTGCCACGAAGGCCCGCACGACCTCATCGACGCGCGCATGTGGTTCATCAACGAGGACGGCACGAACCGCCGCTGCGGCAAGGAACACCTCGACGGCGAAAGCTGCACGCACGAGTTCTGGGTGCCGGACGGCAGCGCGATGATCTACGTCAGCTACAACGTGAAGTCGCCCGAGCGCTGGATCTACAGCCTGGACCCGGTCACGCTGGAGAACAAGCTGCTGACGGCCATGCCGCAGTGCTCGCACCTGATGAGCAACCACGACGGCACCCTGATCGTCGGCGACGGCGTGGGCAAGGTCAGCCACGACAGCACGGCCAGCAACGCGATGCTGGTGGGCGACCCCTATCTGCACCTCTTCGACCTGAAGGCCGGCACGACGCGGCCGATCATTCGGAAGATTGCGCGGCATGACAGCGGCTGGGACGTCTACAAGGACAACCGCCAGGTCACCCACCCGCACCCGAGCTTCACGCCGGACAACAAGCAGGTGCTGTTCAGCTGCGACAAGGAGCGCGACAGCGGCGTCGAGCCAGCCCTCTACCTGGCCGACCTGTGAAGCTCGCGCTGGCCGTGGCCTGCGCGCTGGCGATGACAGCGGCGCACGGCCAACGCCCGCAACTCACGCCCGAACAGGCCGCCGCACACACGACGGCCGCCTACCTCGGCGATTGGAAACCGGCGCCGCTGGCCGACCTCGGCGCGGCGCCGCCCGACTTCGTCGTCAAGTCCGGCGAATCCGTCCAGGCGGCCATCAACAAGGTGCCTGATCAAGGCAAGGACGACAAACGCTGGGTCATTCACATCCAGCCAGGCACCTACCGGGGCCCCCTCTGCATCAAGGACAAGGCGCCGCTGGCCTTGATCGGCTCGGCGCTGGACGCCGCCGCCGTCGTGCTGGTCGACAACCGCTTCTCCGGCAAGCCCAAGGGCGAGAACGAAGCCGCCCACCCCTGCTGGCCAGAGTTGGGCAAAACGACCATAGGCACCAGCGGCAGCACCAGCATGCTGGTGCAGAGCAACGACGTGCAGCTCATCTCGCTGACCGTCGCCAACGACGCGATGGACGGCGTGCGCCGTGGCGAGGCCTACCCGTCTGGCGTGGGCGAAAGCGGCGGCGCGCAGGCCGTGGCGCTGACGCTGATGGGCGACCGCATCCATCTCGAGGGCGTGCGCCTGCTGGGCCATCAAGACACGCTCTACGTCAAGCGCCGCACGCCGGACGCGCCCGCCCGCCAGTTGATCCGCCACAGCCTCATCGCCGGCGACGTGGACTTCATCTTCGGCAGCGCGACGCTGGTCATCGAGCACAGCACCATCCTCAGCCGTGCCAACCGCCGCAAGCCAGGCCAGGGCGGCATCGTGCTGGCGCCCAGCACGGCACCGGACCTGACCCAGGGCTTTCTCGTGACCCACAGCCGCCTGGTGGGCGAACCCGGCCTGGCGCCCGGCAGCGCGTCTATCGGCCGCGCCTGGGACGCAGGCGTGAAAGCCGGCACCTGGACCGCCGGCACCAGCCCCAACGGCATGGCCGTCGTGCGCGACAGCGAGATCGGCGCGCATGTGGGCAACTGGGCGGCCAGCACCTCTCGCCGCGCGCCGGATGCCACCCGCCTGACCGAGTTCAACAACCGCCAGCAATGAACGCACTGCAGGACCGCTCCAAGCACGCTCGATACCGCTTGGCGGGAGTGAGCCCGGACACGAGATGCCCTGAGGGCATCTCGTGCCTGGCGAACGACTGGCCGATCCGTCGGCCAGGCAAGGCCGAAGACCGAAGAGGCCACTGATGACCTTGACCCGCCGGGACCTGCTGGCCACGACCGGCATCGCGCCGTTGTGGCTGGGCGGCTGCGGCGGCGGCTCAGGGGCGGCCGCGCCGGCGCCGACGCCAGCAGCAGCGCCGGCGGCCGTGGTGCCCACAGCCTCCACACCGCCTTTCGGCTGGGCGGGCGTCGCGCAGACGACCGGCGGCACGGGCGCCCTGCCCGAGCACACCTTCGACGTGAGCGACCGCGCCGGCCTCGCCGCCGCGCTGCGGGCAGGCAGCGCGCCCAAGATCATCCGCATCCACGGCCTCATCGATCTCGGGCCGGCGGACGCCAGCGCTTTTCTCGACCCGGCCTTCGATTCGGAGGCCTACGACCGGGCCTTCGACCCCGCCACCTGGGGCCGCGCCGACCCCAGTGGCCCCCTGGAGGACGCCCGGCGCCGCAGCGCCCAGCGCCAGGCCGAGGCCATCACCCTGCGCGTCCCTTCCAACACGACGCTGCAAGGCGCCGCGCCGGGCGCCGGCTTCCAGCGCGGCTCGCTCATGCTGGACAGGGCCAGCAATGTCGTCATCCGCAACCTGAGCTTCTCCGACGCCTACGACCACTTCCCTGCCTGGGAGCCCCGCGACAACGGCCACGGCGAATGGAACGCGGCCTACGACAACCTCGCCGTGTCCGGTGCCGAGCGCGTCTGGGTCGACCACTGCCACTTCGACGACGGCAGTCGCCCGGACGCCCTCGCATCCACGCGCCTGGGCCGCCCCGTGCAGCACCACGACGGCCTGCTCGACATCACGGTCCAGAGCGACCTCGTCACAGTCTCCTGGTGCCGCTTCCAGGCGCATGACAAGGCCATGCTGATCGGCAACAACGACGCGCTGACAGCGGACGACGGCAAGCTGCGCGTCACGCTGCACCACAACCACTTCCACGCCTGCGGGCAACGCACGCCGCGCGTGCGCTATGGCCGCGTCCACGCCGCCAGCAATCTGTTCACCGCGGATCAGGCCGAGGTCTTTGGCTATTCGCTCGGCGTGGGCATCCAGTCCCGGCTGATCGCCGAGTCCAACATCTGGCAGCTGCCTGCGGGCATAGGCGCCGGCCAGTTGATCCAGCGCTTCGGCGGCAGCGCCTTCACCGGCCGCGACAACCGGTTCAACGGCCTCGCCGTCGACCTGCTGGCGGCCTGGCGGGCAGCCCATGCCGGCGAAAGCCTCTCCGCCGACGTCAACTGGCGGCCCGAAGACTTCTACGACATCACGCCGATGCGAAGCACCGATCTTGATCGTCTCGCCGAGCAGATCCGCGCAGGCGCCGGGCCCGAACGGGCCTGAGCCGTCAACAAATGCCACAACCGCCCATGACCCTGAACCGCCGCCACATCCTCGCCCTTGCCGCCACCAGCGGCCTCTCAGCACTCGGCGGCTGCGCCAGCCTCGCCCCGCACGCTCTCGCCGAGGCCCCTCTCGGCTGGGCCGGCGTCGGTGCCACGACCGGTGGCGCCAAGGCCGTCCCCGAGCATGTCTTCGACGTTCACGACCGCGCCGGCCTGAACGCCGCGCTGCGCCTGGGCGACAAGCCCAAGATCATCCGCCTGCACAAGCTCATCGACCTCTGCCCCGGCGGCGTCGAGGCCTTCCGCGACCCCGAGTTCAGCTTCGATGCCTTCGACCGCGCCTATGACCCCGCCACCTGGGGTCGCGATGACCCCAAGGGTCCGCTGGAAGACGCCCGCAAGCGCTCGGAGAAGCGCCAGGGCGAGGTGTCCATCGTGCGCCTGCCGTCCAACACGACGCTGCTGGGCGCGGCGCCCGGCGCGGGCTTTGAACACGGCATGGTGCTGCTGGACAAGGTCAGCAACATCGTCATCCGCGACCTGCGCTTTTCGGACGCCTACGACCACTTCCCCGCCTGGGAACCCCGCGACAACGGCCACGGCGAGTGGAATGCGGAGTACGACGCGCTGTCCCTGCGCGGCGCCGAGCGCGTATGGGTCGACCACTGCGTCTTCGACGACGGACGCCACCCCGACAAGCTCGAACCCATTCGCCTGGGCCAGCGCGTGCAGCACCACGACGGCCTGCTCGACATCACCAATGGCAGCGACCTCGTCACCGTGTCCTGGTGCCGCTTGCAAGCGCACGACAAGACCATGCTGATCGGCAACAGCGACAGCATGACGTCGGACAACGGCAAGCTGCGCGTGACGCTGCACCACAACCACTTCCATGCCTGCAAGGAGCGCACACCGCGCGTGCGCTTCGGCCGCGTGCATGTGGTGGCCAACCTGTTCAGCGCCGACCACGCCGAGGACTTCGGCTACTCGCTGGGCATAGGACTGCAGTCGCGCATCGTCAGCGAGTCCAACACCTGGGAGCTGCCGGCCAGCATCCCGCCCGAGCGGCTGATTCGTGTCTTGAAGGGCAGCACCTTCGTTGACCGCGGCAGCCTTCTGAACGGCCGCCCGGTGGACCTGCAGCAACGGCTGTCCGGCGACGTCGGCTGGCGCCCGGAGGACGCCTACGACACCGCTGCACTGCGCCCGACCGATCGCAATCGTCTTGTTGAGCAAATCCGCACTGCTGCCGGGCCACGGCTGGCCTGAGTCAGAATCCGCCTCTGGGAATCCCGAAACAAGCGCCCGAAAGAATCAAAACGATGGACGAAGACATTGGCGATTCAAAGCAACCGGAATCGGTTGCGGCGGTACTCAAGGTGTTCGCCATCCTGAACGCGCTGGGCGAACGCAGTGATATCGGTATCACGGACCTGTCCGTGCGCCTGGCCATGCCCAAGGCAACGGTCTATCGCTTTCTGCAGACGATGAAAAGCCTGGGCTACGTGCGCCAGGAGGCGGACAGCGAACGCTACGGCCTGGCCATGCGCATGTTCGAGATCGGCGCCAAGGCCCTGCCCTCGCCCGACCTGGTCGACCTGGCCAAGCATCCCATGCAGATGCTGGCCGATGCCACCGGCGAGACCGTCCACCTGGGCAGCCTCATCGACAGCGAGATCATCTACATCCACAAGGTCGATTCGCGCCACATGCTCGGCATGTACTCCCGCGTCGGCCGCCGAGCGCCGCTGCACTGCACCGCCATCGGCAAGGTGCTGCTGGCCTGGGAACACCCCGAGCGCCGCGACCGCATCCTCGATGGCGCGGAATTCAAGCGCTTTCGCGACAAGACCATCACCGAGCGCCCGGCCTTCCTGGCCGAACTGGCGACGGTCAAGACGCAGGGCTTCGGCGAGGACCGCGAGGAATTCGACGACCACATCCGCTGCCTGGGCGTGCCCATCTTCGACCGCCTCGGCCAGCCCATCGCCGGCATGAGCGTGTCCTTCCCGACCTTCCGCTTCGACATCGCCAAGGCGCCGGAGTACGTCAAGATGCTGCAGGCTGCCAGCCGCGACATCTCCGCGAAGCTGGGCTGCACGAACTACCCGATCCAGACGGCGGGCTGAGGTCCGCAGCCCGCGCGCCTGCGCCGGCCGTCAGGGCTTCTCGTTGACCCAGCGCAGGCAGGCTTCGTAGTTTTGTGTGCCGGCGGCACCGCCGCCCCGCCAATACTGGGTGTCAGCCCGATTGCCCAGTTCGGCCAGCGCCGCGCGTGCCGCCGGTAGCGCGCGAGCGGTACAGGCGAGGTAGGCGAGCCGGTTCGCGTAGTGCGGATGCCCGAACTTGGCCGCCAGGCTCTCGTAGCCCTGCTTGATGCGCGGCCAGTCGGCGCGCAGATCCTGGAAGATGCTGCCGTCGTAGCTGCTGGCCACGTCCGCCCACCTCAGGGCATAGCTTTCATGCCCCCGCCGTGCCTTGGTACGGGCGTCGATCTTCTCGATGTAGCGATGCAGGTCGGCCCAGTTGCCGCCCCACTTGGGCATCAGCTGCGTGACGAGTTCTTCGTACAGCGAATCCTCGTCGGCAGGCGAGCGCCGCAGCGAATCCTCGGCAATCGCCTCCATCTGCTCGAAGCTCCAGTCCGAGGAACGGCCGATCAGAATGAGGTAGATGTGGGTGGACGTGTCACCCATCAGCAGCTCCGCGCGGTCGGTGAGGTGCTTCTCAGCCTTGGCAATCAAGCGGGTGAACTCGGTCTTGGCTGGCGCGGGAACGCTCTGCCAGTAGCTGCTGCCGCGCACATGCCAGGCATGGGCGTACAGGGCTCGCGCATAGACGAGCTGGGCCAGCACGCTGCCCGGCCGCGAGCGGGCCCAGCCCTCGGTCATCTTCTCCAGTTCGCGGTAGTAGCTGCCGTTCAGTTTGTCGTACTTGAAGACCGACGAAAACCCCGAACGCACCGACTGCACGGCATGGCGGCCGTTCCACGGATTCAGCGCCGTCCGCGGCTTCTTCTGCGCTTCGACATAAAGCTGCTCAAGCGCGTCGAAGTCGCCCCACCACATCGCGCGCTCGGCACCGGCGGCGATGGCGTCCTTGACCACGTCTTCGGTCCAGGCCGCCGCCGGCCCGACCGCCATCACCAGCACCACGGCCCGCAGGGCCTGCAACATCCGCGTCCTCATCTTGTGATCTTCCATGTGAAGGGAATGGCCGACCATTCACCCTTGCCGGCGCGGGTCTGCATCTTGTCGACGCGCTCCAGCGTGAGCTCGTCGAACACGGTCTCGAACGCGACCGCGCGGGTACCGCGGACACCAGGCACGGTGACCTGCTGCTTCTCGACGCGCGCGTCGTCCAGCCCGAGGCCGCTCGCCCGCAGCCTGCCGATCGCCGTCACATCGCCATCCACGGCGAACCTGGCGGCGATCCGCGAATAGCCATGCTCGTCGACGGCCGTGTCCATGCGATGCCGGAACAGCGCCACAGCATCGACGAGCAAGGCATAGCGCGCCAAGGTCATCTGCGCTGCCGTGCTGGCCTTGGCGTGTTGCTCGCGGGACAGGGTCCAACGCACCAGCGCACAACGCAGGTCCGGGGCCATCGCCTTCGGCGGCATCGTCAGCAGGCTGTAGGCCAGCACGGGCGGGACGGCGGGCTCGCCCTCCACGGGCCTGGGGCCGCGCATCTGCGACATCGCGGCCAGGCCCTGCTCCAGCAGCGACACCGGCGGGCGCTCGGGAATGGCGCGCACCTGGCCCCAGCGTGCCAGCATCTGCTGCTGGGCCGCCAGCGCCAGTTCGCGGTCGGCGGCATTCATGCCCTGCAGAGTGGCGGCGAGCGCGCCGAAGGAGCGTTTGCCGTCGACCGCCTGGCAATTGCCCGCCCGGCGGACCTGGCGCAACATCAGTTCGTCATAGGCCTCGCCGGTCGAATCGAGCTGCCAGATCGCCGACTCGTTGATGTAGCGGGCCAGGACGTTGCGGCCGAGGACCCAGGCCTCCTTGCCCATGTCGATGTGCTGCAGCTCTTCGGCCACCCAGCCTGCAGCCAACACGGCAAGGCGCTCACGGTGGGCTGACGCCAGCGCTTCGAGCTGGTCGCGCAGCGGGGCATCGAGGGTCAGGCCGGCTGGCAGCTTGAATTCGTCGTCGGCCCAGCTCGCGACCACCCCCTTCGCCGCCTCCAGCCGGGCCTGGTCCTCCTGCGATCCGGCAGCCTGCACCGCAAGGCTGCAACCCAAGGCCAGGGCGGCAAGCCCTTGCGCCCATGTCTTCATCATTCGATCTCCCCGTGGAACGGTCCATCGCCGGCCCAGCCGGCAGATGGTAGCGGCGCTGTCGCCCCTGGGACGCGCGCGATCCGGCGCGCAGTGCTTCAATGCCGGCTGTTGATTGAACAGGCAGCTGCCATGACCCAGACCAACCGCCAGATCGTCCTCGCCTCCCGCCCCAAGGGCGAGGTCACGCCCGACAACTTCCGCCTCGTCGAGGCCGAACTGAGCCCCCTGGCCGATGGCCAGGTGCGTGTGCGCAACCATTTCCTGAGCCTGGACCCGTACATGCGCGGCCGCATGAACGAGAGCAAGAGCTACGCAGCCTCCCAGCCGCTGGACGAGGTCATGATCGGCGGCACAGTCGGCGAAGTGGTCGAGTCGAAGAACAACCACTTCACCGTCGGCGACAAGGTCGTCGGCATGGGCGGCTGGCAGGAGTTCCAGACCGTGGACGCCAGCCAGCGCGGCGTGCTGCAGAAGGTCGACACGACGCACATTCCGCTCTCGGCCTACCTTGGCCCCGTCGGCATGCCCGGCGTGACGGCCTGGTATGGCCTCGTGAAGATCATCAACCCCAAGGCCGGTGAAACGGTCGTCGTCAGCGCGGCCAGCGGTGCCGTGGGCAGCGTGGTGGGCCAGCTTGCCAAGGCGCGCGGCGCCCGTGCGGTGGGCCTGGCGGGTGGCGCGGACAAATGCCGTTATGTCGTCGAGGAACTGGGCTTCGACGCCTGCATCGACTACAAGCAGCACGCCGATGTGCGGTCCCTTTCCGCCGCGCTGAAGGCCGAGTGCCCGAGCGGCATCGACGGCTACTTCGAGAATGTCGGCGGCATAATCCTGGACGCCGTCCTGCTGCGCGCCAACGCCTTCAGCCGCATTGCGATGTGCGGAATGATCTCCGGCTACGACGGTCAGCCCATCCCGATGGCCGCGCCGCAGCTCATCCTCGTCAACCGAATGAAGGTCGAGGGCTTCATCGTCTCCGAGCACATGGAGGTCTGGCCCGAGGCGCTCAAGGAACTCGGCGGGCTGGTGGCCACGGGCAAGCTGAAGTACCGCGAGTCCGTTGCCGATGGCATCGCCGCGGCACCGGAAGCCTTCATGGGCCTGCTCAAGGGCAGGAACTTCGGCAAGCAGCTTGTCAAATTGATCTGATGAATTGGGCCTGTGTCCGATTTGATGAACTGAGCGTCCAGCAGCTCTACGACGTGCTGGCGCTGCGCTCCCAGGTCTTCGTCGTCGAGCAGAACTGCGTGTTCCTCGACATCGACGGGCTGGACCCGCTGACGCTGCACCTGCTCGGCACTGAAGGTGACGGCGCGCTGAAGGCCTATGTGCGGCTGATCCCACCCGGGCTGAAGGCGCCCGACGCCCTCATCGGCCGGGTCGTCACCGCGCCCTCTGCCCGCGGTGGCGGCACGGGACGTGTGCTGATGGCCGAGGCCGTCGCGCAATGCGAACGCCTTTGGCCCGGTCACGCCATCACGCTGCATGCGCAGGCACACCTGGAGCGCTTCTACGGCAGCTTCGGCTTCGTGCCCATCGGCGAGCAATACATGGAAGACGGCATTCCCCACCAGGAAATGCAGAAACGCAGCCCCCAATCGGCGCATGCGCCTCAGCCCCCCGAGGGGGTTGGGCCAGCTCGGGGCGGCCCTTCACTGGCTCAGGAAACCACATGAAAAAGACCGCTGTGATCACCGGCGCCGGCTCGGGCTTCGGCCTGGAAACCGCCCGCCTCGCCGCCGCGCGCGGCATGAACCTCGTCCTCGTCGACGTGCAGGCCGATGCGCTTGAAAAGGCGGCCGCCGAGTTCAAGGACGTCGAGGTGCTGTCGCGCGTTGTCGACGTCGCCAAGGCAGACCAGATGCAGGCCCTCGCGGACGCCGTGCAGGCCCGCTTCGGCGCGCCCCATTTCGTCTTCAACAACGCCGGCGTCGGCTCGGGCGGCCTGATCTGGGAGAACACGCTCGCCGACTGGGAATGGGTGCTGGGCGTCAATCTGATGGGCGTCGTGCACGGGGTGCGCCTGTTCACTCCCATGATGCTGGCCGCAGCACAGGCCGACCCGAACTACTCAGGCCACATCGTCAACACGGCCTCGATGGCCGGCATGTTGAACGCACCGAACATGGGCGTCTACAACGTGTCCAAGCATGCCGTCGTGTCGCTGTCGGAGACGCTGTATCAAGACCTGTCCCTCGTCACCGAGCAGGTCCACGCCTCGGTGCTGTGCCCCTTCTTCGTGCCGACCGGCATCAGCCGCAGCCACCGCAACCGGCCGAGCGAACTGGCGGCCGCCAAGCCAACCAAGAGCCAGCTCATCTCCCAGGCCCAGTCCGACAAGGCCGTGTCGTCCGGCAAGCTGACCGCCGCCGATGTCGCGGCGATGGTGTTCGACGCCGTCGACCACAACAAGTTCTACATCTTCAGCCACCCGCAGGCCCTGCGCGGCGTACAGACGCGGCTGGAAGACGTGGTGCTGCTGCGCAATCCGACCGACGCCTTCGTCGACCGGCCCGAGATCGGCGCCAGCTTGCGAGCCAAGCTGCGCACCGAGTGAACCCGAGTCGGCGCTGACAATCGGGGCATGAGTTCCCCGATTCCGAATGATTCCATCGTCATCATCGGCGGCGGCCCCGCCGGCCTGATGGCTGCCGAGGTGCTGGCCGCTGCCGGCCACGCCGTCACCGTCTACGACGCCAAGCCCAGCGTCGGCCGCAAGTTCCTGCTCGCCGGCAAGGGTGGCCTCAACCTGACCCACTCCGAGCCCTTCGAGCCCTTCATCGGCCGCTTCGGCGAGCGTGCTGCGCAGTTGGAACCTCTGCTGCGCAGCTTCGACGGCGACGCGCTGCGCGACTGGGCCGCAGGTCTCGGTATCGAGACCTTCGTCGGCACCTCGGGCCGCGTCTTTCCCAAGGACCTGAAAGCCGCGCCGCTGCTGCGTGCCTGGCTCCACCGCCTGCGTGCGGCCGGCGTGAAGTTCGCCATGCGGCATCGCTGGACCGGCTGGGCGGAGGACGGCGCGCTGCGCTTCGACACGCCCGAGGGTGAGCGCCTCGTCACACCCTGTGCCACCCTGCTCGCGCTGGGCGGCGCCTCCTGGCCGCAGCTGGGTTCGGACGGCGCCTGGGCACCGTGGCTGGCCGCGCGCGGCGTTGGCGTGGCACCCTTGCTGCCCGCCAACTGCGGCTTCGACATCGGCACCACCGCCGCCCATGCAGGCGGCCCCGGCTGGAGCGAGCGCTTCGCCGCCGAGTTCGCCGGCCAGCCGATCAAGCCGGTCGCGCTGGAAGCCGAAGGCTTTGCCTACCGCGCGGGTGAGTTCGTCATCACGGCCACCGGCATCGAGGGCTCCCTCGTCTACGCCGCCAGCGCCGCCCTGCGGGAGCAGATCGCCCGCAAGGGCTCGGCCCTGCTGCACCTGGACCTGCTGCCCCAGCTCGCGCCCGAGCGCGTGTTCGCCGAGGTGAAGCACGCGCGCGGCAGCCGCTCGCTGTCCTCGCACCTGAAAAGCCGCCTGCACCTCAACCCCTTGAAGCTGGGCCTGTTGCATGAACTGCTGACGCGCGAGCAGATGCTGGACGCGACCACGCTGGCTGCCGCGCTCAAGCACCTGCCGCTGACACTGCACGCCCCGCGCCCCGTGGCCGAGGCCATCAGCACGGCAGGCGGCGTGCGCTTCGAGGCGCTGACCGAAGGGCTGATGCTCAACGCCCTGCCCGGTGTCTTCTGCGCCGGCGAGATGCTGGACTGGGAGGCGCCGACCGGCGGCTACTTGCTGACCGCCAGCTTCGCCAGTGGCCGGGCGGCCGCGCGGGGCCTCGCCGACTGGCTGCGCGTCGGCCGCTGAGGGTCACAAAGGGTTGCATGTTGGCGCCCTCCTCCCCCTAGGGATGGGGACACAGCAGAAGGTCGCCGCGGCGGGCACGCTTCTAGACTCGCGCGGCCCTTGCTAACCCACCCACCATGCGCCTTCTCCGTGCCCCGCGTCTCGCCCTGCTCGCAGCGCTTCTTCCCGGCCTCGCCGCCGCCCAGGCCACGTTGCCCACGCCACCGCTCGGCAACCCGACGCCCGAGAATCTCTATGGGGTGACGCTGAACCAGTGGTATGTCTTCACCAACCACGTGAGCGCCGGGACCTACATCGACGGCGCCACGACGCTGGAGGGTGGGCGGGTGGCCCTTCCCAAGCCCGCCGAGCTGACCCGCTCGACAGAGACCGTGCAGACGCTCGGCAGCAAGCAAGCGTTTGCCGCTGCTAGCGTGTCCACCAACAAGCTGGGCGCGTTCAGCCAGGCGGTCGACCCGATGCAGCCCGACAGCACCTGGACGGGCGCCCTGTCATATGCCGTCGTGTCCTACTGGGCCGTGCTCGACAGCCCTGCGCCCGTGCGCTTTGACCTCAAGCTCAACGGCCTGCTCGCCACCAATGGCGACCGCGCCCTCGGCGCCGACGCGTCGGGCGCTGTTGTCGCGGCGCTGGCCTATGGCTCGCAGACGGAGCCCACCAACGAAAGCCAGGCCGCGCTGTTCGGGGCGGCCGGCTTGACGGCGGGCGCCGAGGGCGACTTGTGGCTGCATGAGATAAGCACGCTCAAATCGAGCACGCAGACGCACCTGGACACCTTCGGCGCTCAGTCCGACACGATGCACCGCTCGATCGACGTCGATGCCGCATTGCACGTGACCGCCAACGGGACCGAAGTGAAATGCACCGGCAAGGAGCCCGAGGCGTTCAAGCCGGCGTGCGGGCGCTACAGCTATTTCATGAACGTGATGCTCTTCACCGGCGCGCAGAACGGCGGCCTGGCGGACTTCTCGCACACACTGGGCGTCGTGAGCGTCAGCGTTGATGGCGGCCCCGCACTGCCGCTGAACGCAGTCTCGGCCGTGCCCGAGCCGACGCCCGCGCTGCTGCTGGCCGCAGGCCTCGCGGGCCTGGCACTGCGCCGCCGCCAGCGCCGCTGAACCGCGGCATCAGGGTGCCCGGGCAGCCGGCACCCGTGTGGGAAAATCGCGGGCTTTGCGCAGCATCAGAGCCCCGTTTTGAGCCAACAGATCGTTTCCCAGATTGCCGCCGAGCTAAAGGTTCGGCCCGCCCAGGTGCAGGCCGCCGTCGACCTGCTGGACGGCGGGGCCACCGTGCCCTTCATCGCCCGCTACCGCAAGGAAGCCACCGACGGCCTGGACGATATCCAGCTGCGTGAGCTGGATGTGCGCCTCATCTACCTGCGTGAGCTGGCCGAGCGCCGCGAGGCGGTGGTGAAGGCCATCGCCGAGCAGGGCAAGCTGACGCCCGAGCTGGAGGCCGCCATCCGCGCTGCGCCAACCAAGCAGGAGCTGGAAGATCTGTACCTGCCCTACAAGGTCAAGCGCCGCACCAAGGGACTGATCGCCCGCGAGGCGGGGCTGGAGCCGCTGGCGGACAAGCTCTTCGCCGATCCGACATTGGAGCCGCTGTCCGAAGCCGCTTCATTCATCAATGCCGAGGCTGGGTTCGCCGACGCCCACGCGGTGCTGGACGGCGTGCGCGACCTGCTTGCCGAGCGCTGGGCCGAGGACGCCCTGCTGGTGGGCAAGCTGCGCGAGTGGCTCTGGGATGTGGGCCTGTTCCAGTCCAAGCTGATGGACGGCAAGAGCCCAGACACGCCGGACCACGCCAAGTTCCGCGACTACTTCGACTACGCGGAGAGCATCAAGACCGTGCCTTCGCACCGCGCGCTCGCGGTCTTCCGCGGCCGCACGCTGGAGCTGCTGGATGCCAAGCTGGTGCTGGACGAAGAAGTCGTCACCGGCCAGCCGACCTTGGCTGAAGGCCGCATTGCATCGCACCTCGGCTGGCGCCATGCCAACCGCCCGGGCGATGCGCTGATCCGCAAGACGGTCGGCTGGACCTGGAAGGTCAAGCTTTCGCTGAGCCTGGAGCGCGACCTGTTCGCCCGCCTGCGCGAGAGCGCCGAAGCCACGGCCATCAAGGTCTTCGCCGAGAACCTGCGCGACCTGCTGCTGGCCGCTCCGGCCGGCAAACGGGTGGTCATGGGGCTGGACCCGGGCATCCGCACCGGCGTGAAGGTCGCGGTCGTCTCGGACACCGGCCGCGTGCTGGACACGTCCACCGTCTACCCGCACGAGCCCCGCCGCGATTGGGACGGCGCCCTGCACACGCTGGCCAAGCTGTGCGCCACGCATGGCGTCAACCTGATTGCCATCGGCAACGGCACGGCCAGCCGCGAGACCGACAAGCTGGCCGGCGAGCTCATCAAGAAGCTGCAGGCGCTGGATGCGAACGTCAAGATCGAGCGGGTCGTCGTCAGCGAGGCCGGCGCGTCGGTCTACTCGGCATCGGAATTCGCATCCAAGGAATTGCCCGACTTGGACGTGAGCCTGCGCGGCGCCGTGTCCATCGCCCGCCGCCTGCAGGACCCGCTGGCCGAGCTGGTCAAGATCGATCCCAAGAGCATCGGCGTCGGCCAGTACCAGCACGACGTCAACCAGAGCGAGATGGCGCGCACGCTGGACGCCGTCGTCGAGGACTGCGTGAACAAGGTCGGCGTGGACCTGAACACCGCGTCGCAGGCACTGCTCGCCAAGGTGTCCGGCCTGTCGGCGTCGGTCGCCAGCAGCATCGTGCGCTGGCGCGACGCGAACGGCGCCTTCCGCAACCGCCAGCAGCTGCTGGACGTGACGGGCCTGGGCCCCAAGACCTTCGAGCAGGCCGCAGGCTTCCTGCGCATCCACGGCGGCGACAACCCGCTGGACTTCAGCGGTGTCCACCCCGAGACCTACCCGCTGGTCGAGAAGGCGCTGACGCTGCTGAAGCGCCCGGCCGCGGACATCATCGGCCGCAGCGAGGTGCTGCGAACGCTCAAGCCCGAGCTGCTGGCCGACGAACGCTTCGGCCTCATCACCGTCAAGGACGTGCTGGCCGAGCTGGAAAAACCCGGCCGCGACCCGCGTCCTGACTTCAAGGTGGCGCGCTTCAACGACGGCGTCGAGGACGTCAAGGACCTGCAACCCGGCATGCTGCTCGAAGGCACGGTCAGCAACGTGGCGCAGTTCGGCGCCTTCGTCGACCTGGGCGTGCACCAGGACGGCCTCATTCACGTCAGCCAGCTGGCCAACAAGTTCGTCAGCGATGCGCGCGAGATCGTCAAGACCGGCGACATCGTCAAGGTCAAGGTGCTGGAGGTCGACCTGGCCCGGCAGCGCATCTCGCTGACGATGAAGCTCGATGCCCAAGCACCGCGTGGCCCCAAGCAGGACAACGCCTTCCGCCCCGCCGCTCGCAACGAGCGGCCCAGCGCCGGCTTGCGCCCGTCGCATGACCAGCAGCCGGCCGGCGGCGGCGCCATGGCTTCCGCCTTTGCCAAGCTCAAGCGCTGACCTTCGGCATTGACACACGGCGCTGCCAACATCCCGCCCCGCACCCCTGGCCGTCGACTGATGCACCGCAAATCGCAGCTGGTCGCAGGCCGACTGCATCGCCTCATTGGCACGGCTATGGTCCGCGCCGCCCTGAACACCCGGAGTCCTTCTTGAAAACCCCCGCCCTCGCCTCGCTGCTTCTGCTCTGTCCGGCCCTCGTCCTGGCCCAGCAGGAGGTCGACCGCGCCGCCACCCCGCCCGGCAACCAGCTAGAACGCGTCGAAGTGCGCCGCGCGCTGACCGACACCGATCTGCGCCGCCGCGAGCCCGTGGCCAAGCAGCTCTACGGCCGCGATGAGCTGGACAAATACGGCGACACGCAGTTGAGCGACGTGCTCAAGCGCCTGCCGGGCATCAACGTCTCCGGCGGCCAGCTGCGCATGCGCGGCCTGGGCGGCGCCTATACGCAGATCCTCGTCAACGGCGAACCAGCGCCCCCGGGCTTCAGCCTCGACAACCTGAACCCCGCCCAGGTCGAGCGCCTGGAAGTGAGCAAAGCACCGACGGCGGACCAGAGCGCCCAGGCCATCGCCGGCACGCTCAACATCATCCTGAAGGACGCGCCGCGCGTCGTGCAGAAGGACCTGCGCCTGGGCCTGGCCTACGCCTCGGAGAAGCCGGTCATCAACGCCGGCTTCACCTACGGCGACCGCATCGTCGGCGGTGTCGGTTTCGTGTTGCCAATTTCGGTCAACCAGTGGAACTTCGTCAACGAGACGGAAAGCGACCGCGTGCGGGACCGGGGGCTGACCGGCCTGCGCAGCGCCGGCCGTGACCGCGCCTACGGCCGCGGCTTCAACACGGCGCCGCGTCTGAACTGGAAGCTCGGCGATGACGAGACACTGACGCTGCAGGCTTTCTACATCAACAACCAGTTCCGCAACGAAGGCTCCAACACGACCGAGGTGCTGTTCTCCGACCCGGGCACCCCCGGCACGCCGAGCAAGAGCGTGCTGCCGCCCAGCCAGCTGGACACCACGCGCAACCGTGGCACTTTCTCGGCGCAGCGCCTGAACTTGCAATACAACAACCGGTTCGAGGACGGCCGGCGCATCGAGCTGCGCGCCGGTGCCGGCAGCGGTGGTGCGGACTTCAACTTCGGCTTCGTCGGTCGCAACCTGGCCGGCGTCGAGACCATCTCGCGCACGACGACGGGCGACAACATCAACCGCAACGCCACGCTGTCCGGCAAGTACAGCCAGTACGCAGGCGAGGACCACACTGTCACCGTTGGCAGCGAGTTGGAGCGCCGCACCCGCAACGAGACGCGCCGCACCCTGGAGAACGGCAAGCCGCTGCTGTCCGGCCTGGAAGGCCAGCCCTTCGATGCCACCATCGACCGCACGGCGATCTATGCGCAGGACGAGTGGGAGATCAACAAGCAGTGGTCGGCGTATGCCGGCGTGCGCCATGAGCAGATCAAGCTGGGCAGTGAAGGCGCAGGCAGCGAGTTCACGAGCACCAGCAAGGTTACGACGCCGCTGCTGCACGTCAACTTCAAGCCCGACCCCAAGGGCCGCGACCTCGTGCGCGCCAGCCTGACGCGCAGCTACAAGGCAGCGGACGTGCAGCAGCTGATCGCTCGCCCGACCATCAATACGGACTACAAGGTGGAAGGCCCGGACGCCCGCATCAACACCGAGCTGGGGCCGGACCGCGTCGGCAACCCGCAGCTGAAGCCGGAGCTGGCTACCGGGCTGGACGTGGCATTCGAGAAGTACCTGCCGGCGGGCGGCCTCGTGTCGGTCGGCGTGTTCCATCGCAGCATCAGCAACCTGATCCGCACCGACCGACCGCGCCTGATGACGGTGCCATGGGCCGTGACCCAGCGCTACGTCATCACGCAGGTCAATCTCAGCAAGGCCACGACGCAAGGCCTCGAGCTCGAAGTGAAGGGCCGCGCGGGGGAACTGTTCCCCAGCCTGTTCGACACGGCGACGGCCCTGAACCTGCGCGCGTCGTTGAACCTGTACCGATCACGCGTCGCCGACATCCGCGGCCCGGACAACCGGCTCGAAGGTCAGCAGCCGTGGCAGTTCAATTTCGGTGCGGACTACCGGCTCAAGAGCCTGCCGATCAACATGGGCTTCAGCGCCCAGATCGCGCCGGACTTCGACGTGCAGCAGAGCGACCTGCAGCGCCAGGAGACCCTGGCCGCGCGCTCGCTCGACGCGTTCGCGGCGATGCAGGTCGGCAAGCAGGACAGCGTGCGCGTCAGCGTCAACGGCCTGTTCCAGCCCAAGCAGGGCACGCGGGTCACCATCACCGACCTGCCCGACTACAACCTTAACCAGCGCCAGCCCGTCGCCTGGTGGGCCGTGAATTGGGAACACAAGTTCTGACCTCGCGCCGACCGGCTATCTTCTGAGGCCATGACCTCGGAAGCCCTGCAAGTCTTTGCCGGCCCTGCCGCGAAAGCCCGGCTGGCCGAGCGCGGCCTGCGCGCCGAAGACGTCGGCCTGATCCCCGCCGCCGCAGGCGGCCCCAAGGGGCTGATCCTCAACGGCCTGGACCGCTTCATCTTCGGCGAGTGGCTGCCGCAGAGCCGCCAGACCGTCCACCTCGTCGGCGCCAGCATCGGCGCCTGGCGCATGGCCACGGCGGCACTGGCCCACCGCGACGTCACCACGGCCTTCGACACCATGGCCGAGGCCTATGTGACGCAGGAATACGACGTGCTGCCCGGCGACAAGCGCCCGCGCCCCGAGGGCGTCAGCCAGCGCTTCGGCGAGATCCTGGGCGAGATCTTCACGGGCCGCGAAGCCGATGTGCTGACTCACCCGCGCTTTCGCCTGCACGTCATCACGTCGCGTGGTCAGAACAAAGGCTTGGGGCTGCTGGCGCGCGAAGGCCGGCTGCGCACGCCGCTGGGCTACCTCGGCGCCTTCGCGGCCAACGCCTTGGCGCGCCCGCTGCTGGGCCGCTTCCTGGAACGCGTCGTCTTCTCCGACCCGCGCGACCGCCTGCCGCTGAAGCTGAACGACTTCACGACGCGCGAGGTCCACCTGTCGCGCGCCAACCTGCGCGGCGCGCTGCTGGCGAGCTGCTCCATCCCGTTCTGGCTGCGCGCCCAGCACGACCTTCCCGGCGCGCCGCGCGGCGCCTACTGGGATGGCGGCATCACCGACTACCACCTGCACCTGGACTACCGCGCGCTGCAGTCGTCCGGCGCGCCTCTGGTGCTCTATCCACACTTCCAGCGCCAAGTCGTACCCGGCTGGCTGGACAAGGCCTTGAAGCACCGCCATCGCTCGACGGCCTTCCTCGACAACGTCGTGCTGCTCTGCCCCTCGCCCGAATGGATTGCCCGGTTGCGCGGCGCCAAGCTGCCCGACCGCAACGACTTCATCAAACTGGACGCAGAAGAACGCCGCCGCCGCTGGCGCGTCTCAGTGACCGAGAGCCAGCGCCTGGCCGACGAGTTCGCCGCGTTGGCCCAGCGCGACTCCATTTCCGCCTTGCCGCTTTAGAATCGCCGCTCCCTCCCATCACAAGAGCGAGAAAGGCACCCTGGTTATGACACCGCGAACTACGACCACCTTCACCGGTACCTAGTCGGCCGCGGCTCGTCACGCCAGTCCTTTTCGGACTTCACCAATCAAGCGCGGCAAGTGGCCGCGCTTTTTTGTTGTCCTCGCTCCCGGAGCACCCCATGATTTCGATTCAACTCCCCGACGGCTCGCGCCGTGAGTTCCCCGCCGCGTTGTCCGTCGGCGACGTCGCCGCCAGCATCGGCGCCGGCTTGGCCAAGGCCGCACTTGGCGGCCGCGTCGACGGCAAGCTTGTCGACCTCAGCCACGTCATCAGTCAGGATGCGCAGCTCGCCATCGTCACCGACAAGGACGCCGATGGCCTGGAGCTGATCCGCCACTCGACGGCCCACCTGCTGGCCTACGCCGTCAAGTCGCTCTACCCCGACGCCCAGGTCACCATCGGCCCGGTCATCGAAAACGGCTTCTATTACGACTTTGCCTACAAGCGGCCATTCACGCCCGACGACTTGGCCGCCATCGAAGCCAAGATGACCGAGCTGGCCAAGAAGGACGAAAAGGTCGAGCGCCGCGTGCTGCCGCGCGATGAGGCCGTGGCGCATTTCAAGGCCATGGGCGAGGCCTACAAGGCCGAGATCATCGAGAGCATCCCGGCAGACCAGGACGTGTCGCTCTACAGCGAAGGCGCCTTCGAAGACCTCTGCCGCGGCCCCCATGTGCCGTCGACGGGCAAGCTCAAGCACTTCAAGCTGATGAAGGTGGCCGGCGCCTACTGGCGCGGCGACCACCGCAACGAGATGCTGCAACGCATCTACGGCACGGCCTGGGCGAGCAAGGACGATCTGCAAAAGTACCTGATCCGCCTGGAAGAAGCCGAGAAGCGCGATCACCGCAAGCTCGGCCGCGAACTCGACCTGTTCCACATCGACGAGCACTCGCCGGGCACCGTGTTCTGGCATCCCAAGGGCTGGGCCGTCTGGCAGGAGGTGGAGCAGTACATGCGCCGCGTCTATCGCGAGAATGGCTACCTGGAGGTCAAGGGCCCGCAGATCCTCGACAAGGGCCTGTGGGAGAAGTCCGGCCACTGGGACAAATACCGCGACAACATGTTCACGACTGAGTCGGAGAAGCGTGACTACGCGCTCAAGCCGATGAACTGCCCTGGCCACATCCTGATCTTCAACCAGGGCGTGAAGAGCTACCGTGACCTGCCCCTGCGCTTTGGCGAATTCGGCCAGTGCCACCGCAACGAGCCCACCGGCGGCCTGCACGGCATCATGCGCGTGCGCGGCTTCACGCAGGACGACGGCCACATTTTCTGCACCGACGACCAGATCCTGGACGAATGCGCCTCGTTCACGACGCTGCTCAAGAAGGTTTACGCGGACTTCGGCTTTACCGACATCGTCTACAAGGTCGCGACTCGTCCGGCCGCCCGCATCGGCACGGACGAGTATTGGGACCGCACCGAGCAGGTGCTGATGGAGTCGCTGCGCCGCTCCGGCTGCGAGTTCGAGATCGCCCACGGAGAGGGCGCCTTCTACGCGCCCAAGATCGAGTACGCACTGAAGGACGCCCTCGGCCGCCAGTGGCAGTGCGGCACGATCCAGATCGACTCCAACATGCCGGAGCGCCTCGGCGCCGCCTTCGTCGACGAGGACAGCCAGCACAAGACACCCGTCATGCTGCACCGCGCCATCGTCGGCAGCCTGGAGCGTTTCATCGGCATCCTGATCGAGCAGCATGCCGGCGCGCTGCCCGTCTGGCTCGCACCAACACAGGTCGTCGTGGCCAATATCACCGACGCGCAGGCCGATTACGTGTCTGAAATTGTGAAATCGCTGCAAAAACAAGGGCTTAGGGCCTCGGCGGATTTGCGCAACGAGAAGATCACCTATAAAATCCGCCAGCATTCAATGCAAAAGCTGCCGTACATCCTCGTCGTAGGCGACAAGGAAAAGGCGAATGGCAGCGTTGCGGTACGCGCCCGTGGCAACCAGGATCTCGGCGTGATGCCCCTGCAGGACTTCCTCAACCGGATCTCCGCAGACATCACCAACAAGGTCTGAAAGAGCCGTCCGGGCGCGATTTGTTTTATTTAGGGCCCCTCGCCTTGGGGCCTTTTGAAAGGTCTACACCATCGCTACGTTTGCCGACCGTCGTGCGATTCCGGAGCGCAAGCACCGGTTGAACCGCGAAATCATGGCTCCCGAAGTCCGTCTGAACGGCCCCGAGAACGAACCCATCGGCGTCGTCAGCATCCAGGAAGCCCTGCGTATGGCGGGCGACATGGATGTGGACCTGGTCGAGATTTCCCCCACCGCCAATCCGCCGGTATGCCGGCTGATGGACTACGGGAAGTTCAAGTACATCGAGCAGAAGCGCGCTGCCGAGGCCAAGTCCAAGCAGAAGGTCATCGAAATCAAGGAAGTCAAATTCCGTCCGGGCACGGACGAAGGCGACTACCAGATCAAGATGCGCAATCTGCGCCGCTTCATCGCCGAAGACGGCGACAAGGGCAAGGTCACGCTGCGCTACCGGGGCCGCGAAATCACGCACCAGGACATCGGCATGCGCCTGCTGGAGCGGATTCGCGACGAACTGGCCGACGTTGCGATCGTCGAGAACATGCCGAAGCTCGAAGGTCGGCAGATGATCATGGTCCTGGCGCCTAAAAAGCGCTAAGACCGAAACAGAGTTCAGCCGGCGGGTTTGGTCGCCCACCGGCTTACAAGTCTCCTGAGGCCAACAAGCATGCCGGGCTCACCGGCATCGCCCCAGGGACACACTAGAAGGAGCATCAACATGCCCAAAATGAAGACCAAGAGCAGCGCGAAAAAGCGTTTTCGCGTTCGTCCGGGTGGCACCGTCAAGCGCGGTCAGGCGTTCAAGCGCCACATCCTGACCAAGAAGACCACCAAGAACAAGCGTCAGCTTCGCGGTTCGGTCGCCGTGCACGAAACCAACATGGGACACATCGCTCAGATGCTGCCCTTTGCTGGCCTGTAATCCACTACTGACTCAAGGAGAAACACATGCCTCGCGTCAAACGTGGTGTAACCGCTCGTGCCCGTCACAAGAAGGTCTTGGCTCTGGCCAAGGGCTTCCGGGGTCGTCGTAAGAACGTCTTCCGCATCGCCAAGCAGGCGGTGATGAAGGCGGGCCAATACGCCTACCGTGACCGTCGTACCAAGAAGCGCGTCTTCCGCCAGCTCTGGATCGCCCGTATCAACGCTGCATCGCGTGGTCTGGGTCTGTCCTACAGCAAGTTCGTGGCGGGTCTGAAGAAGGCCCAGATCGAGATCGACCGCAAGGTTCTCGCCGATCTGGCCGTCAATGACCCGGCTGGCTTTGCCAGCATCTTCGCCAAGGTGAAGGCCGCGCTCGCCTGATTGCGATCCGCTCCGACTCACGTCGGAGCACGCAACTTTTGAGGGGCCGGTCACCCAGTGACCGGCCCCCTTTTATTTGCCTCCCCCGAATGACTGATCTCGACGCTTTGCTGCAAGCGGCCACGGCTGATTTCGCTGCCGCGCCCACACCCGCCGAACTGGAAAACGCCAAGGCACGCTTCCTCGGCAAGTCCGGCCGCGTCACCGAACTGATGAAGGGCCTGGGCGCCCTCAGCATCGAGGAAAAAAAGACCCGCGGCGCCGAGATCAACCAGCTCAAGGTCGGCATCGAAGCCGCGCTGACTGCCCGCCGCGATGCGTTGGCCGCTGCCGAGCTTGAGAAGCAGCTCAAGGCCGAGGCCCTCGACGTGACCCTGCCCGGCCGCCAGCGCGGCACCGGCGGCCTGCACCCGATCACACGCGCCATGGAGCGCATCGAGGCCATCTTTGGCTCGATGGGTTTCGACGTGGCTGACGGCCCCGAGATCGAGACCGACTGGTACAGCTTCTCGGCGCTCAACAACCCCGAGAATCACCCCGCCCGCTCGATGCAGGACACGTTCTACGTCGACATGAAGGACGAGAACGGTGCATGGCTGAATCTGCGCCCGCACACCAGCCCGATGCAGATCCGCTATGCGCAGGCCCACGCCAAGCGCTACGCCGGCCAGGACACGATGCCAGAGATCCGCGTCATCGCGCCGGGCCGCACCTACCGCGTCGACAGCGATGCGACCCACTCGCCGATGTTCCACCAGGTCGAAGGCCTGTGGGTGGGCGAGAACATCTCGTTCAAGGACCTGAAGGCGGTCTACCTGAACTTCATCACCGCCTTCTTCGAGACCGACCAGCTGCAGCTGCGCTTCCGCCCCAGCTACTTCCCGTTCACCGAGCCCAGCGCCGAGATCGACATCATGTTCGAGAGCGGTCCGCTGAAGGGGCGTTGGCTCGAGGTGTCGGGCTCGGGCCAGGTGCACCCGCAGGTGATCCGCAACATGGGGCTGGACCCCGAGCGCTACATCGGCTTCGCCTTCGGCTCCGGCATCGACCGCCTCGCGATGCTGCGCTATGGCGTCAACGACCTGCGCGCCTTCTTCGACGGCGACCTTCGCTTCCTCGCACAGTTCAAGTAATCAGCACGCTATGCAATTCCCCGAGTCCTGGCTGCGCGAGTTCTGCAATCCGCCGCTGTCCACCCAAGCCCTGGCCGAACTGCTGACCATGTCCGGCATGGAAGTGGAAGAACTGCGCCCTGTCGCGCCGCCCTTTCACGGCATCGTCGTCGCCGAAATCATCGAAGCCGAGCAGCACCCGAACGCCGACAAGTTGCGCGTTTGCAAGGTCAATGCTGGCGGCGCTGAACCCCTGCAGATTGTCTGCGGCGCGCCCAATGCCCGCGTGGGCATCAAGGTGCCGCTGGCCACCGTCGGCGCCGAGCTGCCGACTGACGACGCCGCCAAGCCCTTCAAGATCGGCGTCGGCAAGCTGCGCGGTGTCGAGAGCTTCGGCATGCTGTGCTCAGCCCGCGAGCTCAAGCTCAGCGAAGACCATGGCGGCCTGCTGGAACTGCCCGTCGATGCCGTCGTCGGCGAAGACATCCGCAAGCAACTCAATCTCGACGACACGCTGTTCACGCTGAAGCTGACGCCGAACCTGGGCCACGGCCTGAGCGTGTTTGGCGTCGCGCGCGAAGTGGCTGCGCTGACCGGCGCGCCACTGCTGAAGGCCGAGTTCCCGCCGGTCAAGCCGACGACCGACGACAAGCTGCCGGTGCGCATCGAAGCCACTGACCTGTGCGGCCGTTTCTCGGGCCGCATCGTCAAGGGCATCAACACTGCTGCGCAGACGCCCGCCTGGATGGTCCAGCGCCTTGAACGCTGCGGCCAGCGCCCGGTCACGGCGCTCGTCGACATCTCCAACTACGTGATGTTCGAGTACGGCCGCCCTTCGCACATCTTCGACTTGGACAAGATCAGCGGCGAGCTGGTCGTGCGCTGGGGCAAGGCTGGCGAGCAGCTCAAGCTGCTGAACGGCAGCACCATCACCGTCGACGAGAGAGTCGGTGTCATCAGCGATGCACGCGAGGTCGAGTCCCTCGCCGGCATCATGGGCGGCGACCACACCGCCGTGTCCGACGACACGCGCAACATCTACGTCGAAGCCGCGTTCTGGTGGCCTGAGGCCGTCATGGGCCGAGGCCGCCGCTACAACTTCTCGACCGACGCCGGCCACCGCTTCGAGCGCGGCGTCGATGCCTCGCAAACCGTCGAGCACATCGAGCGCATCACGCAGCTCATCGTCGACATCTGCGGCACGGCCGAGACGCGCGTCGGCCCGATGGACGACCAGTTGCCCAACATGCCGGTGCGCAAGCCCGTCACGCTGCGTGTGGCACGGGCGGTCAAGGTCATCGGCATGCCGCTGACGCAGGCGCAATGTGAAGGCGTGTTCACGCGCCTGGGCCTTCCTTTCACCGCTGCCGACGGCGTCATCACGGTCACCCCGCCGAGCTGGCGCTTCGACATCCTGATCGAGGAAGACCTCATCGAGGAAGTCATCCGCGTGCTGGGCTATCCGACGCTGCCGTCGACCGCGCCGCTGGCACCGATCGTCGGCCGAACGGGCTCGGAGTCGCGCCAGTCCACGCATGCGCTGCGTCGCGCGGTTAGCGCACGCGACTACTTCGAGACGATCAACTTCAGCTTCGTCGAAGAACGCTGGGAGCGCGAGCTGGCCGGCGTCACCGACCCTATCAAGCTGCTGAACCCCATCGCCGCACCGCTGTCGGTGATGCGCACCAGCCTCATCGGCAGCCTCGTGCAGGTCTTGCGCCACAACCAGGCTCGCCGTGCGACTCGCGTGCGCGTGTTCGAGCTGGGCCGCGTGTTCAAGCGTGATGCTGCTGTCGCCAACGGCCCGCTGAGCGTCGCCGGCATCGCGCAGCCGCTGCGCCTGGGCGGCCTCGCCTGGGGCCCGGCTGACCAGCATCAGTGGAGCCAGCGCGAGCGCGCCGTTGACTTCTTCGATGTGACGGGCGACCTCGAAGCCCTGTTCGCGCCGCAGGCGCTGACGTTTGAAGCGGCAGAACACCCCGCCCTGCATCCGGGCCGCAGCGCTCGCGTGAAGCTGAACGGCGACGCCATCGGCATCGTTGGCGAACTGCACCCGCGCTGGCGCCAAGGCTACGAAATCAGTGGCAATGCGCCTATCGTCTTCGAGCTGAACCTCGACGCCGCGCTGCTGCGCACGTTGCCGCAGGGCCGGCCGCTGCCGCGCCAGCAGGCCGTGCAGCGCGACCTGGCGCTAGTCGTCAAGGACAGCACCCCGCATGACGCGCTGATGGCCACCATCACCGCAGCCGGCGGTGCGCTGCTGCGCTCGGCCAGGCTGTTCGACGTCTTCAAGCCGACCGCAGGCAACAGCACGGACCTGCAAGCCGACGAGCGCAGCCTGGCCGTGCGCCTGGAACTGCTCGACGACGAAGCCACGTTGACCGACGAACGCATCGACGCTGCCGTCGCGGCCATCGTCGCCGCGGCAGGCAGCCAACTCGGCGCCCGCCTGCGCAGCTGACCCTCTGGAGGAGGAACACACCATGGACGCAAACGACGTCAAGAAAGAGGCAGCGGCTGTCGTTATCGGCAGCCTGGAAACGCCCACGCTGACCAAGGCGGAACTGGCCGAACTGCTGTTCGACAAGCTCGGGCTGAACAAGCGGGAGTCCAAGGACATGGTCGAAGCCTTCTTCGACATCCTGCACGACAGCCTCGTCAAGGGTCAGGACGTGAAGCTCTCCGGTTTCGGCAACTTCAACATCCGCCGCAAGGCGCCGCGCCCGGGCCGCAATCCGCGCACCGGCGAGTCCATTCCCATCAAGGCTCGCAACGTCGTGACTTTTCACGCAAGCCACAAACTCAAGGGGCAGGTGCAAGGTGACGCGCCGGCCGGTGAAGACTTCGAGTAGAGTCTCCCCTCCCCTCGCGAACTTGTTGATTTGCAATGGAATTTGCAATGGATAAGGCGCTTCCCGCCATCCCCGCCAAACGCTACTTCACCATCGGTGAGGTGAGTGACCTTTGCGGCGTGAAGCCTTATGTTCTGCGCTACTGGGAGCAGGAGTTCACCCAACTCAAGCCCATGAAGCGGCGCGGCAACCGGCGCTACTACCAGCACCACGAAGTGCTGCTGATCCGCCGCATCCGCGACCTGCTCTACGACCAGGGCTTCACGATCAGCGGCGCGCGCAACCAGCTCAGCGAAGGTCTGCCGCCCGCTGCGGCGCAGAACTTCCGTGACGAAGCGGAGGCGGCGCAGGCGCTTGATGCGATGGATGGTGACGACGGCAGCGACATGCCGGTTGAGCTGGCTCATCTGCCTGCCGCTCGCCCGCAAGCCTCGCATGCTCAACCGCTGAAGGCCGCAGAGGCGTCGATGACGCTGCCGGTGCTGGCCATCGACCCGCTCACCTCGCTCGAGCAGGTGCGCGCCGAACTTCTTGCAATCCGGGCGAGTCTTCTGACCTGAGTGTGAAGATTCTCCGCTATACTGATTGGCTCAGTCGGGGCGTAGCGCAGCCTGGTAGCGCACTTGCATGGGGTGCAAGGGGTCGCGAGTTCGAATCCCGCCGTCCCGACCATAAAACAATAAGAGAATCAACGGCTTAGCAGCTTCGGCAGCTAGGCCGTTTTCCTTTGTCTGGCCAAGCCGAGCGAACCCCGATCTACCAAAGGTAGCAGGGCACGGCACCTACGGTGACGGCGGCGTCAGGCAACGACGCCGAGGCGTACCGCAGGCCGATGTTTGGGCGCCGCGTCCGACTGGCGACGGATCAGCGTGTAGTCCATCAACTGTTGATTGACAGGCAACTTGACGCCATTGCGCCAAGCGCGGATCTGCCTGACCAGCACATCGACAGCCGTGCTTGCCATGTCGCCTATGGGCTGGCGCACGGTCGTCAGCTCGGGCCAGATCGTCGTCGCCAGTGGCGCGTCGTCAAAGCCCACCACGGTGAGGTCACTGGGCACATAGAGCCCCAACCGCTGAGCCACCGCAACTGTGGCGGCCGCCATGTCGTCATTGCTGGCGAAGATCGCCGATGGCCGCTGGCTGCCGGCCAGCAGCTGCTCTGCCGCGTCCAATCCGGACCGATAGGTGAAGTGCCCCTGCTGGATCTGGATGTCGTGCTCCAGGTCAAGCCCGGCCTTGCTGACGGCTGCACGGAAACCGGCGAGGCGGCGCTCACTGCTGCTCTGACCCGGGTCGCCCATGATGAAGCCCAGCCGCTGGTGACCCAGGGCCAGCAGATGGCGAGTCATGTCGTGGGCGGCCTTGAAGTCGTCTATGCCAACGCTGTTGAAATGCGGCGAGGGATTGCCGGCGGACACCGTGACGACAGGCGTGCCGCTGCGCGCGATGAGGTCCTGCAGCGCCTTGGACTCGCAGAACGGCGGCGGCAGGATGAGGCCGTCTATGCCGTTGGCGAGCATGGTGGTGACCACTTCGAGGTAGTCGCCGCCGGCGTCGCAGTACTGCGCGTTGAGCTGCACATGCCTCAGGCTGATCTTGCTCAACAGGCCCAGCATGAAGCCGTTCAGGTAGCCGGCTCGGGTGTCGCTGTAGAGCAGCCCCACCAGGATGGGCCGTGCACCGGCCAGCTTGCGGGCCGAGGGATTGGGCATGTAGTTCAGCGCTGCCACGGCCGCTTGGACCCTGGTGCGGCTGGCCGACTTCACGGTCAACTCACCGTTGACGACGCGCGATACCGTCATCGTCGACACGCCGGCCAGGCGAGCCACATCGGCCACCGTGGCCGCCCTGGGGGCCGCACCGGGCTGGGCTGCTTGCTTCATGGCTTTCCTTTCTGCTCGAACGGTGACGCGCTGGTGGCATCTCCGCCGCATCGTAGAAAGCCAAGTCAACGACCGGCAATCAAATCGCCAAGCGCTTTGATAACCAGATCGATATCGGTTCGCTCATGCCAGAGGCGTTCGGCATCCGCCGCCGAGCAGTCTGCCGCCGAAGATCATTGGCCAAGCGGGGCCAACGTGCCAATCCGTCGCGTGCGGCGTGCTGCGGCAAAGCAGAATGCCGGGCGGCGAACCGTGGCATGGCCTGGTCGCGCTACACGACCGTCAGAACAAACTAGGAGACCCATGAATTCACCCGCCCTGCGGCTCACGCGTTCGCTCATTCCCGCCCTGCTGGGCCTGCTCGCCGCCCATGCCCAGGCCGAAGTGCGCCTGGCCCAGGTGTTTGGCGACCACATGGTGCTGCAGCGCGATCAGCCCATCCGCGTGTGGGGCTGGGCCACGCCGGGGCGCACGCTCAGCGTCGAATTGGCCGGCCGCCAGGCGAGCGCAAAGGCAGGCGCTGATGGGCGCTGGATGGCGCAGCTGCCCGCGTTGAAGGCGGGCGGGCCGCACCGGCTGCGCGTGCAGGGCGACGGCCAGGTGGAGCGCGCCGACATCCTGATCGGCGACGTCTGGCTGCTGAGCGGCCAGTCCAACATGGAGTGGCCGCTGTCGACCACCGACACGGCCGCACAGGAAATCGCCTCGCCGCAGAACGCGCAGCTGCGCCATCTGCGCGTGCCGCTGCGTGCCAGCCTGCAGCCTGAGGCGGACATCGCGCCCGCGTCGTGGGCAGTGGCGGAGGCCGGGACCGTGGGCGATTTCGGCGCCGTGGGCTACCACTTCGCCCGGCAGATGCAGACGGCGCAGGGCGTGCCCATCGGCCTGGTCAACACCGCCTGGGGCGGCTCGCACCTGGAGACCTGGATGCGCCGCGATGCGGCCTTGGCGGACGCGCACCTGGCGCCCATCGTCAAGGCCTTGCCCAGCGACAACGCCGCCTACGCCGGGGCGCTGCGCACTCGCCTCGAGGCTCGCGTGGCTGCCTGGCAGCCGGGCCTGCCCTGGCAGGGCGTCGATGCCAAAGGCTGGTCTGGCGCCAGCGACCTGGACGCGAACTGGCCCACGCTGCAGGCGCCCGGCGTCTGGGAAGGCCAGGGGCTGGCGGACCTGGATGGCGTCGTCTGGCTGCGCCGCAAGGTCGAGCTGAGTGCCGCACAAGCGGGCGGCGCGGCCGAGCTGCATCTGGCCAAGGTGGACGATTGCGACGAGGTCTGGGTGAACGGCCAGCGCGTTGGCGGCCAGTGCGGGTACGACCAGCCGCGGCGTCATGCCGTGCCGCCTGGCCTGCTGCATGCAGGCGCGAACTGGATCGCCGTGCGCGTCACCGACACGGGCGGCGGCGGCGGTTTCCACGGCGATGCGGCAGCGATGCGGCTGGACACGGCCGCCGGTGCAGTCTCATTGGCCGGCCCCTGGCGGGCCCGCGTGGAGCAGGTCAAGGTGACCAGCGGGCCCACCGCCAACGACGCACCCACACTGGCCCACAACGGCCTCATCGCGCCGCTGAACGGCCTGGCCTTCCGCGGGGTGCTCTGGTACCAGGGCGAAAGCAACACCGGCCGCGCGGCGGCCTATGCCGGCGACTTCCAGCGGCTCATCAAGGACTGGCGCGCGCAGTTCCACCAGCCGGACATGCCCTTCCTGTTCGTGCAGCTGGCGTCCTTCCTGCCGCTGCAGGACAACCGCCCGGGTCATGGCGGCTGGGCCGAGTTGCGCGACGCGCAGGCCCAGGCACTGAAGCTGCCCCATACCGGCATGGCGGTCGCCATCGACGTGGGTGAGGCCAACGACATCCACCCGCGCAACAAGCGCACGCTGGGCGAGCGGCTGGCGGGTTTGGCGCTGCATGACCTGGGCCTGCGCGCCGCGCCGGCCAGCGGGCCGGTATTGGCGGGCTCGGAAGTGCGTGGCAAGGAGCTGTGGCTGCGCTTCAAGGACACGGCGGGTGGCTTGCGCCCGGCCAAGGCAGGCGAGGCCTTGCGCGGTTTCGTGCTGGCCGGCGCGGACCGGAAGTTCGTTGCCGCCACCGCGCGCATCGAAGGCGATGCCGTCGTGCTGAGCAGCCCGGCCGTCGCCGCGCCGGTGGCCGCACGCTATGCCTGGGTGGACAACGCCAGCGAGGCCAACCTGCTGGGCGGTGACGGCCTGCCCGCCGCGCCGGCACGCAGCGACGACTGGCCGCTGGAGACGCTCGGCAAGCGCTACCCGCAATAGGTCATATGCGGCGCCTCGGCAAGGCAGGCGTTCACCGCGTGTTGACAATGATCTCCGCCGGGGCCAGCCCATCGGCTTCGGCGCGCACGACCAACCGGCCGGCAGCACCGACCCGGCCGCGCACGATGGCCAGGGCCAGGCCGTTGAAAGCCTTGCGGCTGGGCGACGGGAAGGGTTCGAAGCTGGTTGCGTCGCCGTTGTCGGTAACGACGATATCGCCGGGGCCGTCAACACTGAAACGGATGCGTGCGTCGGCGCGCGGCACAGCTCGACCGGCCGCGTCGGCGATGGTCAGCGTGATGAAACTGAGGTCGCTACCGTCGGCGGCGATGTTGGCGCGGTCGGCCTTCAGTTCGAGGCGGGCCGCGGCGCCGGCCGTGGCAACGCTCGCCGTGGCCCAGGGCTTGCCGCGGCGGTAGGCCTGCAACGTCAGCTCGCCCGGCTCATAGACCACGTCGTCCCAGCGCAGGCGGTACGCGCCCGCGCCCTTCTTGCGCCGGCCCAGCGAGCGGCCGTTCAGGAACAGCTCGCCTTCGTCGCCGCTGGTGAAGGCATGCACCGGCGTGACCTGGCCGACGCGCTCCGGCCAGGTCCAGTGCGGCAGCAGGTGGGCCATGGGCAGGTCCGGGCGCCAGCGCGACTGGTAGAGCCAGTAGCGGTCCTTGGGGAAGCCGGCCAGGTCGACGATGCCCGAGTAGGAGCTGCGCGCCGCGTAGTAGGGCGTGGGCTCGCCGAGGTAGTCAAAGCCCGTCCAGACGAACTCGCCCGCCACGTAGGGATGCGCGTCCAGCGCGGCGAAGACCTTGTCGGCCGACGCGCCGAAGTCCACCGCGTACAGCTCATAGCCACTGACCTGCAAGGCCTTGGCGTCGCCACCACGGCCGTCCCGCGTGATGGAGCTGTTGGCCGGTGTGACCGGGAACAGGTAGACGCCGCGGCTGCTGAAGGCCGACGCCGTCTCGCTGCTGAGGATGAGCTTGCCCGGAAAGCGCGTGTGGAAGTTGGGGTACTGCGGCGGCGTGCGGATGCGGTCGGTACCGACGAACTCGGGGTCCTGGCGTATGCCTTCGCCCTGGTAGTTCAGGCTGACGATGTCGACCTCGGCCGGCAGCGGCATGTCGGCCTTGGCGAAGTTCATCGCCGTGGTGGTGGGCCGCGTCGGGTCTTCCTCGCGGGCGATCTCGTGCAGGCGCCGCGCGACGGCGGCGCCTGCCTCGCCGGTGTACTGCTCACCCACCTCGTTGCCGATGCTCCACATCACGATGGACGGGTGGTTGCGGTCGCGGCGCAGCATGGCGCGCAAGTCGGCCTCGTGCCAGTCGGGGAAAATGAGGTGGAAGTCCAGCGGCGTCTTCTTGCGGTCCCAGCTGTCGAAGATCTCGTCCACCACCAGCAGGCCCATGCGGTCGGTCAGCGCCAGCAGGGCCGGGTCCGGCGGGTTGTGGGACAGGCGAATGGCATTGGCGCCCATGGCCTGCAGGATCTCCAACTGCCGCTCGGCGGCGCGCACGTTGAAGGCCGCGCCCAGCGCGCCGAGATCGTGATGCTGATTGACGCCTTGCAGCTTCACCGGCTGGCCGTTGACGTGCAGGCCGGTGCCGGCATCGAAGCGCAGCGTGCGGATGCCGAAGGGCGTCTCGACGCGATCCAGCACGCCGGCCTTGTTCAGCAGCCGCGTGACGGCGACGTAGCGATGGGGCTGCTGCAAGGGCCGGGGGCCCCAGAGCCTGGGCTTGGCCACGTGCATCTCAACCGTGGCAACGCCCTGCCCGTTCGCAGGCACGGCCAGGCCGCGCTTCAGGCTCGAGGCCACGGCGGCGCCGGCGGGTTTGCCGTCGGCATCGAGCGCGAAGAGCTCGGTCGCGACATCCACCCGCGCCGCAGCGGTGCCGTCGTTGTCGACGCGCACCTCCACCGCCACCGTGGCTTGCTGCGCAGACACCTGCGGCGTCGTGATGCGCGTGCCCCAGTGCGCCACATGCACCGGCGCGGTCTTGGTCAGCCAGACCTTGCGGTACAGGCCCGCGCCCGGATACCAGCGAGCGGATTCGGGCGGGTTGTCGAGGCGGATGACCAGTTGATTGGCACCCCCCGGCTCGGCCCAGCGCGTCAGGTCGAGACGAAAGGAGTTGTAGCCATAGGGCCAGCCGCCGACCAGCTTGCCGTTGAGCCAGACGGTGGCATAGGCCATCGCGCCGTCCACATCGAGGAACAGCGAGCGGCCGCGGTCCGCCGCCGGGATGTCCAGCGCGCGGCGATACCAGACGGGGCCCCACGTCTGCAGCCGCCCCATGCCGCCATAGGGCCCGGTCTCCAGGAACGGCCCGGCGATGGCCCAGTCATGCGGCAGCGTGACGGCCTGCCAGCCGCTGTCGTCGAAGCCGGGGCGCACGAAATCCACATCGCTGCCCGGGTGGCCTTCGGGGCGCCGGTGGCGCTTGGCCGGGTCCTTGATGAAGGCATTGGCGCTGGGCAGCACCCAGGGCTTGAGCACGCGGTCCTTCGCACCTGAGGTCGCCTTGACCGCCTCGTCCGGCCGCGCGTCGGCCACCTTGCCGTCGGCCGAGGCTTGCACCTCCGGCCGCACGTCGTACATCAACCGCGCCGTTGCGCCGGCGGGGTCACCGCGATGGAAGCGCCAGCCCGTGGCGAGGTCGACGCGTTCGCTCGCCGAAGCGGGCAGCGCCACCGCGAGCCACAGGGCCAGGCCGGCAGCAGCGCGCCGCCAAGGGTTGCCAAACATGAAGTCTCCTGATCGTTGTGTTGCCATGGCTCTCGCTCAGGGCGCGCCCTCTTCCTCCAGCGGCGCCAGCAGCAGGTTCAGCTCCGCCGCGCTGAACTTGCTCAAGGCCGCGCCGTCGTCGCTGCCCAGCAGACCGTCGGCCAGCGCCTTCTTGCGCTGCTGCAGTTCCAGCATGCGCTCCTCGATGCTGCCCTGGGCGACGAGCTGGTAGACGAAGACCGGCTGGTCCTGGCCGATGCGGTGAGCGCGGGCGCTGGCCTGGCTTTGCACGGCGGGGTTCCACCAAGGGTCGACATGGATGACGGTGTCGGCCGCCGTCAGGTTCAGGCCGACACCGCCGGCCTTCAAGCTGGCCAGCAGGATGGGCACCTCGCGCGCCTGGAAGCGTTGCACGACATCGCCTCTTGCCGAGGCCGCCGTCTGGCCGGTCAAGCGCAGATGCGGCAGGCCCAAACGGTCCAACTCAGCGGCAATCAGACCCAGCATTTCGGTGAACTGCGAGAACACCAGCAGGCGTCGGCCCTGGGCGACGAAGTCGGGCAGGTGTTCGCGCAGCCACGCCAGCTTGGCGCGCTCGACGCCCGGCGGGATCTGCACGCCTTTGATCAGCAGTGGGTCGCAGCAGACCTGGCGCAGCTTGAGCATCGCGTCCAGCACGCTGATCAGGCCGCTGGCGCTGAAGCCGTCGCGCTCCAGGATGCGGCGCACCATGTGGTCGGCCGCCACGCGCACGCTCTCGTACAGCTGCTTCTGCTCGCCCAGCAGCGGCACGCGCTTGACCAGCTCGGTCAGCGGCGGCAGCTCGGTCGCGACCTCGGTCTTCATCCGGCGCAGGACGAAAGGCCGCACGCGCGCGGCCAGCAGGCGGGCGCGCGGGCCGTCGCGGTTGACCTCGATGGGCTTGCGCCAGTGGCGGGCAAACGTGCGCGAGTCGCCGAGGAAGCCAGGCATCAGCAGGTCGAAGAGCGACCACAGCTCGCCGAGGTGGTTCTCCAGCGGCGTGCCGGTCAGGGCCAGCAGATGGCGTGCGTCCAGCCGGCGCAGCGCACGGGCCGCGCGGGCCTGGGCGTTCTTGACGGACTGGGCTTCGTCCAGGATCAGGAGCTGCCACGGCTGCACCGACAACGCCCGCAGGTCGCGCCAGACAAGGTTGTAGGTGCTCAGCACGACGTCGGCACCGGCCAAGTCCAAGGCCGCGCGGTCGCTACCGTGCCAGGTCTTGACGAGCAGCCCCGGTGCGATGCGCGCGGCCTCCTGCTGCCAGTTGAAGAGCAGCGACGTCGGCACGATGACGAGGGTTGGGCGGTCCAGCCGGCCAGCCTGCTTCTCCGTCCAAATATGGGCGAGCGCCTGCGCCGTCTTGCCCAGGCCCATGTCGTCGGCCAGGATGCCGGCGAGGTTCTGCTCGCGCAGGTATTGCAGCCAGGCCAGGCCGTGCAGTTGATAGGGCCGCAAAGCGAGGCCCAGGCCGGGCGGCTGCGGCAGTGTCGAAGGCGCGCCGGCCGCCAGCAGGCGCCGTCCGAGCGCCATCAGGCCGGCGTCGCCGTGGATCTGCCAGCGGCCGCGCGATTCCTCCTCGATGCAGCGGATGCGGTCGGCATCCCAGGCGTTGAGCTTGAGCGGCTTGCCCTTTTCCAGCTCGACCGGCTTCAGCAGGTCCAGCAGCGCCAGCATGATGGCCTTGAGCGGCGCAGCCTCGGCGTGATAGCGCCGGCCGCCGGGCGCGCGCAGCGAGATGACGGCGGCGTCCTCGATGGCGCCGATGGCGATGGCGTCCAGCCAGCGCTTGTCCTTGCGCAGCAGGTTGGCGATCAGCGGCGCGAGGTCGATGCGCTCGCCGTCGACTTCCATGCCGAGGCTGACGAGCCAGGCGCCCTGGCGGCGCGCCAACTGCACGCCTTCGACGCGGCGGGCGGGTTTCGGAGCTTCTTCGGTGTCTTCGGTCAGCCCGAGCTGCCAGCCGCTGACAGCGCGGCTGTGATGGGCAAAACCCGGCTCTGTGGTGACTTGCCAGCCGAGGGCCAGCAGTTCGGGCGCCTTGTCGACGAGGAAGTCGCCGAAGAATTCTTCCTGGACGAGGGTCCACAGAGACTGGCCCAACGGCAGCGGTTCACCGCGCCATTGCAGCAGGCCGGCGTCCAGCGGGATGAGGCCGCGCGTCAGCAGCGCCTGCTCGGCGCTGGCATCGCCATTCGCCAGCATCGCCACCGTCACCTGCTCGCCACGCGGCCCGAGCGCGCCGCGCGGACGCAGGCCCAGCAGGCCGTCGCCGCGCGTCAGGGTGCGCAGCGTGAGATGGGGAGGCGCAGACATTGCGACAGTCTCGCAGCCCGCGAGACTGCCGCGGTCAGGCTCAGGAGGCGAGGACAGCCTTGATGTGGCTGGCGATGGCGTCGTCCTGGCAGTTCGTGAAGAACAGGTCCTGGAACTTCTCGCCCGACACGGCGGCCTTCAGCAGGTCCTGATCGACGGCCTTCAGCGTCGTCAGCATGTCCTTGCAAGAAGCGGCCTTCAGGTCCTTCAGGATGCCGCGGTTCTTGGCCATGATGGCGGCGCGCTCCTTGGGGTAGCCGGCGCCGCGCTCGTTCTCGAACAGCTTGCGGTAGCAGTCCTGCAGGTTCAGCTCAGCCGCCCAGCCGAAGCCCTTGGCGTAGGGCATGGACATGCAGTTGCCGTCATTGATCTGGCCGAACAGGAAGGCGTCGGTCGGGTCGATGACCAGGCCGCAGAACACGCCGGGCATGGAGTTGCAGGCCAGCATGGAGCCCATGCCGGTGCCGCAGCCGGTGATGACGAAGTCCGCGGCCTTGGAGTTGATCAGGATGCCGGCCAGCAGGCCGTTCATCACGTAGGTGAGCGAGGCCTTGTCTTCCGGCGCGTACATGCCGTAGTGGTGGACGCTGTGGCCCAGCGGCTCGGCAACGGTCTTGAGCGCGCTGTGCACGATCTCGGACTTGGCGGCCTGGCTGTTCTCGATGATGAGGGCGATCTTCATGGCGGTGACTTTCTGAGGCGGTGCGGAATGGGGCGGACGCGGCGGAGGCCGCATGCGGACGCCATTTTGCCCGTTTATGGAACGCCGTTCCGAAAATCTCGCTCAAGCCCGCGAGCGATGCGGGGATTCAGTCACCTTCGCCGCCGAGCGGCTTCAGCTGGCGGCCGGCTGGCAGGGCGCGCAGATACTTGAATGTGCCGGTGGCGTGCGCACAGAGCTTGCCGTCGGCCGCGAAGACCGAGCCCTCGCAGAAGGCCATGGTCGTCGAGCGGTGCAGCAACTTGCCGACCGCCCGCAGTTCACCCTCGCCGGGGCGCATGAAGCTGGTCTTCATCTCGACCGTCACGACGCCCGGCCCCAGGTCCGGCAAATGGCGGTTGACGCTGCGGGCAGCGTGGGCCATGGCCACGTCCAGCAGCGTCATGACGACGCCACCGTGAGCCACGCGCCAGGAGTTCAGATGTTGTTCGGCAATCGTCAGCCGCAGCTCGGCCTCGCCGTCGCCGACCGAGTGCAGCGTGAAGCCGAGTTGCTCGACGAAAGGGATATGGACCGGGAAATCCATGAAGACCGATCAGCCGCCATGAACGGCGGACACGCCGCCGTCGACTGCCAGGATCTGCCCTGTGATGTGCTTGCCGGCACGGGATGCAAACAGCAGCGCCGCGCCCTTCAGGTCGTCGTCGTCGCCGATGCGGTTGAGCGGCGCGTGCGAGGCCATCTTTTCCTCGCCGACAGCCGCGAGCAGTCCCTTGGTCATCTTACTGGGGAAGAAGCCCGGTGCCAGCGCGTTGACGGTGATGCCGTAGGCGCCCCACTCGCCGGCCAGCGCGCGCGTGAAGTTCACCGCCGCGCCTTTGCTGGTGTTGTAGGCAATGGTCTTCATGACGGCCGAGTTGCCGGACAGGCCGGCGATGGACGCCACGTTGATGATGCGGCCCGACCTGCGCGGGATCATGCTGGCCCTTGCCACGGCCTGCGCAAAGACGAACAGGCTGCGGATGTTCAGGTCCATGACCTTGTCCCAGGCCTCGATGGGATGCTCTTCAGCCGGCGCACCCCAGCTCGCGCCCGCGTTGTTGACGAGGATGTCGATCTGGCCCAAGCGCTCCATCGTCTCGGCGACGACGCGCTGCGCGTCGTCCGGCTTGGACGCATCGGCCGCGATCCAGCGCGTGTCGATGCCGCGTGCCTGAAGGTGGGCGGCGGCTTCTTCCAGATCGCCGGCCTTGCGCGAGGTCAGCATGATCTTGGCGCCAGCGTCGCCCAGCGCTTCGGCGATCTGCAGGCCCAGGCCGCGCGAGCCGCCGGTGACAAGTGCGACCTGGCCGGTCAGGTCGAAGAGGTCTTGGACTTTGGTGCTCATAGGTATTCAGCCTTGATGTCGCGGAAGAGGGGGTCTCGGCGCGCGACCACGTCGAGCCATGCGCCGATCTTGGGCAGTTCGTAGGCAAAGAAGTAGCGGGCTGCAGCGCGCTTGCCATGGGAGAAGTCGCTGTCGTTGCTGACGCTCAACACCACGTCCAGCCACAGCCAGGCCAGCACGGTGTGGCCGAAGGCCTGCATATAGGGCACGGCGTTAGCCAGCGCGTCTTCGGGCTGGCCGGTGCTCCAGGCCTTCTTGGTAGCGCCGCCGACCTGGGCCAACGCCGCAGCAAGCTGGTTGGCCTGCGGTGCCAAGTCGGTCTGCATGGCGCGCTCGATCGTGAGCTGCACGCGTGCGGCCAAAGCAGCCAAAGACGCGCCGCCCTGCTGCACGACCTTGCGGCCCAGCAGGTCCAGCGCCTGAATGCCGTGCGTGCCCTCGTGGATCATGTTCAGCCGCTGATCGCGCCAGTACTGCTCCACGGGGAAGTCGCGCGTGTAGCCATAGCCACCCAGCACCTGGATGGCCAGCGAGTTGGCCTCCAGGCACCACTCGCTGGGCCAGCTCTTGGCGATGGGGATGAGCACGTCCAGCAGCGCCTGCGCACCCGCCTTGTCGTCGCCCGTGGTCAGCTCGTCGACGAGGCGGGCGCAGTACAGCTCCAGCGCCAGGCCGCCTTCAACATAGCTCTTCTGTGCGAGCAGCATGCGGCGCACGTCGGCGTGTTCAATGATGGGGCGCTGCGGGCTGGCGGAGTCCTTGCCGGCGGCCGTCATCGGCCGGCCTTGGGGGCGTTGCTTGGCGTATTCCAGGCTGGCCTCATAGCCGGCATAACCCAGCATCACAGCGCCAAGCCCGACGCCGATGCGGGCCTCGTTCATCATGTGGAACATGCAGCGCAGGCCCTCGCCGACCTTGCCGACGAGGTAGCCGACCGCCCCACCCTTTTCACCAAAATTCAGCAGGCAGTTGGTCGTGCCGCGATAGCCCAACTTGTGGTTGAGCCCGGCCAGCACAACGTCGTTGCGCTCCCCGGTGAGCTGGGCCTGTTCGTTGACCAGCCACTTGGGCACGATGAAAAGGGAGATGCCGCGCGTGCCGGGGACGAGCTTGCCATCCGGGCCGGGCACCTTGGCGAGCACCAGATGGATGATGTTCTCGGTGATCTCGTGCTCGCCACCCGAGATCCACATCTTGTGGCCGGTCAGGCGGTAGCGCGGGCCGAGGGCATCGGTCTCGTCTTCAAGTTCGGCACGCGTGGCCACATCGGACAGCGACGAACCTGCCTGCGGCTCGGACAGGCACATGGTGCCGAACCAGCGGCCGGAGAACTCGTTCTTGGCGAACACCTCGCGCTGCGTCGGCGTGCCGTGGGCCATCAGCAGACTTGCATTGCCCGAGGTCAGCATCGCGTAGCCGCCCATCGCCACGCTGGCCTTGCTGAAGAAGGCGTTGCCGGCCATCTCGATGACGCAGGGCAGCTGCATGCCGCCCACGTCGTAGTCCTGCGCGGCGGCCAGCATGCCGGACTCGGCATAGGCCAGCGTCGCATCGTGCGTGGCCTGGGGCAGGTGCACGCGCTCGCCATCGAAGTGCGGCTCCTGCGTGTCGGCCAGGCGGTTGAAGGGCGCGAACTTGTCACCGGCGATGCGCTCGCAGGTGTCGAGCACGGCGGTAAAGGTCTCGGCAGAGTGCTCGGCAAAGCGCTCGCGTGTGGTCAGGTCGCCGGCCTTGAGCCAGTCGAACAAAAAGAAGTCGAGGGTTTCGCGCACGGGTCAATCCTGAGCGAGTCGGACGATGGTGCCCTGGGCCAACGCGCACAGCTTTTCGCCCCCGTCTTTGACCGCAAAGACTTCGCAGCGGCACACCGCCTGCGTCTTGCTGACGGCGTCGGCGCTCGCGCGGGCAATCAGGCGCTCACCCACTGCCGGGCGCACGTAGTTGATCTTGAACTCCGAGGTGACGACGGGCACCTGCATCGCCGTGCCGCCGGCAAAGGTCAGCGCGTTGTCGGCCAGGTAGCTGACGACGCCGCCGTGCGCAAAGCCGTTCTGCTGCAGGTGCTCAGGCTTGAGCGCCAGCTGCAGGTCGACCTTGCCGGGCGACAGCGCCGCCAGTTCCGCGCCGAGCAGCGCGCTGAACGGCTGCTGGGCCAAGACGTCTTTGCCCATCTGCAGAAAGACTTCGGGAGACACGCCCATGTCCTTACCTCGATTCACTTCAACTTCAGATCGAATTCAAACCGGCGCTCCATGCGCCAGTCTGGATCCACGCCGTCCGCGGGCCTGGGATAGCGCTGCAGCGCGGCCTTGCCCAGGCTCTCCAGGTGGCGCTCGAAACTCTTACGCAACACGCTGCTGTTGCGGTCCCGTGCCGAATCTCCATCCACCACGCCGGTGAAGGGCACGACATCGAATTCCTGCGTGCTCCACGTCAACGCCGACTGCGCCGGCACGAAGCTCATCTGCACGGCACCGCTCAATTGGAAGTGCCGCGCTTCGGCGGGGTAGTCCATCTCGCCGACCACTGCCGCCAGCACACCCACGACGTAGTTGCAGCCCTGCAGCCGAGCGGCCGGCCAGGCGGCCAGTGTGGCGGTGAAAGAGTCCACGTCGTCCACCACGGCCACGCCGCTGCGGCAGGTCTCGGGCAGCAACGAGGTCTTGAACTTGGAGGCCCACCACAGCGCCGCAGACGGCTGACCGCCCGGCAAGCCATAGCCGGCCACCAGCCGATACGCGCCCGCCTGATGGCCCACGTCGTGCGCCAGGCTGTACATGCGGGCCGCACGGCCCCAGTTCGCCTTGAGGCAGACACCGTGCTCGTACATCGCTCCCGCCAGCAACAGCAGGTCGGGGTACTTGGCGGGCAGGCCAGCATTGAGGCGCTTGACGGCCAGCGCGCAGTCACCCGACCGCACCGCCGTGCGCACGCCAGCGACCGCCTCGGTCTCCGCCTCCGTGATCGGCGGACGCATGTCCGCCGCCTGCGCCAGCGAGGCCGCCACGGCGGCCCCGCACAGCAGCCAGCGGCTCACAGCACCTCGAAGATGCCGGCCGCGCCCATGCCGCCGCCAATGCACATCGTCACGCAGACTTTTCTAGCGCCACGGCGCTTGCCTTCGATCAACGCGTGGCCCGTCAGGCGCTGGCCCGACACACCATACGGGTGGCCCACGGCGATCGCGCCGCCGTTGACGTTGAGCCTGTCCATCGGAATGCCCAGCGTGTCGGCGCAATACAGCACCTGCACAGCGAAAGCTTCGTTCAGTTCCCAGAGGTCGATGTCGGCGACCGTCAGGCCCAGCTTCTTCAGCACCTTGGGCACGGCGAACACCGGGCCGATGCCCATCTCGTCGGGTTCGCAGCCAGCCACCGCAAAGCCGAGGAAACGGCCGATGGGCTTCAAGTTGTGCGTGGACGCGTACTGCTCGCTGACCAGCGCGCAGGCGCCGGCGCCGTCGCTGAACTGGCTGGCATTGCCAGCCGAGATCACGCCGCCGGGAATGGCAGAGCGCAGGTCCTTGATGGCGTCATAGGTGGTGCCTTCGCGCAGGCCCTCATCGGCGGTGATGGTCACTTCCTTGCTCATCAGGCCCATGACCTTGTCGGCGACACCCATGGTCGTCGTGACCGAGATCAGTTCGTCGGCGAACTTGCCGGCGGCCTGCGCGGCACAGGCCTTTTGCTGGCTGCCGGCGCCGTACTCGTCCATGCGCTCGCGCGAGATGTTGTAGCGCTTGGCCACGTTCTCGGCGGTCTGCAGCATGTTCCAGTAGATCTCGGGCTTGAGCTTCATCAGCGCCGGGTCGACCAGCATGTGCTTGTTGGCCTCTTGCTGGACGCAGGAGATGCTCTCGACGCCGCCGGCGATGTAGACATCGCCCTCGCCGGCAATGATGCGCTGCGCGGCCATGGCGATGGTCTGCAGGCCGCTGGAGCAGAAGCGGTTGATGGTGACGCCGCTCACGGTGATGGGCAGGCCGGCCTTCAGCGCGATCTGGCGTGCGATGTTGGAGCCGGTGGCGCCTTCAGGCGTGGCGCAACCCATCAGCACGTCCTCAATGGCGCCGCCCTCGATGCCGGCGCGCTCGACGGCCGCCTTGACGGCATGGCCACCCAGCGTCGCGCCATGGGTCATGTTGAACGCGCCCTTCCAGCTCTTGGCGAGCGGCGTGCGGGCGGTGGAGACGATCAGTGCGTTGCTCATGAAAATTCCTTAGTCAGTGGGTGCCCGAGCTTTTCGCTGCGCTCAAAGGTCCGGCACGCCATTACGTAAAACTCTTGCCTTCGGCCACCAGGCGCGCCAGCAGCGGCGCGGGCGTCCAGAACGCACCGTCATCCATCGGGTTCTTCGCAAAGCGCTTCATCGCCTGCACGACGTTGAAGAGACCCACCGTGTCGGCGTAGCACATTGGGCCGCCGCGGAAGATGGGGAAGCCGTAGCCGGTCAGATAGACCATGTCGACGTCGGACGCGCGCTGGGCGATGCCCTCTTCCAGCAGATGCGCGGCTTCGTTGACCAGGGCAAACACCAGGCGGTGCACGATTTCCTCGTCGCTGATGTCGCGCGTCTTGGCGCCGATGGCTTCGCGGTGCTTCGCGAGCAGCTCGGCCACGACCGGCGACGGGATCGCGTCGCGCTTGCCGGGGAGGTAGTCGTACCAGCCGGCACCGGTCTTCTGGCCGAAGCGGCCCAGCTCGCACAGGCGGTCGGCGCTGGCCGAATACTTCATCGTGGCGCGCTCGACCGAACGGCGCTTGCGGATCGCCCAGCCGATGTCGTTGCCCGCCAGGTCGCCCATCCGGAACGGGCCCATCGCGAAGCCGAACTTCTCGACCGCCTTGTCGACCTGCTGCGGCGTGCAGCCTTCATCCAACAGGAAGCCGGCCTGGCGGCTGTACTGCTCGATCATGCGGTTGCCGATGAAGCCGTCGCAGACGCCGGACACGACCGCCGTCTTCTTGATCTTCTTGGCCGTCGCCATGACCGTGGCCAGCACGTCCTTGGCGGTTTCCTTGCCGCGCACGACTTCCAGCAACTTCATCACGTTGGCGGGGCTGAAGAAGTGCATGCCCACCACGTCCTGCGGGCGCTTGGTGAAGGACGCGATCTTGTCAACGTCCAGCGTCGACGTGTTGGACGCCAGGATGGCGCCGGGCTTGGCGACTTCGTCGAGCTGCTTGAACACCGCCTCCTTGACGCCGATCTCCTCGAACACCGCCTCGATGATGAGGTCGGCGTCGCCCAGGTCGGCGTAGTTCAGCGTCGTGCTCAGCAGCGCCATGCGCTGGGCGTACTTGTCTTCCTTCAGCTTGCCCTTCTTGACCTGGGATTCGTAGTTCTTCTTGATGGTCGCGACGCCGCGGTCCAGGGCTTCCTGCTTGGTCTCCAGGATGGTGACCGGGATGCCCGCGTTCAGGAAGTTCATCGAGATGCCGCCGCCCATCGTGCCGGCACCGATGACGCCGACCTTCTTGATGTCGCGCAGCGGCGTGCCTTCGGGCACATCGCTGATCTTGCTGGCCACGCGCTCGGCGAAAAACAGGTGGCGCAGCGCCTTTGACTCCGGCGTCTGCATCAGGGCGGCAAAGCCCTCGCGCTCGGCACGCATGCCGTCATCGAACTTCATGTTCACGGCACCGGCCACGGCTTCCAGGCAGCGCAGCGGAGCCGGGAAATTCTTGCTCATGCCGCCCACCATGTTGCGGGCGAACTGGAAGTAGGCCTCGGCGTTCGGGTGGCGCGCCTTCAGCTCGCGCACCTTGGGCAGCGGCCGCTTCTCGGCGATCTCTTCGGCGAACTTGACGGCCGCGTCCAGCACGTCGGCATCAGCGATCTTGTCGAACAATTTCTGGCCCGGCACCATGGCCAGCATCTGCGCCTCGACCGGCTCGCCGCTGACGATCATGTTCAGTGCGGGCTCCACGCCCAAGGCACGCGGCAGGCGCTGGGTGCCACCGGCGCCAGGCAGCAGGCCCAGCTTCACTTCCGGCAGCGCGACCTTGGTGCCGGTCATTGCAACGCGGTAGTGGCAGCCCAGCGCCAGCTCCAGTCCACCGCCCATGCAAACGCTGTGGATGGCGGCAACGACCGGCTTGCTGCTGCTCTCGACCACCGAGATCAGGCTCAGCAGATTGGGCTCGGCCAGTGCCTTGGGCGAGCCGAACTCCTTGATGTCCGCGCCGCCCGAAAACGCCTTGCCGGCGCCGGTGATGACGATGGACGTGATGGCCGGGTCGGCCTCGGCGCGCTCAACGCCGGCCGCAACGGCGGCGCGGGTGGCAAAACCCAGGCCGTTGACCGGCGGGTTGTCGAGCGTGATCACGGCGACGCTGCCGCGAACTTCGTAATGGGCTGTCATGGGCACGACCTCGGTTGGCGGGCCAACCGCGCGCATCCTGCAGCCGGCCCAGAAATAGAACGATCGTTCGATTCTAGGCAGCGGCCGCCGCGCAGTCTTGTCCCGGCAGTGACAAGGCGGCCTGGGCCATCGCCGTGGCTATTCCGTTCGGCGCAGCACTACCGTGTCCTTGAAGGCCTGCGGCTTCTCCTTGGCCGGCTGCGGCTGCAGCTTGGACTCGGCGTAGAGACGCGCTGCTTCGGCAGCATCGACGGGCGCCTCGGGCGCGGGTGCGGCACGGGGTGCCGGGCGCACGGCCAGCCGCAGCTCATGGTTCTCGCGCTGCAGCTGCTCGATCTGCTTGCGCGCCTGCGTCAGCTGCTGGCCGGCCAGCTGCAGGGCCTGTTCAGCCTGAAGGTGGCGTTGCGCCTCGCGCTTTGCGCGGCTGGACAGCCAGGCATTCACGCCGCCCGCGGCCAGCAAGCCGCCCACCAAGAAACTGCCGAGCAGTGGCAACAGTTGGCCGTTGTCCATGAGTCTTCTCTCCCTGACTTCGCTGACTTCGTTGTCGAGGCAACTGTAAAGGCGCCATCGCCGCCGTCACGCCAGACCCGCCCTGACAGGGTTTCCCACAGGACACCAAGCCCGCGCGGCGACCTTGGTGGCGACGCAGCTCGGGGCTGGGAGGCTGTCGGGGTTTGGGATGGGTGCGCGCCGGCCCTTCGGGTTGACCCGCCTTGGGGTCGCAGGCGGCGTTGCAAATGCTCGTCGGGTGTACAACCCGACTCCGCTTTGCGCCTTGCCTGCGGCCCCAAGGCGGGCCAACGCGCACCCATCCCAAAGCCCGACAGCCTCAAAAAGTGCAGCCATGCTGATTCCGGTCGTCTACCCGCCCCACGATCCCGCGCCGCCGCCGAAGTTTTCTGCGCCGCCGCCGCCACCGGGGACGCCGCCGGAGCCGCCGCCCGAGCCACCGCGCCCCGACGAACCCGCGCCGCCGCCCATTCCCGAGGGCGACGTGCCCCGCGTGCTCTACCTGCTGCGCGTGCTGTGGCTGTGCGCCTTCCCGGTGGGCATACTCGTCGCCGGCGTGGCCATGCTGCTGGGGCTGGAGCAGGCGCGCGAGACGCTGCTGTCGCTGGAAGTGGGCAGCGCGCAGACGGCCGTGCTCGTCTTCGCCTTGTGGCTGTGGCTGCTGCTGAGCTGGTACACGAGCCGGCTGCTGCTGGACCGGCGCTTCAGGCCCGACTCACTGGGCGAATGCACGCACCCAGGTTTTGCCGACGGCCTGCGCCGCTGGCTGCCGCGCGCGCTCGTCCTCGGCGGCGGCCTGCCCATCAGCGCCTTCTTCCTGATGCAGCAGCGCGAGCGCCTCATCGGCGTGGGCCTGCTGGCCGTGACGGCAGCGCTCTATCTCTTCGTCTGGAAGCGGCGCGCCTGGCTGCTCAAGCTCGGCACCGGTTCCTGGCTGGCGCGCTGGCTGGCACTGGACTGGCGGCGCGAGGCCATCGCCGCGATGGAACGCGAAGACCGCATGCCCACGCCGTCGCGCCTGCTTGTCGTGCTGGTGCTGCTGCTGCAATGGGCCCTGTTCGCCGCGCTGCTGGCCTGGCCCGAAGCCACCGCGCGGTCGCTGGGTTCGCCGGCGCTGATGCTGCTGGCGCTGGGCAGCTGGATCGTCTTCGGCGGCATCCTGCTGACCTATGTGCCCAAGGCGCTGATCCGCATCCCGCTGACGCCGCTGCCGCTGCTGCTCTTCGTCGCCTTCGCGCCGCTGAACGACAACCACCGCGTGGCCGACCCCGAGCGCAGCGCATCCCGCGCCGTCGCCAGCCGCCAGCCAGTCGACGCCTGGGTGCAGGCCTGGCTGCGCACGGCGGGTGCCGATGGCAAGCGGCCGCTCGTGCTGGTGGCCTCGGCCGGTGGCGCATCCCGCGCGGCCTACTGGAGCAGCGCGTCGCTGGCCCGCCTGCAGGAGCTGGGCGAGGCCGAGGGCGTCAACTTCGCCGACTCGGTGTTCGCCGTCAGCGGCACCTCGGGCGGCGCCCTGGGCGCGGCCACCTTCGTCGCGGCTCTGGACGCCCGCCGCCAGGCCGTCGACGCGGCCGCCTGCACGCCCTGGAAGCTGGTGCGCGACTTCACCGGCCAGGACCACCTCGCCACGCCCGTCGGCGCCCTCCTCTACGGCGACCTGGCACAACGCTTCCTGCCCGTCGCTCTTCCCCGCCTGGACCGCTCGCTGGCACTCGAAGGCGTCTGGACGCGCGACTGGCCGAGGAGCCTGGCCCGGCAGTGCGCGCCCCGCCCTGAGGCCCCCCCCAACCCCTGGAGCGAGGCCATGACGGCCCTGCACGGCCGCGCAACCGCCACAGAATGGCTGCCGCTGCTGGCCCTGAACACGGCCGCCCTCGCGCGCGGCCAACGTATCTACCAGAGCGACTTCCTGCTGCCCAGCGGTGACGGCATCGACCTGCTGGACCCGTCGCTCGGGCTCGACGTCGACCGCCTCACGCTGGCCCAGGCCGTGCACAACAGCGCTCGCTTCCCCTACATCAGCCCGGCAGCAGCGGTCATCTTCAACGACGCCCACAAGGACGAGGAGACCGGTGACGTCGGCCGTGCCTGGGACCGCCTGGGCGACGGCGGCTACGTGGAGAGCAGCGCGACGCTGATGCTGTCCGACCTGCTGCGCGACCTGGAGGCCAGCGGCCGGCTGCGCAATTGCAAGCCCGAGGACGACTGTGCTGCCCAAGGCATCCTGGACCGCTCGCGGCTGCGCCTGCTGCTGCTCTTCAACGGCTCCTCCGAGGTGGACGACTGGCTGTGCCGAGACGCCCCCCAAGCAGCGGACGCCCAGCCCGTGGACGGCCGCCGCTACCGGGCGCGCAACGTCACGCTCGACGAAGTCGGCGCGCCGCCCCGGGGCATCCTGCACAGCAACAGCGCGCGCGGACGCGACTCGACGATCGAACTCATCAAGCGCATTGGCGGCTGCGGCCAGGTGGCCGAGCTGCGCCTGCCCGCCACGCAGGGCCAGCGGCCGCCGTCGATGAACTGGATGCTGAACAAGGCCTCGCGCGAGTTCATCGACGCGGCCCTGCTGGAAAAGCTGCCGGTGGCCGGCGCCGACGTCGGCCCGGCTCAGGCGCAACTGAGCGCGCACCTGCGCCAGGCCAAGAGCTGGCTGCAGCAGATGAGATAGGGATAGCTGTTGGCCGGCCACAATCCCGCCCGCCATGAAACCCCTGCTGCTGTCCCTCTTCACCGCGCCAGAGCGCCGCGTCCTGTGGCGTGCGCTGCTCGCCTTGCTGCTCGCCGTCATCACCTGGCTGGCTCTGGCACCGGCCCCGCCCAAGACCGTCGATCTCGGCTGGGACAAGGCCAACCACACCCTGGCCTTTGCCGCGCTGGCCTTCAGCGCCGTGTGGGCGCTGTGGCAACGCCCGCGCCAGTGGCCGCTGCTCTTCATCGCGCTGCTGGCCTATGGGGTCGGCATCGAGGTCGCCCAGAGCTTTCTGCCACCGCGCGAGGCCGACTGGCATGACGTCATGGCGGACGGCGCGGGCATTGCGCTGGGGCTGCTGGCGGCATGGCCCATCGCCTGGCTGCGTCGAGCAGACTAGGGGCTGTCCTACAGTCAGTGCCCCTGCACTGACATACCGTTGGCAGCAGATTGCGCTACGGTGTCACCCATGTCGACCGCCACGCTGCCGGACCTGCTCCGCGCCACCCGCGCCCACTCGCTGGCCCTTGCCGCGCCCCTGTCCGGAGAGGACGCGCAACTGCAGTCCATGCCCGACGCCAGCCCGGCCAAATGGCATCTGGCGCACACCACCTGGTTCTTCGAGACGATGGTGCTGCTGCCGCATCTGCCGGGCTACCGCGTCTTCCATGAACGCTGGCCGCGCCTGTTCAACTCCTACTACGAAAGCCTTGGCCCTCGCCACGCACGCCCCCAGCGCGGCCTGCTGAGCCGGCCGTCGCTGGCCGAAGTCAGGGCCTACCGCGCCCATGTCGACGCGGCGCTGGCCGACCTGCTGCCCCATGCACCGGCGGAGGCACTCACGCTCATCGAGCTGGGCTGCCACCACGAGCAGCAGCACCAGGAGCTGCTGCTTACCGACATCCTGCATGCCTTCTCATGCAACCCATTGCTGCCGGCCTATGACACGGCCGCGCCGCAAAAGGCAGCGGCACCCGAGCAGGCCTGGCTGCATCACACGGGCGGCATCGTCGACATTGGCCATGCCGGCGACGGCTTCGCCTTCGACAACGAAGGCCCGCGGCACCAGGCGCTGGTGACGCCCTTCGAGATCAGCAACCGCCTCGTCACCTGCGGCGAGTTCGCCGACTTCATCGAGGCCGGTGGCTACCGCGAGCCGCTGCTGTGGCTGTCCGACGGCTGGGCCACCGTGCAGGCCCAGGGCTGGCAGCGGCCGGCCTACTGGCTGGAGGATGGCAGCGTCTTCGGCCTGCACGGCGTGCAGCCGCTCGACCCGAACGCGCCCGTCATGCAACTCAGCTTCTACGAGGCCTGCGCCTTTGCCGAATGGGCCGGCGCGCGGCTGCCGACGGAGTTCGAGTGGGAGGCGGCATGCGGTTTGCCGGGCTTTGCACAGGCTGCGGACCAAGCCTGGCAATGGACCCGCTCCAGCTATGCGCCCTACCCCGGCTTCCGGCCGGCTGCGGGCGCGGTCGGTGAGTACAACGGCAAGTTCATGGTTGGCCAGCAGGTGCTACGAGGCGGCAGCCTCGCCACGCCTGCGGGGCATGCGCGGCCGAGTTACCGCAATTTCTTTCCGCCAGCCGCGCGCTGGCAGTTCAGTGGAGTGAGGCTCGCAAGATGAAACCAGGTATTGAATGGCGCCAGCCCAGGGCTGCGGCCGAGAACGAGCAGTTCGCGGATGACCTGCATGCCGCGCTCAATCGTGCGCCGAAGGCGATCTCGCCGAAGTATTTCTACGACGAGGTCGGCTCAAAGCTGTTCGAGCGCATCTGTGACCTGCCCGAGTACTACCCGACGCGCACCGAGCTCGCGCTGCTGGAGGCCCATGCCGCCGACATGGCCGCGCAGATGGGCGAGCGGGTGCAGCTGGTGGAGTACGGCGCCGGCGCGCTGCGCAAGGTGCGCCTGCTGCTGGATGCCTTGCCGCGCGACAGCGTCGAGTTCGTGCCGGTCGACATCTCCGGCCCGCACCTGCTCTCCGCCTGCGACGGCCTGGCGGGTGACTACCCGGGCCTGGCCATCCAGCCCCTGGTGGCCGATTTCACCCGCCAGCACGCGCTGCCGCCTTGCTCGGAGGGTCGCCGCCGCGTCGGCTTCTTCCCTGGCTCCAGCATTGGCAACTTCACGCCCAGCGAGGCCGACGCCTTTATGCGCCTGGCGGCAGCGGAGCTGGCCGGCGGCGGCCTGCTGATCGGCATCGACCTCGTGAAAGACCACGACGTGCTGCACGCGGCCTACAACGATGCGGAAGGCGTGACGGCTGCCTTCAACATGAATCTGCTGGAGCGGGCGCGCAAGGAACTGGGCGCGGAGTTCCCGACGGACGGCTTCCAGCACCTGGCCTTCTACAACCCCGCCTACCGCCGCATCGAGATGCATCTGCGCGCCACCAAGCCGCTGGAGCTGCAGCTGGGCGGCGAGATCTATGCATTCAACGAGGGCGAGACGCTGCACACGGAAAACTCGCACAAGTACACGGTGGAGGGCTTCCAGGCGCTGGCGGCGCGGGCCGGGTTCAGGCCGGGCAAGGTGTGGACAGACCCGAACCGGTGGTTTGCGGTGCTGTGGCTGGAGCTGGGAACCGCGTGATCAGCGCCTGATCAGCTCGGAGCATGGCCCGGGCAGCGGGCGAGCGGTCTCTCAGGCGGGCCGCAGTCCCCAGGCGGCTGCTAGCGAAACGCCGGCGAGCCACAGGCTGGTGGCCACCATCAGCACGATGGGCCGCCAGCCCGCGCTGGCGAGGTGCGGGAACGACGTCTTCATGCCCAGCCCTGCGACCCCAAGCATCAGACAGGCGCGAGAGGCGAGATTGAGCTGGTCCTGCACCAGCCGCAGGCAGCCCAGGGAATTGAGCGTTGCCAGCGCAACGAACAGCCACAGAAAGCCCGGCACCAGCCCGGTGAGTCGCACCATCAGCGGCCGCGGTTTGCAGGCCGGCTCAGGCGTTGCCGCGCGGCAGGCAATGGAGACGCCCAGCACGACGATGAAGAGAAGGCTCACGCGCAGGAGCTTGACGATGGAAGCCGCGTCGCCGGCTGCGGGCGAAATCGAGTAGCCGGCCACCACCACCTGAGCCACGTCATGGATGCTCGCGCCGATGAACAGCCCCGCACCGGCAGGTGACAGCTGCAGCTGTCGAGCGACCAGCGGGTAGACCACCATCGCCACCGTCGACAGCAGCGTGGCCATGACCGCCACCAAGAGCACGTGACGCTCGTTCGGCGTCTCGCCTTCGCGGGCTGGCGGCAGCACCGCGCCGATGGCCAAGGCCGCAGATGCTCCGCAGATGGCCGTGGCCCCGCCCGCCAGCATGCCGACAGCCCAGGGAAGGCGCAGGGCTCTGCCCAGCCAACGACCGCACAGGATCGTGCTGGCGACCGCAGCCAGCACGAAGAGCAGGGTCGGCCAACCGAGGCTGGCGACCTGCTCGCCACTGATGCGCGCGCCCAGCAGACCCACGCCCAGGCGCAGCAGCGTGCGGCTGCAGAAGTCCACACCAGCGACCGTGCGGTCCTCGCTGCTATGGCTGTGTATCGCGGCGCCGAACAGCAGCGCGTACAGCATCGGCGGGCCTTGGTAGAGCGCGGCCACGAACGAGGCGGCCAGCGCGACCAGCACACAAGTCGCCCACCCGGGCCAGACCCTTCTCAGTGCCTGGCCGGGCGCGTCGAGGAAGGCGGTCGGTGCCGACATGGCCATTCACTTTTCGACGAAGGCGCGCTCGATGACGAAGTGGCCGGGGTGGCTCATGTTTCCCTCGGTCATGCCCATGATGTCGAACAGCGCGCGCGTGTCGCGCAGCATCTCCGGGCTGCCGCACAGCATGAAGCGGTCGTCTTCCTTGCACAGCGGCGGCAGGCCGATGTCCTGGGCCAGCTTGCCGCTCTGCATCAACGTCGGAATGCGACCCTGGTTGCGGAAGGGCTCGCGCGTGACGGTCGGGTAGTAGATGAGCTTGTCGCGCACCTGATCGCCGAAGAACTCGTTGTCGGGCAGCTCGCGGGTGATGACCTGCTCGTAGGCCAGCTCGGCCACCTGCCGGCAGCCATGCACGAGGATCACCTTCTCGTACTGCTCGTAGACCTCGGGGTCGCGCACCATGGCCATGAAGGGCGCCAGGCCCGTGCCGGTGGCGAGTAGATAGAGGTGGCGGCCGGGCAGCAGGTTCTGCGTCAGCAAGGTGCCCGAAGCCTTGCGACCGATCTGCACCGTGTCGCCAGCGCGGATGTGCTGAAGGCGCGACGTGAGCGGACCGTCGGCCACCTTGATGCTGAGAAACTCGAGCTTCTCCTCCCAGTGCGGGCTGACGACGCTGTAGGCGCGCAGCAGCGGCTTGCCATCGACCATCAGGCCGAGCATCGTGAACTGGCCGCTCTGGAAGCGAAAGGCCGGGTCGCGGGTGCAGGTGAAGGAGAACTGCCGGTCGGTCCAGTGGCGGACGTCCAGCACCTCGGCGTCGAAGAGAACGCTCATGGGCAAGCCTCCAGGGCAAGTTGGTGGAGATAGGGCCAGGGATAGATGCCGCGGTCGTGGCCATCGCTGAAGACCAGCTGCACGCCGGTCTCGCCGACAGGATTGATGCCTGTCAGCGCCGTGTCGCCGGGCGCGGCCAGCGGGTTGCCATCGCGGCGGCGCTTCTCGCAGGCGGAGCATTTGCAGGCGGAGCGCAGCTGCGGCGCCGAGAAGCGCGCCTCGCGGCCGTCGGCCCAGCCCAGTTCGAGCATGCCGCTGGCCTGGTGCCACACCAGCTGGGTGGGCACCGTGTCGGTGTAGAGGGGCATGGTGGCTCCTAGACCAGGTGGCCGACGCCTTGCGGGCCGACCTCGGTGCTCAGGCCCACGAGGCCGCCGTCGCTGAGCTCGCCGCCCATGGCGGCGATGCTCTCCTCGCGGATCAGGCCCTTGATCTGCCTGACCATGGCGGCGAACTCGGGCTCGGAGGTCATCGCGGCGGTGCGCGGCCGGGGCAGCGGCACGTCCAGCTCGGCCTTGATGCGGCCGGGTCTCGCCGTCATCACGTAGATCCGGTCGGACAGGAACACCGCCTCCTCGATGTCGTGCGTGATGAACAGCACCGAGATGCGCAGGCGCTGCCACATATTGGTCAGGATCTCCTGCATCACCACGCGGGTCTGCGAGTCCAGCGCGCCGAAGGGCTCGTCCATCAGCAGCACCTGCGGGCTGGTGGCCAGCGCGCGGACGATGCCCACGCGCTGCTTCATGCCGCCGGACAGCTGGTCGGGGTAATGGTTCTCGAACGCGAGCAGCCCGGCGAGGCCCAGCAGCGTGCGCGCCTGCGCCTGGCGCTCGTTGGCGGACGCGCCCTTCATGCGCAGCCCGAACTCGACGTTCGCACGCACCGTCATCCACGGGAACAGCGAGTACTGCTGGAACACCACGCCGCGGTCCGAGCCCGGGCCGGTGATGCGCTGCCCGTCCAGCAGCACCTGGCCGCCGGTCGGCTTGAGGAAGCCGGCCACGGCGTTGAGCAGCGTCGACTTGCCGCAGCCCGAGGGCCCGATCAGCGACACGAACTCGCCTGGCCGCACATGCACGTTGGCGGAACGCACGGCCTCAAAATCCTGGCCTTTTGATTGGAAGCGGATGTGCAGGTCGCGCACGTCGACGCGGCCATGGGATGCCACTTGCATGTCCATCACCGTGCTCCTTCCGAATGAGCCTGCCAGGGCATGGCCAGCTTGGCGAGAAGCCGGATGGCGCCGCTGCACAGCAGGCCCAGCACGCCGATGGTGATCATGCCGAGCGCGATCTCGGCATAGCTGATCAGCGAGTAGGCCTCCCACGTGAAGTAGCCGATGCCGAACTGGCCCGAGATCATCTCGGCCGCGATCAGCGACACCCACGCCACGCCCATGCCCACCGCAAGCCCCGTGAAGATGTGCGGCAGCGCGCCGGGCAGCACGACACGGCGCAGCAGGCTGGCCTCGCCCGCGCCCAGCGTGCGGGCGGCGCGCAGCAGCACCGGGTCGATGGCCTCCACGCCGTGAACCGTGTTCAGCAGGATGGGGAAGAAGGCGCCGAGGAAGGTGATGAAGACGATGCTCACCTCGTTGTCCGGCCACAGCATGATGGACATCGGCACCCAGGCGATGGCCGGTATGGGGCGGAACACCTCCAGCGCCGGCATGGCCAGCGCGCGCGCCCAGCGGTAGCGGCCGATCACCACGCCCAGGCCCACACCCAGCGCCGTGGCCACCAGGAAGCCCAGCAGGATGCGCCGCACGCTGATGCCGATGTTGGTGACGAACTTCGGGCTGCTGTTGACCTCGATCACCTTCTCCATCACCTGCGCCGGGGTGGGGATGTTGTTGAAGCGGATGTAGGCGTCCAGCTTGTAGTGCGTGGCCAGCTGCCAGAACAGCAGCACGCTGGCGATGGAGATGGCGCCTAGCAGGGCCGCTGCACCGCGGCCCTGCCAGAAGCGCTGCCACAGGCTGGGTGGGGTGGCCGCAGGCAGCGGCAGGTGCAGCGGCGTCACGCCCTGGCCGATATGGGCCGGCGGGGTGGGCTTGGCCGCCGCTGCCGCAGCAGCAACAGCGGGCGGCGCAAAGGCCTGGAGGTGGGGCACGGCACTCATGGTGGTCACTTCGTGCTGGCGACGACGACGGCCGAGGCCTGGCCCAGCGCTTCCGCGAAGGTGGCGAGCTTGCCGTTGCCCTTGGCGGCATAGGCCTCGGCGTCCTTCTTCAGCAGGAAGGGCACGGCCACCGGCGCCTTGGGGTTGCTGGTGTCCACCGCGTAGAAGGCCTTGTCGGCCACCACCTTGATACCGAGCGCCTTGTCGTAGAGGTAGGCCACGTTGACCTTCTTGCCCGCAGCCTCGTACTGCTTCACGCCGGCCAGCAGGCAGGCGGGCGAGCTGACCGGGACGATTTCACCCGTGGCCAGCCAGATCTCGCCGGCCTCCTTGGGCCGTGTGACTGGCACCTTGCAGATGGGGTCGGTGCCGGCGATGTCGTAGTTGGCCAGCGTCTGCTTCTGGGCCTCGTAGTCCTGGCCGCGCTGCTTGAAGGCTTCGCGCAGATAGCTTTCGTTGACCCAGGCCGCGGCGTCGAACTCCTTGACGCGGCCCAGCTTGGACAGCACGCCATGCGCGATCTTGATCGTCTCGACCCAGCGCGGCTTGATGCTCGGGTCCAACGTGTGGATGCCGCCCGGGCCGAGGAAGAGATAAACGACCTCCTTCTCGATCTTGGTCCACTCCTGGATCTTGGCGGCGGCGAGCTTCGGGTCCTTGCGCAGCCAGTCGTTGGCTTCCATCAGCGCCTTGATGTAGGCGACGACCGCCTCGGGGTATTTGTCGGCGAACTCCTTGCGCACGACGACGCCGTGGAAGGTCGGGATCTTGGTCTGCGCGCCGTCGAAGATCTTGCGGGCGAAGCCGCGGTGCGGCAGCAGGTCGGCAAACGGCACGAAGTCGCCGTGCGCGTCGATCTTTTTTTCCTGCAGGTTGGTGGTGCCCACCTCGGGGCTCTGGCTGACCAGGTTCCAGTAGTCCGCCGGCCAGCCGCGCTCCTGCATGGCCTGCAACATCATCCCGTGCGCCGCCGAGCCGAAGGGCACCGACACCGTCTTGCCCTTGAGGTCGGCCAGCTCGTAGAAGGGGCTGTCCTTGTGCACCACCACGCCGTTGCCCGAGCCGAAGGCGTTGTAGGCAATGACGGCGATGAGCTGCGTCTCGTTGCCCTTGTTCTGCTGGCCGGTGGCGCCGTTCACCAGCAGCGGGTAGTCGCCCATCATGCCGATCTGCAACTTGCCGGCGACCATGCCGTTGGTGATCGGCGGGCCGGAGGTGAAGTTCTGCCAGTCGAGCTTCCACTCGATGTTCGCGTACTTGCCCGTCTTGGGCAGGTGCTTCTCCAGCAGCTTCATCTCCTTGAGCACCACGCCGCCGGTGACGGTGTTGGTGGTGGTGTTCTGCGTGCCGATGCCGATGGTGACGACCTCCTTGGCGGCCTGGGCTTGCGGCGCCAGGAAGGCCGCGCAGAGCGCAAGGCACTTCGCGAGGGTGGCGGAAACATGTGAGAGCTGGGGCAACTTCATCTCAATCTCCTGGCAGTCGAATCGCGGGTACGGAAGACGCTGCGCAAGCTCTGTGCCTGCGATGCGTCAGATTTCATGCGGGCTCGGCGGTCTCCGTCAGCAGCGCGCGCTTGCTCGTCTGGCTGGCCCAGTGCTCGGCGTCGGGCAGCGGCTCCTGCGCGGCGGTGATGAGCGGCCATTGCGCGGCGAGGCGGCGGTTCAGCTCGACGTACTCGCGCTGCTCGACGGGCAGGTCCTTCTCGTCGAAGATGGCCTCGACGGGGCACTCGGGCACGCAGACACCGCAGTCGATGCACACCTCGGGGTCGATGACGAGAAAGTCGGGGCCTTCGTGGAAGCACTCCACGGGGCAGGCGGCGACGCAGTCGGTGTACTTGCAGCGGATGCAAGCCTCGGTGACGACAAAGCTCATGCCGCGCTCCCGTTCATCTGGATGGTCGTCAGCGCCAACTTGGAAAGTTTGCGCACGTCGGGGTCGGGGTCGCGCAGCGTGCGCTCCAGCGGCGTGATGGCGCGCGGGTCGCCGATCTCGCCGAGCGCAATGACGGCTTCCTTGCGCAGGTTGCTGACCGGGTGGATCAGTGCCTCCACCAGCGCCATCACGCCGTCGCGCGCCTTCAGCTTGCCCAGGGACCGCGCGGCCTTCACGCGCACCTGCCAGTACTCGTCGTCCATGGCGCGCACGAGGTTGGGCACGCCTAAAGCGGAGCCGGTCTTGGCGAAGGTCGTGGCGGCTTCCTCGCGCACCTGCCACACCGGGTCGTTGAGCGCGCGGCTGAGCGCGGGATGCACGCTGACATCGGCATCGTTGGCAAAGCTCAGCGCCCCGACCGCGACGCGGCGCACCTCGGCGTCGTCGTCGTGCGCGGCAACTTCGGTCAGCGCGGAGATGGCCTGCGGCTTCTTCAGGTAGCCGAGCACGCTGACGGCGGCGCGGCGCACCCTGGCCTCGGCATGGGCAAGCGCCGCCAGGGCCGGGTCGAAGGCGGCGTCCACGCGCAAGGCCTTCACAGCCTGCAACGCGGCGGCCTGCACCTCGGGGTCGGCATCGCCGAGATAGGGCAGCAGCGCAGTGGCCGAGGCCGGGTCCTTCAGCTCGGCCAGCGTGTATGCGACGGCGGCGCGCACATCGGCGTCCTCGTCCTTCAGCAGCGGCGCAATGGCAGCCAGCACCTCGGGCTCCTCGAAGCCTTCCAGCGCCTTGGCAGCTTCGAGCCGCACGGTGGCGTCGGTGTCCGCAAGGGCCGCGATCAGCAGCGGCGCAATGTCGTCTTCCTCGTCGGTGTAGGGCAGGTCGATGACGGCGATGCGGCGCACGCCCGCGTCGTCGTGCCGCAGCCGGTCATGGATGGATGTGGCCAGCATGCTTACCTCACCAGGTAGGGAATGTCGACACGAACCGCGCCGGTGGGGCAGTCCTTCTCGCAGGGCATGCAGTACCAGCATTCATCGAACTTCATGAACGCCTTGTTCTTGGTCAGGTCGATGGCCAGCACGTCGAGCGGGCAGACGTCCACGCAGACGGTGCAGCCCTTGTCGGCGATGCATTTGTCCTCGTCGATGACGACGGGCGCCTGGGTGCGGGTGATGGCGATGGTCATGGCAATCTCCTCGTTAGGCCGCTGCGGGCGTGGCAACGCGCAGGCGCTGGTAGGCGGACTTCTCTTCCTCGTTCAGCTCCACGACGTAGGGCTCCACCTCGCGCTTGCGGAACACGGCGTTGCCGTTGGCATCGCTCGTCACGTTGGTGTGGCAGAACCAGTCGGCGTCGTTCTTCTCGGGGTGGTCCACACGCAGGTGGTACAGGCCCCAGCGGCTCTCGGTGCGGTACAGCGACGCGCGTGCGGCCAGCTCGGCGCAGTCGCGGATGGTGTGGGCCTCCATCGCGCGCATCAGCTCATGCGGATCGGCCGCGCCCATGTGCTGCAGGTCCTCGCGGATCTCGTCGAAGCGCTGCAGGCCGATCTCCATCTTGCGGGTGACCTTGGGCGGCTGCAAGTAGTCGTTGACGATGCGGCGCGTCTTGTATTCGACCTGGAAGGGCGTGAGGCCTTCGGTGCGGCCCAGCGGCGCGTACACGCGGGCCTTCTCCTTTTCCACCTGGCCGGCATCGACGTTGGACTGGGAGATGCCGCTGACGTAGTCCGCTGCGTTCTCGCCGCAGAACTTGCCGTAGACGAAGGCGCCGAGCATGTAGTTGTGCGGGATGCTGGCGCAGTCTCCGGCCGCGTACAGGCCGGGGATGGAGCATTCGCCGCGCTCGTTGGTCCAGATGCCCGAGGCGCTGTGGCCGCTGCAGAAGCCGATCTCCGAGATGTGCATCTCGATCATCTGCTTGCGGTAGTCGGTGCCGCGGCCTTCGTGGAAGCGCCCGCGGCTGGGGCGCTCGTTGGTGTGCAGGATGTGCTCGATCTCGCTGATGGTTTCTTCAGCCAGGTGGTCGAGCTTCAGGAACACCGGGCCCTTGCCGCCTTCGAGTTCGTTGAAGAACTCCATCATCATCTGGCCGCTCCAGTAGTCGCACTCGATGAAGCGCTGGCCGGCGTTGTTGGACGTGTATCCGCCGAACGGGCCGGTCACGTAGGCGCAGGCCGGGCCGTTGTAGTCCTTGATCAGCGGGTTGATCTGGAAGCACTCCAGGTTGGTCAGCTCGGCGCCTGCGTGATAGGCCATCACGTGGCCCTCGCCGCAGTTGGTCGGGTTCTCGTAGGTGCCGAACAGGTAGCCGCTGGCGGGCAGGCCCAGACGCCCTGCCGCGCCCGTGCAGATGACGACGGCCTTGGCCTTGATGACGTGGAAGTCGGCCGTGCGGCAGTCGAAGCCCATCACGCCTGCGATCTCGCCGTCAGGCCCAGTCAGCAGCCGCGTCGCGACGACGCGGTTGGTGATCTCCACGCGCGCCCGCTTGAGCTGCCGGTAGAGCACCCGCTTCATGTGGTGACCCTCGGGCATGGGCAGCACATAACTGCCCAGGTGGTGGACCTTGCGCACCGAGTAGTCGCCGGTTTCGTCCTTCTCGAACTTGATGCCCCAGCGGTCCAGCTCCTCGATCATCGGGAAGCTGTTGGCCGCGTAGGCGTAGACACCCTTCTGGTCGACGATGCCGTCGTTGGCGACGGTGATCTCCTTGGTGTACTGCTCGGGGGTCGCGTGGCCGGGGATGACGGCGTTGTTCAGGCCGTCCATGCCCATGCTGATGGCGCCGCTGCGCTTGACGTTGGCCTTGTCCAGCACCAGCACGCGCAGCTTGGGGTTCTTCTCCTTGGCCTTGACCGCAGCCATGGGGCCGCCGGTGCCGCCGCCAACGATGACGATGTCGTACTCGGTTTCGATCGTGTTCATGTGCAGGCTCTCCTCAAGAGGCTCGTTCTGAAACAGGCACGCGATCGACGCGCACCTTGTACTGGAAGGCGTCACCGCGGTAATAGAGGTGTTCGTAGTCGATAGGCGCACCGTCGGCGGTGTGCGTGGTGCGCTCGATGAACAGCACCGGAGAGCCCGCCTCGACCTTGAGCTGCGCGGCCAGCGTCTCGTCGGCCAGCGTCGAGCCGATCTGCAGCTCGGCGTGGCCGAGAGACAGCCCGTAGTCGTTCTCCAGGATGACGAAGATGTCCCGCGCAGCCAGGTCTTCCTTGGCCAGGCGCTGGCCGATGGCTGCGGGCACCCAGGTCACGTCCAGCGAGATGGGCTCGCGGTTCAGGAAGCGCAGGCGCTGCAGCTCCGTGACCTTGGCGCGTTTGGGCAGATGCAGCTTCTCGGCCACCTGCGGGGACGGCACTACGGTCTTGATGGAGAGCACGCGGGCGAAGGTCTCGTAGCCCATCTGCCGCATCGCCTCGCCGAAGCCCTGTAGCCGGCCCAGATCCTGGAAGGCCTTGGGCTTGGAGACGAAGCTGCCCTTGCCGTGGATGCGGAAGATGAGGCCTTCGTTCTGCAGGTCGTTGAGCGCCTGCCGCACCGTGATGCGGCTCACGTCGAACGAAGCCATCATCTCGCTCTCCGACGGCATCTGCTGATGCGGCTGGTAGCTGCCATCGAGGATGCGTGCGCGCAGGATCTCCTTGATCTGCGTGTACAGCGGCTGTGGTGACGAAAGCCTGATCCGATGCGCGTCGTCCGCCTCGGGGGCGGTGACCAGCGTCAAGGGTTTCCTAGCTGCAAGAGCGTCTTTGCTCATGGCCGTCCAACTCGTTATGACGAGTTATGACGAGCACGAGCCGTGCCAGCTTTTCCGGGCCGGGATGGCACGCGATTCGCGACCTGGATAGCCCGCAGCCAAAGCCATGTTTTCGACCGCTGACGCCCGGGGCGACAGCGCCAGCGACACCCGTCAGCGTTGCTAGACAGCGCGCGCGCCTCACATCGGTCGGCTGCACCGAAGCGGGGTCCATGCCCCAATTCGAGTGCGCCAAAACTGTGATTCGCTCAACCCCCGTGAGGGCCGCGCCCGCCGCCTCAGTGCAAGGCCTGCCCGTCGGTAGCCGGCGGCGGGGCCTGTGTCGCGTTCTGGCCCCATTCGCGAGCCACCTGCTCGAAGTCGGCCTCCTCCAGCTCCGAGACTTCGACGCGGTCCGCGCCATCGCGCGACGGCACGGTGTCATCCAGGCTGCGCGCGTCGGATGCGGACGCCGGGGCACGGCCACCCAGTTGGCGAAGATGCTCCAACAACGCGACCAGGGCCGGCGAGTCGGCCTGCGCGACCACGCTCTGCCCCTGGGCCAGCGCCTTGCGGATCAGCTCAGGCGACAGCAGGGCCAGGCCCGGCCAGCCCTTGAGGACGAGCTGGTCATGCACCCGGACCAGGTGCGGCATTGCGGCGGCCGCGTCGGGGTGGGCCAGCAGCGCGATCTCGAGTTCGGCGCTGACCCGGGCACTGCTGGCCGGCTCGGCCGGCCCACGCGGGCGCCGCCGCTCGACCCAGACCAGGCGCGGGCCACCCTGGGTCCAACGCAGGCTGAAAGGTCGCTGGATCAGGCCGCGCAGCCACAGGAAGCCCGAGCGCAGGGAGCCGTCCCGCCCACGGCGGCGCTCCTTGGGCGCTGGAGGGCGCCGGGCTGAGGAGGAACTGGACGCGGTTTGACGGGGCATGGGCAGGAACTGCCTGGATGAGCCCGATTCTGGTGTTCCGGCGGGCCGAACGGCACCCGACGAACTAGGGGCTGCCGCCCGGCCGCTCAGATCGCCAGCCGCTCCCTCACCCCGTCTGCCGGCATGTCCTTGCCGCGCCCGCGCATGACGATCTCGCCACGCTGCATCAGCAAATACTGATCAGCCAGCTCTTCGGCGAAGTCGTAGAACTGCTCGACCAGCACGACCGAAAGCCCCTTGTCGTGGGCCAGGTGCTTGATGACGCGGCCGATGTCCTGGATGACGTTGGGCTGGATGCCTTCGGTCGGCTCGTCCAGCAGCAGCACCTTGGGCCCGGGCGCGAGCGCGCGGGCGATGGCGAGCTGCTGTTGCTGGCCGCCGGACAGGTCGCCGCCGCGGCGTGAGCGCATCTTGTCGAGGACCGGGAACAGCTCGAACAGCTCCTTGGGCAGCGGCGTGCCCACGGGCTGGCTGGAGAGACCCATCTGAAGGTTCTCCATGACTGTGAGCCGGCCGAAGATCTCGCGGCCCTGCGGCACGTAGCCGAGGCCGGCGCGCACGCGCTGGTGGGTCTTCAGCTTGTTGATCGGCTCGCCAGACAGCGTGATGCTGCCGGACGTGACGGGCACGACGCCCATCAGGCTCTTCAGCAGAGTGGTCTTACCAACGCCGTTGCGACCGAGCACGACCGTGATCTCGCCGGGCTTCAGGTCGAAACCCAGACCGCGCAGGATGTGCGAACCGCCGTAGTGCTTGTGCAGGTCTTGGACCTGGAGGATGTCAGCTTTATCGGCCAAGGTAGACCTCGATCACTTTCTCGTCGGACTGCACGGCGGCCATCGTGCCTTCGGCCAAGGTCTTGCCTTCATGCAAGACCGTGACCGTGCGATGCGCGCCGGCCAGCGTGCCGACGAAGTTCATGTCGTGCTCGACGACGACCAGCGAGTGCTTGCCCTCCAGGCTCAGGAACAGCTCGGCCGTGCGCTCGGTCTCCTCGTCCGTCATGCCCGCAACGGGCTCGTCCAGCAGCAGCAGCTTGGGGTCCTGCGCCAGCAGCATGCCGATCTCCAGCCACTGCTTCTGGCCGTGGCTCAGCAGACCGGCGACGCGCTCGCGCTCGTCGGTCAGGTGCACAGTCTTCAGCAGTTCGCCGAGGCGATCCTGCTGTTCGCCGCTGAGCCTGGCACGCATCGCAAATCGCGCACGGCGATCACCGGCCAGCGCCAGCTCCAGGTTCTCGGCAACCGTCAGCGCCTCGAACACCGTCGGCTTCTGGAACTTGCGGCCGATGCCCGCGCGGGCGATCTGCTGCTCGCTCATCAGGCGCAGGTTCAGGTTGCTGCCGAAATAGATGCGGCCGCTGTCGGGCCGGGTCTTGCCGGTGAGGCAGTCCATCGTCGTCGTCTTGCCGGCGCCGTTGGGGCCGATGACGCAGCGCAACTCGCCCACGCCGACGGTGAAGCTCAGGCCGCCCAGCGCCTGGAAGCCATCGAAGGCGACCTTGAGGTCTTCGACATAAAGGGCCACGCCCTGGTTGAAGATGGGTTCGCCGGAAGTGGCGATGCGCGTGAGGGCCCGGGAGCGGACCTCAGCGCCGGCTTCGAGAAGCTCTGGTGTCATTTTTTGAACCTCTTCGCCAGCCCCATCAGACCTTGCGGCAGGAACAGCGTCACGGCGATGAACAGGCCGCCCAGGATGTAGAGCCAGCCCTCGGGCCACACGGCGGTGAAGACCGATTTCGTGCCGTTGACGAAGAAGGCGCCGATGACCGGCCCGATCAGCGTGCCGCGCCCGCCGACCGCCGCCCAGATGGCCATCTCGATGCTGGCCGCGGGGCTCATCTCGCCGGGGTTGATGATGCCGACCTGCGGCACGTAGAGCATGCCGGCCAGCGCGCACATCATGGCGGAGATGACGTAGGCGCTGAGCTTGAAGGCGACCGGGTCATAGCCCAGGAAGCGCACACGGCCTTCGGCATCGCGAATGGCCTGGAGGATGCGGCCCCAGCGGCTTTGCGTGAGCGCGCGGGCGATCAGGTAGCAGGCGATCAACGCGACACCGCTCGCCACGCACAGGCCCACCTTCATGCCCGGCGTGTTCAGCGGCATGCCGGCGATGCGCTTGAAGTCGGTGAAACCGTTGTTGCCGCCGAAGCCCGTCTCGTTGCGGAAGAACAGCAGCATGGCCGCCACCGTCAACGCCTGCGTGATGATGGAAAAGTACACGCCCTGGATGCGCGAACGGAAGGCGAAGTAGCCGAACACCGCGGCCAGCAGGCCGGGCACGGCGAGCGCCAGGAAGATCTGCCCGACCAGCGAATCGCTGAGCACCCAGTGCCAGGGCAGTTCCTTCCAGTTCAGGAAGACCATGAAGTCCGGCAGGTCCGACTGATATTGGCCCTCGCGACCGATCTGGCGCATCAAATACATGCCCATGCCATAACCGCCGAGCGCGAAGAACAGGCCATGGCCGAGCGACAGGATGCCGCCGAATCCCCAGATGAGGTCCAGGGCCAGGGCACAGATGGCAAAGCAGAGGAACTTGCCCAGCAGGCCGACGTAGAACTCGCTGAGGTGCAGCGCGTGCCCGGGCGGGAAGGCGAGGTGCAGGAAAGGCACGAGCAGCGCCAAGACTGCCACGGCGATGAGCAGAGACTTCTTCATTCGACCGACCTGCCCTTCAGTGCGAACAGGCCCTGGGGCTTCTTCTGGATGACGAGCACGAGCAGCATCAGCAGCGCGATCTTGGCGAGCACGGCGCCCTGCCAGCCTTCGAGCAGCTTGGACAGCACCCCCAGGCCAAGGCCGGCGTAGACCGTGCCGGCCAGCTGGCCCACGCCGCCGAGCACGACCACCATGAAGGCGTCGACGATGTAGCTCTGGCCGAGGTCAGGGCCGACGTTGCCGATCTGGCTCAGCGCACAGCCGGCCAGGCCCGCGATGCCGGAGCCGAGCGCAAAGGCCATCGTGTCGACCTGGGCGGTGTTGACGCCCACGCAGGCGGCCATGCGCCGGTTCTGTGTGACGCCGCGCACCATCAGGCCCAGGCGCGTCTTGGCCAGCAGCAGCGCCATGCCGCCTAACACCAGGGCCGCGAAGGCAATGATGGCCAGGCGGTTGTAGGGCAGCGTCAGGTTGGGCAGCAACGCCCAGCCGCCGGACAACCAGCCGGGGTTCTCGACGGCCACGTTCTGCGCGCCGAACAGCGTGCGCACGGCCTGCATCAGCACCAGGGAGATGCCCCAGGTGGCCAGCAGCGTCTCAAGTGGGCGGCCGTAGAGCCATCTAATGACGGTGCGTTCCATTGCTGCGCCGACGAGGGCAGCCGCGATGAAGCTGGCCGGCAGCGCCAGCCACAGGTAGTAATCAAAGGCAGCGGGCAGCCAGGCACGGAAGCCCTGCTGCACCATGTAGGTGGCGTAGGCGCCCACCATCAGCAGCTCGCCGTGGGCCATGTTGATGACGCCCATCAGGCCGTAGGTGATGGCCAGGCCCAACGCGACCAGCAGGAGCACCGAGCCGAGGCTCACGCCGGAGAACAGCAGCTGCGCCCGCTCACCCCAGGCGAGGCGGTCGCCGATGGCGTCGATGGCGCTCTTCATCGCCGCCTTGGTGGCGGCATCGGTCTCGCCGCTGATGCGGTCCAGCAGCAACGCGCGCGTCGTCGGGTCGGCGCTGCCGGCCAGCTCGATGGCGGCGGCGCGGCGCTGTGCGGCATCGGCGGAAGACAGCTTGGCCCCCGCCACCAGCGCGCTCAACTGGCTGCGCAGGCCGGCGTCGGTTTCGGCCGCGAGCGCACGTTCGTACAGCGGCAGCTTGGCGGCGCTGGCGTCCTCGCGCAGCGTTGCCAGCGCCTTGGCGCGTGTGTCACGGTCCTTGGACAGCAGGGCCAGCCCGGCCAGCGCCGAGTCGATCTCGCGGCGCAGGCGGTTGTTCAGCATGGGCTCGTCACCCTCAGGCGGCGCGGCGCCCTCGGCGGCCACGACGGCCTTCCCCTCACGCAGCCGCACCCGGCCGTCGAGCAAGGCATGCAGGTAATCCGCCAGCGCAGGGTCGGCCTGGGCGACCGCCTCGTTCAGCGCCGCGACGCGCTCGTCGCCTTCACCAGCGGCGATGCGGGTCAGCAGTTCAGGCGGCAGCGCTGCCGAGGCCGACAGGCCCAGCAGCGCCAGCCAACAACCGATCAGAAGTCGTTTGATCATGAAGATCCAAGCGAACGAACCAGCGCCGTGCGAATGCACGAGCGCTCCTCAAGCGGCCGCCGTGGAACTGGCTTTGCCAGGCCACTGGCGGCGCCCCCTGGGGGGAGGCGCCTTGGCGCCTCGGGGGGGTCTTATTTCACTTCGTCGGTTCGTCCTTCTTGCCCTTGTTCTCGGGGATGTACGGGCTCCACGGCTGGGCCTTGACCGGGCCAGGCGTCTTCCACACCACGTTGAACTGGCCGTCCGCCTTCACTTCGCCGATGAAGACCGACTTGTGCAGGTGGTGGTTCTTCTCGTCCATCTTGGACGTGATGCCCGACGGCGCCGTGAAGGTCTGGCCGGCCATCGCGGCGATGACCTTGTCGGTGTCCGTGCTGCCGGCCTTCTTGACCGCTTGCGCCCACATGTTGATGCCGATGTAGGTGGCTTCCATCGGGTCGTTGGTCAGCGGCTTGTCCTTGTGGCCGGCGATGCCCTTGGCCTTGGCGTAGTCGCTCCACTTCTTGATGAAGGCGTCGTTGGCCGGGGCCTTGATCGACATGAAGTAGTTCCACGCCGCCAGGTGGCCTTGCAGCGGCTTGGTGTCCACGCCGCGCAGCTCTTCTTCACCCACCGAGAAGGCCACCACCGGCACGTCCGTCGCCTTCAGGCCCTGGTTGCCCAGTTCCTTGTAGAAGGGCACGTTGGAGTCGCCATTGATGGTCGAGACCACGGCGGTCTTCTTGCCTTCGGCCGAGAACTTCTTGATCTTGGCGATGATGCTTTGGTAGTCCGCGTGGCCGAAGGGGGTGTAGTCCTCCATGATGTCGGCGTCGGCGATGCCCTTGCTCTTCAGGAAGGCGCGCAGGATCTTGTTGGTCGTGCGCGGGTAGACGTAGTCGGTGCCCAGCAGCACGAAGCGCTTGGCACCGCCGCCGTCCTTGCTCATCAGGTATTCCACCGCAGGGATGGCCTGCTGGTTGGGCGCGGCACCCGTGTAGAACACGTTCTTGCTCAGCTCTTCACCTTCGTACTGCACCGGGTAGAACAGCAGCGAGTTGGTCTGCTCGAACACCGGCAGCACCGACTTGCGGCTCACCGACGTCCAGCAGCCGAACACGACGGCGACCTTGTCCTGCGAAATGAGCTGCTTGGCCTTTTCAGCGAACAGCGGCCAGTTGGAAGCCGGGTCGACCGTGACGGGCTCGAGCTTCTTGCCGAGCAGGCCACCCTTGGCGTTGATCTCGTCGATGGCCATCAGGACGGTGTCCTTGAGGACGGTCTCGGAGATGGCCATGGTGCCCGACAGCGAGTGCAGCACGCCGACCTTGATGGTGTCGGCAGCGTAGGCGGCGGGAGTGATGAGAGCGGCGGCGGCAGAAGCGGCCAGGGCCAGGGCAGAACGGCGAAGCATCGGTGAGACCTCCAGTGGGGTGTTGGGATGAAGTTCGGTAGCCGATGGCACCGTCCGCAAGGCGCGTGCCAGGCTGTGAATTTCGTTATGCCCCATGACGGGCATCCCTCACGACACTGTTTTGGTGCAAACAAGGGTCGAACGGCACCGTTGGTGTACCGCAGCAACGCGGATGCGCACCAAGTCGGAACGACCGCGCCCCGATTCGTGCTCAGGCGGCCAGGCCACGCAAGACCGTGGACGGGCTCTGACCGACCGTCAGCGCGAGACCACGCCCAGTCGTTGGTGAGCCGTGCCGTGGCCAGGCGCCTGAAGCGCTGAACGCGTCCGCAAGGTGCACAGATGCCGGCACCAACGACGTGCACGGCGAGGTAGTCGCCCACTGCCTCTAAACAGCTCACACGCGGCCGCCGATTCCTCCCACAGCGAGACCCGCTGCGCCTAGGTGTGAGCGGGCAGGATCTGGCCATCGCAGGCGCCAAAGCCGATGCGCCGGAACCCGGGCTTGTGCGCAACGGCGCGCAGGCCCAGCGTGTCGCCGTCGAGCACGAAGGTGCGCGTCTCGCCGTTGGGCAGCGTGATGGGCTGCCTGCCGCCGCCCGTCAGTTCCAGCAGCGAGCCGGCCTCCTCGGGCGCCGGGCCGCTGATGGTGCCGGTGCCGAGCAGGTCGCCCGGCTGCAAGTTGCAGCCGTTGCTGGCGTGGTGGGTGAGCATCTGCGCGAGCGACCAGTAGGCATGGCGCAGGTTGGAGCGCGACAGCCGCGTCGGCTCAGTCATGGCTGGCGTCTTGAACCAGACCTCCAGCTCGATGTCGAAACTCGCGTTCGCGCGGTGCTCCGGCGAGTCGAGATAGGGCAGCGGCTGCGGATCTTCGGCCGGGCGCGTGAAGGGGATGCGGAAGGGCGCCAGCGCCTCCATCGTGACGATCCACGGCGAGATGGTCGTGCCGAAGTTCTTGGCTAGGAAGGGACCGAGCGGCTGGTACTCCCAGGGCTGGATGTCGCGGGCGCTCCAGTCGTTCAGCAGCGTCAGGCCGAAGGCGTGTTCGTCGGCCTCGTCGATGCCGAAGGGCTCGCCCAAGGCGTTGCCGGGGCCGACGAAGAGGCCCAGTTCCAGCTCGCAGTCGACACGGGCACTGGGCTTGAAGACGGGCACCTCAGCATCCGGCGGCTTGACCTGGCCCCTGGGCCGGCGCAGCGGCGTGCCGCTGACGACGATGGAGGAGCTGCGGCCGTGGTAGCCGATGGGCACCCACTGGTAGTTGGGCAACAAAGGGTTGTCCGGGCGGAACAGCTTGCCGATGGCGCGGGCGTGGTGGATGCCGGTATAGAAATCGGTGTAGTCGCCGATGCGGCAGGGCAGCGTGTACTCAGCCTGGGCCTGCGGCACGAGCGCCATCTCGGGCGAGCCCGCCTTCAGCGTGTCGAACAGTCGGTGCCGCAGCGCCAGGCGCTCGCTGCTCGGGCGGGCCATCAACGCGTTCATGTCGGTGATGCCCCAGGCGCTCAGGTCCAGGATCTGGCTGCCGATGCCGACGCCGATGCGCCAGGGTTCCAGCGTGCCCGCGCGGCGGAAAGTGCAGAAGGGCAGGTTCTGCAGCGGGAAGTCGGTCGCGGGGTCGTCCGCCGACTCGACCCAGGAGAGGGCTGCCGCGTCATGGGTGTGGTCGATCATGCTTTGAACTCGTCTTTCAGGCCTTGCCAGCAGTTGGCGTAGGTCGTCTCCAGCGGCGCGTCGCGCAACGCCCAGGCGGTCGGTTTGAGGGGCCAGCGCGTCTCGAACATGAAGGCAAGCGTGGCATCCAGCTTGTGCGGCTTCAGCTCGGCGCCGCTGGCCTTGTCGAAGGCGTCGCTGTCGGGGCCGTGGGGCACGAAGCTGTTGTGCAGGCTGGCGCCGCCGGGCTTGAAGCCCTCGGGCTTGGCGTCGTACTGGCCCAGCACCAGGCCCATGAACTCGCTCATCACGTTGCGGTGGTACCAGGGCGGCCTGAAGGTGTCCTCAGCCACCATCCAGCGCGGCGGGAAGATGACGAAGTCGACGTTGGCCCAGCCAGGCGTGTCGCTGGGGCTGGTGAGGACGGTGAAGATGCTCGGGTCGGGGTGGTCGAAGCTGACGGTGTTGATCGTCATGAAGCGCGATGTGTCCCAGCGATAGGGCACCAGGTTGCCGTGCCAGGCAACGACGTTGAAGGGGCTGTGCGCCTGGTGTGCGCGCCAGAGCTTGCCGCCGTAGCGTTTGACGATTTCGTACTCGCCCTCCTCCGCTTCATGCCACGCGACAGGCGCCTCGAAGTCGCGCGCGTTGGCCAGGCCGTTGGAGCCGATCGGGCCCAGCTCGGGCAAGCGGAAGGCGGCACCGTGGTTCTCGCAAACGTAGCCGCGCGCGGGCATGTCCAGCGGGTCGACTTTGAAGACCATGCCGCGCGGCAGCAGCGCGATGGAGCCGGGTGCGACTTCCAGACGGCCCAGCTCCGTCGTGACGAGCAGCCGGCCTTGCTGGGGCACGAGCAGCATCTGGGCGTCGGCGTTCACCAGCGCGCGGCGGCCCATGGCGCGCGTGGCGACGTAGGCCAGCGCACTCATGCCGGCGACACCGCATTCGCCGTTGACCGCGTAGGTACGCAGGCCATCGATGAAGTCGCCCTCCTCAGGCAGCGGCGTCGGCCCCCAGCGCAGCGGGTCGGGCGGCGCGCACTCGCCTTCGGCCGCACCGCTCTTCCAGTGCGCATGCGGCAGGGGCTGATAGCCACCGACGACGACCGACGGGCGGCGGCGGTAGAGCCAGGTGCGATGGTTGTCCGCGCGCGGCGCGGTGAAGGCGCTGCCCGACAGCAGCTCCGCATATAGGCCATGCGGCGCGCGCTGTGGGCTGTTGCGCCCGATGGGCAGCGCGCCGGGATGGGCCTCGCTGCTGTGCTGATTGCCGAAGCCGGTCAAGTAGTTCAATGAGGTCAGTTCAGTCATGGCGTTCGTGATGAGCGACGGCGGTCATTGGGATTCGCGCGCAAGCGCGAAAGCTTCACGCAGCACCTCGCGGTCGCCGATGTGGTTGCACAGGATCAGCGTCAGCCGTGCCAGCCAATCGGCCGCCGCCTCGTCGTTCAAGCCTGCCTGGGCGGCGATGAGCTCGGCATAGAAGGCATCGGCTTCGCGCCCGAAATTTGGGGTCAGAGTCAATTTCATCTTGCTCATCACAGCTCTCCACGGGCTCGAGCGAGCGCCGCCTGAAACGCCTCGGCGTCGAAGCGGTGCCAGCGCGCGGCGACGACGGCGTCGGGGCGGATCAGGTGGACGCTGCCCGGCCGGGCGCCGTAGCGCGATGCCGCCACGCCCTCGGCCGGCAGCACAATGAGCCGCACACCCGTTGCCGGCGCCGGCCAGCCAAAACACAGCAGCAAAAACTCGCCGAACTGCTCGCTCAGCCAGCCGCCCTCCAGCGGCGCATCCGGCGCCGGGCCGCCGGGCGCCGGGCCGCCGGCCCAGGGCTCAACATCAGGCGTACTCAGCGGGGAGTCGACATGCTCGGTGGGCGTCGACAGCCGCCCGCTGTTGACCAGCGGCCTGGCGAGCTCCGTGCGCGCGGCCAGGTCCAGCGCCGCCTTGCGCAGGCGCTGGCTCAAGGCGCTCTTGGGGCTGATGAAATCGGTGGCGCGTGTCGAGTGGCCAATGTTGTCGTCGGCGGCTTCGATGCGCTCGAACTCGTAGGCATCGAGGAGCACATCACCGCCCTCGCCCTTCAGCACGGCAGCCAGCTTCCAACCGAGGTTGTCGGCATCCTGCACGCCGCTGTTGGCGCCACGCGCGCCGAAGGGCGAGACCTGGTGTGCCGCATCGCCAGCCAGCAGCACGCGGCCCACGCGCAAGCGCTCGGCACGGCGGCAGCAGAACTGGTAGATGGACGACCAGACCAGCTCGAACTGCTCGCTGCCCAGCATCGCCGCGACATGCGCCCTGATGCGATCCGCGTCGCGCTCGGCCTCGACGTCGGCGTCGCGCCCAAGCTGGAAGTCAATGCGCCAGAGGCCCTGGGCCTGCGCATGCAGCAGCACGGACTGGCCGCGATGGAAGGGCGGGTCGAACCAGAACCAGCGCTCGGGCCTGGCCGGGTCCAGGCCACGCGGCCGCGCACCGGGCGCCAAGCGCACGTCGGCGATCAGGAAGCGGTCCTCGAAAACCTGGCCCGCGAAGCCCAGCCCCAGCAGCGTGCGCGTGGGGCTGCGCGCGCCATCGCAGCCCACGACCCAATCGGCGCGCATGTCGAACAGGCCATCCGGCGTGCGCACGTTCAGCGTCACACCACCCTCGTCCTGCTCCAGCCCGATCAGCTCATGCCGGCCGCGCAGTTCGATACGCTGATCGAGCTGAACCGCGCGCACCAGCTTGGCCTCGACGCTGTCCTGCTGGAGGTTGACCATGGCCGGCATCTTGTGATGCGCCTCGGGCAACAAGTCGAAGGCATAGGCCTCGCGCTCACCGTGGAAGACCCGGCCACGCTGCCAGCGCACGCCCTCGCGCGCGATGGCCTCGCCAACGCCGAGGCGATCAAACACCTCCAACGTCTTCTTGGCCCAGCAGACGGCGCGCGAGCCCTCGCCGATGCGGTCGCTGTCGTCGATGACGACGACCGGCACGTCACGCCCGGCCAGGTCCAGCGCCAGCGCCAGGCCCACCGGCCCGGCGCCGACGATGACGACCGGGCGGCGCTGCGGCTGGCCGGAGCGTTGCTCCAGGCTCTGGTGATACAGATAGCGCGGCAGGTCCACGTTCAGATGCCTTCCAGGGCCTTCCACATCTCGACATCACGGTCGGCCGTCCAGATGCGCGGGTGGGCCGTGCCGCAAGCCTCGTCAAACGCGCGGGTGACGTCAAACGGCATGCAGTGGTCGAAGATGACCCAGTGGCCGTACTTGGGTCGCAGCGCCGCCATGGTGCGCTGGTAGACCGGCTTCAGCTCCTCGCCCGCCGCCACACCGGTCTGCACGGCGGCATACAGCTCGCTGACGAAGGCGCGGGTGCCGCCCAGGCCTGCGGCGACCTGCTCGGCGCCCTTCAAGGCGGGGCCACGGCCGGGCACGAGAGCAGCGGCGTTCAGAGCAGCAATCGCATCCAGCGTCGCTGGCCAGTCGGCAAAGTGGGCATCGCCGCAATAGGGCGTCGCATCGAACTCGACCAGGTCGCCGCTGAACAGCACCTGCTCCTCAGGCAACCACGCCACCGTGTCGCCCGCCGTGTGGCCGCGGCCCGGCGAGAACATCTCGACCTGCACGCCGCCGAGGTCCAGCGTCAGCCGGCCCGAGAAGGTCAGCGTCGGCCAGGTCAGCCCCGCGGGCACGGACTCGACGTTGCGGAACAGCCGCGGGAAGCGGCCGATCTCGCTGGCCTTGTCCTGCTCGCCGCGTTCCTTGATGAGTGCCAGCGTCGCCTCGCTGGCGATGACCTGCTCCAGGCCCTCGGCCTTGAACGCCGACGCGCCCAGCACGCGCACCGCGTGATAGTGGCTGAGCAGCACGTACTTGATGGGCGCCGCCGTCACCTCGCGGATGCGGCGGATGACGTCGGCCGCCATGACCGGCGTGGCCTGGGTGTCGATCACCATCACCGCATCGCGGCCGATGACGATGCCGGTGTTGGGGTCGCCCTCGGCTGTGTAGGCCCAGGCGTGCTCCGAGAGGCGCTCGAAGGTGACCTTCTTTTCTTCCAGGTCGGCTTGCGAGGCAAAGGCTTTGGTCGTCATGCAGGTCTCCAACAGCGGAACAGAAATTTAGCCTATTACAAATGAATTCGCCAATATAGAATTTTTAGCATGAGCGACGTCAAGGGCAACGGCAAGGAAGCCAGGGGCATCCAGAGCATCGAGGTGGGTGGCCAGTTGCTGCTGGCGCTGGCCCACAACGGCCGGCCCATGGCCCTGAAGGACCTGGCCCGGGAGGCAGGCATGACGCCGGCGAAAGCGCATCCTTATCTGGTGAGTTTCATCAGGCTGGGCCTGGTGGAGCAGGAAGGGGGCAGCGGGCCGTATGGCCTTGGGCCCCTGGCCTTGCAGCTGGGCCTCATCAGCCTGCAGCAGTACGACCCGGTGCGCCTGGCCACGCCGGTTATCGAGGAACTGGCCCTGCAGATCGGCCACACCGTGGCGATCGCCGTCTGGGGCACGCGCGGGCCCACCATCGTGCGTGTGGCGGAGGGGCCGACGCCGGTGCACATCAGCATGCGGCACGGCACGGTGATGAGCGTGGCCGGCACGGCATCGGGGCGGCTGTTTGCGACCTGGCGCGCCGAAGATGCCATGGCCCTGGGCGAACCCCTGCCCGATGCGGCGGCACTGGCGGAGGTGCGAGAAGGCGGGCTGGCGACGTCACGCGACGGCGTCGTTCTCGGCGTAAGCGCGGCGGCGGCGCCGGTTTTCGACGCAGCTGGCCGGCTGGTGCTGGCACTGACGGCCATCGGCGCCAGCGCGAGCTTCGACACCTCGGCCACTGGTGCACTGACCAGCGCCCTGCGCGACGCCGCTGCACGCCTGTCACGCCGACTTGGCCACTGATCCGACGCCGCAAGGCAGGCGACAGGATTCTTTTTGAAATATATCGCAAACTATTTTTGCAATTTGAGCGGCATCTTTGCATCTCATATATTGCGCAACGCGACTCAATGTACGCGGCCGGCCTCAAAGATAAGCAATCGACAAGGTCAAATAATCATAAATTCCTAAGTCACAGCTTACATATATTGCTGTTCCGTCAAGCACCGTTAACTTACTTTTCCAGTTGGCAAAAAGCATCGCTCGCAATGCCAACAATTGCGCCTAATTTCCAAAAATTCTTTCTAAATCAATGGCTTGCCTGATATTGAAATGACCCGGAGCGCCGAATGACCCCTCATTCACGTATTCCTTAATCGCCTTGCGTTTTTACCAACCAGGAAAATTGATTCACCAGCCAGCGCCCTGACCGGGCGTCGCGTTCTGGCCGAACCTTTTGGCAAACCACCCGTTTCGCCGATCCTTCCTGGAGCAGTGATGCACAAGCAAACCCGAGTTACCGCAGCGGTCCTGATGGCCGTGAGCGGCTTCAGCGCGTTGGCGCAAACCCCGCCATCCACCCCGGAGACCCCGGCCACCCAGATGGAGCGCGTTACCGTCACGGGTTCGGCCATCAAGCGTCTTGATGCCGAGACCACCGTGCCGGTCACGGTCCTGAGGATGAGGGACCTGCAGCAGCAAGGCCTCACCACGGTCGAGCAGATCCTGGGTTCGCTGACCGCCAGCCAGACCAGCCTGGGCACCAGCCAGGCCGTGGGCTCATCCACCGGTGGCGCCTCCTTCGCGGACCTGCGCGGTGTGGGCGCCAACAAGACACTAGTACTGCTGAATGGCCGGCGCATCGCCAACAACGCCTTCGATGGCTCGGCGCCCGACCTGAACATGATCCCGATGGCGGCCATCGAGCGCATCGAGGTGCTGCGCGACGGCGCCTCCGCGCTGTACGGCACGGACGCCATTGGCGGCGTCATCAACTTCATCACCCGCAAGGAATACCAGGGCGGCACCGTGACGGTGGGCACCGAAGTGCCTCAGCACGCCGGCGGCAAGTCAATGAACGCCAACGCCGGCTTCGGCTTCGGCGACCTGGAGACCCAGGGCTTCAACGTGCTGGGCTTCGTCGACTTCCAGAAGCAGGACCGCATCAGCGGCTCGCAGCGCCCGTTCAATACCCGCTATGCGGGCGGCATCTCCGGCTCGCCATCGCCAGCCAACTACTACCAAGACCCGAACGTCTGGTACAACCCCGCCGCTCCGGCCTGTACGGACGGCGTCTTCATCGTTCCAGGCGGCGATGGCACCTCCTGCTCGATGACGACGTCCAACTTCGTGGACTACATCCCGAAGAGCGAGCGTGCCTCCGGCATGGTCAAGGCCGACGTGAAGCTGGGTGAGAACCACGTGCTGGGCGCGGAGTACTTCTTCACTCGCAGCAACGTGAAGACGCTGATCGCCCCGGTGCCCTTCGGCTTCCTGCCGATGAACCGCCTGCGCCCGGACGGCACGCCCAACCCCTACTTCCCGACCAATGCGGCCCTGGACCCGGCCTTCGACGACGGCCTGGTGGGTGAAACGGTGACTGACGGCGGCGCGCTGGTCCAGCCAGGCTACGTCATCGCCCGCTGGCGCGACATGCCCAACGGTCAGCGCGGTGACAGCAACACCAACACCCAGCAGCGCCTGACGCTGTCTCTGGAAGGCACGCTCGCCGGCTGGGACTACGCCGTCGGCGTGAGCCGCAACCAGAACAAGGTCGACGAGAAGCTGATCAGCGGCTACGCCAACGGCCCGCTGGTCTATGAAGGTGTATTGACCGGCGTGATCAACCCCTTCGGCGCACAGAGCACCGCCGGCCAGGCCCTGCTCGAGCAGGCCGGCGCGAGCGGCCTGATCCTGTACGGCAAGGGCACGACGACCAACGTCGACGCCCGTGCCAGCCGCGAGTTGGGCGACTGGTTCGGCGCAGGCCGGGCAGCGGCCATCGCCGTCGGTGCCGAGTTCCGCAAGGAAAAGTTCGTGCAGCAGGCCAACCCGGACTACGCGGCCGTCGTCATCGACTCGACCGGCATCGACCCGGCCACCTACAGCGCCGGCACGCGCAAGGTCTCGGCCGCGTACACCGAGCTGAACGTGCCGCTGCTGAGTTCGCTCGACATCACGGCCGCCGTGCGCTACGACAAGTACAACGATTTCGGCAACACCACCAATCCGAAGATCGGCTTCCGCTTTCAACCGAACAAGCAGGTGCTGGTGCGCGGCTCCTACTCAACAGGCTTCCGCGCCCCGTCGCTGTTTGAGCTGAATGCCGCTCAGACCTACACGAACTCCGGCAACGTGGCCGACCCGTTGCTGTGCCCCGGTGGAGACGGTACGGGTCCGAACTCGGTGTGCAACAACCAGTTCATGGTGCTCAACGGCGGCAACCTGACGCTCGAACCTGAAAAGAGCAAGAACGCCACGCTGGGCCTTCTGGTGCAACCCATGCCCGACCTGAGCATCGGCCTGGACTTCTGGGCGCTGCGTCTGAAGAACCAGATCGGCGTCGTCGGTGACGACTCGTTGTTCGACGCTGCCAACTACGCGCTATTCAGCCAGTACTTCCACCGCAACGCCAGCAACCAGCTGTCCAGCAATGGCAACCAGTGCCCGGGCACCAACTGCGGCTACGTGGACGTGCGCCAGCAGAACCTCGGCGGCACCAACACCAACGGTGTGGACATCACGGCCAACTACCGCCTCCCCACGGCGGTCGGCACGTTCACGTTCGGCCTGAACAGCACTTACGTGGCCAAGTACGAGTACCAGGACTTCCGCGGCGGCCCGTGGAACCAGAACGTGGCTGTCTATTCGGGCGCGGGCCCGGTCTTCCGCTGGCAGCACACGCTGACGGGCATCTGGACTCAAGGCGCCTTCACGGTGGGCGCCACCGGCCACTACAAGTCGGGCTACATCGACTCCGACCCGACCAACCACGTGAGCAACTACGCCACGCTGGACCTGTTCGGTTCCTGGAAGCCGATGAAGAGCACCACGCTGACGCTGGGCGTTCGCAACGCGACCGACCGCGATCCGCCGCTCAGCTACCAGACCCAGGTCTTCCAGGCTGGCTACGACCCGCGCTACACCAGCCCCATCGGCCGCGCCTACTACGCCCGGGCGTCCTTCGATTTCTGATCGACAGGTCTGCGCTCTCAAGCAAAAGGGGTCCCACGGGACCCCTTTTTTCTTTGCGGCGACGTTGCCGAAATGACCCGACAGGCTCAGACCACCGGCAGCTTGGCCAGCATGGCGGCCTCGGTGGCCTCGTCCCAGAACAGCGGGTAGAGGCAGCGCGCCGTCGACAGCAATTCGGGGCGACCGCCCAGCAGTGCGATCTGCTCGCGCGCCGTCGCAAAGTCGAAGCTCATCAGCACGGCCGGCGCGTCCACGCGCGGGTTGTGGCGGGCCGTGGTGTAGGGCAGCAGGCCCAGCCAGCGGCGATAGAAGGCCACATGACGCGGGTTCACCTCGATCACGAGGCGATCGACCCGCGCACGGCGGTGAGCATGCAGATAGCCAAGGTGAAAGATCTGGGCCAGCACGCGCTTGGGTTCGTGGGAATGCTTGTCGACCGCCAGGCCGCCGAACTCACAGAGCGTGACGCCCGCAGCGCGCCACTCGGCCATCTCTTCCTTGAACAGCGTGTCGGCGTGCAGGCCGCCGGGGCCGTCAAACCGCACGGACAGCGTGCCGACGATCTTGTCGCCGTCGTTGGCGGTGCAGACGATGTCGCCCGCTTCATTGCGGCTGCTGTAGCGCTCGCGTGAAACCGCCAGGCCGCGATCACCGTAACGTCGTTCCACCAAACCCAATGCGTCGCCATCCAGCGCACCAAAGTCGCTGTTCATTTCCAAGGGCGGACCGCCGAAAGGATTGAGCGGCGTACGACGACTTTCTTTGAAATTGGGGAACATCAACTGCGTCCTTGGCGCCCGATGCACCGAGCGGCGAAGTCTAGGGATTGGAAGGTGACTTTTCCCCACCGCAAACAGATGGATACACCTGCTTTCCCTAGGATATAGGGGGCAAGTCGCCCGAACAGGTGACAACTTGACGGGAAGCTTGCCGATCCTGGGTGGCGGGTTGAATTTGAAAAAGGCCACGCAAGCGTGACCTTCTCAAAAACGCCAACCAGCCAGAAGTGCTCAGGCGGCGTAGCGCGCCGCCAGGCGGTTCATGTTGGTCATGGACAGACGGTGCATCTCGATCAGCGCGATGAGCCCATTGCGGTGCAATTCCAGCACCTTGGCGTCGGGCAATTCGCTGTACTTCTTCTCGTCCAGGGCCAGGAAGCCCTCGACGTCCAGCTTCTCGCCGTTCGGCAGGGTGGCTTCAAAACGCATGTCCTGCAGCAGGTCCAGTTCGACGAGCAGGTTGCAGATCAGGCGGGTGCGCTCGGCCTCCTGCTCGAAATTCTCGAGGAAGGCGCGGGCGTTCAGCAGGAACTCGGTCGGCTCGCCGTTGGCAAACAGAGCCTCGCCGGTGGTCTCGCCGAAGCCGGTCCACTTGCTGTCATAGCAGACGGCCAGGCTGTTGGCATTGCCGTCCAGGCGTGCCATTGCAAACGGATAGCGGCGCACATAGGCCGGCACGTAGGTGGCCGTCCACTTGTCGCCATCGACGAACAGGTTGGACCCCGGCTTCAGGCCGAGCACGGCCAGCGGCGCGACGGGCTGCTTGCCATCGGCGCCAGCATCGCCGGTGCGCACGAAGACGACCGGGAACTCCTTGCAGGCGTCACCGAACTCCACCGCGGCCAGGAAGACCGAGTTCTGGTCGGCCACGCGGCTGACGACGGGCGCGGCCGTGTCGAGCTTGAGGTTCTTGTGGACTTCGCGGTCCAGCGGCTGCAGTTCGCCGTACATCGGGGGGTTGCTCATGTGTTTCTTTCTCCAGTTTCCGCGGCCAGACGACTGACCAGCACTTTGTCCACACGTTTGCCGTCGAGGTCCACGACCTCGAATCTCCACGCGTCCCACTCCACGACATCGGTCGTGCGCGGCAAGCGCCCCAGCAGCAGCATGATCATGCCGGCCAGGGTGTTGTAGCGCCCACGGTCCTCTTCGGGCAGTTCCTTCAGCTCCAGGCGGTCCTTCAGCTCAGGCACGGGGATGAGGCCATCGATCAGCCAGCTCCCGTCCTCGCGCTGCACCGCCCAGGCATCGCCATCGCTTGGAGCGTTGAACTCCCCGGCAATGGCTTCCAGCACATCACGCACGGCAATCACGCCCTGCACCTCGCCATACTCATCGACGACGAAAACCAGGGGCGCGTCCGAGACGCGGAAATGGTCCAGCAGCTCCATGCCCGACAGCGTTTCGGGCACGAACAGCGGCGGCTCCAGGCCCGTCATCAGGTCCAGCGGCAGGCCTTCCAGCATGCCGGCCAACAGCGCCGGCGCATTGGCCACACCGAGCACTTCGGTCAGGCCGCCACGGCAGACCGGGTAACGATTGAAGCCGTGTTCGCGCAGCACCGCCAGCACCTCGGCGGGCGTCGCGTCGACCTCGAGCCAGGCGATCTCGGCGCGCGGAATCATCATCGAGCCGACCTGGCGCTCGTCCAGGCGGAACACGTTGCGCACCATCTGATGCTCGTGCTGCTCGATGACGCCGGCGTCCAGGCCTTCCTCCAGGCTGGCCGCAATCTCCTCTTCCGTCACGCCGCGCTGGGCCCGGTTGCGCAGCCCCATCAGGCCCAGCGTCGCCTCGGTCGCAAAGCTCAGCAGCTTCACCAGCGGCCGTGTCGCCGTGGAGATGACATTCATCGGCGGCGCGACCAGGCGAGCCACCGTCTCGGGGTAGATCTGGCCGACGCGCTTGGGCACCAGCTCGCCGAAGACGATGGTGAGCAAGGTGATGATGACGACGACCAGCGCCGTCGCCGCGATCTGCGTGGCGTGGGGCTGCAGGTTGAAGGTCTCGCTCAACCACAGCGACAGCGGGCCGGAGAACGCCGCGTCGCCGACGATGCCGTTGAGCACGCCGATGCCGGTGATGCCGATCTGCACGGTGGACAGGAATTTGGTGGGGTTGTCGTGCAGGTCCATGGCGGCCTGCGCGCCGCCCTCGCCGCTTTCAACCATCACCTGCAGCCTTGCCTTGCGGCTCGCGGTCAGGGCCATCTCCGACATCGCGAACAGGCCGTTGAGGAAAATCAGAAAGAGAACGAGCGCGGTATCCATCTAGAGCGCCAGGCCTGGGGAAACCCGAAGCGGCGCGGGGTCGAAAACGAAGCCCGGGAGACTAGCAGATGGCCATGACGCCGCCCATCGCACATTCCCGGGTCGCGTCGCAGCTTGTCGAGCATGGCGTCGCAGCGCGCGGCCGCCACAACCATGCCAAGGCCGGCAGGCAGCAAGGCCCACACCCCCTTAGCATGCGGCTGATGAACTACCTGATCGGCGATCTGCAAGGCTGCTGCGACGCCTTCGAGCGGCTGCTGGCCCGCATCGACTTTTCGCCCTCGCGGGACCGGCTCTGGCTGCTGGGCGACCTCGTCAACCGCGGGCCCCAGTCTCTGGCCACGCTGCGCCGCCTGCAAGGCCTGGGCAGTGCGGCGACCTGCCTGCTGGGCAACCACGACCTGCACCTGCTCGCCGTCGCCCATGGCGTGAGGCCGGAGCACCGCAGCGACACCCTCGCCCCCATCCTGCAGGCAGACGACCGCGAGCCCCTGCTCCACTGGCTGCGCCACCAGCGCCTGGCCGTCTTCGAGACCGGCTGGCTGATGGTGCACGCCGGCGTGGTTCCCCAATGGAGCCGTGACGACACGCTGGCCCTCGCCGGCGAGGTGGAGGCCGTGTTGCGTGGACCCGCCCTGCCCGACTTCCTGCAAGCCATGTACGGCAACGAGCCGGCACGTTGGCGCCCTGACCTGACCGGCCTGGATCGCCTGCGGTTTACGGTCAACGTGCTCACCCGGCTGCGCTTCTGCACGGCGGACGGCGAGATGGACTTCAAGACCAAGGACGGCGCCGGCGCAGCGCCCGCGGGTTATATGCCGTGGTTCGACGTGCCCGGCCGCCGGACGGCCGGCACACCCATCGCCTTCGGCCATTGGTCCACGCTGGGCCTGCTCGACAGACCCGGCCTGCTGGGGCTGGACACCGGCTGCATCTGGGGCGGCCAGCTGACGGCGGCACGGGTTGACGGCGCGTCGCGGGAAATCATCCAGGTGGCGTGCGAGCGGGCGCAGGCGCCGGGCTCGTAGAATGCGCACCCTTCGGAAGCTTGGGGGAGTGGTTTAACCCAACGGTCTTGAAAACCGTCGGCCGGTAACGGCCCGTGAGTTCGAATCTCACAGCTTCCGCCAGTTCTTTCCATGAACTGGACCACGCCGCGATACCGCACCCGGTCGCGGCAGCGTTGCGAATGGTGCTTCAATGCCATAACGCATCAACCGCGCTGACGCCTTGACACCCACGCACATCGCCGTTGTCGACGACGAAGCCGCCATCACCGAGCTGCTGGCGCATTACCTCGCCGGCCATGGGTTTCGCATCACCCAGCTGCGTTCGGGCCGGGCGCTCATGGAGACCATGGCCGGCGACCCGCCCGAGCTGGTTCTCCTGGACCTCGGCCTGCCCGGTGAAGACGGTTTGGCCATCGCTCGGCAGCTCCGCGAGCACTGGCGCTGTGGCCTCGTCATCATCACGGGCCGGGGCGATGCGGTCGACAAGGTGGTGGGGCTGGAGGTCGGCGCAGACGACTACGTCACCAAGCCTTTCGACCTGCGGGAGCTGGTGGCGCGCATCAAGGCCGTGTTGCGCCGGATCACGCCCGTGCAGCCGGCCGACGCCGCAACGGAGCGTCCCATTGGTGCGCCGCCCCCGGAAGACGCCGGGCGCGAATGCCTGACATTCGGCGGCTGGCGGCTGGATCTGGCAGCCCGCCGGCTGACCGACGCGCAAGGCGCCGAGGTTGTGCTGACGGCGGGTGAGTTCGACCTGCTGCAGACCTTCGCTCAGCACCCGGGCCGCGTGCTGTCGCGCGACTTCCTGCTGTCGCAGACGCGTGGCCGCGAAGCCGGCCCTTTCGACCGCACCATCGATGTCCAGGTTGGCCGCTTGCGCAAGAAGCTCGAGCCTGAGGCGGAGACGCCGCAGATCATCAAGTCGGTGCGCAGTGCCGGCTACCTTTTCACGCCAACGGTCGCGTCCGGCCGCGACGCGAGCGTCTTCCCATGACACCGCCCAGCGCATTGCCAGGCGGTTTCGACGACCACACCGTATTCCGCACGCTGTTCGCCGCCTATCCCGACGGCCTGCTACTCGTCGACGCGGCGGGGCTGATCGTGCTGGCCAATCCGGCAGCCGCCAGCCTGCTGGGGTATGACGTGGAGGCGTTGATCGGCACCAGCGTGGACGCGCTCGTGCCCGACAGCATCCGGCCCCGCCACGCGTCCTACCGCAATGCCTATGCCCACGCGCCCCGCGCCCGGCCGATGGGAACGCAAATGGAACTGGTGGCCAAGCGGGGCGACGGCTCGGAAGTGATGGTCGAGATCGCGCTCAGCCCGCTGCAGGATCATGGGCTGCCCTTCGTCGTGGCGGCGATCCGCGATATCGGCGCCTATCCGCGCGTCAAGCAGGCACTGCAACGCGCGCGCTACAGCGAATACCTCGCCCAGGTGGGTCGCCTGGCGGTCGATGCGCGTGATCCGCAGGTGCTGCTGCAGCAGGTCCCCGCGATTGCGGCCGAGGCGCTCGAGGTGGAAATGGCGCTGGTGTTCCTGCTGGAGAGCAACCGGCTCGAGCTGCGCGTCGCTGGCGGCGTCGGGCTGATCGCCAATGAGGCGCTGGGGTCGACCGTTCCCCATCGTGCTGAGACGCCGCTGGGTTTCGTGCTGGCGCAGGGGCGCCCGGTGGTCATCGAGGACTTCCGCAGCGAACAGCGCTTTGCCGTGCCCGCCAACTACCTGGAGGCCGGGCTGGTCAGCGCGCTCGCCGTGCCGCTGCTGGATCGCGGGCGTGTGATTGGCGCGTTGAAGGTGCGGTCCCGGCAGTTGAAGCGCTTCGGCGACGACGAGCAGCGGTTTCTGGAATCGCTCGCCAACCTGCTGGCGACCTGTCTGCAGCGGGCGCAGACCGAGGAAGCCCTGAATCACGCGCAACGCCTGGAGAGCGTGGGCCAGCTGACGGGCGGCATTGCCCACGACTTCAACAACCTGCTGACCGTCATCCAGGGCAACCTGCAGGTGCTGGAAGAGTTGCCCGCCCTGGCACAGGACGCCTTTGGCCAGCAGCTGGTCAGCGCGGCCATGCGCGCCTCCCGGCGTGGCGCCGAGTTGACGGGCAAGCTGCTGGCCTTCTCGCGCCGCCAGGTCCTGCTGCCCAGCGCCGTCAACGTCCACGGCCTGCTGCATCCCCTGTCGGACATGCTGCGTCGCACGCTGGACCAGCGCATCCACATCAGCGTCGACGTGGCTGAAGACTGCCCCATGGCGCTGGCCGACGCGGGGCAGCTGGAGGCTGCTCTGCTCAACATTGCCATCAATGCGCGCGATGCCATGCTGGACGGCGGCCACCTGCGCTTCAGCGCCGCAGAGGCAGACACGGGCACGCTGCCGGCCAGCGTGCGGGACGATCTCGGCGACGGCCGCTTCATCTGCATCGCCGTGGCCGACAGCGGCACCGGCATGCCGGAGGCGGTGAAGGAACGCGCGTTTGAGCCCTTCTTCACGACCAAGCAGGCCGGCCGAGGCACGGGCCTGGGCTTGAGCGCCGTCTACGGCTTCGTCAAGCAGTCGCACGGGTCCGTGGCGCTGGACAGCGTGATTGGTCAGGGCACGACGATCAGCCTCTACCTGCCGGTCCCCGGTGGCGAAGACCTGGCACCGCTGGAAGGCGATGTCAGCGGTGATGCCGTGCCCCCAGGCTTGAAGGTGCTTGTGGTCGAGGACGATGCCGAGGTGCGCGCCGTGGCCCAGCATTTCCTGGCCGGCATGGGCTGCGTGCTCAGCGTCTGCGCCAGCGCCGAACAGGCGCTGCTGCTGCTCACGCCCGACGCCGACTTCGACCTGCTGCTCACCGATATCGCACTGGGCGCTGGCATGCGCGGCACCGAGCTGGCCCGCATTGCGCAACAGCGCCTGCCGGCGCTGGCCATCCTGCTGATGTCCGGCTTCTCTGCAGAGCTGCTCGACGCCGATCGCGAGTCGCCCGCCGACTGGGAGCTGCTGCCCAAGCCTTACAGCCGCGGCCAGCTGGCGCACGCCATCGCGCGCGTAATCGCCGCTTAGGCGGACCGCACCCGCGCCGCGCGCCGCAGCTCGACGGCATCGGGCTGGCTTCTCGCAACGGGGCCTCGCTCCAGCCTGAACACGCGCAAGGCGGCACTCACCTCGTCGGACTGCGTCACCATCTGCCGGGCCGAACCCGCCAGCTCCTCCACCAGCCCGGCGTTCTGCTGGGTGAAGCCGTCCATCTGCTGGATGACCTCATGCATCTGCGAAATGCCCAGCAGCTGCTCCTGCGCGCCGCGATCGATGTCGCCGATCATGGTGGCGAAGTTCTCCACCGATTGCATCGTCGTGTCTATCGTCGCGCGTGCGTTCTCGGTTTGGCGTTCGGCGGCCTGCACCTGTTCGGTGGAGACCTGGATCAATTGCTTGATCTCGCGCGCGGCGGTCGAACTGCGTTGGGCCAGCGCGCGGACTTCACTGGCCACGACCGCAAAACCGCGCCCGTGTTCGCCCGCGCGCGCCGACTCCACAGCGGCATTGAGCGCCAGGATGTTGGTCTGGAAGGCAATGCTGTCGATGACCTGGATGATGTCGCCGATCTTCTGCGACGAGCGGGCAATGCCCTGCATGGTTTCGGTGACGCCGTGGACGACCTTGGCGCTGCGCCGTGACACCTCGGTGAGTTCCGCCGCCACGCCGCTGGCCAGGTGCGTGGTGTCGGTGCTCTGGCGCACGGTGGCAGTGATCTGCTCCATGCTGGCTGCGGCCTCTTCCAGGCTGGCGGCCTGGGACTCGGTGCGCCGAGCCAGATCCTGGTTGCCCTGGGCAATCTCGCGGCTGACGCGATTCATCTGGTCCAGCTCGCCTCGCGTGTCCGACACCAGCGAGCGCATGTTGACCGCCAGCTGAGCCAGCGACATCTCCAGCCCGCGGCTCTGGTGGCTGCCGCTGGCCTCGAGGTTACGGCTGAGGTCGCCAGCGGCCAGCTGGTTGGCATAGCGCTCGATGTGGCCCAGGCCATGGCGCAGGCGCTGGTGCGCCAACGCCGCCAGCGCGCTCGCAGCCAGGGTGACGGCACCGGCCTCCACCCAGATGCTCTGGCCAGCCAGCAGCCAGCCGACCGCGCCGACGGCTGCATACGCCGGCACCTGGCCCAGCCACGGCACGGACCCGAGCAGGCGGCCCAGCCGCCCGAGCAGATTGCGGCGCTGCAAACGGCCGCCGCGCAGCTCGTGGACCAGCTGGCCGGCCTGCTGCTCGTCTCGCATGCGTGCATACAGCGCCTCGGCCGCCTCAACCTCAGCGCGGCTCGCATGGGAGCGGACCGACATGAAGGCCACCGGCCGGCCGTCTTCCAACAGCGGCGTGACGTTGGCCTGGACCCAGTAGTGGTCGCCATCCTTGCGGCGGTTCTTGACCATTCCTGACCACGGCTGGCCCGCTGCAATGGTGGCCCACATGTCGCGGAAGGCTTCCTCGGGCATGTCGGGATGGCGGATCAGGTTGTGCGGCTGGCCCAGCAGTTCATCGCGGCAGAAACCGCTCGCCGCCACGAAGGCGGCGTTGCAATGCAGGATGCGTCCCTTCAGGTCCGTGGTCGAGACCAGGTTGCGACCGGCGGGGAACTTGTACTCACGCTGGGTGACGGGCAGATTGCTGCGCATGGTTTTTCTCCTTGCCGCTGAAAGGCGCGGCAGCCAGGTTGAAGTTGGGCGGGGGAAGCCCGTGTAGCGAGTGCAGCGAAGGCTCAAGCCGCCAGCAGCAACTGCAATGAGTCGGCCGGTGCGGGTCGGCCGAAGTGATAACCCTGCATCTCGTCGCAGCCCTGCTGCCGCAGGTAGTCGCGCTGCTGCGGGGTTTCAACGCCTTCTGCGACGACGCGCAGGTGCAGGCGATGGGCCAGCGCAATCACCGCGTCGACCAGCGCCGCGCCGTCGGGCTGCTCGCCGATGCGGCGGGTGAAGGACTGATCGATCTTCAGGGAATTGATCGGGAAATGCTGGAGATAGGCCAGGCTGGAGTAGCCGGTACCGAAATCGTCCAGAGACAACGTCACGCCCAGCGCCTTGATTCGCTTGAGCATCTGGATGCCGGCCTCCGGGTCGGTGATCAGCATGCCCTCGGTGATCTCGATCTCCAGCCACTGCGCGTCGACGCGGTGCTGCTGCAACGCTCGCGCGACGACCTCGTCGAGGTCCCCGGCCGCGAACTGCCGCGCCGCGACGTTGACCGCCACGCGCACGAGCGGCTGGCCGGCATCCGCCCAGGCGCGGATTTGCCGGCAGGCCTCATCGATGACCCAGGCGCCGATATCCAGGATCAGGCTGCTCTGCTCGGCCACCGGGATGAAATGCCCCGGCGCCACCAGGCCGCAGCCATTGCGGTTCCAGCGCAGCAGCGCCTCTGCACCGGTGATGCGGCCGGTGATCGCATCGACCTTGGGCTGGTAGTGCAGCACCAGCTCATGGCGCGCCAGCGCACGGCTCAAAGCGGCCTCGACCTCCAGCTTGGCAACCGCCTCGGCGTTCATGTTGCTGGTGTAGAAGCAGAAACGGTTGCGGCCCTGCTCCTTGGCCCGGTACATGGCGGCGTCGGCATCGCGCAGCAGCTCGACTGCGCCGCGGCTGCCGTCCACCGGGTGCAGGCTGATGCCGATGCTGGCGGTCACATAGACGTCTTGTCCGCAGGTCAGCGGCACCGGCGCGGCCAGCGTGGCGAGCAGGTCGCGCGCCAGCGTCGCCACGTCGCTTGGCGCGCCGCAGCCTTCGAGCACCACCAGGAATTCATCGCCACCCAGCCTGCCGAGCAGGTCATCGGCACGCAGGCGTGCCTGCAGGCGGGCGGCGACGCAAACCAGCAGTTCGTCGCCCGCTGGATGGCCCAGGCTGTCATTGACCGTCTTGAAGCCGTCGAGGTCGATGACCATGACCGCCGTGCTCGTGTCGCGGCGCTGCGTGCGCTGCAAGGTCTGCTCCATCCGCTGCTGAAGCAGCAGCCGGTTCGGCAGCGCGGTGAGCGCGTCGTAGTGGGCCAGGCGCTCCAGCTGGGCCTCGACACTCTTGCTGCGGGAGACATCCGTGAATACGCCCACGTAATTCGTGACCTGACCCGCACCATCGTTCACTGCATTCAGGGTCAGCCACTCGGGGTAGACCTCACCGTTCTTGCGGCGATTCCAGATCTCGCCCTGCCAGCGGCCCTCGGCCCGCAGCGTGGCCCACATCTGCCGGTAGAACTCGGGCGCATGGTGACCTGACTGAAGCAGCTTGGCATGCGCACCGATGACGTCCTCGGCGCTGTAGCCGGTGATGGCGGAGAAGGCCACATTGACCGTCTGGATGCGGCAGTCGGCATCGGTAACCATCACACCATCGCGGATGTTCTCGAAGGTCATCGCCCATTGGGGCCAGCGCGCCTGCCGCTGGCACAGCAAGTGCCAGGCGCGCTGCTTTTCTGCCTGTTCGGCGTCCCGTAGCTGCAAGGAGCGGCGATCGCGGTGCAGCAGGAACGCATACAGGAGCAGGCCGGTGATCAACACAAAGGCCATACCCTTGTCGCGGCCGATGTCGGTCAGCGTGGCCACGTCGGGCGCCATCGCCTGCAGGAGACTGTCGGAATAGATGATCCAGGCGCTGCCCAGCGCGGCGTAGATGATGGCCACCCAGGCGGGCTGGCCGTTCGTTGCGCCGGCGGCGGGCGGCTGGGGTGCAGGCCCGGCATCTGCGGCCGGTGTCTGCGAGTAGGTCTGCTCATTCATGCATGACTCCCTGGGTGCTGCCAAGCCGGCTCGATCACTGCAGGGTGTGCCCCGCAGGCGTCAGGCAGCGCTGAATGAAGGCCTCCAGCCGGCTCGCATCGGGGATGCTGATCTCGCGCCGGCCCTTCTCCGGGAAGCAGATCAGCTGCTGCCGAACGAGCTTGGACAGCGCACGGCTGACGGTTTCCAGCGTCATGCCCAGGTAGTTGCCGATCTCGGCGCGAGTCATGCACAGCGTGATCTGGTCGGTGCGCAGGCCACGGCGGGCCAGGCATTCGGCCCAGTAGCGCAGGAAGTCCGCCACTCGGGCGTCGGCGGGCAATGTGCAGACCGACATCATGGAATCACGGTCGCGGACGATCTCGCCGCTCATGGCCTCGTGCACCAGGGCCATCAGCTCGGGATGGCGGGCGCAGGCCGCCAGCAGCGCGTCGTAGCGGATGGCCCAGACTTCACCGGTGTCCATGGCCACCGCATCGCAGGCGTAGCGGCCCTTGGCGATGCCGGCAAAACCCAGCCAGTCACCACGGAACTTCAGCCCGACGACCTGCTCGCGCCCGTCGGCCGACAGGCTCAGCAGCTTGAACATGCCGGAATTGAGGACATAGAGATGGCTGAAGAGTTCGCCGCTCTGGTAGATGGCATCGCCGGCGTGGACGATGCGGCGCTGCGGATTGAGCGTCGTCGCGAGCAGCTGAAGCGTTTCGGAGATGCGCTCGCCGGCGCGGCGGTTGGCACTGTCGTCCTGCACACGGTTGGACGTGAACTCGGCAAGCACTGCGGCGGGCGGGGTGGGCGACGAGCAGGTGTTGTTGCTGAGCATGGCCATCTCCTGGTTATGGAATGAGGTCATGCTAGGCAGCGGCTGCAAATGCCGTGGCAATGCCGAACGTGGCTCGGTGACGCTGTGTGAATGGATTGCAAACGGCGCGTAAGCCGACGGTCACGGCTTGCCGCGGGCACCACCGGGCGCTTGCGTCCTTGATCAAGGTCAAGGCCGGGCGCCGCCGTCTGACTAGGCTTCGCTCCATCGCAAAGACGCGGTTGCGTCCAGGGCATTCGCCATGTATCCCGCCTCCAGGCCGAGCCATCTGACGTCGGCCGACCACCCCACCGTTGACGAGGTGCAGTCGCTGCTCCAGCGCGCCCTGGCGTTGCAGCTCGACGCTGTGCGGCACCAGCAACTGCTGCGGGGCAAGCGACTGGGCCTGATGACCGCCCACCCGGACAGCGAGGACGCACAACTGTTCGAGCAGGCCGCACGGGGCCTCGGCGCGTACGTCGCCCTGATCACGCCACCAACGCAACACAACGAAGCGAATCCACGGCAGCTGGCCGATATAGGCCGCTTGCTGGGCCGGCTCTACGACACCGTGGAGTGCCAGGGCATGAATCCGGACATGGTCAAACGGCTGGCCCGGGCCGGCGACCTGCCGATGTACAACGGCCTGGCCGGCCAAGGGCACTGGACCTGCCAGGTGGCGAATGGCTGGCTGGTTTGCGCTGCGCTGTCGGACCGCAGGCGTTGGCTGATCCAGGCGGTGCTGTTGTCGGCCTTGAGCTAGCCAGCCGGGTCGTCAGCGTCCGCTCAGGGCGCGCCGGTGTACCGCGTGTGAAAGCGCCGCCCCTGCGCATCCATCGCCTGGAGCCACAGCTCGGCCTTGACCGCGCCGACCGGCGTGTAGGCCGCACCCAGCGAGCTCAGCGTGGCCTTGGGTGGCAGCGGCACAGTGGTGTCCAGCACGGTGGGCGCGCCACCGGCTGCCGGGGTGAAGACGCGCTTGATCTCGATGAGGCGCAGGTCAGGGTTGGCGGCGGCCCAGGTCGTCCAGTTGAAGCTCGTGGCGCCGTTCTGCAGCGTGCCGGCCTGCAGATCGACGACACGCAGCTTGAGGTTGGTCGTCAGACCGTCCAGCACAGGGAAGCGCGCGGCGGCCGGGTCGCCAAGCACGTCGGCGCGCAGGTAGGCGCTGCGGGTCTCGCTGACGTTGGCGATCGTGTAGTTCACGAGGTACTTGGCGCCGCGCACGCTGTCCGCGGTGCCGACCCAGCCGACGGCAGCACGTTGGATGGCGAGGTCGCCGACGCCACCGGTCGGGACCAGGCTGGTGGCGCCCCCCGTGCCGGACACGCACAGCGACGGCCGGCTGCAGTAGCCGAAGGGGACGCTGTAATTGCCCGGCATCTGCACCGTGGCCGAGGTGAGCAGTTGCACGGGCGGATTGACGGGAATGGGGTCAGGCGCCTGCGCCTGGATCTCGATCTGCAGGCCGATGCCGGGGTTGGGCGAAAGGCTGGTGTCGACCGTGCCGTCGCCGTTCCGGGCGGCAAAGCCGAGCGGGTAGACAGCGACCGACAGCTTCTTGCCGTTGCCGACCAGGTTCCACTTGTTGGTCGTGGTCGCGGCCTTGTTGTAGCTGACCACGTCGGTGAACTGGTCGACGACCGTGCCGGTCGAGTCGCTGACAAGGGCGCCCACCAGCACCTTGCTGCAGTTGCCCGCGGCAGGGGTGTCGTCGGCGCAGCCCAGCAGCTGGAAGCGGCCGAACTGGCGGTTGGCGGTCGTGTAGACGGAGAGGATGGCGGCGAGGTCGGTGTTGACGCGGCCGTTGTGCTTGTCATACCCGAGCACGAGCGGGTTGGTCAGGATCGTGCTGACGTCGCGGCCCTGGGCGATGAGCTGGTTCAGCGCGGCGCCCAGGTCGTCCAGGCCGGGCAGGTTGCCCAGCAGCGTGGTCGCGCTGGTGGCGGCCTTCAGCGTGGACGTGATGGCATTGGCCGGCGTCGCGCCGGTCGTCTTGAGCAGCTCGGTCTGGGCCATGGGCAGCTCGACAACGACCTCGGCCGTCGGGCCGGCCAGGAACTTGTTGCCGATCTGCAGCACCGGGACATTCAGCTTCGAGCGCGCGAGGTCCACGCGCACGCTCTCGATGAGCAGGTCGTGGGCGCCCTTGTTGGCGGCGAAGCTGGCGTCGGCCAGCAGGTCCAGCGTCGTGATCTTCAGGTCGGAGACCTGGGTCTTGACCAGCGTCTTCAGGAAGTCACCGGCGGCCGCCGTGGCGGTGGCCATCTGGGTCAGTTGACTGGTGCTGGTGGCCGCGGCGGTGAACACCGGTGCGGGCTCGGTGCCCAAGGCCAGCGCGACGACGGCATTGGTCAGCGGCGTGACGTGGCCGACCATGGCGGCGCTGATCGTCGGCACCGTGGAATGCAGCACCTGCATGCCGCCGGCGGCGTCCATGCCGCGCGCCTGGATGAACAGCGGCGCGGCGGGGCTGATGACGGACAGCGTCAGGCTGTAGCTGCCGTCCGCCGCATGCGTGGTGGCCGTGCCGACCGCCTTGCCCTGGCCGTCGATGACGCTGATCTGCGCATTGACGAGCGGCGCGCCGGTGGCCGCCACGCCGCGCAGTGTGGGCGGTGTCGTCGGCGGGGGCGTGCCGGAGTCACCACCGCCTCCTCCGCCACCGCAGGCGGTGAGGAGCAGGGTCAGGACAAGGGCGGCGAGGCGGTACGGCATGGCGCGGTCGGAATCTGGGCTCAGGCCAGTGTGCCGTGCCGGTCCGGCTCGCAGTGGGCCGTTAAGCGGCCGAAATCAGCGGCTGATCTGCACCCAGGACAGTTCGACGAAGTTGTCCGGCCGGTGCACCGGCGTGACATTCGCCCGCGCCGCCCAGGGGATGACCTGGCGGTGCAGCGGGATCACGTTGACCTGCTCGCGCAGCTCGGTCAGCGCGCCGCGGATGAGTTGCTCGCGCTTCTTCGGGTCCTGCTCGACGCTGCTCTGCGCGGCGAGGGCATCTGCCTTGTCGTTGCGGAAGTTGCCATAGTTGTAGTCACCCACCGCCTTGGCGCCCCGGTTGCGGAATACCGGCGTCAGGATGACCTCGGCATCGGTGATGCTGCCGCCCCAGCCGTACATGAAAAGGTTCGTGTCCAGCTTCTCCAGCTTCGGGAAGTACAGCGCCCGCGGCATCGCATTGACCTTGACCTTGACCTTGATCTGCGCCCACATGGCCGCCAGCGCGGTGCAGATCTCCTCGTCGTTGACGTAGCGGTTGTTGGGGCAGTCCAGCGTCACCTCAAAGCCGTCGGCGTAGCCGGCATCCGCCATCAGCTTGCGTGCGGCGGCGAGGTCGTAGGGCAGCCGCGTCTGCAGCGCGGGGTCGTCGAAGGAGGCGTTGGCCGAGGGCGTCAGGCCGCCGGTCGGGACGGACTGGCCCGCCATCAGCTTGGTCTTCAGCGCCTCGACGTCGATGGCCTGATAGAGGGCGCGGCGCACGCGGACGTCCTTGAAGGGGTTCTTGTCACCAGGCGCCTTGCCGTAGAGCAGCTTGTCGCGCGCCTGGTCCATGCCGAGGAAGACAAGGCGGTTCTCCGGGCCGTCGATGACCTTCACGCCGGCCGTGTTGCGCAGCCGGGCCACGTCGCGCGGCGCGGGGTCGTTCACCAGGTCGACCTCGCCCGAGACCAGCGCAGCCAGGCGCGTCGCGTCGCTGGCTATCGGGCTGTAGACCACTTCCTGCACATTGCCAGTGAACTTGTTCCACCAGTTCGGGTTGCGCTTGAGCACGGTCTTGATGCCCGGCTGACGGCTGACCAGCATGAAAGGGCCCGTGCCGTTGGCATTGACGGCCGCGAAGCTCTCTTCCTTGTTCTTGAAGTCCAGCGGCTTGGTCACGCCGTGGGCCTCGCACCACTTCTTGCTGACGATCCAGAGCTGTTCGACATGCTGCAAAAAAATCGGGTTGAAGGCGGTCAGCTGGAAGTCGACGGTCAGGTCGTCGATGCGCTTGGGCACCCCGACGGCGTTCGCATAGACGGCGACCTGCGAGGTCGGCTGCCTGGCGCGCTGCATGGAGAAGACGACGTCATCGGCCGTCAGCGGCGTGCCGTCGTGGAACTTGACCCCGGGGCGCAGCTTGAAGCGCCAGGTCAGCGGGCCGGTCTGCTTCCACTCCGTGGCCAGGCCGGGCACGAGAGCCAGCTTGGCATCGCGGGCGATCAGGCGCTCGTAGACCTGCGAGTTGACGTTGTTGGTCAGCGTCTCGTTCTGCGAGTGCGGGTCCATGGTCTGCGGGTCGCCCTGGCCGGCCCAGCGCAGCGTTTGCGCCGACACACCGCATGCCAAGCCCAACAGGGCCACACCTAACCATCGCTTCATCGCCGATCTCCCAACTGCACGGAAACGGCAGTTTAGGAGGGCCTCAAATCACCTTTTGGCGTTGGGGTTCCAGAGTTCTTCCAAGTGCGGGAAGTTCCAGTTCTCCGGCGGCTCGCGGCCGGCGATGCGGTCCGTCATGCCGGAGGCGGACAGGTCGAGCAGCTGCAGCGGAATCGGCATGCCGGACTTGGTGGAATAGAACACCTTGACCCGCGGCGAGACCAGTGCGGCGGGGTTCTGGTCCACCACGACGGCCAGGCGCCCCGACTGCAGGCGCACCAGCGTGCCCGTCGGGTAGATGCCGACACTCTTCACGAAGGCCTGAAAGATGGCCGGGTCGAACTGGCCCTGCCACTGCGACATGCGCTGCAGCGAGCCGGCCGGGTCCCAGGCGTTCTTGTAGGGCCGCGTCGAGGTGATCGCGTCGTAGACATCGCAGACGGCGCCCATGCGCGCAAACAGGCTGATCTGGTCACCCGCCAGCTTGTGCGGGTAGCCGGTGCCGTCGATCTTCTCGTGGTGGTGCAGGCAGACATCGAGTGCCGAGGCCGGCACCCTGACGCCGTCCTTCAGCAGGTCGAAGCCGCGCTCGGGGTGGCTGCGCATGACGGTGAACTCCGCATCGGTCAGCGCGCCGGGCTTGTTCAGCACCTCCAGCGGCATCTGCATCTTGCCCACGTCGTGCAGCAGGCCGGCCAGGCCCGCCTCGCGCACCCCGTCATCGCTGAGGCCCATGTGGCGACCCAGGGCCACCATCAGCCCGCAGACGGCGACCGAGTGCATATAGGTGTAGTCGTCCCGGGTCTTGAGCCGGGCCAGGCTGACGAAGGCGGAGGGGTTGCGCGCCAGTGATGAGGTCACCTCGTCGACGATGGGCAGGCAGACCTCGCTGTCTATGGCCTTGCCGAGCCGCGCTTCGCCGAACAAGGCGGTGACGGCGACCTTGGCGCGGCCCAGCACCTGGGCGGCGCGGTCCAGCTCGGCCTCCATGCTGACGCGCTGCACCGGGGCGGCTCTTGCAGAGGCGGTGGCTGGCGCGGCGACCGGCACAGCCGCCGGCATGACGGGGCTCGCCGGTTCGCCGGCAGGCAGGTCGGCGCCCTTGGCATCGTCTATCCACACGGCCGGCACGCCACTCGCCTTGAGCGCGGCCAGGTCGGCCGGGTCGGTCAGCACGAACTTGGTCTTCCAGAACGGATGCGACAGCCATGCCCCTTCCATTGCCTGAAGGTACATGCCCAGCCTCACCTCGTCGGTCGGGATCTTCTTCAACATGACCACGCTGCCTGTGTAACGCCCAGTATCACTGCCGCTCACCCGAGCCGGTGTGCAGCTCCGCACGCTTTCGGCGGTGGCAGCCTCACGGTGTTTTCGCTAGGTCAGCTCGCGCGCAACGGGCAACAAAAAGCCGCCTCGAAGGGCGGCTCGTCGGCAGGCTGGATGCCCAGCTCAGCGGAACTTGCCTTGCGGCACGGTGGCCAGTTCGGTGGGCAGCGTGCTGATGTAGTTGGCGATGGCCTTCAGTTCGGCATTGCTGAACTGCTTGACCTGACCCGCCATGACACCGTTGCTGCGGCCGACGTTGCGGTTTTTCTCGATCTTGTAGGACTTGAGCGCCACGGTCAGGTAGTCGGCATGCTGGCCGGCCAGCTTGGGGTAGCTCGGGTCGATGGGCTTGCTGAAGTTGGCGCCGTGGCAGGAGATGCAGGCGCCCTTGGTCAGCAGGTCGGCGACGTTGGCCGGCGCGGCGGGCACGCTGTCGGGGACGGCCGGCTTCTTGGCCTGCTGCTCATAGAAAGCCGCCACGTCGGCCATGTCCTGATCGCTCAGCGAGCCGGCAATGCCGCCCATGGTCGGATGCTTGCGTTCGCCCTTGGCATAGGCCTGCAGCGAAGCGACGATGTATTTGGCGTTCTGGCCCGAGATCATCGGCACCTTGTGGATTTCGGGGAAGCTGGCCTGGTAGCCAACGATGCCATGGCAGCCGATGCACATCGCGATCTTCTTCTCGCCCGCTTTCACGTCCTGCGCCTGGGCGGCAACACCACCGAAAGCGGCGGCCAGGGCAAGCGAGATCTGCAGCAGTTTTTTCATGTCTCGATGGAGGTCGGGTTCTGTAGCGGCGGCGATTATAGGAGGCCTCCTATACTGAATCGAACTCCCCCCAGCCCCGGTTTTCCCCATGAAATTCCAAGGTTCTGATCAATACGTTGCCACCGCTGACCTGAAGCTGGCGGTCAACGCCGCGGCCACTTTGCAACGGCCGCTGCTCATCAAGGGCGAACCCGGCACCGGCAAGACCATGCTGGCCGAGGAGGTGGCCGGCGCCCTCGGCATGCCGCTGCTTCAGTGGCACATCAAAAGCACGACCAAGGCCCAACAGGGCCTGTATGAGTACGACGCCGTCAGCCGGCTGCGCGACAGCCAGCTCGCCGGTATCGAGGGCAGCGAGCGGGTCAAGAACATCGAGAACTACATCGTCAAGGGCGTGCTGTGGCAGGCGTTCGAGGCCGAACAGCCGGTCGTGCTGCTCATCGACGAGATCGACAAGGCCGACATCGAGTTCCCGAACGATCTGCTGCGCGAGATCGACCGCATGGAGTTCTACGTCTACGAGACCCGCCAGCTCATCAAGGCACGGCACCGGCCACTGGTCTTCATCACGTCGAACAACGAGAAGGAGCTGCCGGACGCCTTCCTGCGCCGCTGCTTCTTCCACTACATCAAGTTCCCCGATGCACCAACGATGCAGAAGATCGTCGACGTGCACTTCCCGACGCTCAAGAAGGACCTGCTCGCCGCCGCGCTGAAGAACTTCTACGACGTGCGCAACCTGCCCGGCCTGAAGAAGAAGCCCAGCACCTCGGAGCTGATCGACTGGCTCAAGCTGCTGGTGGCGGAGGACGTGCCGGTGGACGCGCTGCAGGCCAGGGATGACAAGGTCAGCATCCCGCCGCTGGTGGGCGCGCTGCTCAAGAACGAACAAGACCTGACCTTGTTCGAGAAACTCGTATTCATGCAGAAGAACAACCGCTGATGGCACAAGACTTTGACCGCGCACTGCGCGAAGGACTGGCCGACGCCGTCGGCTTCGTCGGTGGCGCGCTGGCCGGCTGGTGGCTGGGCCGCCTGCTCGGCGTCGACTTCATTGCCAGCGATGACTGGAATGCGCAGCAGATGGGCGCCCTGGTGCTCATCGTGGTCGGCTGCGGCGTGGGCCGCTGGGCGGCGCGCAAGGTGATGCTGAAAGACAGGCCTTGAAGCCCGTCCTGCCGGTGACGTTGGCGGCTGGCCCCATCCGCTTGGTGCCGCTGACGCCGGACCACGTGCCCGGCCTGCAGGCCGCCGCCGCAGACGGCGAGCTGTGGAACCTGCGCTTCACCAGCGTGCCGGCACCGGACGAGACGCACGCCTATGTCGAGACGGCGCTTGCCGGCCAGGCCGCGGGCCACCGCCTGCCCTTCGCCGTGCTGGACGCGGACACCGGCGAGGTGCTGGGCTCGACCAGTTATCACGACATCGTGCCGGCCGTCGAGCGCGTCGAGATCGGCTACACCTGGTATGCCCAGCGTGTGCAGCGCAGCGCCGTCAACACGACCGCCAAGCTGCTGCTGCTGACGCATGCCTTCGAGACGCTGGGCGCACAGCTCGTGGGCTGGCGCACCGACAACTTCAATCACGCCTCACAGCGCGCCATCAAGCGCCTGGGCGCCAAGCGCGACGGCGTGATCCGCCACCACGCGCTGCGCCGCGACGGCACGGTGCGCGACACCGTGATGTACAGCCTGACCGTGGGCGAATGGCCCGAGGTCAAGGCGCACCTGAACTGGCAACTGAGCCGACAGAGAACATGAACAACAAGACCAAGGCCTTCGATGTCGAATCTCTCTGGGCCTTGGATCGCATCGGCGAACCCAGCCTCTGCCCCGATGGCTCCCAGGCCGTGGCCGCCGTCACCCGGCATTCGATGGACAGCAACAAGGCGCAGACCAGCCTGTGGCTGTTCTCGACACTGGGCGGCCAGCCGCGCCGCCTGACCGAGGCGGGCGAGAAGGATGGCCAGCCGCAGTGGAGCCCCACCGGTGAACTGATCGCCTTCACCGCCAGACGCGAACGAGGCGGCGAGCGCGATGAGGAGCCCCAGCTCTACGTCATTGCGCCGGACGGCGGCGAGGCGCGTCGCGTCGGCTCAGTGCCTGCCGGTATCGAAGCCTTCAAGTGGTTCCCCGACGGCCGGCGCATCGCCTTCGTGAGCTGGGTCTGGCCCGACCGCAAGGCTGCAGTTCAAGGCCAGACGCTGAAGGATTTCAAGGCCCGCAAGGAAACCGCCTACGTCACCGAAGAGGCGCTCTACCGCTTCTGGGATCACCACATCCCCATGGACCGCGTGCCTCGTCTGCATGTGATGGACGTGGGCACGGGCAAGGCGCGTGACCTGTTCGAGGGCACGGCGCTGGAGCTGAGCCGCGCCGAGCCGGACGTGAACACCTTCGACATCTCACCCGACGGCCGCCGCATCGCCTTCGCCTTCGACCCGGCAGCCGAAAAGAAGTTGGACGGCCGTTACGCGCTGGCCGAGATCGACGTGCGGACACGTCGCGTGCAGACGCTGTTGCAGGACGCCGGCTGGCATTTCGCCGCGCCGCGCTACAGCCATGGCGGCGCCCACCTCGCCTTTCTCGCCAGCCACCAGGCGCTGGGCCACAACCGGCCCGACCAGCTCGCCGTGCTGGACCAGCGCGGCAACTGGGCGGTGTTCAGCGGCGACTGGGATCACGAGGTCAGCGCGCCGCTGCGCTGGGCCGAGGACGACCAGGCCGTGCTGTTCGCCGCCGAGGACCGCGGCCGCCGCCACCTGTGGCAGTTCGCGCTGGGCGACTGCCGGGCGGACCTCGTCTTTGAAGGCGGCCATGTCGGCAGCTTTGCGCAGGCTGCCGGCTTCACGGTCGTGCACCACGACAGCGTTCAATTCCCGCCGCGGCTGTCGGTGCTGGACCACGACGCGAGCCCGCGCCGAATCGAGTTGCTCAACGACGAGCGCCTGGCCGCCCACGCCTTCGGCCGCCACGAGGAAGTGACGATCAAGGGCGCACGCGGCGACGACGTGCAGATGTGGCTCATCTACCCGCCCGGCTTCGACGCGAAGAAGAAGCACCCCGTCATGCACGCCATCCACGGCGGCCCGCACACCGCCTTCGGCGACAGCTGGCATTGGCGCTGGAACCACCAGGTGTTCGCGGGCCAGGGCTATGTGGTGGCCTGCGTCAACTATCACGGCTCGTCCAGCTTCGGCCACGAGTTCCTGGACTGCATCACGGGCCACTGGGGCGAGTACGAGCTGCAGGATGTCGAGGCCGGTACCGACTGGCTGCTGCAACAACGCTGGGTTGCAGCAAAGCGCATCGTCGCCACCGGCGGCAGCTACGGCGGCTACATGGTGGCGTGGATGAACGGCCATGTGCAGGCCGGCCGCTACCAGGCCTATGTCTGCCACGCCGGCTGCTACGACTGGCAGGCCATGTACGCCGACGACGCCTACAGCTGGCACCGCAAGGAGCTGGGCGGCGCCTACTGGGACGACCCGGCTCGCGTCGCCGCGCAGAGCCCGCACTCGTTCGCGCAGCACTTCAAGACGCCCACCCTCGTCATCCACGGCGCGCTGGACTACCGCGTGCCCGACGCCCAGGGCCTGGCCTACTACAACACACTGAAATCGCTGGGCGTGCCCTCGCGCCTGGTGTGGTTCCCGGACGAGAACCACTGGGTGCTGAAGCCTCGCAACAGCCGGCTCTGGTATGGCGAATTCTTTGCCTGGCTGGCGCGCTACGCGGGTGAGCGGCCCACCCGGCAGCGCGCGCCAGGCCTCAGGGTCGGCTCTGCATAATCCGCAGAACCCGAACCCGCCCGATCCATGCTGAGCCAGCCCTTCCACGTGCCTCGGTACCTGACCTTGCTTGAAGCGCCACCGGCCGGCCGGATGCACGTTGCCATCCGCGCAAGTCGGGCGCCGCAATGAGCGAAGCGGCAGCAGATCCATCCGGGCACGATGCGCCAAAGCCACCGGAAGATCCGGACGAGCCCACCATCATCCTGGCAGCTCAGCTGACGCCCGGGCACACCCTCCCGCCGGGCACGCGCCTGCACGACTACCGCATTGACCGGGTGCTGGGCGAAGGCGGTTTCGGCATCGTCTATCTCGCCACCGACATCTCCCTTGAGCGGCAGGTCGCCATCAAGGAATACCTGCCTTTTTCGATGGCCACCCGCGCCGGCCAGTCGCTGACGGTGCTCGTCAAGTCGCCCAGCCACCAGGAAACCTTTTCGATCGGGCTGAGGAGCTTCGTCAACGAGGCCAAGCTGCTGGCCCGTTTCGACCATCCGGCGCTGGTCAAGGTGCATCAGTTCTGGGAGGCCAATGGCACTGCCTACATGGCCATGCCCTACTACCAGGGGCCGACGCTGAAGGCCGCGCTGGCCAAGCTCGGGCGGCTGCCGACCGAGAGCGAGGTGCGCGCCTGGCTCATGCCGCTGCTGGATGCGTTGGAGGTGCTGCACAAGGAACACTGCTACCACCGCGACATCGCGCCGGACAACATCCTGCTCACCGATCACGGGCCGCTGTTGCTTGACTTCGGCGCCGCACGCCGCGTCATCGGCGACCTCACGCATGCCCTGACCGCCATGCTCAAGCCGGGCTTCGCGCCCATTGAGCAGTACGGCGACATGCCTGGCATCAGCCAGGGGCCCTGGACCGACATCTTCGCGCTGGCCAGCGTGCTCTACGCCGCCATCAGCGGCGGCCGCACCGTGGCCTCCGTCGAGCGCCTGCTCAACGACGGCCTCCGCCCGCTGTCCACGGTGGCTGCCGGCCGCTGCGGCAACGCCTTCCTTGCGGCCATCGACACCGCGCTCGCCATCCACCCCAAGGACCGGCCGCAGTCCATTGCCGAGTTCCGCGCGCTGCTCACCGCCGGCGACACCCAGGCGCTCGATCTGTTTGAACTGCGCGCGCTGGGCGCCCCATTGGCCGGCGAGACGATGTTGATACCGGACTTCGACCCGACCCAGGCGGTAACCGGCAACCCCGTCCTGATGCAGCGCGAGCCCTCACCACTCGCGCCACCTGCACCGCCCGCGCCGAGGCCGCCACCGCCCGCACCTGCCCCCAAGCTCACGCCAGCGGTGCCGCCCGCCGCGCCCGCGCCTCGCCAGGCGGCGTCCAGTGCCATGTCTGCGCAGGCGCCCGTGCCGGGCCGGGTCCTCGTCCTGAGCCTGGCCGGCTCGGCGGTACTGGCCGCGGTGGCCTGGGGCGGCTATGCCATGCTGTCCCCACCGGCACCTTCGCCAATGCTGCCAACGCCCTCCCCGGCAGCATCAGCCGTCCCGGGTCCCGCAACGTCGGTGACCGCCTCAGCCCCCCAACCGAGCCCGGCAGCCTCAGCGTCGGACACCCCCGCCTCTGCGGCCGTACTGCCGCCCGCCGCAACGCCAGCCTCTGCGCCAGCCCCCTCACCGGCAGCCTCGGCGCGGACACCCACCACTGCGGCCCCGGCAGCGCCAAAACCACGCACGACCGTGGCCGCTCCCGCCGAGACGAGAGGCGCAAAGTGCAGTGATATTCTGCAAAAAGCCTCACTGGAACCGCTCACTGCGGGTGAGACCGCCTATCTGAAGAGGGAATGTCGATGAGTCGCGCCGGCCACACGAATCGCATCAACTTTTCAGTGAGCCTGGGGCGCGCGGCGATGCTTGGCTGCCTGGCTCTTGCGGCCCTGCTGGCCGGCTGCCTCGAGACGGCGCCGAAGCAGCCCACGGTATCGACCAACGAGCTGTCCTTCAGCGAGGCCATCGTCGTGGCGACCGATGGCCTGGTGGCCCAGACGCAGAAGATGCCCGCCTTCCTGGCGAAGGTGGAGTCCAAGATCGCCAAGAAGAGCGTCGTCGTTGACCCCACGATCGATGCGACCAGCGGCCAGCAGACGCAGGCCACGCAACTGCTCGAGCGTCGCATCGGCGAGCGCCTGGCAGCCCGCACGGAGGGCAGCTTCGACCTGCTGCCTTTCAAGACGGAGAACCTGTCCAGGGTTCAATACCTGCTGACCGGCACGCTGACCCGGCTGCTGGACGTGCCCGGCAAGCGGTCATTGCAGATCAACCTCGCCTTGGTGGAGATCAAGACGGGTCGCGTGGTGGCGCAGGCCTCGGCACTGGCCCGCGACGACGGTCTCAACCACACACCCCTGGCGATCTACCAGGACAGCCCGGTGCTGGTGAAGGACAAGGTGGTGGACGGCTACATCAGCACGGCGTTGACGGCGCCGGGCGGCGCGGCCAACGGCCTGTACATGGAGCGCGTCGCGGTGGCCAGCGTCATCAACGAGGCCGGCAGCCTCTACAACGCCGAGCGCTACCCGGAATCACTGTCCAGGTACCAGGAGGCCCGCACCCAGGCCGGCGGCGAGCAGTTGCGCACCCTGAACGGCATCTACCTCAACTACGTCAGGCTCGGGCGCGCCGCCGAGGCCGAGGCCGCCTTTGGCCAGATCGTGGCCTACGGGCTGCGGTCCAACAAGCTGGACGTGAAATTTCTCTTCAACCCTGGCAGCAGCTCGGAGTTCTGGTCCGACACCAAGGTCAGCGGCGCCTATCCGATGTGGATCAGGATGATCGCCAAGGAGAGCGCCGGCGCCCGCGTCTGCATGGTCATCGTCGGGCACACCAGCCGCACCGGCTCGGAGCAGACCAATGACACGCTGTCGCTGCAACGCGCCAGCTTTATCCAGCAGCGTCTGGCGGCCGAGACCTCGGTGCTGGCCCAGCGCATCAAGGCCAGCGGCATGGGCTGGCGAGAGAACCTGGTGGGCAGCGGCAGCGACAACGCGGTGGATGCGCTGGACCGACGCGTTGAATTCCGCGTGGAGCCCTGCCGGTGACGAGCCCCTCGCCCGGTCTTGCCGCGCTGGACGCGGACAAGCCCGGTCGGTCCCCCGTGGGGACGGCGATGCTTGCGGATTGAGCCGCAAGCACATCGCCTAACGGGCCGGCTTGGGAGGGGAGCGGCCCGCGCTCTGCCCGAAGACTTATGAGTACCACCCGCTTCCAAATGAGCTGGAGAGGGCGGCAGCGGCGCAACGCTCCCCCAGACGAGGGTGTGTAGGCGCCGTCCTACGCGCACACAATCCGGGGCAAGGGCCTTCCCTAGGACGTGGCCCACTCATCAATCTCGGGGGGAATCCACATGAAGAACAACTGCCTGGCCGCCATCGCTGCTGCCGCACTGAGCCTGGGCGCCAACGCTGCCCACGCCCTGAACATCGTGTTCGACTACAGCCTGGACACCGCCGGCTTCTTCACGGCCGACAAGCGCAACACGCTGGATCAGGTCGCGTCCATCTTCGAGAACAACCTCGGCAACCACCGCGCGGCCATCAACAACGCGACGTTCAACCTGCCGAACTTCTCCTACCAGCTGTACCCGAATCAACCTGCGGTGCCCTACCCCGGCACCGCCGTGAACGCCACCGGCCAGTCGCTCGCGGCGGACACGGTGCGCATTTATGTCGCTGCCACCGATCTGTATTACACGACGGTCGGCTTGGCGTATGTGGGCACGCTGGAAGTCCGGAGCAGCGGCAGCTTCAGCGGCTGGGGCGGCGCCATGCTGTTCGACACCACGACCGATACGCAGAGGTTTGACTCGTACTACCAGGGCCGGGGCTTGCCCAACCCCTACGCCGGCCTCACGGCGCGCGACTGGTATTTCGACAACGACATCCGCTCCGGCGAGGTCAGGGGCAGCACGCGGCTGCCCATCAACCCGGCCAACCCCGTCGAAGGCTACTGGATCATTGACCCGCCGCTCGACTTTGCCTCCGTCGCCATGCATGAGCTGGGCCACGTGTTCGGCCTCGGCCACAGCGGCACCTCCGGTGACTCCATGTACCCCAGCATCACCGAGGACCGCCAGTTCTTCACCGCCAACGACTGGACGCAGATGCGCGCCCGAGGCTGGACGGTCACATCGCTGACGCCCGACCTCTACGCCGTCGTCGACGTGCCGACGCCCGTGCCCGAGCCTGCCAGCTACGCGCTGATGCTGGCCGGCCTGGTGGCTTTGCGCCGGCTGCAACGTCGCCACAAGCGCTGACAACAAGGTATGGTCCGACTCCGCATAATCTGCGGGCCATGCTGATCCAGTTCTTCTACACACTGCGCGCCGCCAAGCTCAAGGTCACCGTCCCGGAGTACCTGACGCTGCTGGAAGCCCTGCAGGCCGGCGTCATCGCCGCACCCGAGGACGGGGGCGTCGCCAGCATCGACGACTTCTACCATCTGGCCCGGGCCTGCCTCGTCAAGGACGAGACCCAGTACGACAAGTTCGACCGCGCCTTTGCCGCCTACTTCAAGGGCGTGGAGATGCTGACCGACTTCACGGCCGAAGTGCCGCTGGAGTGGCTGAAGAAGAACCTGGAGCTGAACCTGACGCCCGAGCAGAAGGCCGCCGTCGAGAAGATGGGCTGGGACGAGCTGATGGAGACGTTGAAAAAGCGTTTCGAGGAACAGAAGGAGCGCCATGAGGGCGGCAACCGCTGGATAGGCACCGGCGGCACCAGCCCCTTCGGCAACGGCGGCTACAACCCCCAGGGCATCCGCATCGGCGGCCAGGGTGGTAACAAGAGCGCCGTCAAGGTCTGGGAGCAGCGCGCCTACCGCGACTACGACGACGGGCTGGAACTCGGCACGCGCAACATCAAGGTCGCACTGCGCCGCCTGCGCCGCTTTGCGCGCGAGGGGTCAGACCTTGAGCTGGACCTGGACGGCACCATCCACGGCACGGCCGCCAACGCTGGCATGCTGGACATCCGCATGCAGCCCGAGCGCCACAACAAGGTCAAGGTGCTGCTGCTGATGGACGTGGGCGGCACGATGGACGAGCACGTCAGCCGCGTGGAAGAACTCTTCAGCGCCGCCAAGACGGAGTTCAAGCACCTCGAGTTCTATTACTTCCACAACTGCGTCTACGACTTCGTCTGGAAGAACAACCGGCGCCGCTTTGCGGAGAAGCTCAACACCTTCGACCTGATCCGCAAATACAACCGCGACTACAAGCTCATCTTCGTCGGCGACGCCACCATGAGCCCCTACGAGATCCTGCAGGCCGGCGGCAGCGTCGAGTACAACAACGACGAACCAGGCGCCGAGTGGATACAGCGGCTCACGCACGCCTTCCCCAAGTACGCCTGGATCAACCCCGAGCCGCAAGGCGTCTGGCAGTACCGGCAGAGCATCGCGCTGATCCAGCAGCTGATGCAGCAGCGCATGTTCCCGCTGACGCTCTCCGGCCTCGAAGGCGCGATGCGACTCCTGAGCAAATGAAACTTCTTCTTGTCGCACTGCTCGTGGCGGTACTGAGCGGTTGTGCCACGAAAGCGCCAACGCCGGCGCCAGTCCCCGCACCCGATGTGCCAGCCGACGCGCCGGCCGTCTACAGCCTGGACATCGAGGTCGAGGACGACTACCGCGACAACCGGCTGCGCAATCTGCTGCAGCAGCACCTGGACATCGCCCGCTACCGCGCCAGCGAGGCCGCGCTGAGCCGCGTCGAACTGGCCCGCCTGGCCGCTGCCGCGCCGGCCCAGGCCGCGACGCTGCTGGAGACGCTGGGCTACTTCAGCGCGACGGCCGACATCGAGCGCAGGGCCGAGGACGCCTCGGCGCTGCGCCTCATCGTGAAGCCCGGCCCGCGCACACGCGTGACCAAGATCGAGCTGGAGTTTCAGGAAGGCCTGGCCGCCGACGACGCCAAGGCGCAGCGCGAGAACCTGCGCAAGGCCTGGTCGCTGGAGGAAGGCGACCCCTTCACGCAGGGCTACTGGTCCTCCGCCAAGAACGACCTGCTGCTGCGGGCGCGCGCCGACGGCTTCCCGCTGGCGCGCTGGAGCGAGACGGCCGCTCGCGTCGATGCCGACGCGCACACCGCCGAGCTGCGCCTGGTGCTCGCCAGCGGCAACCGCGCGCGCTTCGGAACGCTGCGCATCGAAGGGCTGAACCGCCAGAACCGCCAGACCGTCGAGCGCCTGACCGGCTTCCGCCAGGGCGACGCCTACACCGAACAACAGCTCACCGAGTTCCAGGAACGACTGGCCAAGACCCAGCTGTTCGACTCGGTGCGCGTACAGCTGCAGCCCGAGACCGTCGAGGCCGATGGCACCAGCCCCGTGCTGGTGTCGCTCACCGAATCGGCCCTGCAGCAGGCCACGGTTGCCGTGGGCTATCACGCCAACAACGGCCAGAGCATCAGCGTCGAGCATCTGCACCGCCAGCCTTTCGGCCTGAGCATGCGGGCGCGCTCCAAGGTGCAGTTCAGCCGTGACCTGCGCGGCGTGGAGCTGGAACTCAGCTCCCACCCCCAGCCCAACCTGAAGCGCAACCTGGCATCCGTGCAGTACGAGCAGGACCGCAGCGGCGACACCATCGCCACCAACCTGGGCCTGCGCCTGGGCCGCATCTACGAATCCACCCGCGACGACCGGCTGAGCTATGTCGAACTGCTGCGCGCCCGCGAGACGACCGGCAACGAGGTCAACACCAACCTCGCCGTGTCCATCAACCAGCAATGGATTCGCCGCCGTCTGGACAGCACCCTGCTGCCCACCGATGGCCACCAGGCGCTGGCCCTGATCGGCGTGGGCCAGGTACGCGGCGGCGGCAGCGACGACAGCGGGCCGTTCGGCCGCATGCAGGTCAAGCTGGGCGTCTACAAGCCCTTCGGTGACTGGTTCACCTCAGCGCGGGCCGAGGTCGCGCAGGTCCTTGCGAAGGAGCAGGTCGGCGTGCCCGAGAAGCTGCTCTTCCTGGCAGGTGGTGACGAGTCGGTGCGCGGCTATGCCTACCGCAGCCTTGGGCCGGTGGAGAACGGCCTCACCGTGGGCGGGCGGGTCATGGCCACCGGCAGCCTGGAGGTCGCCCGGCCCATCTTGGCCAGCCTGCCCGCGCTGTGGGGTGCCGTCTTCGTCGACGCGGGCAATGCCGCATCGCGCTGGCAGGACTTCCGGCCCGTGTTGGGCTACGGCGCTGGCGTGCGCTTTCGCAGCCCGGTCGGGCCGCTGAGAGTGGACGTTGCGCGGGCGCATGAGACGGGCAAGTGGCGCCTGCACTTCTCGGTGGGGATCACGCTGTGAGGCGCTCCCTGCGAATCCTGCGCGCCACGCTGATCGGGCTGGCCGCCATCGTCGTGTTGGCCGCCGCCTTCATCGCCTGGCTGCTGCAGCGCCCGTCCGGTGGCGCCTGGCTGCTGGCCCATCTGCCCGGCGTGCAGATTGAAGAACCCCAAGGCTCCTTGATGGGCAACTTCAGCGCCCGCCGCCTGCTGCTGAAATGGCCCGGCGGCGAGGCCGAGCTGCGCGGGCTGCGCTGGTCGGGCCTGGGCGTGAGCCCCAGCCAGGGCCTGCTGGCGGCACAGGAGCTGGCCGTGGACGAGGTCCTCATCCGCACCCAGCCCAGCACCAGCCCGAGCGCCGAGCCGACCGATCTGAGCCTGCCGCTGGGCGTGCAGATCGCCAGGCTCCACGTCGGCAGGCTGAGCTGGTCGCCCGACCAGCCGCCGGTGCAGAACCTCGCCGCCGAGATCAACCTTCCGCGCCGGGGCACCCACCAGATCAAGCTGACCGGCGCTCGCTGGCAACACCTGCTGCTGGCCGGCGAAGCGAAGATCGAAACAGCGGCGCCGCTGCAGACCGAAGCCACGCTAACGGTTCAACAGAACGAATCAACCGACCTGCCCTGGCTCGCCGTGGCCGCCGCGCGCGGGCCGCTGGCGAAGCTCAGCGCGAAGGCTGAGCTGGAGGCCGCTCACCAGACGCTGAAAGCCGAAGGCCAGGTGCAGCCCTTCTCGCCCTGGCCTGTCAACGCGCTGCAACTGCGGGCCGACAAGTTCGACCTGGCCGCCGTCATGCCCGGCCTGCCGCGCACGGCGCTGACCGGTACCGCCAAGCTGGCCGCGCCGGCGCTGAACACCGAGGCCACGCTGCAGGCGGAGCTGCGCAACGACAGCGCCGGCCGCTGGGACCAGGGCGCCCTGCCTGTGAAGCAGCTCAACCTTTCCGTGGCCGGCCGGCCCGACCAGCTCACCAGCCTGCGACTGACGACGCTGGACGCCGAACTCAACGGCGGCGCCCGGGTGCAGGGCAAGGGCCAGCGGGAGGCCAGCGGCCGGTGGCAGCTGGACGCCCGCGTGCAGGGCCTGCGCCCCGAACTGCTGGACGCCCGCGCCACGCCAGCCAGGCTGGACGGGCCGCTGTTGCTATCCGGCGGCGCTGATCAGCCGCTGGCCGCGAAGCTGGACCTGCGCGGCACGCTGGAGCAGCGCCCACTGCGCGTGCAGGCGCGCGTGCAAGGCCGGCTGCACGAGCAAGGCAGCAGCTGGCAAATCGAGGATGCGCGCCTGACCAGCGGCGACGCCGAGCTGCTGGCCAGCGGCAGCGTCGAGGCGCCAAATGCAGGCGCGCCCGCCGCCAAGCTCAAGGCCCAGCTGCGCCAATTCGACCCACGTCTGCTGTGGCGCGGCGCGCCGGGCTCGGCCTGGGCCCGCCTGCCGGGCACCACCCGCCTCAACGCCGACACCCAAGTCGACCTGCGCGGCAGCACGCTGGACAACCTGGCCGGCACGGCTGAAGCCAAGCTGCTGCCCAGCCAGTTTGCCGGCCTGGCCGCGCAAGGACAGTTCCGCGTCAAGCGCCCGCGCGCGACGGACGCGGCCGCCTTCGACGTCGACGCGCGCCTGGGGCAGAACAGCGTCCAGGCCAACGGCCAGGCCCGACCCGACGCCGTGGCCACCCAGCTCAAGCTGCAGGCGCCTAGGCTCGCCGAGCTGAACCCGCTGCTGGCGCTGTTCGGCCAGGGCCCCATCGCCGGCCAGGCCGATGGCGGCGGCGACCTGCAACTGCTGCGCGTCAAGCCCGCCTCGCTGGGCAAGGCCACGCCCAAGGCCATGCCCACGGCGGTCTGGCAGCTGGGCGGCAGCGGCAATGCGACGCTGAAGAGCCTGAATGCCAATGGCATCACGGTGGACAGCGCGAAGGCCCGCTGGGCGCTGCCGCCGCCAGGCACGGATGGCGATGCACCGCTGTCCCTGCAACTGGAAGCCGGCGGTGTGCGCAACGGCCAAGCGCAGCTCAAGCTCGTCAAGCTGGACCTGCAAGGCCGGCGCAGCGCCCACGAGCTGAAGGCCCAGCTCGCCGGCCGCCTGCCGCGCGCCGAGCAGGACTACAACCTGGGCGCCACGCTGCAGGCCCAGGGCGGCTGGAATGGCCAGGCCTGGGTCGGTCGCATCGCCAAGCTGGACATCGCGCCGCTGCGCCCAAACACCCCGGCCACACTGGCCGCCAGCAACATCGGCCTGCGTGTCGCCCTGGCCGACACCGGCCTGCAGGTCACCGCCGAGCCCGGCCGCGCCGAGGTGGGCGGCGCCTTTGTTCGCTGGCAGGCCTTGAGCTGGCGAGGCGGCGAACGGCCCGAGGCGCGCGCCGACCTGCTGCTCGACGACCTCGCCGTGGCGCCGCTGATGGCGCGCTGGCAGCCGGACTTCGGCTGGGGCGGCGACCTGCGCATCAGCGGCCATGCCTCGCTGCTGCTCAACGACAAGCTGACAGCCGAGGTGCTGCTGGACCGCCAGAGCGGTGACCTGCACGTGACCGACGAGTTCGGCACCCGGCCGCTGGGCCTCACCGACCTGCGCCTGGCGCTGAACGTGCGCGACGGTGTCTGGCAGTTCGCCCAGGGCCTGGCCGGCAAGGAGCTGGGCAGCTTCGGCGGTGCGCTGACGATGCGCCCGGCCAAGCTCTGGCCTGATGCGACCACGCCCATCGACGGTGTGCTGCAGGCCAATGTGGCCGACCTTGCCACCTGGGGCCGCTGGGTGCCTGCCGGCTGGCGCCTGGGCGGCCGTGCGTCCGCCACCATGCAGATCGGCGGCAAGCTCGGCGGCCCCGACCTGACCGGCCGCGCCGAGGGCGAGGCCATCGCGTTGCGGCACCTGCTCTTCGGCGTGGACGTGACCGAGGGTCGCTTCACGCTCGACCTCAAGGGCCAGCACGCCGAGCTGACGCAGCTGGAGGCCCGCGCCGGCGACGGCTGGCTGCGCGCCACCGGTCGCGCCGAACTGGGCACCAAGCCCAGCGCCCACGTCGAGATCAAGGCGGACAAGATGCGTGTGCTGTCGCGCGTGGACCGCCGCATCGTCGCCAGCGGCGAGGCCACGCTCGACCTCGACGACAACGGCCTGCAGCTCGCCGGCAAGCTGCGCGCTGACGAGGGCCTGTTCGACTTCACGCGCGGCGACGCGCCCACGCTGGCCGACGACGTGACCGTGCTGCGCAGCTCGCGCAACGCGGGTCCCACCGCGCCAGCCGCACCCAAGCCCGCACGCAGCACGCAGGTCAACCTGGCGCTGGACTTCGGTCGCGACTTCAAGGTGCGCGGCCGCGGCCTGGCGACTACGCTGCGCGGCCAGCTGCAGATCACGCAGAAGGCTGATGGCCCGCTGCGCGTGACCGGGAAGCTCGACGCCGATGGCGGCCAGTACGCGGCCTATGGCCAGAAGCTGGAGATCGAGCGCGGCGACATCACGTTCACCGGCGCGCTGGAAAACCCGTCCCTGGACCTGCTGGCCGTGCGCCCCAACCTCGATATCCGTGTGGGCGTCTATGTCGGCGGCACGGCGCTGGCACCGCGCGTGAGCCTGTACTCCGAGCCCGACATGAGCGACACCGACAAGCTCTCCTGGCTGCTGCTGGGCCGTGAGCCCGACGGCCTGGGTCGCACCGACACAGCTCTGCTGCAACGCGCAGCCCTGGCGCTGCTCAGCGGTGAAGGCGAAGGCGCCACCGGCAAGGCCTTGCGCCAGCTGGGGCTGGACGAGCTGTCGCTGTCGCAGAGCGATGGCGACACGAAATCCACCATCGTCCGCCTGGGCAAGCAGATCTCGCGTCGCTGGTATGTGGGCTACGAGCGCAGCCTGAACGCGACGACCGGCTCCTGGCAACTCATCTACCGCATTGCCCAACGCTTCACGCTGCGGGCGCAGAGCGGGGATGACAACGCGCTGGACCTGATCTGGCAGTGGAAGTGGAACTAGCTGAATTTGTTTGTCCAGAAAAATGATCAATCTATTCTCAAAAGAATAGAATTCTGGACAAATGACCGTGACCACCACCGCAGTGCTTGAACGCCAGCTGCTTCTGCAGTTCGGTGATCGCCTGCGACGCCTGCGCAAGGCGCGCAAGCTCGGCACGGTGCAGATGGCGCAGCAGGTGGGCATTTCACGGACAACACTGGCGGCTGTTGAGGCCGGCGATCCCGGGCCCTCGCTCGGCACCTATCTGCGCGTCATGTCGGCACTTGGCATCAGCGGCGAACTGGCCTTGCTGGCGGGCGACGCGCTGCAGGCGGCCCCGGCGGAATCGGCGGCGGCGCGGTCACGGCGGGCCCGCCCTGTCGTGCAGGTCAACGTCACGGCCGACACGACCCGCCACGATGCGCAGGACCTGCAAAGCCTGGCGCTGCACGAGGAAGCGGTGCGCCTCGTGCGAGAGCAGCCGGAATTGGTGGACCAAGCGCAGGCCACGCTGGAGCGCTGGCTCAGTGGCCGCGTATCAAACACCACCAGCCTGTGGCAGGAATGGCAAGGCATCCTCGAGCGGCGCAGCTGGCGCAAGGTGCTCGGCCGCACACGGCGCGCCCAAGAGCTTCGACAAGCCTCACCGCTCATTACCGTGCTGCCTGACAAGGTGCGCCAACGTGTGCTGGCAGACATCAGTCAGCTCAAGAAAGGCGTCGCGCTGGGCGCTACTCCGAACCGGGTTGAGTCATGACACGCGACGAGCTGGAGCACCTGATCCGCGCCAGCGCGGCAGTGACAGACCAGTACGAGTTCGTCATCGTCGGCAGCCAATCCATCCTGGGCGCCATTCCGAACCCGGAGCCCGTCTTCACGATGTCCGCTGAGGCCGACATCTACCCGCTGGCCGCGCCTGAGCTTGCAGACAAGATCGATGGCGCGCTGGGTGAGGGCTCGCAGTTCCATGAGACCTACGGCTACTACGCCCAAGGCGTCGGCCCCGACACTGCGGTGTTGCCGAGCGGCTGGCAGCAACGCTTGCACCGCGTGCAAAACGCCGCGACCAACGACCGCGTGGGCTATTGCCTGGACCTCGTCGATCTCTTCCTGTCCAAGGCTGCGGCGGGCCGGGAGAAGGACCGGCTGTTCTGCATCGCGCTGCTACAGCACAAACACGTGCTGCCTGCTCAGGCGCTCGCCCGGCTGCCGGACATGCCGCTCGACGAGCACGCAAAGCGTCGCCTTCGAGCGGCGATCATGCGCTGGTCCAAGGCCGGCTGAAGCGGCCTATTTCGACCGCCCGTCGTAGTGGTGCACCGGCACCGCCCCCAGGTCGATGCCCTCGATGCAGCGGATGTTGACCGCCGCCATCGCGCTGCCGTCCGGCGCCTTGCCTTCGCCGTATGGGTGGATGCCGCAGGTCGGGCAGAAGACGTGCTGGATGACGTGCTTGTTGAAGGTGTAGCTGGCCGCGTCGCTCTCGGGCGTCAGCAGTCGCAGCGACGCACGCGGCACGAACCACAGCAGCGAGCCCTTGCGCTGGCAGATGGAGCAGTTGCAGGACAGTCCGGAATCGATCTCACCATCGACCTCGAACTTGATGCGGCCGCAATGGCAGCTTCCTTGGTGTTTCATCGTCAAGCCTCCTGGGGCGTGTTGAGCAGGCGGTCGATGTGCTCGAAGGCCATCAGCCAGCCGCGCTCGTGGTTGGCGCGGGCCTGCTCGTCGAAGAATCGATCGTGCACGAACAGCAGCGCAGTGCCACCCCCTTGCGCCGAAAGGTCGATGCTGACGCGCGACACGCGATCGGGCGTGCTGTGCCAGGCCCAGCTGAAGACGAGGCGGTGTTGCGGCGCAATCTCCAGGTATTCGCCGCCGACGTCGTTGACCTGGCCGTCCGCCAGGCGCGTGACGATGCGGTAGCGCCCGCCCACGCGCAGGTCGATCTCGGCCTCGGAGACGGCGCCGGGCTTGCCGGCGTTGAACCAGCGGCTCAGCGCTTGCGGCTCGGTCCACGCGCGCCAGACTTTTTCGACGGCGACCGGGTAGTGCCGCTCGAGGCGGACCTGGGCGGGCGCCCGCTGCTCTTGGGTGACGCTTTGCATGGCGTGATGTCCTCTTGGTGGTGCAGGTAACGGCCGAGCGCATCGAGCTGCTCGGTCCAGAAGCGCTCATAGCGCGAGATCCAGGCCGCGGCGGCCTGCATGGGGAGGGCATCGAGCTCGCAGCGCACCACCCGCCCCTCCTTGGCGCGGGCGATGAGGCCGGCGGCTTCCAGCACGGCGAGGTGTTTCATGAAGCCGGGCAGCGACATCTCGTGCGCCTGGGCCAGCTCGCTGATGCTGGCGCTGCCCGCGTCCAGCTCCTCGAGCACGCGGCGCCGTGTCGCGTCCGACAGGGCGGCAAACACGAGGTCGAGGGTGGCGTCCGTTTGATTAACCATTTGGTTTAGTATTTGATTCAATCCGCCGTTTGTCAAGCGGGCAATGACGAAGGGCCTGTGCGCCGGATCAGCGCACAGGCCCTTCTGGGGAGCCAGGAGTTGGGCGGGTTCAGCGCAGGTCGAACCGGTCCGCGTTCATGACCTTGACCCAGGCCGCGACGAAGTCGCGCAGGAAGGCGGCGTTGGCGTCACTGGCCCCAAGTGCCTCGGCAATGGCGCGCAGCTGCGAGTTGGAGCCGAACACAAGGTCCACCACGCTGGCCGTCCACTTCACCTCGCCCGTGCCGCGGTCGCAGCCTTCAATGACCTCGGGCTGCGTCTCCGACCGGCGCCACTTGGTGCGCATGTCGAGCAGGTTGACGAAGAAGTCCTGCGTCAGCTGGCCCGGCCGCGTGGTGAGCACACCCAGCTTCGATTGACCGAAGTTGGTGTCCAGCACGCGCAAGCCGCCGATCAGCGCGGCCATCTCCGGCGCGCTGAGGTTCAGCAGATGAGCCTTGTCCAGCAGCAGCTCGGCGGCCTGCGAGCCATCCACGCCCGGCTTCAGATAGTTCCGAAAACCATCAGCCACCGGCTCCAGCACGGCGAAAGACTCAGCGTCGGTTTGCGCCTGCGAGGCATCGGTGCGGCCTGGCGCGAAGGGCACCTCGATGCGCTGCCCGGCCCGCTTCGCGGCCTCCTCGATGGCGGCACCACCGGCCAGCACGATCAGGTCGGCCAGCGAAATGGTCTTGCCACTCACGTTGAACTGCTGCTGGATCGCTTCGAGCTTGGCCAGCACCTTGGCCAGCCGCGCCGGTTCGTTGACGGCCCAGTCCTTCTGCGGCGCCAGGCGGATGCGCGCGCCGTTGGCACCCCCGCGCTTGTCGCTGCCGCGGAAGGTGGAGGCCGAGGCCCACGCCGTCGACACCAGCTCGGAAATGCTCAGTCCGGAGGCCAGCACCTGCGCCTTCAACGCGGCCACGTCCTGCTCGCTGACCAGCGCGTGGTCGACCGCCGGCACCCGGTCCTGCCAGATCAGTTCCTCCTTGGGCACCAGCGGGCCGAGGTAGCGCGCGATGGGGCCCATGTCACGGTGGGTCAGCTTGAACCAGGCGCGGGCGAAGGCGTCGGCGAACTGCTCCGGATTGGCGTGGAAGCGGCGCGAGATCGCCTCGTAGGCCGGGTCCACGCGCAGGGCCATGTCGGCGGTGGACATCATTGGAGCGTGGCGCTTGCCGGGGTCATGCGCGTCGACCACCGTATCGCCGCCTGCACCGCCCTTGGGCCGCCACTGCTGGGCGCCCGCCGGGCTCCGGGTCAGCTCCCACTCGTAGCCGAACAGCGTGTCGAAATAGCCGTTGTCCCAGGTCGTCGGGTTGGGCTTCCAGGCGCCTTCCAGGCCGCTGGTGATGACATGACCCGCGATGCCCGTCTCGAAGCTGTTGGACCAGCCAAGGCCCTGCTCGATGAGGTCTGCGCCTTCGGGTTCGGCCCCGACATGCTTGGGGTCGCCTGCACCGTGCGCCTTGCCGAAGGTGTGGCCGCCGGCCACCAGCGCCACGGTCTCCTCGTCGTCCATCGCCATGCGGGCAAAGGTCTCGCGCACATCGCGCGCCGAAGCCGCCGGGTCGGGGTTGCCGTCCGGGCCTTCGGGGTTCACATAGATCAGGCCCATCTGCACGGCGGCCAGTGGGTTGGCCAGGTCGCGCTCGCCGCTGTAGCGGCCGCCGGGCTTGTCGCTGGTCGCCAGCCAGGCGCTCTCGGGGCCCCAGTAGATGTCGACCTCGGGCTCCCAGATGTCGGCGCGGCCACCGGCGAAACCGAAGGTCTTGAAGCCCATCGATTCGAGCGCGACATTGCCCGTCAGCACGACGAGGTCGGCCCACGAAATCTTGCTGCCGTACTTCTGCTTGATGGGCCAGAGCAGGCGGCGCGCCTTGTCGAGGTTGCCGTTGTCGGGCCAGCTGTTCAGCGGCGCGAACCGCTGCGCGCCGGTGCCCGCGCCACCGCGGCCGTCGTGGGTGCGGTAAGTGCCGGCGGCGTGCCAGGCCATGCGGATGAAGAAGGGGCCGTAGTGGCCGTAGTCGGCCGGCCACCAGTCCTGCGAGTCGGTCATCAACGCGTGCAGGTCCTGGATGACGGCGTCGAGGTCCAGCGTCTTGAACGCCTCGGTGTAGTTGAAGGCCGTGCCCATCGGGTTGGCGCGCGGCGAGTGCTGGTGGAGGATGGCCACGTTCAGCTGGTTGGGCCACCAGTCGCGGTTGCCCCGGCTGCCGGAGGAGGTGTGCAGGCGGGTCGTGCTGCCCGAGAACGGGCACTTGTAATCGGTGGTCATCGTTGCCTCCAGGGATGTAAGCGGTGCGGCGCAGTCTAGAAGTCGACCCCGGGGGCAGCAACGCAAACGTCCCAATCGCGGCGATAGCCAGAAATGCCGCCGCTCGCGGCTGCCAAGCGCGCCCACGCTGCATGCGAGAATCCGCGCCCTCGCATGGCCCTTGCCGTGCCGGTGATCCTCTCCGTAGTTCAATGGATAGAACGGCCGCCTCCTAAGCGGCAAATGTGGGTTCGATTCCCGCCGGAGGGACCAGTTCAGAGCTGCACGGCACGCCACCCGCCGGCATCACGCTCTCGGCGTGGTGGCAGAGCCAGGCGGCATAGGACGTCTTGCCTCGCGGCCTGCTGTAGTGCCGCTTCCTGAACGTCAGGCGCACGCGACCTGCCCATGCGGCGTCGATCTCGACACTCATTTCGTCGTCAACGGCACAGGCTGGGTCGGGCAGGGATTTGCTGGCCTGTGCGATGCACTGGCCGGGCACGCGCGCGAGGATGCCGTTGTCGCTGGTTGAAGCAGGGAGCGGCGTGGTGGGGTTGAGGGCTTCAGTCATGGCGCAGATGCTGCCGCCGCAGCGGCTCATGGGGTGAGCCAGCGAAACCGCGACTGCCGGATTTGTCTGACGGGCAAGAGCGTCGCGTTCCTACCCGAGGCCCGGGGCGGCCAGCCTAAATTTCGTTCCGGGCGCAGGCCTCAGCAAACTTCAGGAACAGCATCGACGCGCAAGCGCGCTTGATGTCCGCATCGACCCAGTGCGTCGAGGCCTCCTGAACGAGCCTGAGACCTGCGCCTTCTTTCGTGCGCTGCTCAGGAGCCGGCGCTCGACTCCGGCGGTGGCTCGCCGGGCTCGAGGTCGCGAATCTCCTTCGCGCCAGGGACTGGCCGACGCGCTCCCGGTGCTGCCGATTCCTTCTGATCCGGCTGCTTCGCGACCGGGTGCTGCGGGAGCTTGCCATCGGCCTCATCCGTCTGGTTCTGCTGGCGCGCTTCCGATCCGGCGTCGCCGGCCTGTTCGTCTGGCGTCTGCGCGGCTTCTTCAGGCCGTGCGGTCTGGCCGACATGCCGCAAGGGGTTGTTGGTCATGGCTGCTGCTCCTTGGATGTTTCAAGAGCTGAAGGACCGGCAACCGTCATGCCTGCGAAGGCGGCGGAACTCCGCGCCAACGCTCCGCGAATAAGCATCGCCGCTTTCCTTCGTTCCGCGAGGAAGCGCCCTTCCCTATCGTGCAAAGCCTGAACACACGCAGGCCATCATGCACATCACCAGCATCTCCGGCAGTCCCAGTGAACGCTCGCGCTCTGCCTGGCTCACGCAGTTCGCCGTCACGCGGCTCGAAGGCGTGGCAACACGCAACGCGCATGTCGCCGTGCGCGAGCTGCCGGCCGCCGCGCTGCTGCTGGCCGACGCCCAGGAGCCGGCCATCGCTCAGGCCGTCGACGCCATCGCCGCCGCCAGCCTCGTCATCGTCGGCACACCGATCTACAAGGCGGCCTACTCGGGCTTGCTGAAGGTCTTTCTGGACCTGCTGCCGCCCGAGGCCCTGCGCGGCAAGACGGTGCTGCCGCTGGCCACCGGCGGCAGTGCGGCGCACCTGCTGGCGCTGGATTACGCGTTGAAGCCGGTGCTGTCGGCCCTGGGCGCTCGCCATGTGCTGGACGGTGTATTTGCCACCGACGCCCAGCTGCAACGCCATGAAGCGGGCGGTTATGTACCGGCGCCCGAACTGCTCGCCCGGCTGGACCGTGCGCTCGAACCCATCGCGCCGGCCGCGCGAATGCGCAGCGTTGCCGAACTCAGCTGTCGGCGTTGAACCGCCAGCCAAGCCACTTCTTGTCTCCTCGCCACCCCACCGGGTTCGGCGACTTCTTCCCGGCGCTCCGGCGCGGATCGGGTGCGACCGAGCGCCGGGACTTTTTTGCACAGGACACCCTCTCATGTTTCTCCGTTCTCTCTTCCGCCTGGCCGCGCCGCTGCTCATCGCCGCCGCCAGCTTTCATGCCACAGCCCAATCGGGCGGCACTCTTCGCATCGGCTTCCAAAAATCGGCCAGCCTGCTGACGCTGCAGAAGTCCAGCGGCTCGCTTGAAAAGCGCCTGGCGCCGCTGGGCGTGTCGGTGAAGTGGGTGGAGTTCCCCGCCGGCCCGCAGTTGCTGGAAGGCCTGAACGTCGGCGCCGTTGACGTGGGCTTCGTCGGCGAAGCACCGCCCATCTTTGCTCAGGCCGCCGGCGCCAAGTTCGTCTATATCGGTTTCGACCCGGCCGCGCCGGAGGCCGAAGCCATCGTCGTGCCCAAGGATTCACCGATCAAGTCGGTAGCCGAGCTCAAAGGCAAAAAGATTGCGTTGAACAAGGGCAGCAACGTCCACTTCCTGATCGTCAAGGCGCTGGAGAAGCAGGGCCTGAAGTTCGGCGACATCCAGCCTGTCTACCTGCCGCCGGCCGACGCGCGCGCGGCCTTCGAGCGCGGCGCGGTGGATGCGTGGGTGATCTGGGACCCCTTCCTTGCCGCCGTCGAAAAGCAGAGCGGTGCGCGCGTGTTGCAGGACGGCCGCGGCATCGTCAACAACTACGCCTACTACCTGGCCGAGCGCGGTTATGTCGACAAGCAGCCCAAGGTCGTGCAGGCGCTGTTCGAGGACACGCAGGCGCAGGCCGTCTGGCTGAAGGCCAACATCAAGGCCGCCGCCGCCGTCATTGCGCCGCTGCAGGGCCTGTCGACCGAGGTCGTCGAGCTGAGCCTGACGCGCTACCAGTTCGGCGTGAAGCCGCTGACGCCCGCCGTCGCGGCCGAGCAGCAGAAGATCGCCGACACCTTCCACGGCCTGGGCCTGATCCCCAACCCCATCCGCGTGGCAGACGCCCTGCCTGGCTCCATCAAGGTCGCCGAGGCTGCGAAATGAGCATCCAGACGACGCGGCGTGCCGCCGTCGCCATCCTCGCCACGACGGCTTCGGTGTGGACGCGCGCCCAGGCATCGCCCGCCCTGCGCATCGGCTTCCAGAAGGGCTCCTTCAACCTCGCGCTGCTCAAGAGCTACGGCCTGCTGGAGCAGCGACTGCCTGGCACGCGCATCCAGTGGACCGAGTTCCCCGCCGGCCCGCAGCTGCTGGAGGCGCTGGCCCTGGGCAGCGTGGAGTTCGGCGCCACCGGCGACGCACCGCCGGTGTTCGCGCAGGCGGCGGGCAAGGACGTCGTCTACGTCGGCGCCGAGCCGCCCAAGCCCGACAGCTCGGCCGTGCTCGTCAAGCCTGATTCGCCGCTGAAGACGCTGGCCGATTTGAAGGGCCGACGCATCGCCTTGCAGAAGGGCAGCAGCGCCCACTTCCTGACCGTCCGGGCGGTGAAGAAGGCGGGCCTCGGCTGGTCCGACATCCAGGCCGTCTACCTGCCGCCTGCCGACGCCCGCGCCGCCTTCGAGCGCGGCTCGGTCGACGCATGGGCCGTGTGGGACCCGTATTACGCCGCCGCTGAAGTGACTGGCGAGCTGCGCGCCCTGGCCACCAGCCGGGGGCTGACGAACAACAACACCTTCTACCTCGCATCGCGCGCGCTGAGCCGCGACACCGCGCTGGTGAAGACTTTGTTCGAGGCCCTGACCGATACCGACACGCGCGCCCGCGCCGAACGCCGCGACGCCGTGCAGCGCTACGCCGAGTTCGCCGGTCTGCCACTGGCCACGGTCTACAAGATGGTCGAGCGCCGCGGCGCCGCGCCGGTGGCGCCGCTGACGAACGAGATCATCAAGGAGCAGCAGCTCGTGGCCGACTCGTTCACCGAGCTGGGCCTGATTCCCCGAAGCATCCGCGTCGCCGACGCCATTGCCACACCCATCAAGAAGGCATGACATGAAGATCTTCTGGTTCATCCCCACCCACGGCGACAGCCGCTACCTCGGCAGCTCGCGCGGCGCGCGCGTCGCCGACCACGCCTACTTCAAGCAGATCGCCATTGCCGCCGACAGCCTCGGCTACGAAGGCGTGCTGCTGCCGACGGGCCGCAGCTGCGAAGACTCGTGGATCGTCGCCGCCGGCCTCATCGACGCGACGAAAAACCTCAAGTTCCTCGTCGCGCTGCGCCCCGGCCTCGTGGCCCCCTCGCAGAGTGCCCGCATGGCTGCCACGCTGGACCGGCTCTCGGGTGGCCGCCTGCTCGTCAATCTCGTCACCGGCGGCGACCCCGACGAGCTGGCCGGCGACGGGCAGTTCCTGGGCCACGCCGAGCGCTACGAGCAATCCGCCGAGTTCATCCGCATCTGGCGTGACCTGCTGACCCGCTCGCACACCGGCGAGCCGCTGGACTTCGACGGGGACCACCTCAGCGTCAAGGGCGGCAAAGTGCTCTACCCGCCCATCAACAACCCCTACCCGCCGGTGTTTTTCGGCGGCTCCTCGGGCCCGGCACACGACCTCGCCGCAGAGCAGGTCGACACCTACCTGACCTGGGGCGAACCGCCGGCGGATGTCGAGAAGAAGCTGCAAGACGTGCGCGAGCGCGCTGCGCAACGGGGCCGCCAGCTGAGCTACGGCATCCGCCTGCATGTCATCGTGCGCGAGACCGAAGACGAAGCCTGGCGCGCCGCCACCGAGCTGCTGTCCGAGCTGGACGAAGCCACCGTGACGGCCGCCCAGGCCCGCTTCAAGACCATGGACTCGGTCGGCCAGCGCCGCATGGCCGAGCTCCATGGCGGCCAGTTCGACAAGAACAATGTGCGCGCCGGCCTGGAGATTTCTCCCAACCTGTGGGCCGGCGTGGGCCTGGTGCGCGGCGGCGCGGGCACAGCCCTGGTGGGCAGCCCGCAGCAGGTGGCGGACCGCATCAAGGAGTATTCGGACATCGGCCTGGAGTACTTCATCCTCAGCGGCTACCCGCACCTGGACGAAGCGCACCGCTTCGCCGAGCTGGTGTTCCCGCTGCTGCCGCTGGATGTGCGCGAGAAGCTCAGGCAACCGGCGCTGACCGGGCCGTTCGGCGAGGTCGTGGCCAACAGCTACGTGCCCAAGGCCGTGTCCGCGTCCTGACCATGCTGCGCCGCCTCACCCCCTGGCTGCTGCCCGCCGCCATCCTCGTCGCCTGGGAGATCGCGTCGCGCAGCGGCCTGCTTTCCGTGCGCATCCTGCCGGAGCCGGCCGCCGTGCTGGCCGCGTTCTGGAAGCTGCTGCGCTCGGGCGAGCTGGCGCATCACGTCGCCGTCAGCACGGCGCGGGCCTTTTCGGCGCTGGCCATCGGCGGCGGCCTGGGCCTGGTGCTGGGCCTGTTGACCGGCACCTGGCGACGTGCCGAAGCGCTGCTCGACACGACGTTGCAGATGCTGCGCAACATCCCCGCGCTGGCGCTGATTCCGCTGGTCATCCTGTGGTTCGGCATCGACGAGGCGGCCAAGCTGGTGCTGGTGTCGGTGGGGGTTTTCTTCCCCGTCTACCTGAACACCTTCCACGGCATCCGCAACGTCGACCGCGACCTCATCGAGATGGCGCGCAGCTACGGCCTGTCGGGCTGGCGGTTGTATAGACAAGTCATCCTGCCTGGCGCCCTGCCCTCCATCCTCGTCGGCCTGCGTTTCTCTTTGGGCCTGATGTGGGTGCTGCTCATCGTCGCCGAGACGCTGTCGGCCGAGGCCGGCATCGGCTACCTGACGATGAACGCCCGCGAGTTCCTGCAGACCGACATCGTGCTCGTGGGCATCCTGCTCTACGCGCTGCTCGGCAAGCTGGCCGATGTCGTCGCCCGCGGGCTTGAGAAAGCCTGGCTGCCCTGGCATCGCGGTTACGCCACAGCCTAGATCCGGCAATTGACCGCTTGCTATTCAACGAAGGTCAGGATGCATCTGGACCCAAACCATTGCACGACGGACACCACTCCGGTAACCAGCGCTGCACGCCCGCTGGTCTGGCGCTTCGGGCCGCTGACTGCGTTGCTCCTCCTGGTGGGCGAGAGCCCACTGCGTCGTCGCGCCTTGCCAGCAACCCGCCTCGCCAGCCCCTCGGGCGCGCCCAACTGCCGAATCCAGGCTGAAGGAATCTGACATGTTTCTCACCGAGATCGACAACCCGGTTCAGTCACCCGAGCACGTGACCGAAAAGGCGGCGCCCGTACGCGACACGTCCAACGGCCTTGCGCTCAAGTTGCGCGGCGTCGACAAGTCATTCGGCAGCCGCCATGTGCTGCAGAACCTGGACCTGAACGTCGCTCCGGGCGAGTTCGTCGCCCTGGTGGGCCGCAGCGGCTGCGGCAAGAGCACATTGCTGCGACTCATCGCCGGTCTGGACGCGCCGAGCGCCGGCATCGTCGAGGCCGGCACGGACAGCGAACGCCGGCTGATGTTCCAGGACGCCCGCCTGCTGCCCTGGAAGCGCGTCGTCGACAACGTGGCCCTCGGCCTCACCGGCCGCGACGCCAAGGCCCGCGCGATGGAGGCGCTGGCCCAGGTCGGCCTGGCCGGGCGCGGCGACGAATGGCCGGCGACGCTCTCGGGCGGCCAGCGCCAGCGCGTCGCCCTGGCACGCGCGCTGGTGCACCGCCCGCGCCTGCTGCTGCTGGACGAGCCGCTCGGCGCGCTGGACGCGCTGACGCGGTTGGAGATGCACCGCCTCATCGAGCAGTTGTGGCAGCGGCACGGCTTCACGGCGCTGCTGGTCACGCACGACGTGGCCGAAGCCGTGGCTCTGGCCGACCGCGTGCTGCTCATCGACCGCGGCGGCATTGCGCTGGACGCGGCGGTGACGCTGCCCCGCTCACGCTCGCGCGCCGCGCCGGGGTTCGCCGAACTGGAAGACAGGGTGCTGCGGCACATCATTGGCCATCCGGCAATCGCGTAACCCGGAGAATGGCAAGCGGCTTGCCCCGCTTGCGCCATGACACTGAACTTTGGAGACAGTCCCGTCGCCCTCGCCCAGCAGTTGCTGGGCTGGACGCTGCTCGTGGACGGCGTCGGCGGCGTCATCGTCGAGACCGAGGCCTATGACCTGGACGACCCCGCGTCACACAGCTTCAAGGGCCCCACGGCTCGCAACGGCGCGATGTTCGGCCCACCGGGCCATGCCTACGTCTACCTGATCTACGGCCTGCACTGGTGCCTGAACTTCGTCTGCCGTGAAGCCGGCCACGGCGCGGCCGTACTGATCCGCGCGCTGGAACCGACGCACGGCATCGACGTGATGAGCGAACGCCGCCGGACGGCGCAGCCGCGCCTGATCGCTTCGGGCCCCGGCCGCCTTGGCCAGGCGCTGGGCATCGACAAGGCGCTGGACGGGCTCGCCCTGGACCGGCCACCCTTCGAGCTGCGCGCGCCAACGAAGTTCGTGGACATCGCCACCGGCGCCCGCATCGGCATCACCAAGGCGGCCGAGCTGCCCTGGCGCTTCGGTGTGGCCGGGTCACCTTTCCTGAGCCGTCGGCTGGATTGAGACTCGCCGCTCCACCGCCGCCATGCCGCGCCGCGAGCCCAGCCGTTGGGCGTAGACCCAGGTGAACTCGGCGCCCACCAGAAAGATCTGCGCCGAGTAGTAGACCCACACGAAGACCACCGCCACCGAGCCCGCCGCGCCGAAGCCGCTGGCCACACCGGTCTTGCCGATGTACAGGCCGATGAGGAAGCGGCCGATGGTGAACAGCAGCGCCGTGACGGCGGCACCCACCCACACGTCGCCCCAGCCGACCTTGACGCGCGGCATGACCTTGTAGATGAGGGCGAACACCGCCGTGGTCAGCGCAAAGCCGAGCACCACGTTGACGATCTGGGCCACCACCTCCCAGCCTTCGAACCAGCCGCCCCACCACTTGCCCAAGGCGGAGATGGCCGCGCCCGCCACCAGCGAGACGAGCAGCAGGAAGGCGATGCCGAGGATCATGCCGAAGGACAGCAGGCGCTGCCGCACCAGCGACCAGATGCCGCTCGTCTTCTGCCGCACCGGCGCGCGCCAGATGCGGTCGAGCGCGTCCTGGAGCTCGCCGAAAACGGTGGTTGCGCCGATCAGCAGCACCGCAACACCCGCGACGGTGCCGAGAACGCCGGTGCTGGGTTTGCTCATGGCGGCCAGCATGTCCTCGACCGCCTTGGCCGCCTCCGCGCCCATCAGACCCGCGATCTGCCCGAAGATCTCGCCCCGGACGGCCTCCGTGCCGAACACCAGCCCTGCGAGCGACACCACGATGACCAGCAGCGGCGCCAGCGAAAACACCGTGTAGTACGACAACGCGGCGCCCATGCTCGGCGCGTAGTCGTCGAGCCAGCTGCTCAGCGCGTCCTTGATGAGCTTCCACCACGTGCCGACCGACCAGCGCGACGCCTCCTTCAGCGCGCGCTGCGCCCCTTCAGCCGGAGAAGCCTGAAGCGTGTGTCCGAGTCCTTCTGCCATCGCGATACCCCTGCAATGGCTTCATTGCAGGGCAGCCCGACGGACATGCAGGCCGGCGCGCGGCCCCTCTGCATGTAGGCCGATGCCGACAGGCGCGAAATGCCGGATCAACGTCGGATCAGCTTGTACAGCCGGGGCACCACCAGCACCGCAGCCAGCAGCACCAACAGACCCATCGACATCGGCCGCTCGACGAACACGCCCCAGTTGCCGCTGCCGATGGACAGCGCATTGCGCCCCTGCGCCTCGGCCAGCGGCCCGAGGATCATGCCGACGACGACCGGTGCGGTCGGGAAGTCGAAGCGCCGCATGGCGACGCCCATCAGGCCCAGGGCCAGCATCAGGAACAGGTCGAACGCGCTCTGGCGCATGCCGTAAACGCCCACCGTGGCGAAGATCAGGATGCCCGCATAGAGCTGCGGCTTCGGGATCTTGAGCAGCTTGACCCACAGGCCCACCAGCGGCAGGTTCAGCACCAGCAGCATCACGTTGCCGATGTAGAGCGAGGCGATCAGCGCCCACACCAGCGTGGAGGACGTGGTGAACAGCTGCGGGCCGGCCTGGATGCCGTAGTTCTGCAATGCGCTGAGCAGGATGGCGGCCGTGACCGAGGTCGGAATGCCCAGCGTCAGCAGCGGCACGAGGGTGGCCGTCACGGCGGCGTTGTTGGCGGCCTCCGGGCCGGCCACACCTTCGATGGCGCCGGTCGTGCCGAACTCTTCCTTGTGCGGGCTGAGCTTGCGCTCGACGGCGTAGCTGAGAAAGGTCGGGATCTCCGAGCCGCCCGCCGGGATGGTGCCGAACGGGAAGCCGATGAAAGTGCCGCGCAGCCAGGCCGGGATGGAGCGTTTCCACTCCTTCTTCGTCATGTGCACGCTGCTCAGCTTGTTGATCTCCTGCTTGCTGCGGCCTTCATAGAGCGCCATGTAGAGCGTCTCGCCGACCGCGAACAGGCCGACGGCCACGAGCACGGTCTCGATGCCGTCCATGAACTCCGGCACGCCCGCCGTGTAGCGCACCTGGCCGGTGATCTGGTCCAGCCCAATCAGGCCCAGCGCCAGGCCGATGAAGAGCGCCGTCATGCCGCGCAGCGTGCTCTTGCCCAGCACTGCGCTGACGGTGGTGAACGCCAGCAGCATCAGCAGGAAGTACTCCGGCGGGCCCAGCGTGACAGCGAAATCCGCCACGATCGGCGCGAACAAGGTGACGAGCACCGTCGCGATGGTGCCGGCCACGAAGGAGCCGATGGCCGCCGTGGCCAGCGCCGCGCCGGCACGGCCGCTCTTGGCCATCTTGAAGCCTTCCAGCGCCGTCACCATCGTGCCCGTCTCGCCGGGCGTGTTGAGCAGGATGGACGTCGTCGAGCCGCCGTACATCGCGCCGTAGTAGATGCCGGCGAAGAAGATCATCGACGCGGTCGGCTCGACCTGCGAGGTGATGGGCAGCAGCATGGCGACCGTGACCGCCGGGCCGAGGCCGGGCAGCACGCCGATGCCGGTGCCGATGACGCAGCCGAGAAAGGCCCACAGCAGGTTGATGGGCGTGCCAGCGGTGGCAAAGCCGCCCATCAGTTGGTTCCAGAGGTCGAGCATGTGAGCGTTCCTTCAGAGCCAGCCGCTGGCCGTCAGGCCGGGCAGATTGATGGCGAGCAGCTTGGTGAACATCCAGAACACCGGGGCCGCGATGGCGACGCCGGTGAGCAGGTCGATGGCGCTGCGCTTGGCACCCCCGCCGGCCTTGCCCTCCGCCATGCGCAGGCCACGCACCGCGAGCGCGAAGCACAGGCCGCAGGACAGGATGAAACCGATGGTCGTGATGAGGCTGGCATTGGCCACCACGCCGGCCACCACCCAGGCCACCGCCTGCCAGTCGCCACGCTCGGCACCGGACGGCTCGTCCATCTCGCGATAGCCGCCGCTGCGCGCCTCCCACACCAGCCAGGCGCCGCAGATCATCAGCACGACCGACACCAGCCATGGCAGCGCGTTGGGGCCGACGCCGGCATAGCCCGCGTCAGAGGAGATGAAGGTGGCGCCGAACGCCATGACGGCGCCAACTGCGAGGACGCCGACGCCCACCAGCGCCTGTCCAGATGTGGAAGGAAGACCGCTCATCGAGGACATCTCCGTATTGGTATTCGGGCCGAGCGCCGGGCCGCTCCCAAGCCGGCCCGCTGTGGCGATGTGCGAGCGGCTGAATGCCGCGAGCATCGCCATCCCCTCGGGGGATCGACTGGCCCGCCCGCGTTCAGCGCGGCGGGCCAGGCGAGGGGCTCTAGATCATTCCGGACTTGACCATGATCGCGCGCAGCGTCGCGAACTCCTTGTCGACGAAGGCGTCGAACTCCGGGCCTGCCAGCAGCGCCGGCGTCCAGCCGTTCTTCTCGATGGACTCCGCCCAGCTCTTGCTCTTGGTGGCCTGCACGACCATGTCCGTCAGCGCCTTGCGCTGCTCGGCCGTGATGCCGGGAGGCGCATAGACGCCACGCCAGTTGCCGATCTCGACGTCGATGCCCAGCTCCTTCAACGTCGGCGCGTTCAGGCCCTTGATGCGGGCCGGCGCCGTGACGGCGAGGGCGCGCATCTTGCCGCTGTCCAGATAAGGCTGGAACTCGCTGAAGCCGCTGCCGCCGATGGTGACGTTGCCGCCCAGGATGGCCGCCGTCGCCTCGCCGCCGCCGCGGAAGGGCACGTAGTTGATCTTGGCGGCATCTACGCCCACGTCGCGGGCGATCATGGCCGCGGCGATGTGCTCGGTGGCGCCGCGCGAACCGCCGCCCCACTTGACGCTGCCGGGGTCCTTCTTGAGCTGGTCGACCACGTCCTTCATCGTCTTCAGCGGCGAGGCCGCATGCACGACATAGACGTTGTACTCACTGATGAGGCGGGCAATCGGCGTGGCCTGCGACAGGCTCACCGGCGGCTTGCCGGTGATGATGCCGCCCAGCATCACGGCGCCCATGACCAGCAGCGAATGCGGGTCGCCCTTGCTGGCGTTGACGAACTGGGCCAGGCCCAGCGCACCGGCCGCGCCGCCCTTGTTTTCGTACTGCACGGAGGACGCGGCACCTGCGTCCTGGAGTGCCTTGCCGAAGGCGCGGCCGGTGGTGTCCCAGCCGCCGCCCGGGTTGGCGGGGATCATCATCTTCACCGGCACGCCGGCTGCCTGGGCGGCCAGCGGAAACGCGCCGGTGGCGGCCAGGGCCGCGAGGGACTTCAGAAAGGTGTCTCGACGCATGCTTGTCTCCTTGGTCTTGGAAGGGGCCATTCTGGGGGGCCCACGCGCTGGCGTGCAGCGTAAGAAGCCTTTGCTTCTTGGGGGCCATCCTCGACGGTCAGGCTGTCATTCGGCTGTCCAATCCGTCGGGGTAAACCTTAGCTCCGACCATCAGGTGACCCGGTGCTAGCCTCCCGGCCCATGAAGCTGCTGGTGATCGAAGACAACGCCGCCATGCAGACCACGCTGCAGCGCTCCTTCGAGCGTCGCGGCTTCAAGGTCGGCATCTGCGACGACGGTGCCAAGGCCCTGAGCCGCTGGCGCGCGAGCGTGCCCGACGTCGTGCTGCTGGACCTGTCCATGCCCGGCCTGGACGGCCTGGACGTGCTGAGCCAGGCGCGCGCCGAAGGCCTCGCCACGCCAGTCATCATCATCACGGCGCGCGGCACGCTGGGCGACAAGATCCTGGGCCTGAACACCGGCGCCGACGACTACCTGCCCAAGCCCTTCGACCTGGACGAACTGGAGGCCCGCATCCGCGCGCTGTTGCGACGCCAGGGTCAGGCGAGCGAGGGCTTCCGTGCCGCCGAGTCGCCCAGCTTCTGCGGGCTGCGCGTGGACGGGGAAAGCGGCGCCGTCGTCCACCAGGGCCAGCCGCTGGACCTGCCGCCGCGCGAGACCGCGTTGCTGCGCGCGCTGCTGGTGCGGCCCGGCCAGGCGGTGGCCAAGGACAAGCTTTTCGACCTCGTCTTTGCCGACGCTGCCGATGCCCAGCCCGATGCCATCGAGGTGGTGGCCTACCGGCTGCGCAAGCGCCTCGCCACGACGGGCGCCAAACTCGTCACGCTGCGCGGCCTGGGCTACCTGCTGCAAGCCGATGATTGACTTCGCCAGGCGCCTGGGCCGCCTGTCCATGCGCAGCCGCCTGCTGTGGGGCATCCTGCTGCCGGTGGGCCTGCTGGTGACGCTGAACACGCTCAGCCTGTACCGCGACACCTTGCGCGCCGTCGACACGGCCTACGACCGCACGCTGCTGGCGTCGGCCAAGTCGATCGGCGAGCTGCTGGGCGTGGACGGCAGCGGCGACCAGGCCCGGCTCGTGGCGGCCGTGCCCTATGCGGCGCTGGAGGCCTTCGAGACCGACAGCCGCAGCCGGCTCTACTTCAAGGTGCTGGGCTTCCAGGGCGAGATGGTGTCGGGCTACGACGACCTGCCCGCCTGGCAGGGCAAGCTGCCCGACCAGGCGGCCTACCCCGCGCTGGTGGATTTCTACGACGACACCTTCCGCGGCGAGCCGGTGCGCATGGCCGTGCTGGTGCAGCCGGTGGCTGGGCAGACCGGCATGGGCCAGGCCACCATCCAGGTCGCCGAGACGCTGGCGCTCCGCCGCAGCCTGGCACGCCAGGTCCTGCTGCACACGCTGTGGCGGCAGGCGGCACTGTTGGCCGTCATCGCCATCGTCGTCTGGGCCGTGGTGCAGCGTGCCACGCGGCCGGTGCGCGAGCTCAGCGCCGCCCTGCAGGCCCGCGACGCCGATGACCTCAGCCCGCTGCAGGCGCCCGACATGCCGGCCGAGCTGGCGCCGCTGATCGTCGCCACCAACGACGCGCTGGCCCGCCAGGCGCGGCTTCTGGAGCACCAGAGGCGCTTTGTGCGCGATGCCTCGCACCAGTTGCGCACGCCGCTGGCCGTGCTCAAGGTGCAGGTGCAGTCGGCCCGCCAGGGCGACGTGGAGCCGCTGCAGGCGCTGGCCGAGATTGACATGACCGTGGCCCGCGCCACCGAACTCGCCAACCAGATGCTGGCCCTGGCCCGCGCCGAGCAGATGCGCCAGCAGGGCGAGGCCATGCCGACGCAGGACTGGGCCGAGATCGTGCGTGCCGTGGCGCTGGACCTGGCCCCGCTGATCGCCAAGCAGGGGCTGGACTTCGACATCCACACCGAGCCGGCAGCCATTGCCAGCCATGAATGGGCGCTGCGCGAGCTGACGCGCAACCTGCTGCATAACGCCATCCAGCACACACCGGCAAATGGAGGCCTGAGCATCGCGCTGACCGCTCAGGCGGGCGAGGCACGGTTGCTCATCGCCGACAGCGGTACGGGCCTGACGGCCGAGCAGCAGCAGCGCCTCTTCCTGCCCTTTGCCGTCGGCCACGCCAGCAAGGGCTCCGGGCTCGGGCTGGCCATCTGCCAGGCGCTGGTGCAGTCGCTGGGTGGGCAACTGGCCTTGAGCAACCGCCTGGATGACGGTCGCGTTGCCGGGCTGGATGCGCGGGTTGAATTGCCTCTGGCCGGCTGATTCCCACGCTGCCGCAGGGCGGGCTGCCACCATGGCACCATGCCGTCCCATGACCGTCCACGTCGCCTGCCTCTGCGCCGCCTGGTGCCGCACCTGTGAGTCCTATCAACAAATCTTTGAAGTCGCTTGCGCCGAACTGCCGCAGGCCGGCCTGCGCATCCGCTGGATCGACATCGAGGACGAGGCGGAGCTGATCGGCGACCTGGACATCGAGACCTTCCCGACGCTGTTGATCGCCGACGACGAGCACATCCGCTTCGCCGGCCCGCTGACGCCGCAGCCGGAGACGCTCCGGCGGGTGCTGCGCGCCCACTTGGCGGATGCGACGCCGGCCCGGGTGGCGGCGGAGTACGCCGAGCTGGCGCGCCGCCTTCGAGCCCGGGGCTGAGCATCACCCCTAGTTCGACGGCCCCAAAACGGGTCAATTTCCGCATGGCGAGCGAAGGCTGAGCATGTCGCCCTACCTGTAGGACTGCACTGACATCCGCTCGGCACGCATGCCGTCGCCGTAGCCGCGCGCCCGCGTGGACAGTGCAAGCATGACCGAGCCGTCCCCCCTCACGCCCGCACCCCCGCCGCAAGACCTGACACCGGGGGGTGCCGCGACCGACTTTCTCCGCGTGGCCGCAGGCCCGGGAGCGGCGGCGCCGGTGGTGCGGGCCGTGCAGTTCGGCGCGGAGCGTTTTGCCGAGCATGGCCGCAGCCTGGCCGCGGCCCAGCGCGTCGAGGATGACAGCCGCAAGCCGCGCCCGTTCTTCCCGCGCCTGAAGAGCAATCTGCAGGTCTGGGACGCCGCGCTGGAGGTGCTGTCCGAGCATGGCCTGCAGGCCGACACCGACCCCGCCCACGCCTGGCTGCTGGACAACGCCCGCCTGGTGCAGCAGCAGCTCGACGAGGTGCTGCACGACCTGCCGCGCAGCTACTTCCAGCGCCTGCCGCGCCTGGCTGACGAGCCGCTGCAAGGCTTGCCGCGTGTCTACGGCGTGGCCTGGGCCTGGGTGGCGCACGCCGACAGCGCGCTGGACATGACGCTGATGCAGCATTTCCTGGACGGCCATCACGAGGCCCAGGCGCTGACGCTGCGCGAGCTGTGGGCGCTGCCGTCCACGCTGCGCGTCGTGCTGGTGGAGAACCTGCGCCGCCTGGCGGAGCGCGCCGCCTGGCGTCATCTCGGGCGGCGCGGGGCCCAGGCACTTTTCGAGGCGTTGCCGCAGCTCGGCGCCGATGCCGTGCGCCGGCAGCTCGCCGATTGGGAGGCTCGCTGGCCACGCGACCCCGCCGTGCAGGCGCTGGCCCTGCGTCTGCATGATCGCCTGGTGGACCGCGCCCTCGGCCAGCCCATCGAGGACGATGAGCGCGACAGCCCCGATTCGTCCTGGGTGGCGGCACGCGACTGGATCACCGGCCTGCTGCCTGATGCCGCCGCTGCACAGGCCGCCGAGCAGACCGAGAGCGCGGCCGACCACCAGAGCATCCGCAACGCCATCGGCAGCCTGCGCCGGCTGGGCGCGGCCGATTGGGCCAGCCTGTTCGAGACCGTGCATCCGGCGCTGAAGGCGCTGAATCGGGTCGACGTCTACCGCCAGGAGCAGGACAGCAGCCAGGACCGCGCCGTGCATGCCATCGAGGCGCTGGCGGCCCGGCACAACCTGCCCGAGGCCGATGTGGCCGAAGTGCTGCGCGGGCTGTGCAACGACCCGGCCTGGGCCGCCGACGCCGCCGAGCGCGCGCCGCTGCACTGGCTGACCGGCCGCGGCCGGCCGCAGTTGCTGGAAGCGCTGCGCATCCGCGATTTCTGGGCCGAGCGTGCGAGCGCGGCATTGCTGCGCCACCGCACCGCGGTCTACCTGACCAGCCTGGCGCTGCTGAGCGCTGCGGCGATGACCTTGCTGCTCGCGCTGGGCCTGCCGCGCGACGCCGGCTGGCCGATGACGGTGGCCGCCGCGCTGCTGGCGGCGCTGCCTGCCAGCGAGGCCATCGTGGCGTTGGCCAACCGCCTGATCAGTGAAAGCTCCCGGCCACTGCGGCTGCCGCGCCTGTCCTGGCCAGGCGGCATCCCGGCCGAGGCGCGCACCCTCGTCGTCATCCCCTGCATGCTGACGCGCGCCAAGGGCATCGCGACGCTCCTGGCACAGCTGGAGCGCCACCATCTCGCCAACCTCGAGGGCGAAGCCCAGTTCGCGCTGCTCAGCGACTTTGGCGACGCCAAGGCCGAGCACCTGCCGCAGGACAGCGAGCTGCTGGCCCGGGCGCGCGCTGGCGTCGACGCCCTGAACCAGCGCTACGGGCCGAGCTGCGGCGGCCTGCCGCGCTTCCTGCTGCTGCACCGCGAGCGCCGCTGGAGCGAGACCGAGCAGAAGTGGATCGGTTGGGAGCGCAAGCGCGGCAAGACCGAAGCCTTGGTCGTGCTGCTGGCTGGCAACGATCCAGAAACGCTGCCCGACCGCTTCGTCGACCTCGGCGCCCTGTCCACACCCGCGCCCGGCATCCGCCATCTCGTCACGCTGGACAGCGACACCGCCCTGCCCCCGGGCACCCTGCGTGAGCTGGTCGCCATCGCCGCCCACCCGCTGAACCGCCCGCGTGTGCAGACCTCCCCGCGCGGCGCCGTCACCGTCGTGCATGGCCACGGCATGCTGCAGCCGCGCATCGCCACGCCGCTGGCCACGGCCGCCGGCAGCTCCACCGTGCACGGCACCTGGTTCCATAGCCTGTTCGCTGGCCAGCCCGGGCTGGACCCGTACAGCAACGCCGCCTCCGAGGTCTACCAGGACCTGTTCGACGAAGGCAGCGCCACCGGCAAGGGGCTGATCGACGTGCAGGCCGCCGCCCAGGTGCTGGCCCACCGCCTGCCGGAAGGCCAGGTCTTGAGCCACGACCTGCTGGAAGGCTCGCTGATGCGCTGCGCCGGCGTCAGCGACGTGGTGCTGGTGGAGGCCGCGCCCATGCATGCCGACGTGGCCGCCGCGCGCATCCACCGCTGGACGCGTGGCGACTGGCAGCTGCTGCCTTTCATCTACCACCCGCGCCGCTGGGGCCTGCGCGCCATCCACGTCTGGAAGATGCTGGACAACCTGCGCCGCAGCCTCGTCGCGCCCGCTTCGCTGCTGCTGCTGATCACGTCTTGGCTGGGCCTGGGCCTGTCGCCGGGCTGGGCGCTTGCCGCCGTGGCAGCGGCGTTCGGCGTCGGGCCGCTGATGGGCGCGCTGGCCGCCTGCGCGCCGGCGCGTGACCGCATCTCGCTGCCGCGCTTCTACCGCCAGGCCGCGATCGAGCTGAGCCGCACGGCGGCGGGCACGGCGTGGCACCTGGCCATGCTGCCGGCCACGACGTGGCTGCAGCTGGACGCCATCGCCCGCGCCGTCTGGCGCCAGAAGGTCACGCACCGCGGCCTGCTGGAGTGGACGACGGCCGACGCGGCGGAAGCCGCCGCCCGCACCGACTGGCTGCCGCTGTGGCGCCAGCACCGCAAGCTCACGCTGGCCACCGGCGTGCTCATCACGCTGCTGGTCAACGCCAACTTCATCGGCCTGGACGTCGCCTGGCACATCGCGCTGCCGTTGCTGACCGCCTGGCTGCTGTCGCCGCTGTGGATTGCGCTGGCCAGCCGGCCGCGTGCCCGGCCGCGCCGTGAGGCCATCGACGACGACGGCCGCCACTACCTGCTCGGCGTGGCGCGCGACACCTGGCGCTGGTTCGAGCGCTGGGTCACCAAGGACGACAACGACCTGCCGCCCGACAACGTGCAGTTCGACCCCGACATTGCCATCGCCCACCGCACCTCGCCCACGAACATCGGCTTGTATCTGCTATCTGCCTGCTGCGCGCGCGAATTTGGCTGGCTGCACGACGTGGGCCTGGCGGAGCGCATCAAGCGCACGCTGGACACCCTCGACAAGCTACCCAAGCACCGCGGCCATCTCTACAACTGGATGGACACGCAGCGCCTGGCCGTGCTGGAGCCGCATTACGTGTCGGCCGTCGACAGCGGCAACCTGTGCGCCCACTTGCTCGTCGTCGCTGCGGCCTGCGAGGGCTTTGCGCGCGGTGGCGACGGCTTCCCGCCGCCGCCCGAGGTGGCTCTGGCGCTGGACGAGGTGGCCAACCGCGCCCGCGCCATGGCGCTGGCGCATGACTTCACCTGGCTCTACGACACGCAGCGCCGCCTGCTGCACATCGGCGCCGTCGCGCCCCCGGGGGTCGAGCATGGCGGCGAACGGCTCGACCAGAACCACTACGACCTGCTGTGCTCCGAGGCCCGCCTGACCAGCCTTGTCGGCATCGCCAAGGGCGACCTGCCCGCCTCGCACTGGGGTGCGCTGGGCCGGCCCTTCTTCTCGCGCGGCGCCGTGACCGGGCTGAAGAGCTGGTCGGGCTCGATGTTCGAGATGCTGATGCCGTCCCTGGTGCTGGACGAGCCCGCCGGCAGCGCGCTGGAGGAAGCCGCCCGCGCCACCGTCATGGAGCAGATCCGCGCAGCCAAGGCCAAGGGCCTGCCCTGGGGCGTCTCCGAGAGCGCCTATGCCAAGCGCGACGAAAGCCTGGCCTACCAGTACGGCCCGCAGGGCAACGCCGCCCTGGCGCTGCGCGACACGCCGCCGGAAGAGGTCGTCATTGCGCCCTATGCCAGCCTGATGGCGACCATGGTGATGCCGCGCGCGGCGGTCGCCAACCTGCGTCATCTGCAAGCCCTGGGCGCACGCCACGAGCATGGCTTCATGGAGGCGCTGGACTACACCGCCAGCCGCCAGCCCGAGACGCCAAGCGACAGCGAGGACGCGCCGGCGCGTGTGGGCCCGCGCGTGCAGCGCATCGGCACGTCCATGAGCCACCACCAGGGCATGGCCCTCGTGGCGCTGACCGAGGTGTTGTGCGGCGGTGCGCCGCAGCGCTGGGCCGACGCGGAGCCGCGCCTGTCCGCCGTGCGCTGGCTGCTGCACGAGCGAGCCCCGCACGAGGTGCCGCCGCTGAAGGAGCCGCCTGCCACGCCCACGCGCGCCGCGCCGCGCCGCGCCCACATCTCCCTGGTCGTGCCCGACACGCGTGGCCGCGCCCTGCCCGCCACCGCCTGGCTGGGCCATGGCCGCCTGACCGCCATGCTGCGCGAGCACGGTGGCGGCGCGCTGATGTTCGGCGAGCCCGGCGCGCAGGTGCTGGTGAACCGCTGGCACGACGACCTCGCCCAGGACCTGCTCGGCCACCACCTGCATCTGCGCGACCTGGACACGCCCTGGCCCGTCACCGCCGAGGGCCACTGGCGCGGCGGTGCCGAGATCAACCCCTGGCGCTCGCTCACGCTGCGGCCCACGCCCGGCCCGCAGTGGCGCTACAGCGCCCGCCTGCACCCGGCCAGCGCGCAGTTCACGGCCGAGGGCGAGCAGCTGCATGCGCACACCGAGGTCTGGGTCGCGGTGGAGGACGATGTCGAGCTGCGCCGCATCACGCTGCGCAACCTGTCCGACCGCGAGCGCCGCCTGGCGCTGGTGTCCAGCTTCGAGCCCGTGCTGGCCCCGGCACGCGCCGACCTGGCCCACCCGGCCTTCGGCAAGCTCTTTCTGCAGGCCCGTTGGGCGCCCGAGCAGCGCGCCCTGCACTGGCAGCGCCTGCCGCGCGGCCACAAGGAGGCGCCGCTGTACGCGGTGCATGCCCTGGTCGGCGTGGAGGTGGAAGGCGGCGCGCGGCTGGACCGCCTGCAGGCCGGCGCCGACCGCGCCCACTGGCTGGCCCGTGGCGGCCGCGCCGGCCAGCCCGGCGGGGCCATTGCCCGTGCCGACGCGAAGGCCGTGCGCGGCGGCGCCCTGCCCGGCCTGAGCACCGAGGCCGGCGCGCTGGACACCGGCAACGACCCCATCTCGCTGCTGCACCTGGCGCTGACGCTGCCGCCCGGCGGCCGCATCACGCTGACCATCGCCACGGCCGCCGCGCCCGAGGCGCAGACGATCAACCACGCCCTCGACAAGCTGGCCCAGACCGCCCTGCGCGAGCGCACGTTGATGCTGGCCCACACCATGGCCGGCGTGCGCACCCAGGGCGCCGGCCTGGCCCCGGGCGCCTGGCGCGCCGGCCTGGCGCTGCAGACGCTGCTGACCTCGCAGGCCGCGCGCGACGGCGTGCCGGCGCTGGAAGGCAGCTTCCAGCGCGACGCGCTGTGGCGCCACGGCGTGTCGGGCGACGCGCCCATCATCCTCATCCGCGTGGCCGACACGACCGGCGTGCTGATGGTGCGCGAGCTGTGCGCGCTGCTGCAGGCCCAGGGCAGCCCGCTGCCGGTGGACATCGTCGTGCTGGACGCCGAACCGGCCTCCTACCTGGCGCCGGTGTCGCGCGCGCTGCGCTCGCTGGCCGAGCAGCAGCAGCGCGGCCGCGCGCGGCTGCATGTGCTGTCCGACGGCGCGGTGCAGGACGACACCCGCTTCGCGCTGAACCTGCTCGCCCGCGTGCGCTGGTTTGCCGACGGCCGCCCACTGGCCCAGCAGCTGGAACGCATCGCCGCGCCGCATGAACAGGCCGCCAAGGCCCGCCGCGCGGCGCTCGCCACCCATGTGTTGTGGAGCCCCGCCGAGCCCGGCGCCGCCCAGCCGCCACACGACTTCGACGCCGCCAGCGGCGCCTGCGTGTTCGAGCTGGCGCCGGCCAGCCAGCCGCCGCGCCCCTGGGTCAACGTCATCGCCAACGAGAGCTTTGGCTGCCAGGTGTCGGAGCGCGGCGCCGGCATGGCCTGGGCCGGCAACAGCCGCCTGCACCAGATCACGCCGTGGTCCAACGACGCGCTGCTGGACACGCCCGGCGAGTGGCTGATCCTGCACTGCCTGGACAGCGGCTGCGCCTGGCTGCTGGGCCGCGCCAGCGCCCACCAGCCCGTGGCGCACCTGCCCGGCGCCACGGCCCTCGCCTTCACGCTGCCCAACCTCGTCGTGCGCCTGCGCTGGACGGTGGACGCCAGCGCTGCCGTGCGCCAATGCCAGATCGAACTGCACGCCGCGCCCGGCAGCGCACCGCGCCGCCTGCGCCTGCTGGCCGGCGCGCAATGGCAGCTGGGCATGGACAGCAGCGCGCGCCGCAGCGTCGTCACGCGCATCGAGGCGCCGACGCCCAGCAATGCCAGCGAGGTGCCGCTGCTGGTGCTGGCCACGCAGGCCGACGGCCTGAACGGCTTCGGCGGCCACACCGCCTGGCTGGCGCTGCGGCCGACGCGCGGTGGCGACGTGACGCCCGACCAGGTCGACAGCCTGGCCGAGGACCATGCGCTGTGGCCCTGGCCGCACGAGGCCGGCTTTACCGCCGACCTGAATCCGCCGCGGCTGTGGAACGCGGCCATCGAGGCCAGCGGTGACCGGCGCCTGCTGTTCGACGACGAGGGTCGCCTCGTCATGCCGCATGCGCTGGACGGCCAGGCCGGCCCCAACACCGACGCCGCGGCGCTGCTCGCCGTGCCGCTGCGCCTGGAAGCCGGCCACGCCTGGCACGCGACCGTGCTGCTGGGCCACGCGCCCAGCCTGAACGCGGCGCGCGACCAGGCCCGCGAGGCCTGGAAGGTGGACCCGCTGCAGCGCCTGGCCGCGCAACGCCAGGTCTGGCGCAACCTGAGCGCCCCCGTGCAGGTGGCCACGCCGGATGCGGGCTTCGACGCCCTCGTCAACCACTGGCTGCCCACGCAGGTGCTGGCCTGCCGCATCTGGGGCCGCGCGGGCTTCTTCCAGGCCGGCGGCGCGTTCGGCTTCCGCGACCAGCTGCAGGACGCGATGTCGCTGGTGCAGCACGCGCCCGAGCGTCTGGCCGAGCAGATCCGCCGCCATGCGCGCCGACAGTTCCCGCAGGGCGACGTGCAGCATTGGTGGCACGAGCCTGCCGGTGCCGGCGTACGCACCCATTTCGCCGACGACCGGCTGTGGTTGGCGCTGGCACTGGCGCTGTACACCGAGCGCACCGGCGACACGGCGCTGGCCGACGAGCAACTGCCCTTCATCGAAGGCCGCGCCGTACCCGAGGGCGCAGAGGACCTCTACGAAACACCGGCCATCAGCGCGGACACGGCCAGCCTCTACGAGCACGCAGCGCGCTCCATCGACGTCAGCCTGCCGGTGGGCGCCCATGGCTTGCCGCTGTTTGGCACCGGCGACTGGAACGACGGCATGAACCGCGTCGGCGCCGAGGGGCGCGGCGAGTCGGTATGGATGGGCTTCTTCCTGTGCGCCGTCATCGACGCGCTGCGCCCCATGGCCATCGCCCGCGGAGAAACAGCGCGGGCCGAGACCTGGAAGCGCGCGCGCGACAAGCTCAGCGCCGCCCTGGACGCCAACGCCTGGGACGGCGAGTGGTACCGCCGCGGCTGGTTCGACGACGGCTCGGTGCTGGGCACCCACACCGCCAGCGAGTGCCGCATCGACCTCATCGTGCAGGCCTGGGCCGTGCTGACCGGCGCCGCTCGCCCCGAGCGCGCCGCGCAGGCCCTGGACAGCGCCTGGCGCGAGCTGCACGACCGCGACGCCCACCTGCTGCGCCTGCTGTGGCCGCCCTTGAAGGACCACCAGCCCGAGGCCGGCTACATCCAGGCCTACCCCGGCGGCGTGCGCGAGAACGGCGGCCAGTACAACCACGCCGCCACCTGGGCGCTGATGGCCAGCGCCCGCCTCGGCCAGGCCGAGCGCGCCTGGGCCGCGTTCACGGCCATCAGCCCGGCCCACCGCGGCGCGCATGGCGCCGTCTATGGGCTGGAGCCGTTTGCCGTGGCCGGCGACATCGAGACCGCACAGCCCCATGCCGGCCGTGGCGGCTGGAGCTGGTACACAGGGGCGGCGGGCTGGCTGCTGCGCGCAGCCGTCGAGTCGATCTGCGGGGTGCGCCTGAGCCACGGCGAGCTGCGCGTGCAGCCCTGCCTGCCACCGCACTGGTCCCAGGCGCGCGTGCGGCTGGCCGTGGAGGGCCGCCAGGTGGAGGTGCTGGTGCAACGGGCATCCGCACAGGCGGCAGCCAGGGTGCCGGCCGGCTATACCCTTCTCGCGCCGGGCACCGCGCTGGTGCTGGCCGAGGTGCCGGGCGACCTCAAGCTGTGGGTGCCGGCCTCGGAACACGCTTCGGTGCTGCGCGCCGAACCCGCTCTGGTTTGAAACACAGGTGTAAAAAAGAAAAGCGGCCCCGCGGGGCCGCCCTTTCCTTCGGCAAGCTTTGCCGCCTGGCGCTAGGCGGTGACTCCGAGGAAAAGCGCCATGACCAGGCCGCCGAGCAGCACCGTCGTGAACAGGCGCTGGCCGACGACGGCATCGATGGCTTCAAGCGAGCACAGGGCTCGTTGGCTGCGGTCAGACATTCGGCATTGACGCAGGTGTGCGCCAAGGCTTTCCAGATGCTGACGCAGCAAATGATCGGTGGCGCGGGACATCTTGTGCTCCTTCCTGGGGGGTTAGCTCGCAACTCTATGCGGGCAATTGCGATTTCGCATTCGGAGACCGGCAGCAGCCACGGTAGGACGGCACCTACTTCGACTCAGGCAACATGACGCCATGACTTGCCGCCTGTTGCTCCGCCTCGTCCTTGCGGCTTGCGCGATCACCCTTTTGGGCAATTCGCATGCCCAACCGCTCAAGGTCGGTTCCAAGCGCTTCACCGAAAGCTATCTGCTCGGAGAAATCGTTAGCGAGACGCTCACCAGCCAGGGCATCGCCGCCGAGCACCGCCAGGGCCTGGGCAATACCGCCATCCTGGCAGCGGCCTTGCAGCAGGGGCAGATCGACGTCTATCCCGAGTACACCGGCACCATCGTTCGAGAACTGCTCAAGCGCGAAGCCGCCGCCGATGCGCAGGCGCCGCTGAAGCAGATCAACGCCGGGCTCAAGCCTCTGGGCCTCAAAGCCGCCGTGCCGCTGGGCTTCAACAACAGCTATGCGCTGGCGATGCGCGAGGCCGACGCAGCGCGGCTGGGCATTGCAACGATCTCGGAGCTGGCCTCCAAGGCGCCGGCGCTCAAGCCTGGCCTGTCCCATGAATTCATCGCCCGCGCCGACGGCTGGCCGGCCCTGCAGCGCGCCTATGGGCTGGCGCTGCAGACCGGCAGCGGGCTGGACCACGGCCTGGCCTACCAGGCGCTGGCCGGCGGCCAGGTCGACCTCATCGACGTCTACACCACCGACGCCCAGCTGGCCCGCCAGCCAGTGCGCGTGCTGCGCGACGACCGCAGCTTCTTCCCGCGCTACGACGCCGTGCTGCTGATGCGCGCGGCAGTGGACGAGCGGCCTCTGCTGGGCCTGGCCGGGCGGCTGACCGAGGCACGCATGATCCAGCTCAACGCGGCCGCCGAGCTGGAAGGCCGGCCGTTTGCGGACGTGGCACGTTGCTTTGTGCAAGGCGCGACCGGCACCGCAGCGCCGCAGGGCTTCGTTGCGCGGCTGCTGGCGCCCGATCTTGCCAAGCTGCTCGCCCAGCATCTGGCCCTCGTGCTGGGCTCGCTGGCCCTGGCGATTGCGGTGGCCGTGCCGCTGGGCATTGCGGCGCATCGCCTGCCGCGCCTGGCGGCACCTGTCATGGCCGTCACCGGCCTGCTGCAGACACTGCCCTCGCTGGCCCTGCTCGCCTTCCTCATCGCGCTGGTGGGCCGCATCGGCTTCGTGCCGGCCCTGCTGGCCCTGTTCGTCTATGCGCTGCTGCCCATCGTGCGCAACACCCACGCGGGGCTGCAGGCCGTGTCCACCGGCCTGCTTGATGCCGCGCTGGCCCTGGGCCTGACGCGCAGCCAGGCTTTGCGCAGCATCGAGCTGCCGCTGGCCCTGCCCACGCTGATGGCCGGCGTGAAGACGGCGGCAGTCACCAACGTGGGCACGGCCACGGTGGCGGCATTTGTCGGCGCCGGCGGCCTGGGCGAGCGCATCGTTGCCGGCCTGGCCGTCAACGACAGCGCCTTGATGCTGGCCGGTGCCCTGCCCGCTGCGGTGCTGGCCGTCGCCGTGCAGCTGCTGTTCGACGCGCTGGAACGCCGGGCCGCAGGGGCTCACAATCGGCATAAAACAAGACGGGGCTGAGGGCATGGATGCAAGGGCGCGATCGGGCGTTTGGGCATGGGGCCTGCTGGCGGCTGCCACGGCGCAGGCCGGCTGCTCCCGGCCGGTCGACGTGCCGATGGCGCCGGTCGGCGTCAGCGTCAGCTTCGATGGCGAACGCGTCGGCGGCCTGTATCCGACGCTGCTGCGCGAACTGGGCGCTGCCCACGGTTGCGAGTTCAGGATGCACCGCGTGCCGCGCGCCCGGCTGCAACAGATGTATGAGTCCGGCCAGGCCGATCTGCTGCTGCCCGCCGCCCACGCCGCCTCGCGCGATGTCCATGGCGAGTTCGTCCCCCTGCTGCAGGTGCGCGCCAGCCTGGTGACGCTGCAGCGGGAGGGGCAGACGCCGCGCTCGCTGGCCGAGTTGCTCGCCCGGCGCGGCTACAAGCTGGCGGTCGTGCGCAGCTTCACCTACGGCCCGGCCTACGACCAGGCCATCGCCACGCTGCGTGCCCAGCACCGGCTTGTCGAGGAGCCCGACGCTGCGGGCGTCGCCCGTGCGCTGCGCCAGGGCCTCGCCCAGGGCACGGTCATGACGGCCAGCATCCTCATCGTCACGCTGACGCAGGAGGCAGACCTCGCTCCGCTCGCCAGGCAGGTCCACGTTGAGCCGCTGGTGGAACTGGACTGGGGGGCGAGCGGCGTCTACCTGTCCAGGCACAGCCTGAATGAAGCCGACCGGCTCCTGCTGCGCACAGCCCTCAGGCAGACGGCCAGGTCGGGCCGCGTGTGGCAGCTCTTCAACGACAGCTACCCGCCGGGCAGCCTGAACGGCAGCGCCCGGCCGCTGCCGCAGCCCTGACACACTGACCTTCAGTTCACCTGGCTGCGGTGTCAGGCCTTCTCTTTTCTGCCGGAGGTGCGAGCCTAGAGTTCGCCGCTCAGGATTTCCGCGATCTGCGCGTCGGTGAGGGGCGTGCCGAAGAAGTCGGCATAGAAACGGCGCGCCTCCGCAGTCAGGTCCCATTGGCGGAAGCGCTGCGGATGAAAGGTGCGCGCGGCCCACAGCACCGTCAACGGCTGTTCGGCGGTGCGGTTCGACCAGGTGTGCGCACCAACGTACAGAAGGTGCCTGTCCAGCACGAAACTAGCTAGGCGGCGCAGGCCGTCGCCCGCCCGGTTGAGCGTATCTGTTGCCATCGGCCCCCTTTGGTTACATCGCGTTCCCAAATGCGTGGTCAAAGCAATCCAGCGCCGGCCAGCGGAGGCCGGAGGTTGATTGCCAGATCAGCGTCAAGGAGCGGAGCGCCACGTTCAGATCGCACCTTCATTAGGTGCGCAAGCAAGTCCTCTTGCCGCGGTTGCGCGAACACCAAGCGGTAGCAGCCCACTGCCTGGGTCATCTCCGCGTAGCGGGAGCAGTCTTTGCTGTGTGCCATCGTCGGCACATGCCGCTCAATCTCGGCTGACCGCCCTTGCTGCGATGCCATCCAAGCGGGGACCCGATGTTCATCTACAGGGCCGTCATTGCGCTGATAGACCCAAGAAGGTTTCATCCCCTCCTTGTCGATTCCGGTTGCGATCATGCTCTGAGATGAGGTCTCGAAGATGCGCTTCCATTGGGCGACTCCTCCCAAGTGATTGACTGCAAACGCAACCCGACCCCAGTCATGAGCGACGTTCCGCCTGACCGCATGGTTGCGATAGCGATGGATGCGGCCGTCCCGCTGCTCGAAGTCGACCGGCGTGTTGGGCACATTCCAGTGGACGATCGCGTGGCAGTAGCTGCCACTCGAACGGAGGGAGATCGAACGATCGAGCGATTCGGGATGGTCTTTGACATGGCGATGGAGATTTCCATCGAGGAGGTCTACCGACAGGTGCGGGAGCTGCTCTACCAGTACGCCATGCGTCGGCCGGACCAATGGTCGCCAGCTGGTAGTCGCGTTTCTGATGGCCTAATCAACGCTTTCCTGGAAGACGAATTTCAAGGCCTGATTGAAAAGCACAAGATCAACCGAAAAGATGGCTTGATAGGCCCGCTGATTGGCCTGCTATGTTGGGATCTCGCTGAGAAGTATCGACAGGAGAAGGTGACCGCTCCAATAGAGAGTGCTATCGCCGACATCCAGCAGCGGCACCTCGAACGCAACATGAGCGAGAGCTCTGTCGAAAGCTACTTCAAGCAAACACGAGCGGCCATCAACAGCGTGCCGTTCGGCCGAAATTCGAGAAACTCACCGCGCCACAAGAAGGGCTAGCTAGCTAGCGATTCCAGTTCGAAGGCTCGATATGCGCCAGCGAGCGCTTGTCCTGCGCGTCGGGCGCCAGTTCGGGGTCAGGCTTGTGCAGCCGCTTGAGCAGCGGATGGCTGTCACAGTTGGTGGTGGGCATGGTGAAGTTGGGTACCAACTCGCCGGTCTTCAGGTCCGTCCATTCGAACCAAAGGCCAGCCAGCATCCAGGGCTCGCCGTCGGCGCGCTTGAGCTGCCACCAGATGTTCTTGCCGGTCTCCCAATTGCGCTCCTGGGTACCAAGCCGCCGGCACAAGGCATCGCCGGCCATTGGCCCAAACTGCCTTGAAGGTCATCTTCTTCTCGATGCCTTCGATGCGCGCGTTGTTTGTGCTGCGTGGCCGGTCCCGTTTGCCAGGAATCTTACTGGCCAGGTAGTCGATGCGCGCAGGCTGACCCGGTCGAATCAAGCCCCACTGGCCGACCTGACCGATAACGCCTTCTCCGCCGGCGCGGAAGAAGACGCCGTACTGGTTCGGAGCCACCGTGCGCATCTCGTAGTCCAGGATGACCCAACGCGCCGCCTGCCGTGCCATAAAGGTGGCGAAATCGCTATAGGGGGTGACGTGGTAGAGGTTGCACATGCTCGCGCGACGATAGCTCGCCATGAGACCAGCTTGTCGAGCGAGAGCGACGCCAGGATGAACCGATCGCAACGCGTCATTGGTTCTCCGCTATAGGCTGGCTGCTGTCATCTGGTAGCCCGGCTTCCGAGAATCGCGAAAATATCTCGGAGCGTCAACAAAACCGGTTCAAGCTCTGAGTCGGCTCAAGCGAATGGTCAGGCCGCACTGTATGGCAGTGACAGGGAAATTTCACTTCAGGAGGCGCGGCTGACCAACAATGTAGGTCTTACCCCCGTCGCGAACAATGGGCCCAACGAAGACTTTGTCGTCGTCTATGTATTTAACACTTCGCTTTTCGGAATTTGGGTCTTCGGCGTGGATGATAAAGAAGGCTGCTAATCCTCCCCCTTCAGCTTCAGCGTGTTGAAGCCAGCGCTCCTGATTTGGTAATCCAACTGGTCTGCCCGTCCATGCCGTATCGCAAACTAATGCGGTCGTCGTCTTCTTCTCTTTGTCGTAGTTGACCATATCGAACCAACCGGTGAAAACAGGCATGGACAGCTTCTTCGAGTAACCGCCCCACTCGTTGTTCTGGTTTACTGCACGCTGTTGTCCTGCAGGTGTGAGCGTATACACCTGCAGGAAATTCCACATCGCAGTCATTGTCGTGATTGGCATGATTTGAATTGATTCCTACTCATTAACGTCGACACCGCTTGCGCTGTGGGTTAGGCATCACCGCCAGTCCCGACATCAATGGCACCCCTGCGGTGTTTGTGCCGGTGTGCCATTGACCCATGGTGCCAACTATCAAATAACTCCACTGGGCGCCTTAGATGTGGCCGCTGCCCGCAAATGTGTCCTACGACGGTGGGTCACTGGAGGTCAACAGACCGAAAGTGGGTCAAGCCAGCACTGGCGCCGGCACTCTGCCCTGCAAGAACCGTCGAACTTGTTCGTGCGGCACTGTTCCCCTATTGAGTCTGCGCGTAACCTTTGGGGCTCCCCGCCCCAGGGAGCGCCTAGAAGACGAGTTCAATACTTAGGCGCCGACTCAATAGCATCCGCTCTCTTGCATGAGACGTGATTTCAACGCCCGAACTACTGATCAATCATTGACAGTTCCGAATTCCGCTACCGTCCAGCCGCTCTCCTTATGGTGATCGCGAATAGCCTCGTAAGTTAGGCGTTCATTCGGATATGCATCTTCATAAATGCAGTAAAAGTGTGGCGACTCCTCGTTGTAGGCACGCCACTCGACCTTGACTATCGGATATAGCGTACCCACACAATTAACATCCAACCGCAAACCCGGAAAGGGCGCAAACGGAAGCTCAGTTTCAAAAATTGCATGGGACCATGGCTTCCCTGTTAAATTGTACGCACCCTGTCGTCGCTTTTGCCAGGGAAGGATTTCACTTGTCAACTGCTCCAGTTCTTCCTTTGATGGCGAGACCGAGTGAATCATGCGATACAGTTTCACCTTGAACACAATGACATCCCCTCTAATGATTGATCCGCACGTTGATGTAGAAAACGGGCGCGCTTGCGCCCAAGTTATTGAAGGCGACGCCGAATAAGTCCCCGCAAAAGCATGGTGCCTTGATTTGGGATGCGCTGTAAGGCGAAAATCGCAGCGATAGCAAGGCGATGGCTAGGACTTTCAATGCCGCAGAGCGCTCAAATCGTGGCGCTGCGCGCCACGAGGGACTTGTTCAGATTTGCATTAACGTAGCATCAAGACCAAGCAGGTTACTGCAAAAGTATCGTCGCGCTTAGTATTTCCGACTCTTCACATTCTCTGGCAAGCAGGCTTGGCTGACATCGTCTCAGCTGCACCGTGCGCTACTCGGGGGCAGCCCGGGTTAGCAAACTTTCCCTAGCTCAAACCGTGAAGGTCAGCTTTTCGGCCGTTCACTGCGGTTAGGCCAATTCCGCTTCGGGTCGTGATGCGACTGCCCAGGCGGGCGAAAGTGGAGTTCGCACGCGAAGGACTCAGATCAGCCTGATTGCCGGCGACCCTTCGGTTTCATCGCCAGAAAGCCGGCGTTGACGGTCCGATGCCCGTAAGCTGCCCCCTCTGTGATGAGTCGTTTCGACACAGACCGGTTGACGGCATGTGCCTACGGATTGCAGAGAAGCGGTCGCTGCAGTGTCATTGGTCCTGAGCTGGTTGATTGGCACCTGACCACACATCACCGTGCGTGAGGGTGCTCTAGCAGCCCGGCCACCAGCGAGTACGCCTGCGACAATGGCATGGCTCCCCGCTCTACCGCGTCGATCAACTGAAACGCTTTCTTCGGCGTGATCGCATCCTTCTCGATCATCTCGCGCAAGGATGTGATGAATCGGTTTCGGTCCGGTGCAGCGATTTCATGAGCCTGCTCCCGGTGCTTCACTTCTTGCAGCCGTTCTTTATATACCTGAAGCAATTCGCGCTTCCGCCCCTCGGAGAGGCCCCCGTCCCGGATCAGGCGAGAAACTCCGTAAGCCAACGCACCGCCAGCTAATGCCACCCCGATCACCCAGCCTACCGGCGTGGCGGCCACGGCGGTTACGCCCAGCCACGATGCGGCAGTAGTGACCACAGGAATGGAGGTGGCTCCGGCAATGGCAGCCGCGGTGCCCGCTGCGGCGGCACCGAGGCCAATCCCAACCGAGGTGATGCCCAGGTCGCCCAGAATCCGTACCCTATCTGAGGGTGATGCTTCGAGTGCATCGATGACCTTCAGCAACTGCTTCTTGCTAACTTCTTTGTGCTGAGCCATCGCAGAGTTACTGAATGAACTCGGCGGAAACAGCCGTCAGGGTGCCGATGAACAACTGAAAGAACTCGCGGGCGATCTCAATCACGTCCCTGGCAACAGCAATGAGCCCCAAGTCGCTGTTCATATTCCCGCCCTGGGCCATGTCCACGCGGTGGCCGGCGATGGCACCAACCGCAATCCCCAGCGGCAAAGCGATGGGAGCCAGGATTGGGCCAAGGAAGGGGATGGATGCGACAAGCGACGAAACCGCCGCGCCCAGCGCGATGCCGGTCGCCAGATTGGGATGCTGTTCAATGAACTCGATCAGCTTGAGCGCGATGATCTTGCCGATGCTGATCATTTTGTCGCCAATCCGTTTGACGATCTCTAGCAACGCCTTCAGACGGATGGCAACCTCCGAGGGGAGCCCCATCTCCGTCAGACGGATGTAGAGATCGCTGCTGCTGGAGATGTCGGCATCGGCTTGCCACAGCGCCAGCTCCAGTCTGGCTTGTGGCAGTGTCATTGTTGAGCCCATCTGAATCGCTCCCTGTCCGTTGTCCTAAGAGGATATCTGTTCCCAGAACCTGTCGCTCACCAACGGCGGGTGATAGCCGGGACCGCTGCGGCGCCGTCCTCCGTCGTCGATCTCGAACTTCGGCTTCTATGGGCACCTTGCTGCCGCACCTGACCAACAGGCGATGGACTGCATCGGGTCGGTACCACCAGTTCGCAGTTCACGACAGCAGCCCCTGACCGTCGGTGCCCGTTGGGTTCCGGGCGCCCCAAACTCGATTTCCGCTGAAGGGCAGATCATGGGGGCGCAGCAGTCACTCAGCTTTAACGACCGGTGCCCGCGGCAGCGGTCGCTGGGGCCGCCAAAACTCAGCGTCAGCAGCCAGCCTAAGCGGTCACCGGCCGGTCACCTTGTTCAACCAGATGCCGTAGCTAGCACTTCTGACTCACCCCTCTCGTCGCCGTCACAGTTCGACTTACGCTGCCCTCGGCAAGGTTGAACGGCATAGACTGGCGTTGCCAAGAAATGCCTACACAGCGCCTACATGCTCGCAGGCAAGAAAAAAGCACCTAGGCTAGTTGGGCGCTAAGTGCTTGTTTTCATTACTTAAATTTTGGTGGGCCCTGAGTGACTCGAACACTCGACCTACGGATTAAGAGTCCGCTGCTCTACCAACTGAGCTAAGAGCCCTGAGTCAACCCGGGTGACCGAGCTGAGCCAGTGATTGTAGCGTGGATTCCGTCGAATCAGCGCTGAAAAACTTGGTGGGACGTGCAGGATTCGAACCTGCGACCAACGGATTAAAAGTCCGCTGCTCTACCGACTGAGCTAACGTCCCGTGTCAAGCAGAGCCCGCCATTATAGGCAGGTTTTTTTGGGACCCGCAAGAAGATTCAGTCGGGGCGCCGTCAAGCCGATCGACGAGCCAGATGCAGGCGCTGCAACTCTGCGGCGGCGCACAGTCCGAAGGTCGCCGTGACGGTGACGCTGGAGCCGTAGCCGTGGCAGTTCAGGCTGCCGTCAACGTCGCAGGTGTCGCCCTCGCCGCGCGGGGGCAGGTGGACCGGCTCCAGCGAGTAGACACAGGCCACGTCCAACTTGCCCGCGCGCGGCGCGGCGTGGTGCTTGCGCAAGCGCTGGCGCAGCGAGGCCAGCAGCGGGTCGTGCGTGGTGGTGCTGAGGTCGCCGAGTTGCACGCGATGCGGCTCGCGCTTGCCGCCCGCGGCGCCGACCGTCACGAAGGGCAGACTGCGTTCGCGCGCCCAGGCGGCCAGCGTAGCCTTGGCGCGGACCTGGTCACAGCAGTCGATGAGGCCATCGAACTCCGCGTCACCGATCAACGCCGGCCAGTTATCGGGCTCGACAAATTCCTCGATGACGCGCACGGCGCATCCGGGGTGAATGTCGGCGATGCGCAGACGCAGCGCCTCTGCCTTGGCCATCCCGACGGTCGACCCGAGCGCCTGGATCTGACGGTTGATGTTCGATTCGGAGACCTGATCCAGGTCGATGAGGGTCAGCTCGGCAACGCCGCTGCGGGCCAGCGCCTCGACGGCCCAGGAGCCGACGCCGCCAAGGCCGACGACCGCGAAACGTGCGGTACGCAGGCGCTGGTAGGCGGCGTCGCCGTGCAGGCGGCGCAGGCCGCCGAAGCGGCGCTCCAGATCAGCCTCGTGGAGCTGATCCGCGACCATCACCTCAGGCTGGCCAGCCGCTCTTTGCCGGCTTGCGCGGCTTCGGTGCCGGGGTAGGCCTTGATGAGGTCTTCGATGCTGCGGCGAGCGGCCTTGTTGTCCTTCAGCTCGGCCTGGCAGTTGGCCAGCGCCAACAGGGCTTCGGCGGCACGCGGGTGATCCGGGTTGCCGGCGATGAAGGTCTTGAAGGTGGCGATCGCGTCCTTGTAATCGCGCTTGCCGTACTGGGCGTTGCCAAGCCAGAAGCGCACCGAGTCGGTGTAGCCGCTGGCGGGATAGCGCTTCAGGAAGGCATTCAGCGCAGCAACGGCCTCGGCAAAATCGCCGCGGCGCACCAGGCCGATGGCAGCGTCGTACTGCGCGCGTTCATCAGGTGCAACCTGGAACTCCCGGCCGTCGAGTGCCACCTTCTGGGGCTCCAGCGGCTTCAGGCGGGCCTCGACGGACTGCGTCTGGTCGACCAGCTTGCGCTGGGTGTCGGCCAGGTCGCGGGCAAGTTGCTCGTTGGTGCCGCGCAGCTTGGCGACCTCGCCACGCAGCGCGTCGATCTGGCTGTTCAGCTCCAGCATGCTGCGGCGCAGCGGCTGGAGCTGGTCCTGGACCAACGTGTTGAGCTGCTCGGCGCGCTGCTTCGCAGCATCGTCGTTGGCCTGGATCTTGGCGCGAAGCTCAAGGATGGCCTTGCGCGCCTCGTCGTCCTCGAACAAGCCGGCGCGAGCCGGCTGCATGAAGGCCGCGCCTGCGGCGAGGGCCAGGAGCGTCAGTCGCATCAGGCGCAGGCCACGCATCACTTGTCCTTGAGCTCGACGCGGCGGTTCTTGGACCAGGCTTCTTCGGTGCTGCCTTGGGCTGCCGGACGCTCCTTGCCGAAGCTGACGGCTTCGACCTGGCTGGCGCCCACGCCGAGCAGCGTCAGCGACTTGGCAACGGCTTCGGCACGGCGTTGGCCGAGGGCCAAGTTGTACTCGCGGCCGCCGCGCTCGTCGGTGTTGCCTTCGAGGCTCAGCGCCAGCTTCTTGTTGTTGTTCAGACGCTTGGCATGCACGTCAATCAGCGGGCGGTACTCTTCCTTGACGATGTCGCTGTCGAAGTCGAAGTAGACGACGCGCTTGCCCTGGACCTGCTGGTTGAGCTGCTCTTCCAGGGTGATGGGCTTCACCTGGCTCTGCGGCACCGCCGGCGTCGTGACTTGCTGCTGGGCGGGCGGGGGAGTCGTGGGCTGAGCAGTGACGACCGGTGCCGGCTCGTCAAGCTTGACGGTGGAGCCGCAACCAGCGAGGGCAGCAGCGGCAATCAGGGTGAGCGCGTAGCGGGTGATCTTCATTAGAGTGTCTCCACAGACAGGGGGGCGAGTGAAAAGAGCGTAGCCGGCAGCACCGGCGGCCGGGCATTGTCCAACATGGTGCGAACTGTCAAGTTACTGGGATGTAAACGGTCCCCAGGTTGGTTCGCGAACCTCGGCCAGTGTTACGAGCAAAGGCGTCTTGATCTTGCCGTCCAGCGTGGTGGTCATCAGCACTTCCTTGCCGCCGGCGCGACTCGCATACACGATGAGCTTGCCGTTGGGCGAGAACGCCGGGCTCTCGTCGTCGTTGGCTTCGCTGATCTGCTGAGATTGACCGGTGCCAAGGTCCATCACGCTGAGGCGGAAGGCACCGCCGGTGCGCGTGATGTAGGCCATGGTTCGGCCGTCAGGACTGATGGCGGGGCTGATGTTGTAGCCGCCGCCGAAGGTGACGCGCTCGGCCGTGCCGCCCGTGGCGGGCATGCGGTAGACCTGCGGGCCGCCGCCGCGGTCACTGACAAAATAGATCTTGCTGCCATCGGGTGAGTAGCAGGCCTCGGTGTCGATCGCGCTGCTTTGAGCGATGCGGCGCACGCCGGAACCGTCACGGTTGATGACGAACAGCTGGGTGCCGCCGTCGCGTGACAGGCTCAGCACGAGCTGCGAACCATCGGGCGACCAGGCCGGGGCGCTGTTGGTGCCCTTGAAGTCCGCCAGTACGCGGCGCGTGCCGGCCTGAACGTCCTGGATACGCACAGTGGCCTTGCCGCTTTCGAAGGACACATAGGCCAGCTCGCGGCCGTTGGGCGCCCAGGCAGGGGAAATGATGGGCTCGGGGCTGGTCAGCGCGACCTTGGCGCTCTCGCCATCGGCATCGGCGATGACGAGGCTGAAACGGCGGCCGGCCTTGGTGACGTAGGCCATGCGCGTGGCAAACACGCCCTTTTCGCCGGTCAGCTTTTCGTAGATGACGTCGGCAATGCGATGGGCTGCGAGACGGGCGTCCTCCGGATGCACGGCCTGCGCCTGGCCGATGATCTCGGCGCCTTTGACGACGTCCCAGAGCTTGAAGCGGATGTCCAGGCGGCCGTCGGCCAGCCGGTTGACTGAACCCGCTACGAGACCGTCAGCCTGCCGCGCCTTCCATTCGGCAAAGACGGGGGCGCTGATCTCGCTGATGCCGCCGGGCGCGTCGACGCTCTTGAACAGGCCGCTCCGCTCCAGGTCGGCGCGGATGATGGCGGCAATGGGCTGAGGCGACTTGGATTCGTCGCGGAAGTCGACGATGGCGACCGGGATGCGCGTGCCGCCGGTGCCGGCAATGTCGATGCGGACCTGGGCAAGGGCGGGGCCGGCACCGAGCGCCGCAGTGAGGGCAGCAAGTGCCGCAAGGCTGCGGCGACGGGAAACTGGCGCGAAGGATTCAGGCATGGCGCGCGATTTTGCCGCAGCCGCAGCACTTGTAACGTCAGACAAAGCCTTGTCCGGCGCAATCCCCACTACAGCAGCACGATGTCGTAGTGCTCGGTTTGATTGGTCGGCTCGGCCGTCAGCGAGATCGGCTTGCCGATGAAGTCCGACAGGCCGGCCAGATGGGCGCTCTCTTCGTCCAGCATCATCTCGACGACGTTGGCTGCGGCAACGACGCGGAACTCGCGCGGCGAGAACTGGCGCGCCTCGCGCAGGATCTCGCGCAGGATGTCATAGCAGACCGAACGCGCCGTCTTCACCTGGCCCCGGCCCTCGCAGGTCGGGCAGGGTTCGCAGAGCATGCGCGACAACGACTCGCGCGTGCGCTTGCGCGTCATCTCCACCAGGCCCAGCTGAGTGAAGCCGCCGACGGTGACCTTGGTGCGGTCCTTGCCGAGCTGCTTCTTGAACTCTGCCAGCACCGCCGTTCGGTGCTCCTCGCGGGTCATGTCGATGAAGTCCACGATGATGATCCCGCCCAGGTTGCGCAGGCGCAGCTGACGGGCGATGGAACCGGCCGCTTCAAGGTTGGTCTTGAAGATGGTGTCGTCGAAGTTCTTGGCGCCGACGAAGCCACCGGTGTTGACGTCGACGGTCGTCATCGCCTCGGTCTGGTCGAACACCAGCGAGCCGCCCGACTTCAGCTCCACCTTGCGCATCAGCGCGCGGGCGATCTCGGCGTCGACATTGCACAGGTCGAAGATCGGCCGCTCGCCCCGGTAGTGCTCCAGCTTGGCCGTGGCGGCCGGCATGAAGGTCTCGCCGAACTCGCGCAGCACGTCGTACTGCATGCGCGAGTCGATGCGGATGTGCGCGGTGCGCTCGTGGGTCAGGTCGCGCAGTACGCGCTCGACGAGGCTGAGGTCCTGGTGCAGCAGGCTGGCGGACGGTGTGGTGAGCGCCTTGTCGCGGATCTGGTGCCAGGTCTTGCGGAGGTAGGCGATGTCCGCGGCCAGTTCTTCGTCGGACGCATCTTCCGCGTTGGTGCGCAGGATGAAGCCGCCGCCACCGCCCTGTTCCTTCGTCCCCACGAGCGCGGCCATGCGCGCGCGCAACGCCTCGCGTGCCTCGGGCGAACCGATCTTCTGGCTGATGCCGATGTGTTCATCCTGCGGCAGGAAGACCAGCATGCGGCCAGCGATGCTGATCTGGCTGGACAGGCGCGCGCCTTTGGTGCCGATGGGGTCCTTTATGACCTGCACCGTCAACGGCTGGCCCTCGAAGACGAGGCGCTCGATGGGCGTGGGTGGCGCATCCGCGTTCTGGTGCCGGCTGTGGCCGAACTGCGAGGCGCTGTGCAGGTCGGCGACATGCAGGAAGGCCGCCCGCTCCAGGCCGATGTCGATGAAGGCCGACTGCATGCCGGGCAGCACGCGCACGACCTTGCCGAGGTAGACGTTGCCCACCAGGCCCCGCTCCAACGTGCGCTCGACGTGCAGTTCCTGCACCGCGCCGTTCTCGACCACGGCCACCCGCGTTTCCTGCGGCGACCAGTTGATCAGGATGTCTTCCATCGCGAACCTTTGAATGCTGACCTCTGCGCCCGTGGCAGGCGCAGAGGTCAAAGCTCAAAGCCGAATTTGTCCAAGAGCGCCGCAGTCTCAAAGAGGGGCAACCCCATGATGCCGGTATAGCTGCCGGCAATCTTCACGATCCAGGCGGCCGCCTGGCTTTGGATGGCGTAGGCACCGGCCTTGCCGAAGGGCTCGCGGCTGGCAATGTAGCGGTCGATCTGGGCCGCAGACAGCGGCGCAAACTCAACGTGGGACACGTTCAGCGTCGCTGCGCGTCGGGTCGCATCCGCAACCGCGACGGCCGTGATGACGCGGTGGCTGCGGCCTGACAGCAGCGTCAGGATGCGGCGCGCATCGGCGTCGTCCTCGGGCTTGCCGAGGATGAGGTCGTCGACGGCCACGGTGGTGTCGGCGCAGAGGATGGGCGCAGGCGGCAGGCCGCGAGCAGCCAGGCGCGCAAGCGCCGCGTCCAGCTTGGCCGCCGTGACTCGGGCGCAGTAAGTCTCGGGCAGCTCACCAGCCTGCACGGCCTCCAGCGCTTCGGCGTCCTCTTCGACACCAGGCAGCAGCAGCTCATGCGCTACGGCTATCTGCGCCAGCAGCTGGCGGCGGCGGGGGCTTTGCGAGGCGAGGTAGATGAAGGGCTTCATTCGCGGTGATACGGATGTCCGGTCGTCACGGTCCAGGCACGGTACAGGCCCTCTGCCAGCAGCACTCGGGCAAAGGCATGGGGCAGCGTCAGGTCTGATAGGCGCAGCGTCTCGTCGGCCGTGGCCTTGAGGTCGGGATGCAGGCCGTCGGGGCCACCGATGATGAGGGCAGCGTCGCGGCCCTCGCCCATCCACAGCTTCAAACGCTCGGCCAGTTGCACCGACGTGCGGCGCTCGCCGCGCTCGTCCAGGATGATGCGGCGCACGCCTTTCGGCAAGGCCGCCTCGATGCGCGCAGCCTCCGCCGCCATCAGTTGCTCAGCCGTCTTGCTGCCGCGCGTCTCGGCTTTGACGGCCTTGAGGTCGAGCTTGAGTTCGGGCGGGAAACGCTTGGCGAAGTCTTCGTAGGCCGTGTCGGCCCAGGCCGGCTGGCGCTGGCCGACGGCGACGAGGAAGAGGCGCATCAGCCGCGCTTCGGAGCCGCCTTCTTGGCCGGGGCTTGTCTGGCGACGACCTTGCTCGTCGCCGTCTTCGCAGGCGCCGCCCGCTTCACGCCGACCGTCGTCTTGACCGCGACCTTCTTGGCGGCGGGCTTCTTGCCTGCCGGCTTGGTCGCGCCGACCGTGATCGTCTTGGTTGCCGGCGTCTTGGCGCTGACGACACCGCGCGGTGCCTTCTTGGCCGCCGGCTTCTTGGCGGCGGGCGCTGCCTTCTTCGCCGGTGCGGCCTGCTTCACGCCGACCGGGCCGAGGGGCTTGCCGGATTTCTTGGCAGGCTTGGCAGAGGCATCCTCTGACGCCTTGACCAGCTTGACCTCGCTCGATCCAAGCTTGAGCTTGACGGGCTTGTCGCCCCAGATCTCTTCAAGGTGGTAGTAGTCGCGGATGCTCGGCTGCATTACATGGACGACGGCGGCGCCGCAGTCGACGATGATCCATTCGCCGTTGTCCTCGCCCTCGGTGCGCATGACCTGCAGGCCGCGGCCCTTGACCGTTTCACGCACGCTGGACGCGAGCGCCTTGGTCTGGCGGTTGCTGGTGCCGGAGGCAATGATGACGCGCTCGAACAGGGGCGACAGGTGCTCGGTGTTGAACACGACGATGTTCTGAGCCTTGACGTCCTCGAGACCATCGACGATGGCTCGTTGCAGCTTGCGAATGTCCATTCAGGGCTTCTTCTCGTAGAGACGATGCGAGTCAATATAGCTCGCGACGTCGGCGCCCACCAAGGGGCAAATATCGTCGCCGCAGGCGAGAGCCTCGCGCACGGCGGTGGATGAGATCGGGGTTTCGGGCAGATTCAGCACCTGCAGGCGGTGCGGCGGCATGCCAGGCGGCGTGACGACCGACTCGCCCGCGCGCGGCACCACGACCAGCGTGGCGAGCGCGGCCACGGTCTCGGCACGGTACCAGGTGGGCAGGCGGGCGTATTGATCCTGGCCGATGAGGAACATCAGCTCGGCGCCCGGGCACTCCGCCTTGAACTCGTTCAGCGTGTCGGCCGTGAAGCTGGGGCCGCGGCGGTGCAACTCGCGTTCGTCGACGGCAAAGCGAGGCTCGCCACCGGTCAGGCAGCGGATCATTGCGGCCCGATGCACGCCGGCGGCCATGACCTGGTCGGGCTTCTGCCACTGCCGGCCGGCGGGCAGCCAGAGCAGGCGCTCGGGCGCCAGCGCCTCCAGCGCGAAGCGGGCAAAGGCCAGATGGCCGAGGTGGGGCGGGTCAAAGCTGCCGCCGAAAAGAGCCAACTTCATAGCCACAGTGCGGTGGGGGTTTCGTCGGCCCAGTCGCGGGGACGCAGGAAGTCGGTATAGAGCCGCGCCTCGGGCGTGCCGGGCTCCGGGGTCCAGTCATAGCGCCACTTCACCTGCGGCGGCATGGACATCAGGATGGATTCAGTGCGTCCGCCGGACTGCAGGCCGAACAAGGTGCCGCGATCCCAGACGAGGTTGAACTCGACGTAACGGCCTCGTCGGTAGGCCTGGAAGTCGCGCTCGCGCTCACCATAGGCATAGCCTTGGCGACGCTCCACGATGGGCAGATAGGCGGCCAGGAAAGCGTCGCCCACCGAGCGGATCAAGGCGAAGCCGCCGTCGAAGCCGCCGTCGGCATAGTCGTCCAGGAAGATGCCGCCGATGCCGCGCGGCTCCTGGCGGTGCTTCAGGAAGAAGTAGTCGTCGCACCAGGCCTTGAACTTGGGATGCAGCTCAGGCCCATGTGGCGCGAGCGCATCGCGGCACACCCGGTGGAAGTGTTGGGCATCGCGCTCATAGCCGTAGTAGGGCGTCAGGTCCATGCCGCCGCCAAACCAGGTGACGGCCGGGCCGTCGGCCGGCAGCGCCGCGAACATGCGCACATTCATGTGCACCGTCGGCACGAAGGGGTTGTGCGGGTGCATCACCAGCGACACGCCCATGGCCTCGAAAGGCGCACCCGCCAGCTCGGGCCGGTGCTGCGTGGCCGAGGGCGGCAGCACGCGGCCCTTGACGTGCGAGAAGTTGACGCCGCCGCGCTCGAAGACGGCGCCGCCCTCGATGAGGCGCGACAGACCGTCGCCCTCCAGCCGGCCTCCAGGCTCGCGGGTCCAGCCGTCGCTGAGAAAGGCGTTGCCGTCCACAGCCTCCAGCGCGGTAATGATGCGCTGCTGAAGGCCGAGCAGGTAGTCGCGAACGGCTTGCGAGTTCATGAGCGGGGGCGGATGGGGCTTGCCAGCTCGGGCCGTTTGCCCACGCGCTGGCCGAGGTAGTCGGCAAAGGCGGCGAAATCAGCCTGCGCGTCGCCCGTCAGCCGCACGAAGCGGGTCAGCGACACGACCTGCTCGCGGAAATCGAAGTAGCAAAGACCCACCGGCACGCCGGCCTGCACGGCCACCTGGTAGGCGCCGCTGCGCCAGCCGGTCGTCAGCGAGCGCGTGCCCTCGGGCGCGGCGGCCAGCCAGAAACGCTCGCCACGCGCGGCGGCGGCCTGCATCTGGCTCACCGTGTCGGCGACGATGCCGTGACGGCTGCGGCGGTCGATCGCGACGCCACCGATCCAGCGCATCCAGCGGCCGATCAGCGGCAGGCTGAACAGGCTGTCCTTGGCCCAGAAGCGCAGCTGCAGGCCCAGCGTCCACTTGGCCATCAGGCCGACGACGAAGTCCCAATTGGACGTGTGCGGATAGACCAGGATGACGCCCTGCTCGGCCGGCAGGCCCGGTGCATCCACCGTCCAGCCGAACAGGCCGAGCACCCGGCGGGCCAGCCGGCTTTCGCGGCCGTGCGGATGCAGCGGCCCGTTCAGGACGAGGGGCGCAGTGCTCAACGCTTGATGGCGCGGTGGCCGATGTCGCTGCGGTATTGCCGGCCAGCGAACTGGATGCCCGAGGCCAGCTCGTAGGCACTCTGCGCGGCGGTGCGGGCAGACTCGCCGAGCGCCGTCACACACAGCACGCGGCCGCCGCTGGTCAGCAGCTTGCCGTCGGCCTCGGTCGTGCCGGCGTGGAAGACCATGGCCTCGCTGTCGTCGGCGGGCAGGCCGGTGATGGCGTCGCCCTTGCGCGGATCGAGCGGATAGCCGTGGGCGGCAAGCACGACACCCAGGGCGACGCGGCGGTCCCATTGCAGCTCGACCTCGTCCAGCGTGCCGTCGGTCGCGTGCATCAGCAGCTCGAACAGATCGCTCTTGAGCCGCATGACGATGGGCTGCGTCTCGGGATCGCCCATTCGGGTGTTGAACTCGACGGTGCGCGGCTGGCCGTGCTCGTCGATCATCAGCCCGGCGTACAGGAAGCCGGTGAACGGATGGCCGTCCTTGGCCATGCCGGCGATGGTCGGGTTGATGATCTCGTGCATGACCTTGGCATGCACATTGGGCGTGACGACGGGCGCGGGCGAATAGGCGCCCATGCCGCCGGTGTTGGGGCCTTCGTCGCCGTCGAGCAGGCGCTTGTGGTCCTGGCTGGTGGCGAGCGACACGACGTGTTTGCCATCGCAGACGACGATGAAGCTGGCTTCCTCGCCGGCCAGGAAGTCCTCGATTACGACCCGCGCACCGCCAGCGTTGTGGGTCACGCCGAGCTTGTTGTCCTCCAGGATCCACGAGATCGCTTCGTGGGCCTCGTCCAGGGTCGTCGCGACGACGACGCCCTTGCCCGCTGCAAGGCCGTCGGCCTTGATGACGATGGGGGCGCCGCGGCCGTCCACATAGGCGTGGGCGGCAGCCGGGTCGGTGAAGGTTTCGTAGGCCGCCGTCGGGATGCCGTGGCGTTTCATGAAGTCCTTGGCGAAGGCCTTGGAGCTTTCGAGCTGGGCGGCAGCCTGGGTCGGGCCGAAGATGCGCAAGCCGCGCGCGCGGAACTCGTCGACGACACCTGCGGCCAACGCCGCCTCGGGGCCGACAACCGTCAGCGTGATCTTGTGTTCGACAGCGAAGTCGGCCAGCGCTTTCGGGTCGGTGGCGGAGATGGCCACGTTCTCCAGCCGCTCGTCGCGCGCCGTGCCGCCGTTGCCGGGCGCCACATAGACCTGGGCGACGCGCTCGGCCTGCGCCAGCTTCCAGGCCAGCGCGTGTTCGCGGCCGCCGTTGCCAATGACCAGAACTTTCATCAGCCGATTTCCGCGTTGTGATAGACCGCTTGCGTGTCGTCGAGGTCTTCGATGACGTCCAGCAGCTTCTGCATGCGCTCGGCGTCCTCGCCGGTCAGCGCGATGGTGTTCTCGGCGCGCATCGTCACTTCGGACAGCTCGGGCACCAGGCCTGCGGCTTCCAGCGCGGCCTTGATGGCTTCGTAATCGGCGGGCGAGGTCAACACCTCGATGGCACCGTCGTCGCCGGTGATGACATCCTCTGCGCCGGCCTCCAGCGCCACTTCCATGACCTTGTCTTCCGACGTGCCCGGCGCGAACAGCAACTGCCCGACATGCTTGAACTGGAAGGCCACGGAGCCATCCGTGCCCATGTTGCCGCCGTACTTGCTGAAGGCATGGCGCACCTCGGCGACGGTGCGGACCTTGTTGTCCGTCATCGTGTCGATCATGATGGCTGCGCCGCCGATGCCATAGCCTTCGTAGCGGATCTCTTCATAGGTCAGGCCATCGAGGTTGCCGCTGGCCTTGTCGATGTTGTACTTGATGCGGTCGGCCGGCATGTTGGCGCCCTTGGCCAGCGCGACGGCCAGGCGCAGACGCGGGTTGTCCTTGACGTCGGGGCCGCCCTGGCGCGCAGCAACAGTGATCTCACGAATGATGCGGGTCCAGATCTTGCCGCGCTTCTCGTCCTGGCGGCCTTTGCGATGCTGGATGTTGGCCCATTTGGAATGTCCGGCCATGTGGCTCTTGCTCCTTTGGCAGCACGGCGCAGCTGCCGTGCAACCCTCGATTCTACGAGGCCGCCTCCTGCTCACGGCCCGGTCGCGCCACGACAGCCGGCTGCGTCCGGCGCGACGCTGCGGCCCGGCGGGGTCATCTCACGGCGCCTCCCCCTGGCTCAACCCCCCTAAATCGAGCCGTTAGCGAGGCCAATATTCCCTGCATTGATGGGGAGTGAAGCTTCCGAAGCCGGCACCTAAGTTTGTTGCGTCCTGCCCGCCAGGAACCCCTTCTCAGGAGACATCCATGATCCGCTTGCCTGCTCGCTTCAGGTTGGCCGGAGGCTTCGCCGCCGCCGCGCTGACGACCTCTCTCCAAGCCGCACCCACCTGCTATCACAACTACGGCGCCATCGACGCGATGAAGCCGAACAAGCTTTTCCTGTACTACCCGACCGCCAACGACGCGACCTTCCCGAACTACGCGACCAACGTGTCGCCCGCACGCACCTTCGCCATCGGCTCGCTGCCCGGCGCACCCGCCGGCACCACGGCGCAATTGCGTGATCGCATCTTCGACGTGGTCTCCACCGACTACTGCGAGTTCAACGTCCAGGTGCTGCCGCCGACGACGACCAACCCCGATTCACTGGTGCTGCCGCCCGGGCGGCGCAACATCGTCGCCATCGGGGCGGACACCGACCCCTCGCTGTTCGGCATCGCCGAGGCTGTGGACACGGGCGACGCCGACGTCATCGACCATGCGCGCGTCTTCGGCGGCTCCTATGGCGTGTTCTGCAGCGCCGAACTCTCGGGCGCCGGCAACACGCTGAACCGCTGGGCCCTGGGCATCGGCGGCACTGCCGCGCACGAGGCCGGGCACAACTACGGCCTCTCGCACAGCGCGGTCGTGCACACCGGCGAGGACGCCTTCACCAACCACATCATGCCGGCAGGGCCCTCGATGCCCTGCACCAACCGCGTCAGCCAGCGGCGCCACTTCAGCGACCAGGATTTCGGCATCCTGGCCAACAACGTCGGCCTCACCCTGCAATCGCTGGCCAACTGGGACTTCGTCAACCCGAACGCCGCCACCGCGTCCCGGCTGCGCATGGAGGTGCTCAGCCGCAGCGCCTCGCTCACGCCGGTGTCCACCTACCTGGGCTCGCTGAGCCCATGGAATGCGCCGAGCGTCTCCGCGTCGGGCACGCGGACTTTCAAGGGCGTCAGCTACAACCGCTTCTTCGTCACCTGGCAGTCGGCCAAGGGCTGGGCCAGCCCGAACCAGCCGGGCAGCATCGCTGGCCAGGTGCGCGGCGCCGAGCAGTTCCATATCGGCACGCATTTCGCGCAGGAAGACATCGTCAACACCTCGGATCAGGTGGTCATCGTCAACGCCACCCTGCTCGACGCTGGCGGCTCGGCGCTGCCGCTGCATCCGCGCGTGCCCACCTTCGACACCGGCACGCTGTCGTCGGACGGCACCTTCACGCTCGGCCTGGCCAACCTTGCGGCGGCCAACCTGGTGCTGCGCAACTGGCGCGGCTTCGTGCTGCCACGGCCGGCCCACATCGACAGCATGCTGCGCAGCGCTTCAGGCGGGCTGAAGCTGTTCGACATCCAGGAGGAGGAAATCAACCCCTGGCGCCAGCTGCAATTGCCAACGGCGATGGAACTGCCCGCCGGGTCGCCCGAAAAGCCGGGCGAAGCACGCTTCGTGCTCGGCAACCTGCTCAAGGACGGGCGCAACGTGCGCGTCAAGTTCCGCAGCCGGGCGACGGGCGACGCAACCGTCGGCGCCCAGGAAGTGAACGGCGACGTCATCGGCGCGCTGGCCACGGACCCCTTCCCAGGCGCCTCGGTCTTCCTGGAGGGCGATGTCGTCGAGCCCGACGCGCTGCAGTGGGACGCCGAGAAGAAGAGCTTCGTCAACAAGGAACTGGTCACCCACGTCTTCCTGCAGGTCGCCGGCAAGCGCGCCAAACCCGTCGACGGGGCCTTGAGCGGCCTGCTCCGCGGCAAGGTGGTGTGCTCCAACCTCAACACGCGGCAGTCGGTCAGCATGAATGTCGACAGCGACGGCAGCTTCGATTGCGAAAAGGCCGGTCTCGTGTCCCTGCATGGCGAGCGTGTGCAAGTCTCGCAGGTGGCGCTGGTCAACACGCCGCAGCCCGCCGTGCAGATCGGCGGGCTGGACATTGCCAAGGTCACCTGCACCAACCTGCGCTCGCGCCAGTCGGTGTCGTTCAAGCCTGGCGTCAGCACGGCCGCACTCGATTGCGTGAAGGCCGGCCTCGAGGTCGGCGAGAAGGCCACGCTGCAGATCACCCAGGTCGGCACCGTGCGCTGATAGCGCCGGCCCGGCTTTTTTCTTCACCCGCTGTTCCTTGGAGACCCTTATGAAGACATTGAAGACCACCCTGGCCGCGCTGAGCTTTGGTTTCGCGGCATCGACGGCGTTCGCCGCCGGCGTCACCAACGGCGACTTTGCCAGCGGCGACCTGACGGGCTGGACCACCACCGGCAACGTCGCCGTGGATACCACCGCCCAGTTCGGCGCCGCACCCGCCGGATTCACCACCCAGGCCGTGCTGGGCACCGCCGGCACGTCCGGCTTCCTGTTCGGCGGCAGCGCCGTGGCGGCGGCCACATTGGAGTCCTTTGCCGGCCTCGGCGCCGGGGCGCTCACCGCAATGAACGCCACCGTCGGTTCCGGGCTGCGCACCGATTTCACGGCTGCGGCCGGCGAGCGGCTGACGTTCCAGTGGAAGCTCATGAGCGACGACCCGCAGGACGCGCCGGCCGACGACACGGCCTACCTCGTGCTGGACTCGACCCTCATCAAGCTGACGAGCGTCAAGAGCGCGACATTCCTGGGCAGCACGGCCTCGCCGATGTTTGACGAGACGGCCTACCTGACCTTCACCAGCGCACCGCTCACGGCCGGCGCTCACAGCGTCAGCCTCGGCGTTTTCGACGGCTCGGACACGCTCGGCGCGTCGGCGCTGGCCGTCACCGGCGTGACGCTGGCGCCAGTGCCGGAGCCCGCGTCCGCGCTGCTGTTGATCGGCGGCGCAGCGTTGCTGGGCCTGATCAAGCGCCGCGGGCAATAGGCGGGCCGGCATCTCCGGTACCTCGCACAGAGGCGCGCGGCAGCGCCGCTAGACTCGCCGCGCACCCCTGCCCTGATCCGGAGAACGTCCCATGCCCGCCGATCCCATCCTGCTGGCCCGCCACGGCGACATCGAGTGCCTGCTGCTGCCCGCCCTGGCCAACCGCCACGGCCTCATCACCGGTGCCACCGGCACCGGCAAGACCATCAGCCTGCAGACGCTGGCCGAGAATTTTTCCAAGCTCGGCGTGCCTGTTTTCATGGCCGACGTGAAGGGCGACCTGACCGGCATCAGCCAGCCCGGCAACCCCAGCGAGAAGCTGCTCGCCGTGCTCAAGGAGCGCGGCATTGAGCCGCCCGAGAAACTGGCCTGCCCGACGACGCTGTGGGACGTCTTCGGCGAACAGGGCCACCCGGTGCGGGCGACTGTGTCGGACATGGGACCGCTGCTGCTGGCCCGCATGCTGGCGCTGAACGAGACCCAGGCCGGCGTGCTGCAGATGGTGTTCAAGATCGCCGACGACAACGGCCTGCTGCTGCTGGACCTGAAGGACCTGCGCGCGATGCTGCAGCACGTGGGCGACAACGCGAGTCAGTTCACGACGCAGTACGGCAACGTCTCGGCCGCCAGCGTCGGCGCCATCCAGCGCGGCCTGCTGCAGATCGAGGCCCAGGGCGGCGACAAGTTCTTCGGCGAGCCCATGCTCAACATCGCCGACTTCATGCAGACGGAAGGTGGTCTGGGCGTCATCAACGTCCTGGCTGCCGACAAGCTGATGAACGCGCCGCGCCTGTATGCGACCTTCCTGCTGTGGATGCTTTCCGAGCTGTTCGAGACGCTGCCCGAGGTGGGCGACCTGGACAAGCCGAAGCTGGTGTTCTTCTTCGACGAGGCCCACCTGCTGTTCAAGGACGCGCCCGACGCGCTGGTCGAGCGCATCGAGCTGGTGGTGCGCCTGGTGCGCTCCAAGGGCGTGGGCGTCTACTTCGTGACGCAGAACCCGCTGGACATTCCAGACGCCGTGCTGGGCCAGCTCGGCAACCGCGTGCAGCACGCGCTGCGCGCCTTCACGCCGCGCGACCAAAAAGCCGTCAAGAGCGCCGCCGACACGATGCGCGCCAAGCCCGGGCTGGACATCGCCACGGCCATCACGGAGCTGGCGGTCGGCGAGGCGCTGGTGAGCCTGCTCGACGAGAAGGGCCGGCCCAGCGTGACGGAGCGCGTCTTCGTGCTGCCGCCGGGCAGCCAGATCGGGCCGATCACACCGGCGCAGCGCCAGCAGCTGATCGCCAACTCCTTGGTGGCGGGCGTCTACGAAAAGCATCTGGACCGCGAATCCGCCTATGAAAAGTTGAGCGGCAAGGCGGCGGCGCCGGCGGGCGGCGGTATGGCGGCCGAGGCCGGGCAGGTCTTCAAGGGCGGCCCGGCGGCACCGGCGCCGGCCGAGGAAGGCGGCGGCCTGATGGACAGCCTCAAGGGCGTGCTGTTCGGCACGACCGGCCCGCGCGGTGGGCGGCATCCGGGCCTGGCCGAGAAGGCGGCCCAGTCCGCCGTGCGCAGCATGGGATCTGCCGTGGGCCGCGAGATCATCCGCGGTGTGCTGGGCAGCATCCTGGGCGGCGGTGGCAGCCGCCGGCGCTGAACTGGCGCCACTGGCGCGCGGCCGGCCCCGTTCGTCGCGGCCGACTGGCGCCTGCGCAATGACGGCCTGATGCTGGCGCGATGAAGCCTGAACTGCCCAAGTACGACTGGCGCACCCATCTCGGCGGCACGGTCGCCATCTGCGTCGTCATCGGCCTGCTGAACTACCTGTTCCGGGGCGACGGCTTCTGGATGGGCATGCTCTATTCGTTCTGCATCGGCGTGCAGATCTCCATCTGCGTGGCCCTGCTGCAGTCCGCACTGGCCTTCGCACTGATCCGCCGCTTCGGCGACGCCGCCGTGCTGCGCCGCGCCTGGGTCAGCTGGGGCCTGATGCTGCCCTGCGTGTTGATCGGCTCGATGGCCGGCTACACGGGCGGCATGTGGCTGGCCGATCTGGTGAGCGGCCAGCGTTCCCTGGCGCCCTGGAACGTCGGCGACCGGCGCGTCACGCTGTCCATCGCCTTCACGTTGCTGGCGTCGGTGCTGGGTTCGATCGTCTTCTTCTGGATGTTCAAGCTGAACGCGCTGAGGCTGGACCGGGCCGAGGCCCAGCGCCAGGCCGCTGAGGCGCGGCTGACGCTGCTGCAGAGCCAGCTGGAGCCGCACATGCTGTTCAACACGCTGGCGCATCTGCGCGTGCTGATCAAGCTGGAGCCCGACGAAGCCCAGCGCATGCTGGACCGGCTCATCGACTTCCTGCGCGCCACGCTGCAGGCCAGCCGTGCGACCGAACACGCCCTGGCCGACGAGTTCGAGCGCCTGTCCGACTACCTCGCGCTGATGCAGCTGCGCATGGGCGAGCGGCTGAGCGTGCAGCTGGACCTGCCGGCCGAACTGAGCGGCATCGCCATCCCGCCGCTGCTGCTGCAGCCGCTGGTGGAGAACGCCATCAAGCACGGGCTGGAGCCGCATGTGGCCGGCGGCGAGCTGCGCGTGTCGGCCTCGCGCGCGGGCGGGCGGTTGGTGCTGGAGGTGGCGGACAACGGCGCCGGGCTGGCAACTGCGAACGCGCTGAGTGGCATTGGCACCGGCTTTGGTTTGAACCAGGTCCGCGAGCGCCTGGCCCATCGTTACGGCGACGCGGCCAGCTTTGCGCTGAAACCCCAAACCGAAGGCGGCAGCGTCGCCCGCATCGAGATCCCGTCATGACGACCGCCCTCATCGCCGAAGACGAACCCCTGCTCGCCGACAACCTGCGTGCCGAGCTGGCCACCGCCTGGCCCGCGCTGCAGGTCGTGGCCCAGGCCGGCAGCGGCACGGCGGCTGTGGAGCTGGCGCTGCGCCACCGGCCGCAGGTCTGCTTTCTGGACATTCGCATGCCGGGCATGACCGGCCTGGAGGCAGCGCAAGCCATCGGCGAGGACTGGCCAGAAGACGGGGGCGCCCTGCCCTTGTTCGTCTTCGTGACGGCCTACGACCAGTACGCGCTGCAGGCCTTCGATGCGGCCGCCGCCGACTACCTGCTCAAGCCCGTCACGCCAGAGCGGCTGGCGCAGAGCGTGACCCGGCTGCAGGCCCGCCTGGCTCAACCAGCGACGGGCGACGCCACGCTGGCCACGCTGCGCCAGTTGCTGGCCCAGACTGCACCCGCGCCGCGGCTGCGCCACCTGCAGGCCGCCGTCGGCGACACCATCGAACTTGTGCCGGTGGACCACATCGTCTACCTGGAAGCCGCCGACAAGTACGTGCGCGCCGTGACCGCCGAGCGCGATTACTGGGTGCGCATGTCGCTGCGCGAGCTGGCCCCGCAGCTCGACCCCGCGCGCTTCTGGCAGGTGCACCGCAGCACCATCGTCCACATCGACGCCGTCGCCCGCGCCCAGCGGCTGGAGAACGGCACCGTGCTCCTCGAGCTGCGCGAGCGGCCAGAGAAGCTGACGGTGAGCAGAGTGCACGCAAATCGTTTCAAAGCACTCTGACTCGCGGTAGCAGGGAAACGATGCAAACCGTATAAACGGTTTTCATCGTTATGAACCGCAAACCCAAACCCGCTCCCGAGGAACGCCTGAAGCTTGTGCGCGACGGCTTCACCATGCCCGAGGCGGACTACGCCTTGATAGCTCAACTCAAGCACCGCCTGCATGCCGCGCACCGCGAGGCCAAGAAGAGCGAGCTGCTGCGCGCCGGCCTGCAAGCCCTGGCCCTGCTGACGCCCAAGGACCTGGCCGCCGCGCTGGACCGGCTGGCGCCAGTGAAGACCGGCCGCCCACCGAAGAAGACCGAAGCACCATGAATGACACGACCACGCTGCATTGGTGGACCCTGCTCTGCGCCATTGCCGGCCTCAACCTGATCGCCTGGACGGCCTCCACCGCCTGGCTGCACCGCCACCGGCCGGATGGTTCGACCTGGCCGCACCAGCGCCTGCAGCTGCTGCTGTCGGCGCTGTACGTGCTGGGCTGTGGCTACCGCTCCTTTCTGCCGGTGTTCGACGTGCCGCGCGTCGTCATGGTCGATTCCTGGGCCTCCAGCGTCATCGTCGGCCGCACGGTGGCCACCATCGCCGAGCTGAGCTTTGCCGCGCAATGGGCGCTGCTGCTGCGCGGCGCGGCGCTGACGACCGGGCACAGATTCAGCGGCTGGGTGGCGCAGGCCATCTTGCCGATGATCGCCATCGCGGAGCTGCACTCCTGGTACGCCGTGCTGACGACGCGCAACATCGGCCACGTCGTGGAAGAAACGCTGTGGGGCACGGCCGCCGTGCTCAGCGTGGTGGCGATGCTGCTGATGTGGCCGCAGGCGACGGCACGTGGGCGGCGCTGGCTGGGCGTCGTCATCGTGGCCGGCACGCTCTATGCGGCCTATATGTTCCTTGTCGACGTGCCCATGTACTGGGCACGCTGGCTGGCCGACGAGGCTGCCGGTCGGGCCTACACCAGCGTTGCGGCGGGCGTTGCCGATGCGTCCAGCCGCTGGACCGTTTCGCACGACTGGGCGCACTGGCGCAGCGAGGTGGTGTGGATGACGCTCTACTTCAGCGTCGCGGTCTGGATCAGCATTGGCCTGGCGCATGTGCGGCTGCCGCTGAGGGTGGAGCGTCGTCCTTAGAATCGACGGCATCGCGGGCCTGCAACACGGCCCGCTTCCATTTCCAGAGCCGACGATGAGCAACCCTGCTGCACCCGCTTCACCCACGGCCCCCGCGAGCAACTTCCTGCGCCAGCGCATCGAGCACGACCTCGAGACCGGCACGTTCGCGGGCCGCCACTTCGGCGGCACGCCGGGCGACGCCGCCCACCACGCCGCCGGCCCGCTGGACGAGGCGCGCATCCGCACCCGCTTCCCGCCCGAGCCCAACGGCTATCTGCACATCGGCCACGCCAAGAGCATCTGCCTGAACTTTGGCCTGGCGCGCGACTACGGCGGCGCCTGCCACCTGCGCTTCGACGACACCAACCCCGAGAAGGAGGAGTTGGAGTACGTCAACGCCATCAAGGAGATGGTGCAGTGGCTGGGCTGGAGCTGGGGCAGCAACCTGTTCGAGGCCAGCAGCTACTTCGACTTCATGTACGCCGCCGCCGAGGCGCTCATCAACGCCGGCCATGCCTATGTGGACGAGCAGAGCGCCGACGACATGCGCGGCAACCGCGGCGACTTCGGCCGGCCGGGCGTTGACAGCCCCTTCCGCAGCCGCTCAGCCGAAGAGAACTTGGCGCGATTCCGCGAGATGCGCGATGGCCAGCATGCCGACGGCGCCATGGTGCTGCGCGCGAGGATCGACATGGCCTCGCCCAACATCAACCTGCGCGACCCGACGCTCTACCGCATCAAGCATGCGGAGCATCACGCGACGGGCAGCAAGTGGTGCATCTACCCGATGTACACCTATGCCCACCCCATCGAGGACGCGCTGGAGCGCATCACGCACAGCATCTGCACGCTGGAGTTCGAGGACCAGCGGCCCTTCTATGACTGGCTGCTGAACCAGCTCGCCGACCTCGGCCTGCTGGCCCGCCCGCTGCCGCAGCAGATCGAGTTCGGCCGCCTGAACCTGAACTACGTCGTCACCAGCAAGCGCAAGCTGCGCCAGCTGGTGGAGGAGAACCACGTCAGCGGTTGGGACGACCCGCGCATGCCGACGCTGGTGGGCCTGCGCCGCCGCGGCTTCACGCCGGCCAGCGTGCGTGCGATGGTGGAAGCCACCGGCGCCAGCAAGCAGAACGCCTGGATCGACGACACCGTGCTCGACCAGGCCTTGCGCGCCGACCTGGAGCCGCAGGCGCCGCGCGCCTTTGCCGTGCTGCAGCCGCTCAAGCTCAAGCTGACGAACTACGCCGAAGTCTTCGGCAGCGCCGAGCACCGCGAGCCTTGCGAGACCGCCGCCCACCCGCACAAGCCCGAGCTCGGTCTGCGCAAGTTCTCGCTCGGTCCGGAGTTGTGGATCGAGGCCGAGGACTTCGTCGAAACGCCGCCCAAGGGCTATTTCCGCCTGTTCCCGGGCAACAAGGTGCGGCTGAAGGCTGGCTACATCATCGAATGCACGGGCGCCGAGAAGGATGCCGACGGCAAGGTCACCGCCGCTCTGGCCAACGTCATCCCCGACACCAAGAGCGGCACGCCGGGCGCCGATGCGGTCAAGGTCAAGGGCACGATTGGCTGGGTCGGCGCGCACGAGGCTGTCGCCGCCGAAGTGCGCCTTTACGAGCGCCTGTTCGCCGAGGCCCAGCCCGATGCCGGCGGCCGCGACTTCATCGAGTTCCTCAACCCCAACTCGCTGCGGGTCGTGCAGGCCTTCGTCGAGCCTTCACTGGCCGGCGCGGCGGCAGACCAGCGCTGGCAGTTCGAACGCCATGGCTACTTCGTCACCGACCGGGAAGACCACAGGGCTGACAGACCGGTATTCAACAAGATCACCGGGTTGAAGGACGGCTTCACGAAGTAGTCAGACGCGACGGACTGTCGGGCTGGCGTAGTCGCGGCCGACGACGGCGCGCGCGAACAGGTAGTTCTGCAACGCCGTCTCGCTCAGCGAGTCCAGCCGCACGCCGCCCTGAGAGTCGCAGGGGAAGGCCAGGGCGCGGCCGGTCTGGAACAGGGACTCGAAGCGCAGCTCGAAGTCGTCGGTCATCAGGGGCATCGGGCGTGAGTTCATGGGGCACCTCGTCTTGATTGCAGACTAGGCGCCGCCCTGGCCGCTTGCGCGTGAAAAGGTCGCAGCCTGCACCTCAGCCCCCCGCAGTGGGCGGGCCACGCGCCAAGATGTCACGACCTTAACGACCCGCTGGCCGAAGCAGGTCGATCTGGAAGGGCCGGTCGTTCATCTCGACCCGTTCGGGCCTGGGCGTCTCCAGCGTGAAGAGTTTGCGACGCGGCAGGTCCAGCCGGGTCAGCGAAGGCTGCAGATAGCGGCGCAGCAGGGCCTGCAACGAACCGTCGGCAAAGGCCAGGCGCAGGCCGCGCTCGACCCGGTCGATGGCCAAGCGGTTGCCGGGGTGGGTATAGAGATATTGCGGCAGGTCGTAGGACAACAGCAGGCTGTCGTCCAAAGCCAGGCCCTTGACGCCCGCATGCGCCTGGATCTCATGGCCTATCTCCTGCACGCTGCGGCAGAACAGGTCGGCCCGGCCCACGGCCACCAGCTCGAACATGGCCTCGTAGGTACTCGCCTCGGTCACCTTGAAGCCGTTGGCGCGCATGACAGCCACGTCGGCCCAGTTGCGCCCTTGCACATGGCGCAGCGCGGCCACGGCGGCCAGGCTGTCGGCCGCGCGCACGGCCGCCTGTCGGGGCGCATGCACGAAGCAGACCCGGTAGCGGTTGACGCCCAGATGGATGGGGAACAGCACGGGCACCAGCCCGGCCGCGCGGCCCGTCTCCGGGCTGGTCACGATGAGGTAGTTGGGCACCGTGCCCCGGGCCGCCTCCAGCAGCGCGCGGCTCTTGTTCATCGCTGCCGACTTTTCCAGCCGGTAGGCGCCGTCGCTGCCACGGGTCTTGTCCAGCGCCAGCTGCACGGCGTCGCGGACGTAGGCGTTGCGCATGTCCGCGGCGCTGTCCGGTGCACGCAGCGTGACGACCAGCTCCTGCGCCTGGGCGGGCCGCCAAGCGCCTGACAGCAGAGAGCCTCCAGCACCAAGAAGCAGACGTCGCTCGATCACTGCCGTTGCCGGGTGCCGCCGTCGCAGACCCGGACTCCTTTGTTGCGCCGATTCTATGGGCGTGCCGTGCCCAAGCGGCCGGCGGAATCGCTCCGCAGGTCAGTCCTGTGCCAGGTCGGCCAGCCTTCTCACCTTGACCTTGCGCCCCTTGAGCTTGCCCGCCGACAGGCGCTTGACCGCCTCCGCAGCGATGTTTCGTTGCACCGCAACATAACTGTGGAAGTCAGTGACATTGATCTTGCCGATCTGCGCGCCGGCAAAACCGGCTTCACCGGTCAGCGCGCCGAGGATGTCGCCGGGGCGGATCTTCTCCTTGCGGCCACCCAGGATCTGCAGCGTGTCCATGGCCGGCAGCAGCGGGCCGCCGGGCGCGTCGGTCAGGCCGTTCAGCGGCTGCCAGACGAAGGCCTCGCCCTGAAGCTGCTCGATGCGGCCGATGCGGCCCATCTCGTCCAGGCTGGCCAGGCTGAGTGCCAGGCCGTCGGCGCCAGCGCGGCCGGTGCGGCCGATGCGGTGAACGTGCTGCTCCACGTCGGCGCTGATGTCAACGTTGATGACGCAGGCCAGGTTGGCGATGTCCAGGCCGCGCGCGGCCACATCGGTGGCCACCAGCACGGAGGCGCTGCGGTTGGCGAACTGGATGAGCACCTGGTCGCGGTCGCGCTGCTCCAGGTCGCCATGCAGGGCCAGCGCGATGAAGCCCTGGGCGGCCAGCACCGCCTCCAGGTCGCGGCATTGCTGCTTGGTGTTGCAGAAGGCGATGGTCGACTCCGGGCGGAAGGCGCGCAGCAGGCGCGGCACGGCGTCCAGGCGCTCGCTCTCGCCCACCTCGAAGGCGATCTGGCGGATGGTCGACGAAGCGGCGCTCGTGGAGCCCGCCACCTTCACCGACTGCGGGTCGCGCATGAACTTGGCCGCAATCTCGCTCACGCCCTCGGGGAAGGTGGCCGAAAACAGCAGCGTCTGGCGCTTGGCCGGCGCGCGCTTGGCGATGGCCTTGATGTCGTCCAGGAAGCCCATGTCCAGCATGCGGTCGGCCTCGTCCAGCACCAGCGTGTTCAGCGCGGACAGGTCCAGCGTGTCGCGCTCCAGGTGGTCAATCAGGCGGCCCGGCGTGCCGACGGCAATGTGGGCGCCGAAGGACAGACTCTCGATCTGCGGCTTCATCGGGCTGCCGCCGCACAGGGCCAGCACCTTGATGTTGTCGGCCGCGCGGGCGAGGCGGCGGATCTCCTGCGTGACCTGGTCGGCCAGCTCGCGCGTGGGGCACAGCACGAGGGCCTGCACGCGCGTCTGGGCGGCGTCCAGCCGGTGCAGCAAGGCCAGCGCGAAGGCGGCCGTCTTGCCGGAGCCTGTCTGGGCCTCGCCGATGACGTCGCGGCCCGCGAGGGCCAGCGGCAGGCTGGCGGCCTGGATGGGCGTCATCTGCGCGTAGCCGAGCTGGTCGAGGTTGGCCAGCATGGCGGGGCTGAGCGGCAGTGTGGAAAAAGCGATATCGGTCATGCCGCGATTGTCGAGGCTGTGACTTCTTCCTCGCTTCCGGCCGTCGGTCGGCCGGGATTTGCATTTGGACACCCGCGCGCCGAAGCTCGCTCACTAGCATTCGCGCCGGGCCTCAAAACCCCTTCCTAACGCCATGCCTACCGTCACACGCACCTTCCCTGCCACCCAGCCCATCGACCCGCCGACCTCGGCGCGGGCAAGGGTGCTGGATAGCGGGTCGCCACGGCCGCAGGCAGCGCGCCCGGTCGCACCCGCCGCTGTCAGGGCGCGGCCGGCGGCGGGCCCACGCGCACAGGGCGCAGCCACCCAGCAGGACGGCCTGCCACGCTGGGCCAAGGGCGTCGTGATCGGTGGCGTTCTGCTGGCCGTGGCCATGCCGGCCACGGTGCTGATGTCGCGCTCCATGCTCGTGCAGGAGGCGCTGGCCGAGCAGAGCAGCTCCAAGGCCGCCATGGTCTGCACCGGCGGTGATGCCCGCGCGGTGGACGACTCCAGCATCTCGGGCTGGCTGTTCAGCGGCTCGTTCTTCAGCTGCGGCGACTGGGAGACCCGCGACGCCCGCGTGCAGCGCGAGCGCGATCAGGCGCACAACAACTACATGGCGCGCGAACGCATGCGCCAGGGCCTGCCGCCCAACTGACCCGGCCGCAGCCGTTCAGCTGCGCAGGCTCACGCTTTTGATCAGGCCCTCCACCCGCGGCTGGTAGCGCGGGAAGAACACCAGGCGCGGCGCGCTGTAGCTCACCAGGAAAAGCTCTCCGTCGCGTACGCGGCCGTAGGCCACGCCCCGGAGCGGCACTTCGTCGACCTTGCGCACCGTCGAATACTCGAAGCGGAAACCCTGGCCACCCAGGAACTGCGCCGGCTCGAGCTTGTCCAGCGTGAAGCTGGAGCCGTCCTGCGTCTGCAGGGACTGGAACATCGCCACGATGTCGGCCGGCTGCATGCTGGCCTTGAAGATCACGGGCTGGCGACCCTTGGGCGGGTTGGACGGGCCGAAAGTCTGGCCGTCCTTGATGTCGGTGTAGAAGCTCAGCGCGTCGATGGTGATGCCTTCCATCGTCCAGGTGGGCACGCCCTGAGTCAGGCCGCCGCCGAACTGGTTCCAGGCGGCGTCGACCTTCACGGCCAGGCGCTTGCCGATGGTCGCCTCGCCCACCTCGACCCGCGTGACGGGCGCCGCGCAGGCAGTCAGCAGCAGGGCCAGGCCCAGGGCGGCCAGGCGGCCGAGGATGTTCTTGTGGTTCATGGGGATGCCCTCCTCAGAGCAGACTCTTGATCAATGCCGCATCGGGGGCGGCGGGTGCTTTGTCGATGTAGCGCGTAAAGGCTTCGCGGGCACGGTCGGCCTGGTCGCGGCTGCGGTGCAGATAGCCCAGCGCACGGTGGCATTCGGCGGGTTCGCTGCCCAGCGCGACGGCGCGCTCGAAGTCCGCATAGGCGAGCTCCGGATCGCCAACCGCCGCGCGCAGCCGGCGTGCCTCGCCGCGGCTGTACAGCAGGTCGGCGCGCTCGGGCTGGCGCTCGATCAGCCGGTTCAGCAAGGCCAGGGTCTCGTTGGTCTGGCCGCGCTTGAGCTCGTCGTCCAGCATCTGCGCCTGCAAGCCTGCCAGGGCCCGGCGGTGTTCCTCTTCACCCAGGTAGCCGCCACTGTCGCCAGCGGCCAGCTCGGCCAGCATGCCGCTGCGCTCGGCAGAGCCGGGATGGCTGGCAAACAGCGGGCTGCGTTGGCTGGGGTCGCCCCCGTGCACGGCGGCCAGCTCCAGGCGCAGGTTGTCCCACACCTTGGCGGCCTCGCGGGTGTCGTAACCGGCCTGGCGCATCAGCGCGAGGCCGATGTGATCGGCCTGGCGCTCCTGGTCGCGCGAGAAACCGAAGGCGCCGGCGATGGCCGCCATCTGCCCCACCAGCCCGACAAGGCCGAACATGCTCATGAACATGCCGAAGGCGGAACGGGACTTGATGTCGCGCAGCCGCTCCAGCGTGTGGCGCTGCATGTAGTGGCCGATCTCATGGCCGAGCACGGCGGCCAGCTGGGCCTCGTTGTCCACCCGCAGCAGCAGGCCGGTCCAGACCTGCATCATGCCGTTGGGCGCCATGCTGGCGTTGAAGAAGGGCGTGCGCACCGGATAGACGCGCACGTCGGGCGCATGGCTGCCGGCCAGCTTGGCGGCCATGTCCTGCAGATACTTCTGCAGGCCGGCATCGCGCAGGATGAAGGGGCTGCGCCGCAGCCGCGTCTCCTCGCGGTCCATCATGGCCCACAGCCCGCCCTCCTCGCTGGCCACGTCGGGACGCTCGAAGCGTGGCGGGGCGAGCCAGCTGCTCTGCGCGCGGCTGGCCGCCGGGCCGAGCAGGCTGGACAGCGCCAGGCACTGGGCGCAACCGATCAGCGCGCGGCGCCTCATCGGCCCGGTCCCCGTGGCGTTGCCGGGCTCATTGCGGCTTGGGGAAGCCGCTGAGCAGCACGTCGATGGACTCGGCCGCCTCCTTGGCCTCGCGCAGGTCGCCGGTGGCGCGCGCGAGCTGGTTGAACCATAGCACCTGGCCACTTTGCAGGTCCACCAGCGAGGCATAGCCGACCTGCACGCCGCCCGTGATGCCGACGCCGAGCAGGGCCAGGCCGAACATCGCCAGCTTGCGTTCGGCGCTGGCGTAGCTGTCGCGTACCCAGATGAACAGGCCGTAGTCGGCGCCGCTCCTGGTCTTGAGGTCGCGCAGCGCGTCGTCAAAGCTCCAGTCGAGCTTGCCGGCCTTGGTGGGCAGGGCCCAGGCACCGCCGGTCGAATGGTGCAGCGCGATGGAACGGGCCACGGCGGCATGCAGGGCCATGGGCTCGGCGAATTCGTCGGCGGCCTTGTCGTCCATCAGTTCAGTGGTCAGGCCCAGCGTCTTGGTGCGTTGCACCAGCTCGGCCTTCATGTGCTTCTGGGCGTTGGCCGTCCAGTCGGCCTTGGGCTCGGGCACACCGCCGGCTGACAGCGAATACAACTCGACGTCCACCGGCATCAGCACGAGCTTGGCCGCCTGAGGCAGCTTGGCAAAGCCCGGCGCGAGGTTCTTGTTGTCCGCTGCAGTGGCGAGCGCAGCCGTGCAGATGAGCGCGCTGGCGAGCAGCGCGCGCAATGTCGTCTTCATTTTTATCTCTCCCTTTTGACGGCAGGGAATGTAGTGCGTCGCGCGTCGCGTTCAGCTCCAGACTTTCACCGACCCGCGATCACGGGGGAGGGCTCAGCCGCCGGCCCGTTTCACCGTCCAGCCCTCCGGCCGCGCCTGCAGCCAGGCCATCACCTTCTCAAGGTGGTCGCCCTGGATCTCGATGACGCCGTCCTTGGCCGTGCCACCGCTGCCGCAAACGGCCTTGAGCTGCTTGGCCAGGGCCGTCAGCGCCGTGTCATCCAGCGGCAGGCCGTGGATGGCCGTGACGCCCTTGCCTTTGCGGCCCGCGGTTTCGCGGCGCACGCGCACGATGCCGTCGCCCGTCGGCCTCGACTTGGCCTTGCACGTGCATTGCGCGGCGGGCTGGCCGCAACCCGGGCAGGCGCGGCCGAAATCGGTGGAGTAGACGAGGCTCATGGTTTGAGGTGGCGCTCGAAGAAGGCATCCATCGTGCGATACAGATGCAGGCGCGCCGCACGGCCGGCAATGCCATGGGCCTTGCCGGGGTAGATCTGCAGGTCGAAGGTCTTGCCGGCGGTCTGCAACGCCTCGACGAGGCGCAGCGTGTGCTCGAACAGCACGTTGTCGTCGGCGGTGCCGTGGACCAGCAGCAGCGGCCTGGCGAGCAGCGCAGCGCGCGACGGCAGATTGGCGCTGGCGTAGGTCGCCGCCTTGCCGCCATCGGGCTGCCCGAGATAACGCTCGGTGTAGGCGGTGTCGTAGAGCGTCCAGTCGGTCACTGGCGCCACGGCCACAGCGGCGGCAAAGGGCGTGGCGCCGTCCAGCACCGCGCGTGCGCCCAGGTAGCCGCCATAGCTCCAGCCGAAGAAGCCGATGCGCGCGGCGTCCACACCGGGCACGCGGCTGGGCAGCTCTCGCACGGCGGCAAAGAGATCGGCCACCTCCACCTTGCCGAACGCGCCCTGGTGGGCGCGCGTGAATTCGCGGTCGCGGTGCGCCATGCCGCGGGTGTCCAGCATGAGCACGCCGTAGCCCCGCTGCTGCCAGTAGGCGATCAGCGGCATGTCCCTGCCCCAGCCCCATTGCACGGTCGCCGCGCCCGGCCCGCCATAGGCCATGACGATGACCGGGTGCTTGCCGGGCCGACCATCCTGGGCGGAGAAGAAGAAGGCGTTCAGCGGCGTGCGGCCGTCAGCGGCGCTCAGGTCCAGCGCCAGCGGCGTGTTGTTGAACTGGCGCAGCGCGGGGTCGGGCGGGTCGCCGGGCAGCGCGATGACGGTACCCTGGCCCGGGCTGCGCAGTTCCAGCCGCGGCGGCGCGCCCCAGGCGGAGCGGGTGACGAGCAGGCGGCCGCATCCTGCATCGGCCTTGGCGTCGCGCCACTGGCGGTTGCCCGCGCCGGCCAGGGGCTGGGCCCTGCCGCCGGCCAGCGGCATCACGTGGATCTCCTGGCCCTTGCCGCGGTCGCCATAGGCCGCAAAGACGACGTCCTGCGCGTTGGCGCAGATGGCATGCGCGACCGGCTCGGCGGCCTGCGTCAGCGGCGTGCGTGTGCCTGTGGCGCGGTCGATGAGCAGCAACTGCCGGCGGCCCGAGGCCTCGCTGGACCAGAGCAGGCCACGCGGCGTTTCGATGAGGTCGTCATGCGCCTCAACCCAGGCGGTGTCGGTCTCGATGGTGATGTCGCGCGGCGCCGAGTTCGCCTTGAACTCGGTCAGCGTCAGCCGCGTCTGGTCGCGCGTGAACCACTGCAGCCAGGGCGTGCCGTCGGCAAACCAGCCGGCGCGGGCGATGTACTCGGCGGTCCTGGGCAAGGCCAGCTCGCGGCGCTGGCCGCTGGCCACGTCGATGGCGAAGGCCGTGACTTTGGCGTTGGCTTCGCCGGCAGCGGGGTAGCGCTGCTGGGTCATCTCGGTGCGGTCGGCAAAGATCTGCGCGCGCGTCTTGAGCGCCACGCCGGACTCGTCCACGCGCAGGGCCAGCAGCGACTTGCCGTCCTTGCTCCACCAGTAGCCGCGCTGGCGCGCCAGTTCCTCGGCGGCGATGAAATCCGCCTGGCCCCAGGTCAGGGTGTCGCTGCCGTCCTGGGTCAGCTGCCGCGGCTTGGCGCCGGCCGCCAGCGGCAGCGTGAAGAGGTTGCCGCCCTGCACATAGGCCAGGCTCCCGCCGTCGGGCGTGCAGCGCGGCTCCAGCCTGGGCGCGCCGGGTTCCAGCGCCAGCTTCTGAGCCTGCGGGCCGGTGGCGGTCAGGCGCACCAGATACAGGTCGCCCGACAGCGGAAAAAGCAGCGCGCTGTCGTCGCTGCCGCACCATTGGTAGCCGGTGATGCCGCGCTGGCTGATGCGTTGGCGCTCCAGTGCCATCTTCTCGGCCTCGCTGAGCTTCTGTTCGGCGCCGCCGAGCAGGTCGACCGCAGCCACGAGCTTGCGCGGCTCACCGCCGGCGCTGGGCTGGGCCCACAGCTCCAGCACCTCGCTGTCGGCCTGCGAGGGCCGCAGGAAGCTGACCCACTGCCCGCCCGGCGACACCTCCGCCTGGCGCGGCAGGCGGCCGGCCAGTGGCGGGTCGGCGGTGAGGCGTTCGAGGGTCAGCGAATTCGGGGTCTGGGCCAGCGCCGCGCTCGTGGCGCAGGCACTGACCAGGAGGGTCATGAGGATCTTCATCGCGGCATGCTATCCGCGCCGCCGCCCGCCCTCTTCAGGTCGGCGCCGGGGCGTGCCGGCCTGATGGCGGCGCGGTCGTGCACCGCATCAACGTCATCGGCCAACAATCGCCAAGTTGATCGAATGCGCTGAAGCCGCGCCCCTAGCATGCCGCCCACCAACGGGGGGTATGACGTGATGCGACTTCGAGCGGCTCAATCTTCCAGTGCGCCTCGCCTTTGGCGAGCCCTCGCCTGGGTCACCTGGCTGGGCCTGGCGGCGCCGGCCGCTCTGGCCGCGCCAAGGATCGTCACGCCCTTGCCGCAGGACTGGCGCTTCATCCAGGCCGATCCGCAAGGCGCCGAAACGCGCGGCATGAATGACGCCGCGTGGAAGGTCGTCTCCGTGCCGCACGACTGGGCGATCGCCGGACCCTTCGATGCCAACGCCAAGGCGGGCGGCGAGAACGGCTTTCTGCCCACTGGCGTGGCCTGGTACCGCAGGACGCTGGACGTCAAAGCGCGCCCTGGGCGCCGCTACTTCATCGAGTTCGACGGCATCATGGAGCGCAGTGGTGTGTGGCTGAACGGCCATCACGTCGGCCACCGGCCCATGGGTTATGTCAGCCAGCGCTACGACATCACGCGGCACCTGCGCGCCGATGGCGCCAACGTGCTGGCGGTGCGGGCCGACACCTCCGCAGCGCCGTCCTCGCGCTGGTACAACGGTTCCGGCATCTACCGGCATGTCCGCCTGATCGAGACCGGGGACCTCCACATCCCGCAGGGCGGCGCCTTCGTGCATGCAACCGCCATCAACGCGGACAAGGCGACGCTGTCCATCGCCACCGAGGTCCGCAACGACATGGCCAGGAAGGCTGCGGCGCGCCTTGAGATCGTCATCACCGGCCCGGACCGGCGAGAGGTCGCCCGCATCACGCCGGCGGCGGTCGAGCTTGCGGCCGGACGCACAGACATCCTGCGCGCCACTGTCGAGCTGCCCAAGCCGCAGCGCTGGGACATCAACAGCCCAGAACGCTACCGCGCCACGATCCGCGTGCTCGGTGCCGACGGCCAGGTGCAGGACGACGAAACCGTCGCCTTCGGCCTGCGCGAGGCGCGCTTCGACCCGGCCACCGGCTTCTGGTTGAACGGCCGCAACTTCAAGCTCAAGGGCGTGGCCCTGCACCACGACGGCGGTGCCGTGGGCGCGGCCGTTCCGCTGGATGTCTGGCGGCAGCGCCTGGGCGCGTTGAAGGCGCAGGGCGTGAACGCGATCCGCACCGCGCACAACGTGCCGAGCCCCGAGTTCCTGGACCTCACCGACGAACTCGGCCTGCTGGTGATGGACGAGCTGTTCGACCAGTGGAACGTCGGCAAGACGCCGGAGGACTATCACCTGTTCTTCGGCGACTGGCACAAGCGCGACACGCTGGACATGGTGCGCCGCGACCGCAACCACCCCAGCATCGTGCTGTGGAGCGCCGGCAACGAGATCCACGACACGGCGTATCCGGTGCAGGCCAAGGCGGCCCTGCGCAGCATCCTCGACATCATCCATGCCGCCGACCCGACCCGGCCGGTGACCATGGGCCTGTTCCGGCCCAACGTCACCAAGGACTATGACAACGGCTTCGCCGACATGCTGGACGTCGTCGGCCAGAACTACCGCGAGAACGAGCTGATCGCCGCGAGCAAGCAGAACCCGAAGCGCAGCATCGTCGGCACCGAGAACGGCCACAACCGTGCCAACTGGGTGCCCGTGCGCGACTACCCGCCGTTCTCCGGCATGTTCCTGTGGACGGGGGTGGACTATCTCGGCGAAGCCAACCGCTCGGGCTGGCCCAATGTCCAGAATCCCGCCGGCCTGCTGGACCGCACCGGCCGCCAGAAGATCAGCGGCATGCAGCGCGAGAGCTGGTGGTCCGAGCGGCCGACGCTGCACGTCGTTCGCAATGCCGACCCATCCGCCGCCGGACCGGCCACCGACGGCGCCGGCGGGCCCAACCAGCCCGTGCTGCCAACGATGATCGCCGTCGCGACGCCACGTCCCAAGGTCGCCCTCTTTGCCGACTGGACGCCCGAGGACGCCTCGCCCCATGCGGAGACCATCGAGGTCTACAGCAATTGCCAGCAGGTCGAGGCTTTCCTGAATGGCAAGACCCTCGGCGTGAAGCCGATCAACGAGGACGCCTCGCCGCGCCGCTGGACCGTGACCTACGAGCCCGGCGAAGTTCGCGCCGCCTGCCGCGATGCCGGCGCGAACGGCCTGTCTGGCAGCCTGCGCACGGCGGGCCCGGCGGTGCGCATCGCGCTGCAATCCGACAAGGCCAAGGTCGGGTCGTCCTTCGACGACCTGGCGTTTGTGCGGGCGCGTGTCGTCGATGCCAACGGCGTCACCGTGCCGAGCGCCACCAACCTCCTGCGCTTCTCCGTGCGCGGCGCTGCACAGCTGGTGGCGACGGACAACGCATCCTCGGTCGACCACAACCCCTTCCCATCGCCCGACCGCGCGGCCCACGGCGGGCATGCCGTGGCGCTGGTTCGCGGAGCCGGGGCGGGAGACTTCACCGTGGAGGCAACGAGCCAGGGGCTGCAAACCGGGCGATTGCAGCTCGGCGCGACGCGCTGACTCGACCGGGCCGTTGCTGGATCGCCCCGGCGGCCCGCTAGCGCCGCAACACCAAGCCCTCCACCGCCTCATCCCCCAGCGCCCTGCCCTCGGCCTCCAGCGCAGCGGTGATGTCGCTGCCCAGCAGGGCCCGGCCGGCATCCAGCGCGCCGTCGAGCGCGCGCAGCTCCAGCGGGTCCAGCGTGGTGTCGTTGGCCGTCCACCGGCTGCGCACATGGCCGGCGAGGCGGCAGGCGGCTTCGATGCGACCCTGAGCCACCAGCAGCGGCAGGATGCCGAGCCAGGCCACCGTGGTGCCGAAGCGCCGCTGCGCCGCAAGGGAACGCGGCAGCAGGGCCTGCGCCGCGTCCAGCCGACCCAGGCCGACCAGCGCTTCGACCAGGGCGTTCAGCACCCAGGGCAGGCTGCCGTTGCTGCCGCTGCCGTCGGCATCCAGCACCTCCAGCAGCGCGCGGGTGCGCGTGGCGCCTTCCTCGAAGCGGCCCAGGCGCACCAGCGTCAGGCAGATGTTGTTCTCGGCCACCTGCACGCGTTGCGACTGGCCGAGTTCCCGGGCGGCAAGCTGCTCGCGTTCCATGCAGGCGAGCAGTCCGGCCGTGTCGCCACGCAGGCGGGCCACCACGGCCAGCGCGCCGTTCAGGCGCAGCCGTGTCGGGGCCGAGTCGTCGCCCGCCGCCAGCTGGCGCAGCAGCGTGCAGGCCTCGTCCAGCTCGGGTGCGTCCTCGGTGAAGGCGCGCACCCAGTGGGCCGCGGCGATGAGCAGCTCGGCGGAGTTGCCCAGCGGCCGCCAGAGCTCGACAGCCTTGCGTGCGACCGGCACGGCGCGCGGGTCGGTGCGGATGAGCAGCAGGTAACCCAGCATGGACCACCACAGCGCCTGCACCTGCGGCGGCACCGCCTCGCCGCGGGTCTCCATCGCCGGCAGCAGCGACAACATCCACGCCGTCACCTCGTGGCGCCAGACGGTGAACACCATCACCCGCGCGGCGCGCGCGCCGATCTGGGCGGCGGTGCCGAGGTCGTGCTCGCGCGCCCACAGGAAGGCCTCGCGGGCGTTTTCCATGTCAGCCAGCCACAGCGCCGCGTCGTCGCTGGTGGCGATGAGCGCAAGCACCGCCGCGGCGTGCCGGCGGCGGGCGGAATGGCTGTCCGCGTCGCCGAGCCGCGCCAGCGCATGGGCACGCATCGTCTCCAGCAGGCGGTAGCGCGGCGGGTCATCGCTGGCGACGCTGACGAGGGAACGTTCCACCAGCGTGGCCAGGCCGTCGACGACGTCCCAGCGGCTCGTGTGCTCGTCGTTGCTGATCGTGATGGCCAGGTCCAGCGTGAAGCCACCGGCAAACACGCCCAGCGTGCGGAACAGGCGCTGCTCGGCCGGCTCCAGCAGGCCATGGCTCCAGTCGAGCGCATCGAGCAGCGTGCGGTGGCGGGCCGAGGAATCGCGCCGGCCGCGGGACAGCAGCGCGAAGCGCTCAGCCAGCGCGTCGTGCACGGCCTGCAGGCCCATCAGCGGCACGCGGGCGGCAGCCAGCTCCAGCGCCAGCGGCAGGCCGTCGAGCTGGCGGCACAGCGCGGCCAGCGGAGGGAGTGATCTGGCCGACACGTCGAAGCGCGCGTCCACGGCGCGGATGCGGGCGATCAGCAGCGCCAGCGCCCCCTCGCGGGTGTCCGGGCCGTCGACGCCTTCGGCCACCTGAAGCGGCTCCAGGCGCAGCAGCCGTTCGCCCGCCACGCCCAGCGGGAGCTGGCTGGTGACGAGCAGGCGCAGGCGGGGCAGCGCGGCCGCCTGCACCGCCCACTCGGCGCAGGTGGCGGCGAGGTGCTCGGCGTTGTCCAGCACCAGCAGCACGTCATCGTCAGCCGGGATGAGGTCGAGCAGCTGGGGCAGCGCCTCGCCCGGGTTCAACTGGCCGCCGAAGGCACGGGCGATGCCGTCGGGCAGTTGCGCCGGCAGCGTCAGTGGCGCCAGGTCGACCCAGGCACTGCGGCCCGGCCAGCGCGCCAGTGCCTCGCGCGCCAGGCTGCTCTTGCCCACGCCGGGGCTGCCGACCAAGCTGACGCAGCCGGGTGCCGCCAGCGCCTGGCGCAACCGGGCCAGGTCGGCATCGCGGCCGAACAGCGCGGGCGTGCCGGGCTCCTGAGGTGGCGCGGCAGCGGTGCGCGCCTCGTCGTACAGCACGGCCGTGAAGCGGTAGCCGCGCCCGGGCACGGTGGCAATGGCGTCCTCGCCGAGCAGGCGGCGCAGCGCGTTGACCTGCACGCGCAGGTTGCCCTCTTCCACCACCAGCCCGGGCCAGACGCGTTCGATCAGCGCGGCCTTGGTGAACAGTTCGGCGGGCCGGCCGGCCAGCGTGAACAGCAGCTCCAACGCGCGGCCGCCCAGGGCGGACGGCTCGCCGTCCACCAGCAGCCGGTACTCGGCCGGGCGCAGCTCGAAGCGGCCGCCGGCACCGAAGCGCAGCGGCCTGGCTGGGAGAGCGGATTCAGTGGCGGGCAAGGCGGCTCCGTGTCATTGCGGCGGGCACTTTAAAGCCGCCGGTTTAACAACGTTGAACAACCATCAAACGCCGCCCGCCGCCAGCATTCGTTCCACAGCAACACACCCCCCAGGAGCCCGCCATGACCGAACCCGAAGTCTCCATCCCCGCCGTGATGCGCAACTATCACGAGGTGCTGCGCAACGACCTCGCCAAGGTGCTGGCCCCGCTGGCCGAGGCCGGCGACCTGGCCGGCTTTGCCACCGCGTGGCAGGGCTATGTGCAGGCCATCGACGTGCATGCAGCGATGGAGGACGGCGTGGAAGGCGCCGGCGGCGGTATCACGACGATGCTCGATCAGCTCTTCGACGGTGCCGTCAATGCCGCTCTGTTCCGCGCCGAGCATGCCGACGAGCACGAGCTGCAGGCGGCCGTGACGCGCGCCATTGCGCAGGGCGCCGGCGCCCTGCGCGATGCGTGGACCGCCTACCGCACCTGTGCGGAAGCCCATCTGCTGCATGAGGAAGACGTCATGATGCCGCTCGTCGCCCGCCTGCCCCAGGAAGGCCGGGCGGCGCTGTTCGCCGAGTGGTGCGTGTCGGCCGGCATGGCCCACGGCGGCTTCGACACCTTCGTCGCCCACGGCATCGCCTCGCTCGCCGCCTTCGGCAGCACCAAGAACTCGCCGGCCGGCGCGACGCGCGTGTTCGCGCATTCACTGCAGACGGTGTGCACGCCGGCCCAGTGGGCCCACCTGCTGCCGGTCGTGCGCAGCGCCGCAGGGCCGCAGGTCTGGTCCGCGGTCATCGCCGAGGTGCCGAGCCTCGAAGCCGCTTGAGGCGCATCCCTTCTCCAGAAACCGAACAAGCTCATGCGGAACAAGCCCTTGCTTCGTTCCTATCATTCACCCCCACCCTGCCCCCCACCCAAGGAGATCACCATGTCCCTGCGCATCAACGACATCGCCCCCGACTTCACCGCCCAGACCACCCAGGGCGAGATCAGGTTCCACGACTGGATCGGCGACAGCTGGGCCGTGCTGTTCTCGCACCCCAAGGACTTCACACCGGTGTGCACGACCGAGCTGGGCTACATGGCCAAGATCGAGCCCGAGTTCACCAAGCGCAACGCCAAGCTGATCGGCCTGTCCGTCGACCCCGTGGACAACCACCACAAGTGGGCGCTGGACATCGAGGAGACCCAGGGCCACCTGCCCAAGTACCCCATGATCGGCGACCATGACCTGGCCGTGGCCAAGCTCTACAACATGCTGCCGGCCGACATCGAAGGCACGTCCGAAGGCCGCACGGCCGCCACCAACGCCACCGTGCGCTCGGTCTTCATCGTCGGCCCGGACAAGCGCATCAAGCTGATGCTGACCTACCCGATGACGACGGGCCGCAACTTCGACGAGATCCTGCGCGTGCTCGACAGCATGCAACTCACCGCCAAGCACAAGGTGGCCACGCCGGTGAACTGGAAGCAGGGCGACGACGTGATCATTGCCGGCTCGGTGAGCGACGAGGACGCGAAGACCTTGTTCCCGGGCGGCTGGAAGGCACCCAAGCCTTATCTGCGCATCACGAAGCAGCCCAGCTGATCGCCATCCGCGCCCTTTGCGGCCGGGTGCTGGCAGATGCCGGCACCCGGCCGTTTGCGTTTCAAGCCTCGGCGGTTGACCGGCACCAGGCACCGGCCTTGCCGTCAGGGGACCCCGTTGCCACGTCGTCGTTGGGCTTGCCATGCCGGCAGGCCGAAATTGCAAAGGAGTCAATCATGCCAAGTGGTCGTCAAGTCAAGGGCCGGCGCATTGCGGTGCTGGCCGCCGACGGTTTCGAGAAGGTCGAGTTGGCCGTTCCAGTCGCTGCGTTGCGTGCCGGCGGCGCCGACGTCGACATCGTGTCCCTGCGCCCGGGCCGCATCCGTGGGGTCAACCTGCATGAGCCAGCCTCGCGCGTGGCGGTCGACCGCACGCTGGCGGAGGCGAGCGCCGCAGACTACGACGCCCTGCTCATCCCGGGCGGCTTCATCAACCCGGACCTGCTGCGCCAGTCCGAGGCCGCGCGCGAGTTCGTGCGCCAGTTCGACGCCAGCGGCAAGCCGATCGCGACGCTCTGCCACGGGCCGTGGCTGCTGTCGTCCGCAGGCCTGACCCAGGGGCGCACGATGACCTCGTGGCCCGGCGTGCGCGACGACCTGGTCAATGCCGGAGCAACGTGGCTCGACCAGGAAGTGGTGATCGACCGCAACTGGCTCACCAGCCGCGGGCCGCAGGACATTGCGCCGTTCGTCAAGGCAATGATGAATCACTTCTCGGGGCGCCAGTCGCTGCGGCAGAAGCACACGGCTGAAGCGGGCGGCGCGACTTCCGCACCGCAGCGGACCGCCGCCCCGGCGCTCGTCCTCAGCGCCATGAAGTGGCTGCCGCGACCGTCGATCCGCACGGCGGCGATCATCGGCCTGGCGCTCGCTTTCTGGGCAATCAGGGAGCACCGCAGGCGCGGCACGCCGCTCCTTGGCCAGAACGCCGCCATCTGGCCGAAATGACGCAACAGAAGGGCTTACGGCAAATTCTTCACCGCAAGCCGACGGCGAACAATCGCGCGGCCAGCTCGTCCGGGTCGTTGACCGTGCGCAGCTCGGCATAGGCCTGCTCCGCCTCGGGGTAGGCCCGCTTCATGTAGTGCAGCCACTGCTTGAGCCGGCCGCCCTGGTGCTTGGCCGCCACGGTGGAGCGCACCTGGCTGAAAAACAGCTGCATCAGCGGCAGCAGCTCGGCCCAGGGCAAGGGCTCGCGGCGCAGGCCCGCCACACGCAGCGCCAGGCTGGGCTCGGCCACCATGCCGCGGCCGAGCATCAGGTGCTCGCAACCACTGCGTTCGCGCGCCAGTTCGGCATGCTCGACCGTCCAGATCTCGCCGTTGGCAATGACGGTGATGGGCACCGCCTCGCGCACAGCGGCGATGCGCTCCCAGTAGGCCGGCGGCTTGTAGCCATCGGCCTTGGTGCGAGCGTGGACGACGATCTCCTGCGCGCCGGCCGCGTGGATGGCGCGGGCGACGTCGAGCGTCCTGCTGTCGTCCATGAAGCCCAGGCGCATCTTGGCCGACACCATGACGTCGGCCGGCACGGCGCGGCGCACGGCGGCGACGATCTCGTGAATCAGCTCCGGTTTGTCCAGCAGCACCGCACCGCCGCGGTGGCGGTTCACGCACTTGGCGGGGCAGCCGAAGTTGAGGTCGATGCCCTCGGGCTTCAGCTCCGCCAGCCGCGCGGCGTTCTCCGCCAGGCAGGTCACGTCCGACCCCAGCAGCTGCGGGTGCACCGGCACGCCCGCCGCCGTGCGGCCGCCGTTCGTCAGCTCCGGCACGATGCGCGTGAAGACGCGGTTAGGCAGCAGCTGGTCGGTCACGCGGATGAACTCGCTGACGCAGCGGTCCACGCCGCCGACGCGGGTCAGCACGTCGCGCAGGATGTGGTCCAGCAGGCCTTCCATCGGCGCCAGCAGGATCATTTCGATTCCTCGAGGCTCATCAGGTACAGCCGCAAATCAAACTCGAGCTGGAAGTAGTCCGGCTCCATGTGCTGGCACAGCTTGTAGAACGGCTTGTTGTGCTCCAGCTCGCGCAGATGGGCCAGCTCGTGCACGACGATCATGCGCAGCAGCGCGGCGGGCGCTTCCTTGAACAGCGTGGCCACGCGAATCTCGCGGCGCATCTTGAGCTTGGTGCCCTGCACCTGGGTGCGGCGGGTGTGTGTGCCCAGGGCGTGCTGGAGCACACGCAGCTTGGCGTCATAGTTGACCGAGTTCAGCGGCTCGGCATTGCGCAGGTGGCGGGCCTTCAGGTCCTGCACATAGGCAAACAAGGCCGAGTCACTGCGCACCTCGTGGCGCTCGGGATAGCGGCGGGTGAGGTAGTCAGCCAGGCGGCCTTCGCTGCGCAGCGTTTCGGCCTGGGCGATCAGTTCGGGGGCATAGCCAGCGAGATAGCGGGCGGCGGTGCTGGGGCTGGCAAGATGGGGCGATGTCATCAGAGAGATTCACGGTGCGGCTGGAGCCGCAAGGCGCCATTTTCGACTGTGCGCCGGATCAACCCCTGCTGCTGGCCGCATTGGCCGCCGGCATCGCCCTGCCCTGGTCCTGCCGCAATGGCACCTGCCGCACCTGCATGTCACGTTTGACGGAGGGCCGCATCGAGCACCGCATCCCCTGGCCTGGCCTCTCTGCCGAGGAGAAGGTCGAGGGCTGGGTGCTGCCTTGCGTGGCCTGCCCGCGCAGCGATGTCACCTTGCACCGCGCCTGAACTCACGGCTTGCGCGGCATCACCAGCGTCTGACCGCCTTGCGTCAGCGTGACCGATGTGGCCTTGCCCTCCCCGGCGCTGAAGTCCAACTGGGCGCCAACCTGCGGCACATGAGCCTGGCGCGGCGTGCTGGCCATCAGCTCGAAGCTCGGCTGGCCCGGCGCCTGGCCCAGCAGCCGACCCTTGTCGTCGATGAAGACCTTGATGGAGAACTGCGGCGCGCTGTATTCGCCCACCAGGGCCTCCATCTGCGCCGCGCTCAGGGTCAGGACGGCGCGCTCGGGCGGCAGCTCACCGCTGAGCGCCCACAGTTCACCCTTGCTCTCGCCGTTGTTGAAGACGCGCACGGCCGCCACCTTGCCGTCGGCACCACGCTCCAGCTGCAGTTCGGACAGCGAATCCGCGAAGGCGAAGCGGTCCTTGCCCAGCGGCACCAGCGCGGCGACGCCACCGCCACTGCGCTGGCTCTGCAGCACGCCGTCCTTCACGCGCAGCGTGCGGGTCTGCTTGTCCTCGCGGGCATAGACGCCCTCGGCGCTCTTGAGCTGCTCGGCGGGCACCGCCACGGGTTTGGGCTCGGCAAAGGGCTCGCCGATGGCGAAGGCCGCCAGCTTGCGCGCGACCAGGTCCATGTTGAGGCCGGGGCCGTCGCTGTTGCGCAGGATGACGACCGTGGTCTGGCTCGTCGGCAGGTAGTTCAGCAACGAGGCGAAGCCGTGGATGCCTCCGCCATGCGACAGCTGCGGCTGGTCGCGCAAGCTGCCTGTGCCGATGCCGAAGCCGTAGTTGCGCGGCTTGGCCGGGCCTTCGGGCGTGGTCATGCGCTCGTAGCTGGCCTTGCTGATGAGCTTGCCGCCGTGCAGGGCATGGTTCCAGCGCCACAGGCCCTCGGCGTTGCCGATCAGCGCGCCGGCCGCGTGCGGCTGCGTCATGCTGAGCAGGCCCGCCGGCGCGACCTGGCCCTGGCCGTTCAGCGTGTAGCCCCGCGCCATGCCCTTGATGAGCTGGTCGCCGGCCTCAAAGCGAACGGTGGTGATCTGGCTGGGCTTGAGCAGCGCTTCGTCCAGCGTCTGGTGCCAGCTCTTGCCCGAGATGGCCTCGACGACGGCACCGAGCAGCACATAGCCGGAGTTGTTGTAGGCCCACTTCTCGCCCGGCGCGAAGTCCGCCGGCAGGTCCTTGAACTCCTTGATCAGCTCGGCCGTCGTCAGGTCGCGCCGGATGGGGTTGACCATGTAGCCCGCAATGCCGGTGTAGCTCTTCACGCCCGAGGTGTGGTTGAGCAGCTGCAGCAGCGTGATGTTGGCCGCGTTGGGATAGTCGGGCAGGAACTTGGCGAGCGGATCGTCGAACTTCGCCTTGCCCTCGTCGATCTGCCTGAGCAGCGTGGCGGCGGCGAACTGCTTGGTGACGGAGCCGATGCGCAGCAGGTGGTCCGGCTGCATGGGCACGCCCAGCTCGATGCTGGCCGCGCCGCGCGCGCCCTTGTAGAGCAGCTGGTTGCCGCGCGCCACGAGCACCGTGACGCCCGGGCCGTCACTGGCGATCTTCTGCGCGTCGAGCAACTGGTCGGCATAGGCCGACGTCGCGGCGGGCGTGGCTGGCGTGGCCGCCTGGGCAGCACCGAGCAACAGCGACAGCAGGATGGCGACGGGGATCTGTGGGTTGCGCATGGGGGGCGGGCTGGGGTTGCGGGAGGGCGCAGCATCGCCGCAGTCGTGATCCGTGACAAACGCGACTGCGACAGGCTGCACGAACGAGGGCATGAGCTGTAGCGCCCGGGATAATTCGGTGCATGCACCGCACCATCTTCACGACCCCGGGGGTCAGCACCTTGCTGCGGGGCCTGTCCATCGCCTGGCTGAAGCTCGCCGGCTGGACGGTGCAGGGCGAGTTGCCCGCAGAGGCGCGCAAGAGCGTCTTCATCGCCGCGCCGCACACCAGCAACTGGGACCTGCCCTACACGCTGTTCGCGTCGTTCGCGCTGCGCCTGACACCCTACTGGATCGGCAAGTCGTCGATCTTCCGCTTCCCGTTCGGCGGCCTGATGCGCTGGCTGGGCGGCATCCCGGTGGACCGCAGCAAGTCCAGCAACCTCGTTGCCGCGTCCGCCGAGGCCTTGAAGAACGCAGACGGCCCGGTGCAGCTCATCGTGCCGCCCGAGGGCACGCGCAGCAAGACCATCTACTGGAAGACGGGCTTCTACTGGATTGCCGTGACCGCCGAGCTGCCCATCGTCATGGCCCACATGGACTATCCGCGCAAGCTCGTCGGCCTCGGGCCGCTGTTCCGGCCCACCGGAGACGTGGACGCCGACATGGCCGAGATCAAGCGCTACTACGCCCAGTTCAAGGGCAAAAACTCAGACCAGTTCACCCACGAATGAACACGACCACGACGTCCAAGGACCCGCTGCACGGCCTCACCCTGGAAGCGATCGTGACCGCGCTGGTCGAACATTTCGGCTGGGCCGAGCTGGGCCAGCGCATCGAGATCAAATGCTTTCGCATCGACCCGAGCGTGGCGTCCAGCCTGAAGTTCCTGCGCAAGACGCCGTGGGCGCGCGCCAAGGTGGAGAGCCTCTACCTGTTCATGCGGCGCGAGCAGGCACGCGCCGAGCGACCGCCCCGTTAGCGTCCGGGAGCGGCCTCGGGCAACTCAATCTTGACTTCGAGCACATCGAAGTCGCCCTGGCGCTCCATGTGCACCTTGATGTCGTCGGGGTTGATCGACACGTATTTGCTGATGACGGCCACCAGCTCGCGCTGCAATTGCGGCAGGTAGTCGGGGCTGGAACTGCGGCCATTGCGTTCGTGGGCAAGGATCAGCTGCAGCCGCTCCTTGGCGACGCTGGCCGTGTTCTTCTTCTCGCCGAGGAAAAAGTTCAGGAATCCCATGGTGCGGCCTCCCTCACTTGCCACCGAAGACGCGCTTGAACCAGCTCGGCTTCACGGCCTCGGTGAAGCGCATCGGCTTGTCTTCGCCCAGGAAACGCGCGACGACGTCCTTGTAGGCCTCGGCCACGTCGGTCTCGGCCAGATGGATGGCCGGCGTGCCCTGGTTGGACGCCTGCAGCACGCTCTCGCTCTCGGGGATGACGCCGATCAGCGGCGTGCGCAGGATGTCGTGGATGTCGTCCAGGCTCAGCATCTGTCCACCCTCGACCCGGTTCGGGTTGTAGCGGGTGATGAGCAGGTGCTCCTTGATCGGCTCGCCGCCCTCGATGGCGCGCTTGGTCTTGCTGCTCAGCATGCCGAGGATGCGGTCCGAATCGCGCACTGACGACACCTCGGGGTTGGTCACCACCAGCGCCTCGTCGGCGTAGTGCATGGCCATCAGCGCACCGGTCTCGATGCCGGCCGGCGAGTCGCAGACGATGTAGTCGAACTCCATCTCCTTAAGCTCGTTGAGCACGCGCTCCACGCCTTCCTGCTTCAGCGCATCCTTGTCGCGCGTCTGGGACGCAGCCAGGATGTAGAGCTTGTCCAGCTGCTTGTCCTTGATGAGGGCCTGGGTCAACTTGATCTCGTCGTTGACGACGTTGATCAGGTCGTACACGACCCGGCGCTCGACACCCATGATGAGGTCGAGGTTGCGCAGGCCGACGTCGAAGTCGATCACGCAAGTCTTGAGGCCGCGCATGGCCAGGCCGGTGGCGAAGCTCGCGCTGGTGGTGGTCTTGCCGACCCCGCCCTTGCCGGAGGTGACGACGACGATCTTGGTCATCTGAGCTTTCCTGTTGTGTTCAGTTCAATCGGGGGGGTCAGAGAGCCTTACAGCGAAAGTGGCTGCATCAGCAGCTTCTCGCCATCGAGAAAGACCTGGGCCGGCTTGCCCGCCACATCGGCCGGCAGCGGGTTCTCGGCGGTGCGGTAGATGCCGGCGATCGACAGCAGCTCCGCCTCCAGGCTGTGGGCGTAGATGCGCGCGGTCGTGTCGCCGCGCGCGCCGGCGATGGCCTTGCCGCGCAGCGGCGCGTAGACATGCACGCTGCCGTCGGCAATGACCTCGGCGCCGTGGTTCACCAGCGCCAGCACGACGAGGTCGCCGCCCTTGGCATAGATGCGCTGGCCCGAACGCAGCGGCTTGTCGATGATCATGGTCGGCACAGGTGCGGCCGGCTTTTCGACGATGCGCTCGACGATGACCTCGCGGACGGCCTCGACGGGCACTGTGCGCTCCGTGGCTCGCTCGGCAGCAGGCTCGTCGGCCGCATCGGCCAGGCCCAGCTCATGCGCCAGTGCCAATTCCTCGGCTGTGGCCCCGGCCACGGCCACGGGCTGCAGCTGGCTGGCGCGCAGCAACTCCACGATGGCTCTGAGGTCGACCGGCGCCGGGCCGTCCAGCGCCAGCGCCGCCTGGCCTTCCGCAGCGGCGGCGGCAGGTGCACGCGGCACCGCGCTCAGGTCGATGACGACGGGTTCATGCTCGAAGCCGCCGGCACCGGCGCGCTCGGCCCAGTCGGCCGCGATCTCGGCCATGTCGGCGCTGTGCAGCACCAGACCGAGCAGGCTGAAGCGGCGCGACTTCAATTCGAAAGTGCCGGTGCGCGAAACGCTCTTGCGCCCGCCGCCATCCCTCGTCGTTTCCACCATCTGCGCCGCTGCTGCCCCGCTCAAAAGGGCGCGAGTTTAGCCGCCGCCCGTTGCAAGGCCCGTTCGGCCATGTAGGGACTGCCCCCAGCGCCGGCGCCCAAAAAACGGGCAGCGCAAGCCGGGCGGTGGCCGATCAAGCACTTAGCAGCGATGTCGTCAGTCGGCCCACAGACTTGTCCACAGATCCCGGGGACAAATGACATCCAGCTGTCATCCAGAACCGTGACATCGGTTGACCGGCGCTTGACTTATCCCCACTTCCGAGATGCGTCAAGTCTTTTGGACCCTCAGTCCCCCTAGCCTGCCGCCCACCCGAGCACCCGCGCTAAGTTATTGATTCATATAGGCGCTAGCCGCTGCTCAAAAAGAAGGCAACCTAAGCGGAACCGCATCACACAAGGGCTTGGAGGCGATGGAAGCGAGTTCTCCACAAAGTTTTCCACAGCATCGGTGGATAGCTTTTGGAAGTGTTACGAATCAGTGACTTAGGCGGCTTCCTTGAGGCGGCTCGTAGCTTTCGTTGCCAAGTGAGCTTCGGTCCCTCCCGGGTCAGCGGGTTACATTGGCTGCTGCCCGCGCGTGCGGGCGCCCCCAGGAGAAACGCACTTGGCCTCACCCAACTACAGCTATGAGAAACGCCAGCGCGAGCTGGCCAAGAAGCGCAAGGCCGAAGACAAGCGCCAGCGCAAGCTGAGCGGCAAGCCCGAGGATGGCAGCGCCCCCGAGGAACCGCAGACCGACGCCGAAGCCGCGCCTGCTCCCTCCGACCCCGCCGCACCGCAAACCTAAGATCGCCCGGTTTTTTCGTTCAGTTTCTGCAGTTCCAGCGCCCCATGTCCCGTCAGCCCCGCCAGCTCTTCGTCACCACCGCCCTGCCCTATGCGAACGCCGGTTTCCACATCGGCCACATCATGGAGTACACCCAGGCCGATATCTGGGTTCGCTACCAGCGCATGGCAGGCTCGCAGGTGCACTTCGTCTGCGCGGACGACGCCCACGGTGCGCCGATCATGATCGCGGCCGAGAAGGCCGGAAAGACACCGCAGGACTTCGTCGCCGGCATCGCGGCCGGTCGCCAGCAATACCTCGACGGCTTCCACATCAGCTTCGACAACTGGCACTCGACGGACGGGCCGGAGAACCATGAGCTGTCCAAGGCCGTCTACCTCGCGCTGCGCCGCAACGAGCTGATCACGTCCAAGACCATCGAGCAGTTCTTCGACCCCGAGAAGTCGATGTTCCTGCCGGACCGCTTCATCAAGGGCGAGTGCCCCAAGTGCGGTGCGAAGGACCAGTACGGCGATTCCTGCGAGGTCTGCAGCGCTGTCTACGCGCCGACCGAGCTGGTCAACCCCTACTCGGTGCTGTCCGGCGCCACGCCGGTGCTGAAGACCAGCGAACACTATTTCTTCAAACTCAGCGACCCGCGCTGCGTCGACTTCCTGACGCAATGGACGCAGGAGCCCGGCCGCCTGCAGTCCGAGGTGCTGAACAAGATCCGCGAGTGGTTCGAGCCCGACGAGGAAGGCAAGAACCGCCTCAGCGACTGGGACATCAGCCGCGACGCGCCCTACTTCGGCATCGAGATCCCGGACGCGCCGGGCAAGTATTTCTATGTCTGGCTGGACGCGCCCGTCGGCTACCTCGCCTCGCTGAAGAACTACTTCGGCAAGCTGGGCAAGGACTTTGATTCGTTCATGGCCGACGACAACGTGGAGCAGATCCACTTCATCGGCAAGGACATCACCTACTTCCACACGTTGTTCTGGCCGGCCATGCTGCACTTCAGCGGCCGCAAGACGCCCAACCACGTCTACGTGCACGGCTTCATGACCGTCAACGGCGGCGAGAAAATGAGCAAGAGCCGCGGCACCGGCCTGGACCCGCTCAAGTACCTCGGCCTGGGCCTGAACGCCGAATGGCTGCGCTACTACATCGCCGCCAAGCTCAACGCCAAGGTCGAGGACATCGACTTCAACCCCGAGGACTTCGCTGCTCGCGTCAACAGCGACCTGGTCGGCAAGTTCATCAACATCGCCTCGCGTGCGGCGGGCTTCCTGACCAAGCGCTTCGAGGGCAAGCTGAGTGCAGCCACCGGCGCGGAAGGCACGGCGCTGCTGCAAGCCCTCATGGCCCAGAGCGACGCCATCGCCGAGCTCTACGAGACCCGTGAATTCGGCAAGGCGCTGCGCGAGATCATGGCGCTGGCCGACAAGGTCAACGAGTTCGTCGACCAGAACAAGCCCTGGGAGTTGGCCAAGAAGGACGGCGCGGACGCCGCGCTGCATGACGTCTGCAGCGTCTGCATCGAGGCCTTCCGCCTATTGACGATCTACCTCAAGCCCGTGCTGCCGGCGCTCAGCCTGCAAGTCGAGGCCTTCCTGAAGGTCGAGCCGCTGCAGTGGGGCGACAGCGCCCGCGCGCTCGGCGCCCACCAGATCGGCGCCTACCAGCACCTGATGCAGCGCGTCGACCTCGCCAAGGTCGAGCAGCTGTTCGAGGCCCCGCCCGCGGCGGGCGGTCACATCGCCACCCTGCCCCTGGAGGCGTCGGACATCGCGGTCGGCCCGCCGGGCGGCGAAGACATTGCCGCCGAGATCAAGATCGACGACTTCGCCAAGGTCGACCTGCGCATCGCCAGGATCGTCAAGGCCGAGCATGTCGAAGGCTCAGACAAGCTGCTGCGCCTGACGCTGGACGCCGGCGAGGGCCGCATGCGCAACGTCTTCAGCGGCATCAAGTCGGCCTACAAGCCCGAAGATCTGGAAGGCAAGCTGACCGTGCTGGTTGCCAACCTCGCGCCGCGCAAGATGAAGTTCGGCATCAGCGAGGGCATGGTGCTGGCCGCCAGCCACGCTGACGAAAAGGCCACGCCGGGCATCTTCGTGCTGGAGCCCTACCCCGGTGCCCAACCCGGCATGCGCGTTCGCTGAACGTCGCACGAGTAGTGGCCCGGCCGGGCGGCGCCCTCAGAATCGGGGCGTCGCAGTTCATCGCCGAGCCGCCCGCCATGCCAACCGCCGTCCCGTTCGCCTACGCCCGCCAACTCCTGGCCGAGCAACGCACCCCGCAAGGCAACGCCCACCTGGGCTGGATGCTGGCCTTCGTCGCCGGCGCCATCAACGCGGGTGGCTTCCTGGCCGTGCAGCAATACACCTCGCACATGACGGGCATGGTCTCCGCCGCCGCCGACGGTCTGGCGATGGGCACGACGCAGGCCCTGGTCACGGCCGTCGGTGCCCTGCTGAGCTTCACGGCCGGTGCGGCCAGCACCTCGCTGCTCGTCAACTTCGGCCGCCAGCGACAGGCGCACAGCGTCTTCGCGCTGCCGCTGCTCCTGGAGGCCGCCTGCCTTGTGCTGTTCGGCCTGATGGGTGCCTGGCTGACCGGCGTGCAGGCCGTCTTCATCCCGGCGGCGGTCGCGGTACTGTGCTTCACGATGGGCCTGCAGAACGCGCTGATCACCAAGATCTCGCGCGCCGAGATCCGCACCACCCATGTCACCGGCATCGTCACCGACCTGGGCATCGAACTCGGCCGCGCGCTGTCGGGCGCCAAGGCCAGCGCCACCAAGCTGCGCCTGCTCAGCGGCCTGCTGCTCGCCTTCGCCATCGGCGGCTTTCTCGGGGCACTGACCTTTCAGGCGGTGGGTTACACGGCCACGCTGCCACTGGCCTTGTTTCTGATGCTCCTCGGCGCCGTGCCAGCCTTGGACGACCTTGGCCGGCTTCGCGCCAGATAGCCCGATAAAATGCCGCGATTCGATTGAGAGACCCGCCATGCCGCTGTTCTGGAAGCCCTACAAATCCGAAGTCACGTCTTTCATCGAGCAACTGAAGGCCCAGCGCCCCACGCTCGAAGCCGAACAACGCGCCGGCCGCGCACTCCTGTGGGACAAGCCCCAGGACCGCGCCGCCCAGGCCGCCTTTGATGACGCCAAGGTCGCGCAGCAGCCCTACGTCTATCAGACGTCCGACAAGTAAGCCCTGACGATGGCCGTGGCTGACGAAGCCAGCCAGGCGGTGGCCGCAGCTTCGGACATGCCCGAGGTGGTGGATGCGGTCGCAGTGGCGCGCCTGTACGGCGAGCCGCTGTTCCAGATGCCGCTGGACCTCTACATCCCGCCGGATGCGCTGGAGGTCTTCCTGGAAGCCTTTCAGGGCCCGCTGGACCTGCTGCTCTACCTGATCCGCAAGCAGAACTTCAACATCCTCGACATCCCGCTGGCCGACGTGACGCGCCAGTACCTGAGCTATGTCGAGCAGATCCGCCGCCACAACCTGGAGCTGGCCAGCGAATACCTGCTGATGGCCGCGATGCTGATCGAGATCAAGTCGCGCATGCTGCTGCCGCCCAAGAAGAGCGAGGACGGCAAGGAGGTCGAGGACCCGCGCGCGGAGCTGGTGCGCCGGCTGCTGGAGTACGAGCAGATGAAGCTCGCCGCCGCCCGGCTGGACCGCCTACCGGTGCTGGGCCGGGACTTCCAGCGCGCCCAGATCCACATCGAGCAGTCACTGACGCCGCACTTTCCCGACGTCAACAGCAACGACCTGCGTGACGCCTGGCTGGACATCCTCAAGCGTGCCAAGCTCAACCAGCACCACCGCATCAGCCGCGAGCAGCTGTCGGTGCGCGAGCACATGAGCATCGTGCTGCGCCGCCTGCAGGGCCAGCGCTTCGTCGAGTTCGAGCAGCTGTTCGACGTGACCCGCGGCCAGGCCGTGCTGGTGGTCACCTTCATCGCGCTGCTGGAACTGGCCAAGGAATGCCTGCTGGAGATCACGCAGGCCGAGGCGTTCGCGCCGATCTACGTCAGGCTGGCCTACACGCCGGTCTGAGCCGGCCGCCGGCCTACTTGCCGCGCAGCTTCTGGATGCCGGTCCACACGGCCAGCACCACGGCGCCGGCGACTATGCCCGCCACACCATTGGCCGCGTTCTCGATCAGCGCCGCGACGCCCCACGACTGGCCCGCAACCCAACCCTCGACGATGTGATGCAGTGCCGGGATGCCATGCACGAGGATGCCGCCGCCCACCAGGAACATCGCCGCCGTGCCGACCACCGACAAGGTCTTCATCAGCCATGGCGCCATCGCCAGCAGGCCACGGCCCACGCCCCGCGACGCGGCGCTGGCGCTGCGCGACAGCCAGAGGCCCGCGTCGTCCAGCTTCACGATGCCGGCCACCAGGCCGTAGACGCCCACCGTCATCACCAGCGAAATGGCCACCAGCACGGCCAGTTGGCTCTGGAAGGACACCGTGGCCACGGTGCCCAGCGAGATGACGATGATTTCCGCCGAGAGGATGAAGTCGGTGCGCACGGCGCCCTTGATCTTGTCCTGCTCGAACTTGACCATGTCCACCTGCGGATCGGCCACGGCCTGCACCAGTTCCTGATGATGGGCGTCCTCCTCGTCCTTGCTGTGCATGTACTTGTGCGCCAGCTTCTCGAAGCCCTCGAAGCACAGGAAGGCACCGCCGATCATCAGCAGCGGCGTGATGGCCCAGGGCGCGAACGTGGCGATGGCCAGCGCAGCCGGCACGAGGATGGCCTTGTTGATCAGCGAGCCCTTGGCCACCGCAAAGACGACGGGCAGTTCCCGGTCGGCGTTGACGCCGGTGACCTGCTGCGCGTTGAGCGCCAGGTCGTCGCCCAGCACGCCGGCCGTCTTCTTGGCGGCCACCTTGGTCATCACCGCCACGTCGTCGAGGATGGTGGCGATGTCGTCGAGCAGAACGAACAGGCTGGAGGCCATGGTGCGGTGCGGTCGTTGGGAACGGCCGCGATGCTATCCCGCTATTTCACCGGTAGTGACGGGCCAGGCTCTCCGCCACGCACACCGGCTTGGCGGCGCCCTCGGCCTCGACGGCCACTTCCACGGTCAGCTGCACGGCGCCGCCGGCCACGCTGTCCATCGCCAGCAGCTTGAACGCGCCGCGCAGGCGGCTGCCCACCGGCACCGGCTTCGTGAAGCGCACCTTGTTGAGGCCGTAGTTGATGACCATGCGCGACTCACGCACCGAAAAGCCGGTCTCGAAGAAGTAAGGGATCAGCGACAGGGTGAGAAAACCATGGGCAATCGGCCCGCCGAAGGGCCCTGCCTTGGCGCGCTCGGGGTCGACGTGGATCCACTGCCGGTCTTCCGTCGCCTCGGCGAAGGCGTTCACACGGGCCTGGTCAACGGTGATCCAGTCACTGTGACCCAGGGGTTGGCCGATCAGGGCTTGCAGTTCGGCGAGGGTCTCGAAGATGCGCATTCGGGCTGACGAGGAAAGGGTTGGTCGCGCCCCGAAGTTACCCTAGCGCCCTATGCCTGAAAGTACCGTCCGCGACATCCTCGTTCTCGCCGCCCACCCCGACCTGGGCCGCTCCCATGCCACCCGCACGCTGATAGACGCGCTGCGCGCCTCGCCGGTGGCCAGCCGCGTGGAGCTGCGCGACCTCTACCGTCTCTATCCCGACTTTCACATCCACGTCGACGCCGAGCAGCGCGCGCTGGAGGCAGCAAAGCTCGTCGTCATGCTGCACCCCATCTACTGGTACAGCATGCCGGCTCTGCAAAAACTCTGGCTGGACGAGGTGGCTCATCTGGGCTGGGCCTACGGCCCGGGCGGCACGGCCCTGCATGGCAAGGATTTCTGGCTGGTCACTTCCACCGGCGGCGGTGCCGATGCCTATGCACCGGGCGGCCACAACCACCATGCCATCGGCGAGTTCCTGCTGCCCTACCTCCAGTCGGCGCGCACCTGCGGCATGAACTACCTGCCGCCGCAAATCCTGCACGGCGCCCACCGCGCGACGGATGCCGAGATCAACGCCCATGCCGAGCTGTTCGTGAAGCGGCTGGTGCACTACCCCGAGTGGTGCGAGCACCTGGCCGAGCCGCCGGTGGGCGATGAGGACGACGTCGAACTGGATGAGCGACCGCCGCTGTTTTCGGCGATCGACGGGAGCACCGTATGAGCCATGGTGCGTGGCTGCAACTGCCATTGGTGTTCCTCGCCGCCGCCGTGCTGGCGGTGCCGCTCGCCCGCTACCTGCGGCTCGGCTCCATCCTTGGCTATCTTGTCGCCGGCCTGCTGATCGGCCCGGCGATGCTCGGCCTCGTGCCCGAATCCACCGCCATCCCCGAGGTGGCCGAGCTGGGCGTCGTGCTGATGCTTTTCCTCGTCGGCCTCGAACTGGAGCCCAAGCGGCTGTGGGCCATGCGCCGGCCCATCTTCGGCTGGGGCAGCGTGCAGTTGCTGGGCTGCGCGGCGGTGCTGGCGGCCGTGGGCCTGGCGCTCGGCTATCCGTGGCGGCTGACCGTCGTCGTCAGCCTGGGCCTGGCAATGTCGTCCACGGCCGTCGCACTGGCGGTGATGGCCGAGCGCAACCTGGGCCGCACGACGGCGGGCGAAAGCATCCTGTCCGTCGCGCTGCTGCAGGACATTGCCGCCATCCCGGTGCTGGCCCTGGTGCCCATCCTGGCGCTCAGCGGCGCGCATGACGACGGCGATGGCAAGACCTGGCTGGCGGCGGCCAAGGCCATCGGCGCCATCGTCGTCATCATCTTCGGCGGCCGGCTGCTGCTGCGGCCGGCACTGCGCTGGATCGCGCAGAGCAAGACGCCCGAGATCTTCACCGCCGCCGCGCTGCTGCTGGTGCTCGGCACGGCGGCGCTGATGCAGGTCGTCGGCCTGTCGATGGCGCTGGGCGCCTTCCTCGCCGGCGTGCTGCTGGCTGAAAGCGAATACCGCCGCGAGCTGGAGACCGACCTGGAGCCCTTCAAGGGCCTGCTGCTGGGCCTGTTCTTCATCGCCGTCGGCATGGGGCTGGACCTGAAGGCCGTGGCCGCCCAGCCGGGCTTCGTGCTGGCGCTCGTCGCGGCCCTGCTCGGCTGCAAGATCCTCGTGCTGGCCGTGATGGCGAAGGCGATGAAGATCCCGCTCGTCGAGCGACCGGCCTTCGTCATCCTGCTGGCCCAGGGCGGTGAGTTCGGCTTCGTCGTCTTCCAGCTCGCGCAGGGCAACGGCATGATCGATGCGGCGCAGAACTCCGCGCTGGTCGCCTCCGTCGCGCTGTCGCTGGCGCTGACGCCGCTGCTGCTGACCGGCGGCGACCGGCTGATGTCGCAGAAGCTCGCGCGACGCGGTGCCAAGAAACGCGGCGAGGCGCCCCCGCCGCCGCCCGCGCCCATCATCATTGCCGGCAGCGGCCGCTACGGCCAGGTCGTCGCCCGCATGCTGCGCGCCAACGGCCTCGAAGCCACCGTGCTGGACCACGACGCCGAGGCCATCGAGACGCTGCGCCGCTTCGGCTGGACGGTGCACTACGGCGACGCCACGCGGCTGGACATGCTCAAGACCGCCGGCGCGCAGACGGCACGCATCCTCGTCATCGCCATCGACGACATCGGCCAGAGCGTGGAGATTGCCGAGCTGGCGCGCGAGCATTTCCCGCAGCTCACCGTCGTCGCCCGCGCGCGCAATGTGCAGCACTACTACCAGCTGCACGAGGCCGGCGTGCGCCACATCGAGCGCGAGACCTTCGACTCCGCGCTGATGAGCGCCCGCAGCGTGCTGGAGCTCAACGGCATGGAGCCGCATGCCGCGCGCCGCCAGGCCATGCGCTTCCGGCGCCACAACATCGAGGTGCTGGACCGCATGGTGCCGCTGCAGGGTGACGAGGGCGCGCTGATCGCCGCCGCCAAGCTCGGCCGCCAGCAGTTCGAGCAGCTGCTGGCTGCGGAGCGCGAAGCCGAGGAGGCGCAACGCCGCGCCCAGCGCGGCGGCTGGGACCGGCACGAGGCCACGGACGCTGCGGACGTCAAACCGGGATGAGCCTGCCGCTGACCGAGTTGCTGGACGCCGCCCGCCGGGGCGACGCCGCCGCCGCGCAGGCCGCCTGGCCGCTGGTCTACCCCGAACTGCGCCGCATCGCCCGTGCGCGGCTGCGCGGGCCGGCCGCGCCCAGCCTGGCCACCGAGGACCTGCTGCACGATGGCTTTCTGCGCCTGGCCCAGGCACCCGCCTCGCCGCTGGCCGACCGCCACCACTTCTACGCATTGGCCAGCAAGGCGATGCGCCACATCGTCATCGACCACCTGCGCCGCCGCCAGGCCCAGCGGCATGGCGGGGACTGGCAGGCGCTGAGCTGGGACACGGCCATGGTGGACGCCGCCGCGCCCGAGGCCGACGCGGACCGCCTGCTGGCGCTGGACGCCGCCCTCGACGCGCTGACGGCGTTGGAGCCGGCCCTGGCCCAGGTCGTGGAGCTGCGCTTCTTCGGCGGCTACACCGAGGTCGAGACGGCCGAAGCGCTCGGCCTGAGCGACCGCACCGTGCGCCGCCACTGGACGAAAGCGCGCGCCTTCCTGCTGATGCAGTTGAATGGCTGATTCCATCCCAGCCTCGCTGTGGCCGCAGGTGTCGGCGGCATTCGATGAGGCGGTGAAACTGGGCGCGGCCGACCGCGAGGCCTGGCTGGCCACGCAACCCGAGGAGTTGTCAACGCCGCTGCGCGCGCTGCTGCGGGCGCATGACAGCGACGCCGACCTGCCGGCGCTGGACGCGGCGACGGCCCTTGCCGCACCCGGCCAGCACATCGGTCCTTACCGCCTGATCGAGCGCATCGGCGAAGGCGGCATGGCCGAGGTCTGGGGCGCGGAGCAGGTCGACGGGCCCATGGCCGGCCGCCGCGTCGCACTCAAGCTGCCGCGCCCGGGCCAGCGGCTGAGCGAGCGACTGGGCGAAGAGCGCGCCCTGCTCATCGGCCTGGAGCACCCGCACATCGCGCGGCTCTACGACGCGGGTGGCGAGGCAGCCCAGCCGTGGCTGGCGCTGGAGTGGGTGGCCGGTGAGCCCATCACCGATGCGCTCGCCCACAAACCGCTGCGCACCCGCCTCATCGTCTTCCTGCAGGTGCTGGACGCGGTTCGCCACGCCCATGCCCGCCTCGTGCTGCATGCCGACCTCAAGCCCGGCAACATCCTCGTTGGCGACGACGGCCGCGTGAAGCTGCTGGACTTCGGCATCGCCCGCCTGCTGCACACGCCCGGCCCGCGCGCCTTCACGCCCGGCCTGGCCGCGCCCGAGCAGCAGCGCGGCGAGGCGCTGACCGTTGCCGCGGACGTCTACGGCCTGGGCGGCGTGCTGGACGCGTTGGTGCCGCTGCCCGAGCGCAACCGCGCGCTGGCCGCCGTCATCGCCCGCGCCCAGGCCCATCAGCCCGCCGACCGCTATGCCGACGTTGACGCGCTGGCCAGCGACATCCACCGCCTGCTGGACCACCGCCCCGTGGCCGCCTTGCCACAGGCGCGCGGCTACCGCCTCGCCTGCTTCCTGCGCCGCCAGCGCTGGCCGCTGCTGGGCGCGACAGCGCTGCTGGTCGGCACCGCCGCCGCGCTTTGGCAGGCCGACAGCGCGCGCCGCGAGGCCCGCCGCGCCGAAGCGGCCAACGCCTATCTGCTGGATCTCTTCAAGACCCTGGACCGCCGCGCGCCCGATGCCGCCCAGCCCGAGGCCGCGCTGCGCCGCCTGCTGGCCGAGCGCATGGCCCGCATCGAGGCCACGCTGCCCACCGACCCCGACACGGCCGACGAACTGCTGCGCATCACGGCGACGCTGCACGATTATCTGGGCGAGGCCAAGCGCAGCCGTGCCCTGAGCGAGCGCCGCTACGCGCTGCTGAAGGCACGCCTGGGCCTGAGCCACGAGCGCACCCAGTACGCCGGCATGGGCCTGGTGTGGCCGCTGCTGGCCGAGGCCGATCTGCCCGCCGCCGCCGCGCTGCTGGCGGAGATGGACAAGGCGCTGCCGGCGCGCGGCCTGCTGCGCGCCGAATGGTGGCTGGCTCGCCACGACCTGCGCCAACGAGAGGGCGCCGATGCCGCCGAACGTGAAACGCTGCTGCGCGAGGCCCTGGCTCGCTATGCCGCGGACGCGCCCGACGACAGCGGCCACGCCGCGACCTGGCTGGCCTTGAGCGAGCTGCTGGCGTCAGGCGGCCGGCGCGGCGAGGCGCTGGACGCCGTCAACCGGGCGCTGAACCACGTCACCCATGCCCGGCCCTACATCGCCAGCGACCACGCCCGCCAGTTGTTGCAGCGCGCCAGCCTGGTCAACGCGCCGCAGGACGAAGCCCTGGCCCTGCAGCTGCTGCGCGGCAGCACCGGCCTGCGCGCCGCTTTCCTCAAGCAGCCGCTGGCCGCGCTGATCGCCCGCCGTTGCGCCAGCGACGCCGCATCGGCGCGTGCACTGGCCGGGGAGGCCGGACTGCCCGGCTGCTCGGCCCCCTGAGCCTCGCCCTGATCCGCCGGCCAGATGATGACGGCGGCCATCGCCGCAACTATCGTGCGGCACGCTGCCGACGTGCGGCGTCGAACGCAACCCCTGGGAGGGCGCATGCCAAGATCGACAACGCCGACTCGCCCCGCCCCGACGCTGGCGCCCGCGCCGATTCACGCGGCATCGCAGCCTGCCAGGCCCACGCACCGGCTGCTGCGCGGCTATGCCTTTGATCCCAGCCTCGCCACGCGGCTGGAAACGGCGCTGGTCAGCGAGGTCCGCTACCGGGTTCCCTGGGAGCCGCTGGAGGCCGGCCCGCGCGGCGAGTATGTCGAGGTGATCGACGTGGACCCGGCCAGTGGCTGCTTCTACGCGCCCGTCCACCTGGACCACCCGCACATCCTGGCCCAGAACGGCCTGGCGCCTTCCGAGGGCAACCCGCAGTTCCACCAGCAGATGGTCTACGCGGCGGCGATGACCACGATCCACCATTTCGAGCGCGCACTCGGGCGCAAGGCCCTGTGGGCCGAGCGCAAGCCGGCCGAAGGCGAGACGCTCCCGGACGAGCAGCGCTTCGTGCAGCGGCTGCGCATCTACCCGCATGCCCTGCGCATGGCCAATGCCTACTACAGCCGCAACCGCGGCGCCCTGCTGTTCGGCTACTTTCCGGCCACCGAGGAGCGCTCGTCGGGCCAGTTCCCCGGCGGCATGGTGTTCACCTGCCTGTCCCACGACGTGGTGGCGCACGAGACCGCACATGCGCTGCTCGACGGCTTCCACGACGAATTCATGGAAGCGACCAACCCGGATGTGCTGGCCTTCCACGAAGCCTTCGCCGACATCGTGGCGCTGTTCAGGCACTTCACATTCCCGGAGGTGTTGCGCCACCAGATCGCCAAGACGCGAGGCGATCTGAGCGAACAGAACCTGCTGGGCCAGTTGGCCACCCAATTCGGCCAGGCCCAGGGCCTGCACGGCGCCCTGCGCGATGCAATCGGCCGCTACAGCCCCGAGTTGAAGAAGTGGGTCAAGCACGACCCCGACCCCACGGACCTGGACGAGGCGACCGAGGTCCATGCGCGCGGCGCCATCCTGGTGGCCGCCGTGTTCGACGCCTTCCTGTCCATCTACCGATCACGCACCAGCGACCTGATGCGCCTGGCGAGCGAGGGCAGCGGCGTGCTGCGCCAGGGTGAGCTGCAGGGCGACCTTGTCGACCGCCTGGCGCAGGAGGCCGGCAAAGCCGCCAGCCATGTCCTCACCATGTGCATTCGCGCGCTGGACTATTGCCCACCGGTGGACCTCACCTTCGGCGAGTTCCTGCGCGCGCTGATCACCGCCGACATCGACCTGATGCCCGAGGACCGGCACGGCTACCGCGTCGCCTTCATCGAGGCGTTCCGCCGCCGGGGCATCTATCCGCAGGACATCCGTACCCTATCGCAGGACAGCCTGCGCTGGGCGGCCCCCAACGAGAACCCGACGGGGGACGCCAAGGAGGCCACGATGGCCTTTGCCGACTTCATGAGGAACACCGATCTGCTGGCCCTCGTGGACAAGCTGCGCCACTGCCGCACCCGCTTCGAGCTCTGGCAGGAAAGCCGTGCCGCCTGCCGCTGCCTGCACGGCATCATCCGCGGCTACATGGCCAAGGCGCGGCTGCTGGAAGTGCTCACCGGCCTGGCCCTGTCGCCCGGGAGCACCCCGCCCAGCGTGCGCAAGAACCGCCGGGCAGCGCCGATGTTCTTCGTCCACTCGCTGCGCGAAGCGCGCCGCCAGACCGAGGACGGGCAGGTGCTCAACCAGGCCTTCCTCACCATCCTGCAGACCGAGCTGGCGGACGGCGAGGACGGGCGCCAGCACCCCATCCACTGCGGCAGCACGCTGGTGATCGACCTGGACGACGGCGTCGTCCGATATGCCATCCGCAAAGGCCTTGGCGACGAGAAGCGGATCGCACGGATCGTGGCCTTCCGCGAAGCGCAGCTGCGGGGCCAGTCGCTGGCGGCAACCTACTACGGCGCTGCGGACGAGCCCTTTGCCGCCCTGCACTGCCACGGCGCCTGACGGGAGAAGCACCATGCCCAAAGCAACCAAACCCGTAGCGGCCAAGAAGGCGCCCGCAAAGAAGGTGGCGGGCAAGGTCACGGCCGCCGCCGCATCAACCTTCGTCGCTCCCCGCAGCCCCAAGGTCTACCGCGCCCGCGTGCGCATGTACCGCCACGGCCTGGGCGACTGCTTTCTGCTCACGCTGCCGCGCAACGGGGCCGCGCCCTTCAACATGCTGATCGACTGCGGCGCGCTGGCGCGCGACCAGGCCTCCATGACCCGTGTCGTCGAGCACATCCGCGGCAGCGTCCTCCACTCGGCGGCCAGGCGCCGGCCCGCCAACGGCAAGGCCATGCTGGACGTGGTGGTGGGCACGCACGAGCACAAGGATCACATCAGCGGCTTCAACCAGGCACGCGCGGTCTTCAACGACGGTTTCGACTTCGGCGCCGTCTGGCTGGCCTGGACCGAGAACCTCTCGGAGCCCGCCATCCGCAAGATCAAGGAAACCCGCAAGAAGGCCCGCAACACGCTGCTGCAGGTCATGGGTGCGAACCCAGCAGCCTGCCCCGCGGCGCTGACCGGACTCAACGAGCTGCTCGCCTTCGGCGCCGATGACGATTCCGTCGGCGACCGCACCGTGGCCCAGGCCATGGACTACCTCAAGCAGCGCGGCAAGGACGCCGGCGACCTGCGCTTCCTGAAGCCTGGCGGCGCGCCCTTCGAGCTGGACGGCGTTGAAGGCGTGCGCGTCTACGTGCTCGGCCCGCCGCTGGACCCGCTGATGCTCAAGACCAGCGCGGTGACCGAGAAAATGAAGCGCGACCACACCATCTTCCACCTCGGCGCGACCGGAGACCTGGGCCTGGAAACCCTGGCCGCTGCCTTTGCCAACAGCAACGACGATGCCGCCCGCAAATGCCGGCCCTTCGCTGATGAGCACTGCATTCCGCGCCGCCTGCCCGCGACCGCCGGGGCGCAGTCAGCCGCCAACCCGCTCTTCAACACCTTCATGGGCGGCGCGGCCACTGCCTACGATGACCCGCAGGCCGCCTGGCGCTGCGTTGACGAGGACTGGCTGGGCGCCTTCGGGCAGCTCGGCCTGGACCTGGACAACGACACCAACAACACCAGCCTCGTGCTGGCCTTCGAGTTCACCGCCACCGAGGAAGTCCTGCTCTTCGTGGCCGACGCCCAGGTGGGCAGCTGGTTGTCGTGGGCCGACCTCTCATTCAAGCTGCCCGGCAACGGCAGCCCCCTGCCCGCGCACGACCTGCTGCGCCGCACCGTCTTCTACAAGGTCGGCCACCACTGCAGCCACAACGCCACGCTCGACGTCGGCGGCCTGGCGCTGATGACGAGTGACAAGCTCACCGCCTTCATCGCGCTCGACAAGGCAACCGCGCAGAACCAGGGCAGCAAGGGCTGGGAGATGCCTGCGCCGGCGCTCTTCAAGGCACTGAGCAAGAGCGCACAGCAACGTGTCGTGATCTCCGATGTCAATGAAAAGATCACCGCAGCCGCCGACGCGGCAGGTGTGCGAGCCACGGGCGTCTTCGTCGACTACTTCCTCAAGTGAGCGTGAGCAGGCGGGCGGCCTGTGCCCGAGCCGGGCGCGGGGCTGTTGCTTGCGACGGGCTTGCCGTTCCGGTCCCACGGCGACAATTGCGGCCATGTTCGCCCCGTCCCAGCTCGAAGTCCGGCGCTTCTTCTGCGCCACCTATCGCAAATGGCGCGATGGCGCGCCGCTGATCCCGATGGAGGCCATCGCGGCCGACTGGATCGCCGAGCACCCGGAGTACCACGCCGACCTGGCGGACGAGGCCGGCGCGCTGGAGAAGGTCTACACGGTGGAGGAAGGCCGCACCAACCCCTTCCTGCACCTGTCCATGCACCTGACGATCACCGAGCAGCACGCGATCGACCAGCCCTCGGGCATACGCCAGGCCGTCGACCTGCTGAGCGCCCGCCGCAATTCGCGCCATGAAGCGCATCACACGGCGATGGAGGCTCTGGGCGAAATGATCTGGGCCTCGCAGCGCAGCGGCCTGCCGCCGGACGGCCACGCCTACTTGGACAAGGTGCGACAGGCAGCGACTCGCTGACCGCACAGCCCCGAGGCGGATCGGTACAGCACCGACGATTGCGCCTTTTATCGGCACAACGGAAATCCCTAAGTCTTAATTGTTCCCGTTTCACAAACGACGCATTGCTCTGCCCCTGGTGTTTCTACTGAGACCCCTTGCCTAGAGTTCGGCCCATGGACACCGCGGTCGCGATGCCCAAGCAAACCGGGCGGAACGCTCCGCCCAAGGAACTTGAAGGAATTCATCATGAGCAAGCTGTCCACCGCCCTGAACACCATTGCCGCCGCCGCCCTGCTGATCGCTGCCGATGCCGCCTCGGCCCAAACTACCCGCGAAGCCGTCATCGCCGACCTGGTGGCCGCGCGCAACAGCGGCGAACTGGCCGTCATCCAGGGCGAGAAGGGTGTCGAAGTGACGACGCCGGCCGCCGCCAAGGCCTCCAACGCCATCGTGACCGCCAAGCTGCCCCGCCAAGCCATCCTGACGGTCAAGGCGACCGAGCTGCAGGTCGAGCAGACTGCCGCGCTGACTGCCGACCACGGCGAGAACGCTGCCCGCGAGCTGGGTGACTTCCCGGCTCCGGTCGCTCGCCGCGCCACCGCCCTGGCCGCCAGGTAAACAGCGTTCCACGCAACGACAGGCGGCCCTGATGGGCCGCTTTTTTTTGTCCGCTCGTCAGGCGACCGGACGCAAAAAAGCCACCTCGCGAGGTGGCTTTTCAATGAGCGGGCTTGTTCAGGCCGTGTAGCTGCCGCCCCCAACGCTGCGGCGCTCCGCCTTGCCGCCGGCGCCGTACAAGCCAGTAGGTTCGCTGGGGATGAGCACGTCCAGCGCGCGGTCCAGCGAGGCGTTGCCGCGCGCCAGCGTCTCACGTTGCGCGGCGAGCAGGCCACCGGCGCGCACGAGGCGGTTGCGCAGCGCGGCGGGCACGCTGCCGGTGCGGGCGGCTTCGGTGAAGCTCTGCACGGCGCGGGCCAGATGCTGGTGCAACTCGGCCGAATGCTGCTCGATGGCGGCCGCATCGCGGCGGGCCAGCGCGTCGCCGAGCTGGTTCAGCGCCGCCTCGACGGCCAGCAGGGGCTGTTCAAGTTCGGGGCTCAGCGGAGTGGACGATGCGATGGCTGTCATGGATTAGTGCTTGTTGGCGCGCGCGCTCAGCAATTCTTGCGCATTCGCGACCAGCTTGTCCGCGATTGCGTTGGCATTGATCGTGAACTTGCCCTCGGAGATGGCCTGCGAGATGCGCTGGACCTTGGCGGTGTCGAAGCTGCCGTCGTCGGACCCGCTGCTGGCGGCCAGCTTGGCGGCATCGGAGATGGCGACCTGGGCACTGGGCGCCGGAGCGGGCGCGGCGGCGCGGGCGGTTTCGCCCGAGGCCTCGGGCTTGCGCGCGGCGGGGCGCTGCTCGGCCTTGGGCGGGCTGGCGGTGCCTTCAGGGCTGGGGCTGTTACCGATCTTCATGTGCTTCTCCAGGGTGCGGGGCGGACCCCGCTGGGGCATTGCAGGGGGAGTTTCCCCTTGTATCGGCCCCCGGCCTAGGAACTTGAGCGGGAATTGGCGGGTTTTTCCCGCCAGTTCCCCCGATTCGTGGTGGTTTGCTCACAGCAGAAGCTCCACTCTGCGCTCGCCCACCGCGCGGCCGCTGGCGACGCGTCCGCTCTCGAAACGCACTCGGACCTCCTGGCCCTCGATGCCGGCGCTCATGGCTTGGGCTTCCGACGCGACGGAAAAGCCAGGGCCTACGGCCAGCACCTGCACGGTCTCGCCGGCGGCAAACCACTGGCGGGACTTCAGCGCCGGCGCGCGCACGGCATCGGACGCGGCAAGCGGCCGGGCCAGGGTGCGCCCGATCAGCAGGGCCGGGTCGGTGAAGACGGCGCCGGATTCGGCTGCGATGTCGATATCGGCCATTGCCAGCTGGTCTTGAGACAAATTGACGCCGGCCGGCAGCGGTGCGTTCACGACGACGACACGGCCGAAGACCGCCACGCGCACGGGCAGCGTGACATTCCAGCGGGCGACGCCGTCGGTGCAGCGCAGGCCGATGCGGCTCCTGCCCCAGGCCGACACGCCAGGCGGCAGATAGGGTTGCACCTGCTGGCACGGCGCCAGGCGCAGGCGGGCATCGAGCGCGCCGATCTCGACGGCGACGCGCGTGCCGGGCGGTGCGGTGGCGCGGGCGGCGGCCTCGGCGAGCTGGCGCACGCGCTCGATCAGTGCGGGGTCCAGGACGGTCTGGGCGTGGGCGGGCAGCCCGGCCAGGGCCCAGCACAACAGGAACGCAATTCGACGCAGCATGGCCGCAACTCTAGAGATGGGGGTGGCGCTCTCTAGGTCGGAATTGAGCTGCTTTGCTGCCGCTAATCCCGCTCATGTTTTCGGCGCTGCTCCAGACAATTTGTGCAAGGAGCTCTTCCCGCTTCGCTCCTCGAAAGAGGCCCCAGATGTTGAACCGACTCACCGACACGCTGAACTTCCAGACCCAGGCCCTGACGCTGCGGTCGGAGCGCCAGCGCCTGCTCGCCAGCAACATCGCCAACGCCGACACACCGGGCTACCAGGCCCGTGACATCAATTTCGCCCAGGCGCTGAAGGAGGCCACCGGCGAGGTCGGCACGGCCGGCGCCATGGCCACCACGCAGCGCGCACACCTGGCCCCGCTGGCCGGCGCTCGCGGCGAGAGCGGCAAGCAGTACGCGCTTCAGTCGCAGACCAGCCTGGACGGCAACGGCGTCGACATGGACCGCGAACGTGCGAGCTTTGCCGACAACGCGGTGAAGTACGAGGCGACGCTGCGCTTCATCAGCGGCTCGGTGCGCACGACGCTGGATGCGATGAAGTCGCACAACCAGGGTTGAAGGGGTAAGCCATGTCGATGTTCCAGATCTTTCATGTGTCGGGCAGCGCGGTCAGCGCGCAGAGCCAGCGCCTCAACGTGGTGGCCAGCAACCTGGCCAACGCCGACACGGTGGCCGGCCCGGACGGCCAGGCCTACAAGGCGCGCCAGGTCGTCTTCCAGACCCAGTTGCTGGGCGCGGGCAACGACAGCGGCAACGCGGGCGTGCGCGTGTCCAACATCAGCGAGGACCAGACGCCTGGCCGCCGCATCCACGACCCCAAGCACCCGCAGGCCGATGCCGAGGGCTATGTGACCTATTCCAACGTGAACCCGGTGGAGGAGATGGTCAACATGATCTCCGCCTCGCGCTCCTATCAGAACAACATCGAAGTCATGGGCACGGCCAAGAACCTGCTGCTCAAGACGCTGCAACTGGGCCAAAGCTGATGGACATCACCGCACTCAACGGCAGCTCGACGAGCACGCCCACCGTTTCGGCCAAGAACGCCGCCGAGACCCAGGACCGTTTCCTGAAGCTGCTCGTCGCACAGATGAACAACCAGGACCCGCTCAACCCCATGGACAACGCCCAGGTGACGAGCCAGATGGCGCAGATCCAGCAGGTGACGAGCCTGTCCACGCTGGACACCAGCATCAAGAGCCTGGGCGGCCAGCTCGGCCAGATGCAGGCGCTGCAGTCGATCTCGCTGGTGGGCCGCGAGGTCAGCGTGCCGAGCGACAAGATCGAGGTTGTCAAGGGCGAGACCGGAGACAGCCTCGTGGCCGAGGGCAGCTACGAGCTGGACGGCGCGGCCAAGAACGTCAAGCTCGAGATCCTCGGCCCGGCCGGCAACGTCATCGACACCCAGCAGCTCGGCGCCCAGGGCTCGGGCCGCCAGACCTTCACCTGGAAGGCCGGCACGCTCGCCGCCGAAGGGGCCGAGGTCAAGTACCGCATCACCGCCACCAACGGCACCGCCCCTGTGGCGTCGACGACCTACGCCTACGACAAGGTCAACGCCGTCTACAGCGAGGGCGGCAGCCTCAAGCTGAATCTCGAACGCCTCGGCCCCGTGGACTACACGTCCGTCTCGGCCGTCAACTGAACTCCTACCCGCACGACAGCAAGGACTCCTCCATGAGCTTCCAGCAAGGCCTTTCCGGGCTCAACGCCGCTTCCAAGAACCTGGACGTCATCGGCAACAACATCGCCAACTCGGGCACCTTCGGTTCCAAGGGGTCGCGGGCCGAGTTCTCCGACGTCTACGCCGCCGCGCTGAACGGCGCCGGTTCCAACCAGGTCGGCATCGGCACCAGCCTGCAGGCCGTTGCCCAGCAGTTCACGCAGGGCAACATCTCGACGACCGAGAACCCGATGGACCTCGCCATCAACGGCGGCGGCTTCTTCCAGGTCAGCGACGGCGCCAACCCGACGCGCTACACCCGCAACGGCCAGTTCAAGATCAGCAAGGACGGCTTCATCGTCAACAACGACCAGCTCAAGCTGATGGGTTACCCGGCCAACGGTGCCGGCGTCATCCAGCCGGGCACGGCTCAGCCGCTGCAGCTGCCCACGGGCGGCATCCCGCCGGCGGTCTCTTCCGAGGTGAAGATGGAGTTCAACCTCGACTCGCGCCTGGTCGCCACCGCGCCGGGCGGCGGCACCGGCACGGGCATGGACCTGTCGGACAGCACGACCTACAACAACGCCACGTCCATGACCGTCTACGACGCCAAGGGCCAGGACGTGGCCGTGACCTTCTACTTCCAGAAGGCCGCGCCCGCCGCCGACGGCAGCGACACCTGGAACGTCTACGCCACCGCGAACGGCACGCCCTTCGACACCGATTCCGCCGGCGGGGCGATCGCGCTGGACGCCTTTGGCAACCCGACGGCGCCCTTCACCACCCTGACCTTCCCGTCCACCGGCGGCTCGCCGACGATCCCGACCACGCCCATCAGCATGAGCGTGCCGGCCGGCACCAGCGCGCGCGGCTACACGACGCTGGCCATTCCCAACATCCAGCTGGACATGACAGGCGCCACCGAGAACGGCAGCAGCTTCGCCGTGACCAACCTGTCCCAGGACGGCTACGCCCCGGGCCAGCTGACCGGCATCACGGTGGCCAACAACGGCATCATCCAGGCGCGCTACTCCAACGGCCAGAGCAAGCCGGCCGGCCAGGTCGAGCTGGCCAACTTCCGCAACCCGCAGGGCCTGCAGACCATGGGCGGCAACGTCTGGATCCGCACGGTGAACTCGGGCGACGCGGTCGTCGGCGTGCCGGGCGACGGCAACATGGGCGCGCTTCAGTCCGGCGCGCTGGAGGAGAGCAACGTCGACCTGACCGCCGAGCTGGTCAACATGGTGACCGCACAGCGTGCCTACCAGGCCAATGCGCAGACGATCAAGACGCAGGATCAGGTCCTGCAGACCATCGTCAACCTGCGCTGAACACCACCACGGCTGAGGACGCGCGATGGACCGCATGATCTACCTCTCGATGGCCGGCGCGAAAGCGGCCATGCAGCGGCAGGACGTGCTCTCGCACAACCTCGCCAACGTCACGACCAACGGCTTTCGCGCCGAGCTGCAGGCTTTCCGCGCCGTGCCGGTGCGCGGCGACGGCGCCTCGACGCGCGCCTTCGCGCTGGAAACCACCATCGGCTACAACGACGCGCAGGGGCCGCTCACGCCGACCGGCCGCAACCTCGACGTCGCCATGCAGGGCAAGGCCTGGCTGGCCGTGCAGAGCAACGACGGCACCGAGGCCTACACACGCGCCGGCTCGCTGGACGTGAACGCCGAAGGCCTGCTCGTCATGCGCAACGGCATGCCGGTGCTGGGGGACGGCGGGCCCATCAACATCCCGCCCAACAGCGCGGTGGAGATCGGCAGCGACGGCACCATCAGCGCCAAGTCGCCCAACCAGAAACCGACGACGGTGGGCCGGCTCAAGCTGGTCACGTCCGAAACGCCACTGACGCGCGGCGACGACGGCCTCTTCCGCGCCGCCGATGGCGACCTGCCCGCCGACGCCACGGCCCGGCTGCAGGACGGCGCACTGGAAGGCTCCAACGTCAGCCCGGTCGAGACCATGGTCGCCATGATCGCCGCCGGCCGTCAATTCGAGCAGCAGATGAAGCTCATGCAGATCGCCCAGACCCAAGGTCAGCAGTCCGCCAAACTTTTAGGGAGTACCTGACCATGATGCGCTCGCTCTGGATTGCCAAGACCGGCATGGAAGCCCAGCAGACCCAGCTGGACAGCATCTCGCACAACCTCGCCAACGTGGCCACCAACGGCTACAAGCGCTCGCATGCCGTCTTCGAGGATCTGATCTACCAGAACATGCGCCAGGCCGGCGCCAACAGCACCGAGCAAACGACTCTGCCCACCGGCCTGCAGGTGGGCCTGGGCGTGCGCCCGGTGGCCACGGCCCGCATCTACACGCAGGGCAACCTGCAGCAGACCAGCAACAACCTGGACCTGGCCATCAAGGGCGACGGCTTCTTCCAGATCCAGATGCCCGACGGCACAACCTCGTACACGCGGGACGGCAGCTTCCAGCTGAATGCCAACGGCCAGATGGTGACGAACAACGGCTACACGCTGCTGCCCGGCGTCACCATTCCCGCCAACGCGCAGAGCCTGACCATCGGCAACGACGGCACCGTCAGCGTCACGCTGCCGGGCCAGGCCACGGCGCAGACGGTCGGCCAGCTGCAGCTCGCCACCTTCGTGAACCCGGCCGGTCTGGACCCCAAGGGCCAGAACCTCTTCGCCGAGACCGCCGCCAGCGGCACGCCCAACACCGGCGCGCCCAACAACAACGGCATAGGCGCACTGCAGCAGGGCTTCGTGGAAACGTCCAACGTCAACGTGGTTGAGGAGCTGGTGCAGATGATCCAGACCCAGCGCGCCTACGAGCTGAATTCCAAGGCCGTGCAGACGTCGGACCAGATGCTGCAGAAGCTCGCTCAGATCTAAGGCAGTCCGCCATGAAGTTCCTTGCTTTCCTTGCCACCGCCGCCCTGCTCGCCGGCTGCGCCGCGCCCTACCCCCAGCCCCAGGTGGAGCTGGCGCACACGCCCGTCGTCAACCTGCCGCCGGTGCAGCCTTACGCCGCCACCAACGGCTCCATCTACCAGGCCGCCAGCTACCGTCCGCTGTTCGAGGACCACCGCGCTCGCCTCGTGGGCGACACGCTGACCGTGAACATCACCGAGCGCGTGTCGGCCTCGCAGACCAGCACCAGCGAGCTGAGCAAGACCGGCAGCCTTTCTGCCGAAGTCAGCGCCGTTCCCGGCATTTCGCCCAAGGCCTTCAGCCGCGCCACGGCCGCGGCCGGCTCGGCCAACGACAACAAGGGCAAGGGCAGCAACCAGAACACCAACGAGTTCACCGGCGCCATCACCGCCGTGGTCACCGGCGTGCTGCCCAACGGCCACCTGATGATCAGCGGCGAGAAGCAGATCGGCGTCAACCGCAACGTCGACGTGCTGCGCTTCTCCGGCCAGGTCGATCCGCGCATGATTGCCCAGGGCAATGCGGTGCCGTCCACATCGGTGGCCAACGTGCGCATCGAGCAACGCGGCCGCGGCGCCACGGCCGATGCTCACTCGGTGGGCTGGCTTTCGCGCTTCTTCCTGAACATCGCGCCGAGCTGATCAGCCGGCCTTGCTGGCGAGGTAGTCCACAGCCAGGTGGGCCAGCGCCCGCACGCCCACCTCCAGGCCGCGCTCGTCGACGATGAAGCGCGGCGAGTGGTTGGAGTAGGCCTTGCTCGGCTCGATCTCCGGCGGCGTCACGCCGACGAAGAAGAACAGGCCAGGGATGATGCGCTGGAAGAAGGAAAAGTCTTCCGCGCCGGTCGCCTTGGGCACCACCTCGATGCCCACGGGGCGCGGACCCGTACTGGCCACGCGGGTCAGCGTCGGCACCATCTGCTCGGTCAGCACCGGGTCGTTGCGCGTGACCGGATAGTTCTTGGTGATGCAGACCTTGCAGGTCGCACGCGACGCGGCCGAGATGCCCTCTGCCAACGTCGTGATGCGCTCGTGGATGGCGTCGCGCATGCCTTCGTCGAAGCTGCGGATGGTGCCGCGCATCTCGACCGAGTCCGGAATGATGTTCTCGCGCACGCCGCCCTTGATGGCGCCGATGGTGACGACAGCCGGCTCGCGGTTCAGGTCCAGCGTGCGGCTGACGATGGTCTGCAGGCCCAGCACGATCTGCGCCGATGTGACGATGGGGTCGATGCCCAGCCAGGGTGCGGCGCCATGCGTCTGCTTGCCCAGCACGGTGATCTTGAAGTAGTCGCTGCTGGCCATGGTCGGCCCCGGCCGGTAGCCGATGACGCCGGCGTGCTGCCGCGACGTGACATGCAGGCCGAAGATGGCACCCGGCGTCGGGTTCTCCAGCGCGCCCTCCTTGATCATCAGCGCCGCGCCGCCCTCCTCTCCCACGGGCGGCATCTCCTCGGCGGGCTGGAAGATGAACTTCACGCTGCCCGGGATGTCGGCGCGAAGGCCGGCCAGGATGGTGGCCACGCCCAGCAGGATGGCGACATGGCAGTCGTGCCCGCAGGCGTGCATGACGCCCACCTCCTCGCCGTTCCAGACCGCGCGGGCCTTGGAGGCGAAGGGCAGCTCGACTTCCTCGGTGACCGGAAGGCCGTCCATGTCGGCGCGCAGCGCGACCACGCCACCGGGCTTGCCGCCCTTGAGCAGGCCGACGACGCCGGTGTGGGCCACGCCGGTCTTGACGTCGTCAAAGCCCAGCGAACGCAGGTGCTCGGCGACGATGCCGGCGGTGCGGAACTCGCGGTTGCCGAGCTCGGGGTGGGCATGCAGGTCGCGTCGCCAGGCGATGACCTGGTCTTGAAGTGCCAGAGCGGCCGCGTCGATCTCTGTGGTCAATGACATCGGTGAACTTCCCCGGGGCGAACGGTGCCAGTATGAACTCAGCTCACCTCGTTGAGGTCACGACGGCTCCAGGCGCGTATCGCGGCCAGCGTCAGCGGCAAGGCCAGCGCCAGCTGGACTGCCAGCCACACGCCGCCCCGCTGCGGCGCCATGCCGAGCCATAGCAAGCCGTACAACAGCAGGGCGGGCGCTGCAGCAATGGCCGCCATCATGAGCACGACCTTCCAACCCCGCAGGCGCCGGCCCTGCAGCCAGTGCACGAGGCTGCTTCCCACCAGCACGTCGCCCATCAGCGAGAGCCAGGTGCCGGCATTGAGGTACTGGCTACCGCTCGCCTTGAACAGCATGACAAGGCCCAGCGCGACCGTGAACAGCGCCGCGGCAGCGCTCATGGATCCCAGCACCATGCGCACCGCCCAGCGCTGCGGGCTCATACCACCAGGCGCGAGGCGCAAGCGCCAATGCAGCGGTGGCGCCACGTAGCAACTGGCGGCGATGAGGGTGACCAGCAGCATGCAGCCGCCGTAGATCACGCCGTCATAGGCGCCTTGATAGGCCTGCCCCCAGCTGAGCCAGCGCAGCCGGTCACCCTGGCCAACCAGCTGCGGTAGCCATATCAGCGGCAGCAGTACGCCCACGGAACGGTAGCGGTCGCTGCTACGGCGGATCGGCGCCGTCGGTTCGAGGCCACTGGTCACGCGCCAGTTCTGGTAGGCCGCCGTTCGGCGCAGCCAGGCGAAGGGCCGAGGTCGCGGCAGCGGCGGCGCCAGCACGGCCAGCGCACGGCGCGACACGAGCCAGCGCCACAGCAGCGCAGCAACCGCGGCGGCGGCCATCAGCTGCCAGGCGCTGTCCAAGGTTCCCTCGCCCGGCAGGCCAAGCAGCGCAACCAGCACGGCCAGCGCAGGCACCAGCAGCAGGCGCGGGGCGCGGCCATGCCAGCTCAGTGCCGCGACCAGGCCGCCACACAGGCAGGTGGCTGGCACCGCCAACGCACTGAACACCGGCTCCCAGCCGTCGCCCCGCCAGGCCAGCATCAGGGCCAGGACCAGCGGGCCGAACAAGCCGATGGCGCCCATGCGCCAGACGTCGCTCAACAACCCGGCGCGCACGCGATCTCGCGCGCCCATTGGTGCGACCCGGCTCTCCCAGTGGCACAGACGGTCGTGCGCAGCCATGACGAGAGCGCCCGCCCCGAGAGCCAGCAGCGTGCCCTGGACAATCAGAAACGGCAGCAGCACGCTCGCCGCGCCGCGGAACTCCAGCGCCAGCGAGGCCGGCAGCAGCGCGACAACGCTGATCAAGCCGGGCAGCATGCGGGTCAGCAGCGGCAGCCCGAAGGCCTGCGGCTCGCCCCCTATCGACGTGGTGGCAATGGCGATCATGTGTTCAGCACCTCCAACAGGTCTTCCATACCCAGGCCGGGCTGGCCGGCGGCTTCCGGGCGATGCCGGCTGTCCACCAGCAACTGCCCGCCCTGGGCGGCGCTCCAGTGCAGACCGGCCGGGTCGGGCTCGCGCGCCGGCACGCAGCGCAGATGCTCGACCGCCTCGTCCCACTCGATGAAGAGCTGCACCCGCCCTTCGCGCATGAACAGCACATGGCTCACCACCCGTTCCAGGTCGCTGAGCAAATGGCTGGACACGAGCACCGTGCGCGGCTCCGGCTTGCGGCGCAGCGAGAACAGCGCCCGCATGAAGTCGCGGCGCGAGATCGGGTCGAGGCTGGCCACCGGCTCGTCCAGCAGCAGCAGGTCGGGGTCATGCGCCAAGGCCAGCACGACCGCGAGCTTCTGCTGGTCGCCCAGCGACAGCGCATCTGCCCGCCGCCCCAGCGGCAGGTCCAGCCGGGCGGCCAGGGCGACGGCGTCGGGCAGATGCACGTTCGGGTAGACGGCGGCGATCTCGTCCAGGTGCTCTGCCCCGGTCAGGCGAGGGAAGAGGTCCGGCGTCTGCGCGGCATAGCCCAGGCGCTCCCGCACCGCGTCGGTCAGCGCCCGGCTTGGCTCGCCCAGCAGGCGGGCTTCGCCTTCGTCGGGCGTCGCCAAACCCAGCAGGCAGCGCATCAGCGTGCTCTTGCCGGCACCGTTGCGGCCGACGAGGCCCACCACGGCGCCTTCCGGCACCGACAGGTCGATGCGGTCAAGCACGCTGTGGCGGGCTGAGCTCCAGTCGTCGCGGCGTTGAAGGCTGAGCTGGCGGGCCTCGATGGCAGCGGTCATGGGTTGTCCTGTTCTGTTGACTTGAAAGCCTTCGCCAGCGCCTTGAGGACCTGGTCGGGTGTGAGGCCGAGCTGCTGCGTCTGCCGGGCCAGCGCCTGCAGGGCGGGTTCCAGCAGAGCGATGCGGTCCTGCCCCTTGCGCGCAGGCTGCGCGCCAGCGGCCACCACCATGCCCACGCCGCGGCGGCGCTCCAGCAGGCCTTCTGCCTCCAGCAGGCTGTAGGCCTTGCTGACGGTCATGGGGTTGATGGCGTGCCGCTCGGCCACGGCACGCACGCTGGGCAATTCATCCCCGGCGTTCAATTGGCCACCGGCGACGAGGCGCTGCACCTGCTCCACCACCTGGCGGTAGATGGGCGTGGCGAGCTGCGGCTGGATGTCGAAGAGGGCCGGCGGGCTGGGCATGCGTATCAGTGTATTACTTACACAATACACATCGCAAGCCTTTTGCGTCAGCCGCCCATCAGCCGTTTCAAACGTCGCTTGAAGTCCAGCCACTGCCGGCCGCGCGAGCGGTCGATGCGCTTCACGTCGATGAGCGTGAAGGCGTCGCCGCAACCGTTGAGCGTGTGCAGGCCGGCGCTGTGGCTGCTGCTGACGAGGTCGCCGGTGAGTCGCTCGGTGCCGGCCTCGATGACGACTCGCTCGGGCGTCAGCATGGGGAAGCGCAGCAGCCGCGTGGCGCTGCCATAACCGGTGGAGCTGTCCTGCACCGGCAGCGTCAACACGCCGTCACGCCCGACGAAGGGACGGCCCGCCGGGCGGGCACCGTCGCGACTGACACGCACCGGGTTGCCGGCCAGCGGCGTCCACGGCCCGGTCAGCGCCGGTGCGTGGGCGACGTGCAGCTCGCGCTGGTCACGCGCGTTCGGGCCCACCAGCGTGTAGAACATCCACCAGCGCCCGTCATGCTCGATGAGGGAAGCGTCCGCCCCCGGCACGCCAGCGAGCAGCGCGCACTCACGGGCCCAGTGGTTCAGCGAGGCATCGCTCGCGCGGTAGAGGGCGATCTCGCCGGCCTGGAAGCTCTCCGGCACCATCCACGTCTCGCCGCCGTGCTCGAAGACCTGCGGGTAAGACAGGTGAAAGGGCTTGTCCAGCACCGTCGCCTGGCCGCGCCAGCTCAAGTCGCCCAGCGCGAATTCATGGCGCTCGATGTGGGCGCGCTTGATGCGGTAGTCAAAAGCCTCGACGAAGACATGCAGCGCGTCGCCCCTCACCAGGCCGAAGGGATCGGCCAGGTAGCGCCATGCGCCGGCCTCGGGCAGCCAGGTGATGCGCTCGCGCACGGCGCTCAGGCTGCGTGCGTCGACTTCTTGAACCGGAAGCGGAACGATGCCGACTTGCCAGAAGTCGGTCCGGGGCCTTTTGATCATGAGAAGGTGTGGATGGGTTCCACGCGACCGAGCAGGCCGTCGCGGCGGCGCCAATCAAGGCGCAAAGCGGAGCCGTAGCTCGGGCTACGGCGCGCATTTGTAACGCAGAGTGGCGGCGTTGCGGCGGAATGAGCGGGCGTGGGGAGGCCGTTCGCACCTTCTCCTAGGCGACGATCACCTCTTCCTCGTCGTCGAAGTGCTGGGCCTGGGTGGCCTGGCTGAGCATCACGTCGCGATAGAAGCCGAGCGTGCGGGCCACCGCGTTGCTGCGGTCATAGGCGGCGGTGGCGTAGCTGACGCCCCTGGCGCCAGCAGGAACGGAGCGCAGGCGGGCGAGTTCCTCGGCGATGGCACGGCCGAGCAGGTCGGCGTCGCCCACCGGCACGAGGCGCGCGGGCTGGCCCGCCAGCATCTCGCGCGGGCCTTGCGTGGCGGTGGACAGCACCGGCCGGCCGGCACGCATGGCCTCCAGGATGGCCAGCGGGAAGGCTTCCTCGCGCGATGGTGACACGAAGAGGTCGAATGACTTCAGCGCCTGGTCGACATCGCTGCGAAAGCCCAGCAGGCGGACGCGTGCATCGCCGGCGGCCAGTTGCTTCAACGCGGCTTCATCGGGGCCTTCGCCCAGGATGGCGAGCACGGCGTCGGTCGGTGCGTGGGCCATGAAGCCGGCGATCAGCAGGTCCATGCCCTTGCTGACATGCAGGCGGCCGACGCTGCCCACCAGCAGCTGGCCGGGCGCCAGGCCGAGCTCGGCGCGCAGATCGGTGTGGCGGGTGGCGGCCCTGGCATCGCGTTCGGGCGCCCAGTTGTAGATGACGCTAGCCAGGGCTTCGCGGTCACCCGGAAGGCTCTCGTGCTGGGCGCGATTGACGCAGACGAGGCCGTCCAGGCGCCCATGGTGATGGGGCTTGAAGCCCACATGCAGCGTGCCGATGCGCGACGCACGGCGGACGTGGGCAACGGCCTTGCAGGCGGGGCCGAGGTGGCCGTGGCAGACGTCGGCGCCCAGGCGGCGCGCCAGCGCAGCGACTCGCCAGCCACGCAGCAGCGGCAACTTCAGGCCATGAAAACTCACGTTCGGTGCCAGCGCGCCGGCCACGGCGGAACCGGCCGAACCGATGACGTGGACGCGGTGGCCAAGGGCGGCCTGGGCGTTGGCGAGGTCGATGCAGTGCCGTTCACCGCCCGCGATGCGAGACGAAAACACGACATGAACCAGAGTCAGCGGTTCGAAGGGCGGGGGCATGGCAGGTTTGGCGAACAGAGTGTGGCGAATCAGCAAATAAAACTTTACTGACAGACACATTCAGAAACCTGTCGTTCGCCTCCCCCGAAGTGAGTGTTACACGAGGCAAATTGCGGCAAACGCCCGCAAGACGCAGGATCTGCGGGAAAACCTGTAGGTGGCTTGCTCAGATCGGACTGCCATCCCGGCACCCGCAACACCGCGGCGGAGGCAGGGGTTGGGATTGACAGAATCTCACGTCGCGCAACGTCCGACCTGAGCCCAAGCTTGCAGCGAGAAAGCCGCCGGACCGGGCGGTCGGGCGACTTAGGGGGCGGCGCCGAGGCACCGCAGCGGTCGAGCGGCGCTTCAGCGCACGCGGCTGACCCACTCGCTGCGGGACTCGTCGTAGCGGTACATCATCAGGAAGCGCTGCGTCTCCATGTTGACCTGCTCGCGCGTCAGCGTGCTCATGTCGCGCGGCGCCTTCTGCGGCACCCATGAGCCGATGGTGTCGTCATACACGTTCATGCGCAGGAACTGGTCCAGCATGCCCAGCACTTCGCTGCGCGGGCGCACGCCCTTGGGCGGCTCCATGCCGGACTTCAGCACCCACATGCTGGTGGACTCGTCCCAGCGCATCAGATGCAGGAACGTGGCGGTGTCCATCTTGACCTGTTCGCGCGTCAGGCTCTGGGCGTGGCCGGGCAGCGAAACAGCGGCAAGCGCAGTGGCAAGGATCATGGGCAGCAGGCAATAGCGGGTGTTCATCTCGATCTCCAGAAATGGAAGAGGGTTTGGAAGGGATCGCTGTGCCGACTGGGCGCCTCAGAACTTCACAGGTGGCCAGTGGTCGCGCGGCAAGGCCCGGCCTTACAGCGTGATAAATCACCACACGCGCTGACAGGGCGCCACGACGGTTTTGAAAAGGCAGACCGTGACCGCCCTTTTCTGCGGCTTCGCGGGCTCAAGCATCCGCAGAATCTGCCGAGTGAAGTACCTGCAAGTCATCCTCCTCGCCCTGGCCGTCGTGCTGGCCCCTGTCGCACCGGCGCAAGCCGCTCGCATCAAGGAGGTCGCCTCCGTGGCCGGCGTGCGCTCCAACCCCTTGACGGGCTACGGCCTCGTCGTGGGCCTGGACGGCACCGGCGACCAGACGACGCAGGCGCCCTTCACGGGCCAGAGCCTGGCAGCCATGCTGCAGCAGTTCGGCGTCATCCTGCCCCAGGGCGTGACCATGCAGCCGCGCAATATCGCCGCCGTCATGGTGACGGCCTCGCTGCCGCCCTTCGCCCAGCCCGGCCAGCAGCTGGACATCAATGTGTCGTCCATCGGCAATGCCAAGAGCCTGCGCGGCGGCACGCTGATCGCCACGCCTCTGCGCGGCGCGGATGGCCAGATCTACGCCATCGCCCAGGGCAACCTGGTCGTTGGCGGTGCCGGTGCCTCCGCAGGCGGCTCCAAGGTGCAGATCAACCACCTCAGCGCCGGCCGGATCCCGGCGGGCGCGCTCGTCGAGCGCTCGGTGCCGACGCCGCTGGCCCAGGGCGACAGCATCCAGCTCGACCTCAACAGCAGCGACTACACCACCGCCCGCGCCGTCGCCCAGGCCATCAACAAGGCCAAGGGCGCCGGCACCGCGCAGGCGCTGGACGGCCGCGTCGTGCGCGTGCGCGCCCCGGCCACGCCGGACGAGCGCGTCGGCTTCCTGGCCGATGTCGAGAACCTCGCGATCGACATGGCCGCGCCGGCCGCCCGCATCGTCATCAATGCGCGCACCGGCTCCATCGTCATGAACCAGGCCGTCACGCTGTCGTCCTGCGCCGTGGCCCACGGCAGCCTGTCGGTGACCATCAGTTCCACGCCCGTCATCAGTCAGCCCAATGCACTGTCCAGCGGTCAGACGGTGGTCACCGAGAAGGCCGACATCTCCATCCGCCAGGAGCCGGGCAGCCTCATCCAGCTGCCGGCCGGCGCGCGGCTGTCGGACGTCGTCAAGGCGCTGAACTCGCTTGGCGCCACGCCCCAGGATCTGCTCGCCATCCTGCAGGCCATGAAGAGCGCGGGCGCTTTGAACGCCGAGCTGGAGGTGATCTGACATGGCCAACAGCTTCCAATCCGTTTCCGGCCAGAGCCTCGGCAGCGTCGATGCGCTCAATGGGCTGAAGGCCCAGGCCGCACGCGACCCCAAGGCCAGCATCCGCGAGACGGCGAAACAGTTCGAGTCGCTCTTCATGCAGGAGGTGATGAAGAGCATGCGCGCGTCCACGCTGTCCAGCGGCATGCTGGACAACAGCGCGACCCAGCTTGGCACCGAGATGCTGGACACCCAGTTCGCCGGCAAGATGAGCGGCCTGCCCGGTGGCCTGTCCGAGGCCATCCAGAAGCAGCTGCAGCGCCAGATGGTCATCCAGGACCTGTCGCCCGAGAGCGTGAAGAAAGCCAGCCAGACGACCCTGGCCCAGGCCCTGCCGGCGCTGGCCACCAAGGGCATCCCCAACCACGTGCAGAGCTTCATCCAGAAGCACGACGCAGCGGCCAAGTCGGCGTCCGCCGCCACCGGCATCCCGGCCAGCTTCATGGTGGCCCAGGCCGCCCACGAGAGCGGCTGGGGCAAGCGCGAGATCACCGGCGCCGACGGCACGAAGAGCCACAACGTCTTCGGCATCAAGGCCACGCCGAGCTGGACGGGCAAGACCGTCGACGTGAAGACGACCGAGGTCATCAATGGCCAAGCGGTCAAGGTGACGGCCAAGTTCCGCGCCTACGGCAGCTACGACGAAGCCTTCAAGGACTATGCGCGCCTGATCGGCACCAACGACCGCTATGCCAAGGTCGTGGCGCAGGCCCAGAACGGCAACGCCGCCGGCTTCGCGCGCGGCCTGCAGCAGGCCGGCTATGCCACCGACCCGGCCTACGCCGAGAAGCTGGCCCGGACGATTCAAACCACCCAGCGCGTGCAGAGCACGCTGGCCTGACGACAAAAGAGACGTAGACGATGGCCAGCCTGCTCTCCCTCGGCGCCCGCGCGATGTTCGCCAACCAGGCGGCATTGCAGACCATCGGCCAGAACATCGCCAACGCGAACACGGTCGGCTACTCGCGCCAGTCCGTCGTGCTGACGACCTCGGCGGGCCAGTACACCGGCGCGGGCTTCTTCGGCAAGGGCGTGGACGTGCAGACCGTCGTGCGCTCGCACAACGAGTTCCTGACCAAGGAAGCCTCCACTGCCAAGTCCACCGCCTCGGCCGACGCGACGCGCGCCGAGCAGCTTGCGCGCATGGAAAAGGTTTTCCCGCCCGGCACCGACGGGCTGGGCTACGCGGCCAGCCAGTTCCTCAACGCCATGGTCGACGTGACCAGCCGCCCCAGCGACCCCTCGGCCCGCCAGGTGGCCCTGGGCCGCGCCAGCGAGCTGGCGGTGCGCTTCTCCAACGGCGGCCAGCAGCTCACCGATCTGCAGGCCGGCGTCGTCAGCGACCTCAAGGCCTCGGTCACCGTGGTCAACCAGCTCGCCAAGCAGATCGCCAACGTCAACGAGCAGGTCGCCAAGTCACGCGGCAGCGGCCACACGCCCAACGACCTGCTGGACCAGCGCGAACGCCTGATCTCCGAGCTGGGCGAATATGTCTCCGTGACGACGCTGCCGGCCGACGACGACACTGTCGGCGTCTTCATCGGCGGCGGGCAGCGCCTGGTGCTGGGCAACCAGGCCTCGGCGCTGCAGGTCTCGGCCGACCCCTACGACGCCCAGCGCGCCGTGCTGTCCCTCAACGAAGGCGGTTTCAACCGCGCACTGGACGAAAGCGTGCTGACCGGTGGCTCCATGAGTGCCCTGCTCGCCTTCCAGAACAAGGACCTGCAGGACGCCCGCAACATGCTCGGCCAGCTGGCGGCCGCCATCGGCACCCGCGTCAACGACCAGAACGCCCTTGGCCTGGACCTGTCCAACCCGCCCGGCCAGGGCGCTCAGATCTTCAACGTCGCGGCACCGCGCGTGCTGGCGGCTGCCAGCAACACCCGCGATGCCAGTGGCGCCTTCGCCAGCGGCGCGGCGGTCACCATCGTCAATGCCGGCCAGCTGCAGGCCAGCAGCTACAAGCTCACCTCCAGCGCGCCCGGCAGCTACGAGCTGACGCGGCTGACCGACGGCCTGGTGCGTACCGTCAACGACGGCGACACCATCGACGGCTTCCAGATCAGCTTCACCCCGTCGGCCCCGGTGCCAGGCGAGAGCTTCCTCATCGAACCCGTGGGCGCCGCCGCCGTCGAGATGCGCCGCGTGCTCGACAGCCCCAACGGCATCGCTGCAGCATCGCCGCTGACCGCCTCCGCCGCCGTCAACAACACCGGCACGCTCACGATCGACAGCGTCTACGCGGTCAACAGCAATGTCGACGCCAACCAGGCGCCCATCACCATCGCCTTCGGCACGCCGGACGCCACCACCCGGACAGTGCCCTACACGCTGACGCTGGCCGACGGCAGCGTGTTCAACGGCAACTGGAGCGCCGGCCAGGCCCTAGGCAACCAGCCGGCGGCCGGCATTGACCTGGGCTTCGAGCTGCGCACCAACGGCGTGCCGCGCGAAGGCGACCAGATCACGCTGGCAAAGACCATCTACACCGCGACGAACAACGGCAATGCCAAGGCCTTCCTGAACATCCAGAGCGAGGCCTTCGTCGGCCGCCAGTTGCTGCCCGACGGCAGCGTGACGGCGGGCTCGACCATCAATGACGCCTACGCCAGCTCCATGAGCGAGATCGGCTCGCGCGTGCAGAGCGCGACCTATCTGTCCGGCGTGTCCACCACCGTCGCCACCGACGCCGAGAGCAACCGCGCCGGCCAGGCCGGCGTCAACCTCGACGAGGAGGCGTCGCGCCTGATGCAGTTCCAGCAGAGCTACCAGGCCGCCGCCAAAGTGCTGCAGACCGCACAAACCTTGTTCGACGAATTGATGCGCATCGCTGCTCGATGATGACCCACCCCCGTAGCGCTTCGCGCTCCCCCTCAAGGGGGCGCACCCAGCGGCCCGGCAAAGCCGGTTCCGCGGGTGCTGCTTGGCAGTGCACTCTTATGCGAACGGTGCGCCCTGAATTTCCTGTTCATTCTTGGAGACTGTCATGAGGCTCTCTACCGCCAACCTCTACGACGCCTCCATCGCCAACCTGCAGCGCCGCCAGACCGCGCTGCAGAACCAGCAGGAGCAGCTCACCTCGGGCAAGCGCATCGCCCTGGCCAGCGACGACCCCACCGGCGCCGCGCGTGCCGAGCGGGCGCTGGCGTCCATCGGCCGCGTCGAGGCCAACCAGCGCGCGCTGGAGGCCAGCCGCAACAGCATGACGCTGGCCGAGTCGGCCCTGGGCGACGCCAACGAGCTGCTGCAGCAGGCCCGCGAGACCATGGTCGCGTCCGGCAACGCCACTTACTCGGACGCCGAGCGTCAGGGCCTGGCCAACAAGCTGCAAGGCATACGCGACCAGCTGCTTTCCATCGCCAACCGGCCGGATGGTTCGGGCGGCTACCTGTTCTCGGGCCAGGGCTCGTCCAGCCCGCCCTTCCTGGACCAGTCCGGCGGCGTGTCCTATGTCGGCGTGTCCGGGACCATCCAGACCGGCAACCTCGACAGTTTCCAGCTCACCATCGACGGCCGCAGCGCCTGGGAGCAGTCGTCCAGCGGCAACGGCAGCTTCGAGACCGCGCCCAGCGCCGTCCTGCCCGACCCCGTCACCGGCAAGCCCACCGTGCAGCTCATCGACCCCGGCGCGAGCGCGGCGGCCGGCGCTCCCGTGGCGCTACTCAACCCGCTGTCGGGCAAGCCGGCCTCCGGCTGGATCGACAGCGGCCGCGTCGTCGACCCCGCGCTGCTGACCGGCCATAACTACCGCATCGACGTGGCCGGCACCTCGCCCAGCCAGACCTACTCGCTGACCGACCAGGACACCGGCGGCGTCGTTGCCAGCGGCAATTTCAAGCCCGGCGAGGCCATCGTGGCCGACGGCATGGCGCTGATCGTGTCGGGCACGCCCAGCGACGGCGACGCCTTCGCGGTGGCCGGTTCGACGCGCAGCCTCAAGCTCTTCGACGCGCTGGACAAGGCCATCGTCGACCTCAACACACCACAGCGCACCCGCAACCAGGTCACGCAGGGCAACGCCGTCGCCATTCGCAACCTCGACGCCGTGATGGGCAATCTGCAAAGCGCACGCAGCCAGGTCGGCGAGCGGCTGAACAACCTCGACGGCACCGAGACCCGCCTGGCCGCGCTCAAGCAGTACAGCGAAGCCGAGAAGAGCGCCGCGGAGGACCTCGACATGGTGCAGGGCATCTCGGACTTCCAGAACCAGCAGAGCGGCTATGAAACGGCGCTGAAGACCTACGCGATGGTGCAGAAGATGTCGCTGTTCCAGTACATCACCTGAACAAGATGACGCCCCTCGTCCAGTCGCGCCGCTGAACGCCGGCGCGACTGGCCTGGGACCGCGTCGCGGCTTGCGCCACGACGCTTCGGCAGGCACATCGCGCCCACTGGGCGCACTGTGTCCGGCCTCAGCCCCCGAGGGGACGGCGATGCTTGCGGGGAAGGTCCCGCTCGCACATCGCCTGACGGGCCGGCTTGGGAGCGGCCCGGCGCTCGGCCCAATACCAAGGGCCACCGCGGGTGGGTGGCGCGTGAAGCTGTCACGATTTGACGGTACGGGCAGTGGGTGGGCGTGGCAGACTGCCGCATTCCCCGCCAGCCCCCGCGCCGCGCCATGTCCGACAACACTCCAGCCGCCCTCGATCACGCCATCCTCACCGGCATCGCCCTCGGCTACTCGCCCGTCATCGACCGCCAGCGCGCCATCGCCGGCACGCGGCTCACGCTGGTGCCGCTGCGGCCCGACGCCAAGACCGACCACGCTGAACTGCTGGCCGCGCTGAGCGCCGCCTTCCCCAAGGGAGGCGCCGTCATCAGCCCCCAGGGCGAGGGGCTGCTGACCGCCCTGCTCGCCCAGCCACCCGCCGAGCCCGCGCAGATCGAGGTCCCCGCCTTCATCGCCGCCGACCCCACCCACGCCGAGGCCATCGCCGCGCTCAAGGGCGCCGGCCACCGCGGCCTGCTCAAGGGTCTCCCCAACGAACCGCTGCCCGCCGCTGTCGCAGCCGTGTTCAAGCAGGTCGTGCTGGAGCCCGGCCAGAGCGCGCCGGCCGGCACCGAACTCGTCTGCGCCGGCATCCGCGGCGCCGAGGCCGTGGACGCTGCCTTCAAGGCCGGTGCCCACAGCGTCATCGGCTGGACCGTGGACGGCCCCTACGAGCCCACCGTTGGCTCCAAGACCGAAATCGCGGCCGACCTGCAGGTCATCATGGAGCTGATGTCGCGCGTCGACGAAGGTGAGGACGTCGAGCGCCTGGAGCAGACGCTCAAGCGCGACCCCAGCCTGGCCTTCAAGCTGCTGCGCTACATGAATTCCGCCGCCTTCGGCCTGCCGGTCGAGGTGTCCAGCTTCCGCCACGCCATCATGCTGCTGGGCTATGCCCGCCTGAAGCGCTGGCTGGCCCTGCTGCTGACGACGGCCAGCAAGGACCACAGCATGCGCCCCATCATGTACGGCGCGGTGCGCCGCGGCCTGCTGATGGAAGAGCTGGCCCAGGGCATGAGCGAGCGCGAGCAGCGCGACGAGATGTTCATCTGCGGCCTGTTCTCGCTGCTGGACCACATGCTCAAGGCGCCCTTCGACAAGCTGCTGCAGAGCATCCCCGTGCCCGAGCGCGTGCGCCAGGCCCTCGTCGACGAGACCGGCCCCTTCCTGCCCTACCTCGAACTGGTGCGCGCCATCGAGGCAGAGAGCGTGTTCGACTACCGCGAGCGCGCCGATGCGCTGATGCTGAGCGCCGGTGAGATCAACGCCTGCGTGCTGCGCGCGCTGAACAAGGCGACCCAGCTCGAATGAGCGCCGCGCCGGGCCGCCCCAAGCAAGCTCGCTCCCGCCTGGCGGGTCAGGCCGCAGGCCGAAGGGTGCACCAGTGAGCCGGCTCGCGCAGGGCTGAACCATGTTCGGCTCGCCCGCCTCTGCCACGCTGCTCGACCTCGTCAGCGACCCGGTGCTGACGCTGCGGGCCGACCTGTCCGCGCTGCGTGCCAACCCGGCCGCACGCGAGTGGCTGGGCGGCGACGCGTCCGAAGGCTGGCGGCTGCTGCGCCAAGCCGCGGGCAATCGCCTGGAGACCTGGCTGCGCGAGGCGGCCCGGGCCATCGACGCCGGCCGCCTCGCCCCGCCCGCGCCACCACTCAAGCTCGCCGACGGCCAGCGCGCCACGCTGCACCTGCTGCGCGACCGCCCCAACTGGCTGCTGCACGCGCACCTGAGCGCGGCTGAAGGCGGTGAGCCGCCGCTGGTCGAATGGCTGGCCCTGTCGCCCCAGCCCGCGGCGCTGGCCGACGCCAGCAGTGGCGCGCTGCTGCGCCGCAACGCCGCCTTCGACGCCCTCTGCCCCGGCTCGCCACGCAACCTGAACGATCTGCCCGATCTGCTGCAGGCCCTGCTCGGCTGGCACCGCGGCGCGCCGCTGCCGGCGTTGACGGCCCAGCGCCTGCAGGACCCGTCCCTGGTCATGGAGGCCGAGTTCGTCGACCCGCAAGGCCAGCACCGCTGGCTGCAGGCGCGGCTGCGGCTGTGGCGCAACAACGGCCGCGCAATGCTGCTGGCCCAGCTGGAAGACCACAGCACGCTGCATGAGCGTGACCTGGCCCATCAGCAGCTTGACGCGCTGATGGACACGGCCGCCGTGGGCCTGGCCACCTTCCAGCCCGAGGCCGGCTGGCTCAAGCCCCATCGCAAGGGCTCGCCTTTCAAGACCGGCGCCAAGCAGCCGGTGGCCTCGCTGCAGGGCATCAACCGCGAGATCGTCGAGCCGGCCTCGCTGCCCGAGTTCGAGCGCCTGCAGCGTGCGCTCAAGAAGGGCGATGCCATTGAGGTGCGCTATGCCGTGCGCCACCCGGAGCTGGGCCGGCGCTGGCTGCTGACCCGCGTGGCGCCGGGCCTGCTGGCCGGCGGGCGGCGCTCCACCTCGGTCGTCACGCTGGACGTGACCGCCCAGGCCCAGGCCGAGAACGCGCTGCTGCTGCGCGCCGAGAGCGAACGCGCCGTGCTGGACTCGGTGCTGGTGGGCATCGTCACCGTCGGCCCGGAAGGCATCGAGTGGATGAACCGCTCGGCGCGGCGCATGTTCGGCTGCGAGCTGGACGACGTGCTGGGGCAGCCCATGGGCGTGCTCGCGCCCGAGGACGACGGGCACGCCTTCCATACCGAGCCGGGCGCCGACGTGTTCGAGTGCCGGTTGCGCGGTCGGGACGGACGCGAGTTCTGGGTCATCGGCAACGCGGTGCAGACGCCGCGCGAGAACGGGGAGACGCAAACCACCTACGCGCTGCTCGACATCGACCGCCGCCGCCAGGCCGAGGCGCAGAGCCGCCTGGCGCAGGCGTCCCTGGCCCGCATCATCGAAGGCGCGCCGCTCGCCATCACGCTGCACGAGGCGCAGAGCCTGCGCATCGTCAAGCTCAACCAGGCCGCCGCCACGCTGGCCGGCCGCCCGGAGGCCGCGCTGCTGGGCGGCACGCCGGTGCAGCTGTTCGGCGCAGAACAAGGCGCCAAGGTGGTGGAGGACATGCGCGAGGCACTGGCGTCGCAGACCGTCGTGCAGCGCGAGTACCACGTTCCGGCCGGCCACGTCACGCGCATCTGGGACGCGCGCCTGCTGCACCTGGCCGCCGGCAACGATTCGCCGGAGCTGTTGCTGATGGTGGCCAGCGACGTCACCGAACAGCGCGCCGCCGAGCAGGCCCGCCTGCAGGCCGCCATCTCGCAGCGCGAGCTGCTGGTGCGCGAGGTGCACCACCGCATCAAGAACAACCTGCAGGGGGTGGCCGGCCTGCTGCAGCAGATCGCCGTGCGCCGGCCCGAGGTGGCCGGGGTGCTGAAGGAGGCCGTCGGCCAGGTGCAGGCCATCGCCCAGGTCTACGGCCTGCAGGTGGGTGCCACCGGCCCGCTGCTGCTCAAGCGCGTCTTCGACGCCATCGTCGGCTCGGTGCAGCGCATGCAGGGCCGCGTCATCACCAGTGCGGCCGAGGGCGCCGCCCTGATGGACGACTGGTGCCTGCCCGAGGCCGAGGCCATTCCCATCGCGCTCAGCCTCAACGAGCTGCTGGGCAACGCCCTCAAGCATGGCAACGAAGCCCAGGTGCGCTGCCAGCTCATCTGCGACCCGACCGGCGTGACGGTCGAGATCGTCAACCCCGGACGCCTGCCCGAAGGCTTCGCGCTGCAGAACGTCAAGAGCGGCGTCTCGGGCCTGGGCCTGGTGCGCGCGCTGCTGCCGCGGCGCAGTGCCATCCTCAGTCTGGAGCAGGTGGGCGAGGACGTCGTCTGCCGGCTGGAACTGATTCCACCCAGCGTGGTTCACAATCCGGCGACAAAACCAAATTTCTGAGGGGCACGGTGAGCAAGGGCAAGATTCTGGTCGTCGATGACGACAGATTGGTGCTGGCGACGCTGAGTTACGGGCTCACGCAGGCCGGCTTCGAGGTCATAGACGCTGACAACGGCGACGACGCCATCCTGCTCGCGCGTGAGCACCGGCCCGAGCTGGCCCTGCTCGACATCCGCATGGAAGGCCTGACCGGCTTCGACGTCGCCGCCTACCTGCGCGAGTTCCTGCAGACGCCCTTCATGTTCCTGTCCGCCTTCGCCGACGAGGCGACGGTGGCCAAGGTCAAGGAGCTGGGCGCCGTTGCCTACCTCGTCAAGCCGCTGGACATCTCGCAGATCGTGCCCGCCGTGGAGGCTGCCTTCGCGCGCTCGGCCCCCGTGCCTCCGGCGCCTGCTGCAGCGCCGGTCGCCCCGCCGTCCGAACTACCTGGCCTGCTCGACCCCACGGCCGTGGCTGTCGGCGTGCTGATGCACCGCTACTCGCTGCCACGCGACGAGGCCCTGTCCCGCCTGCTGAGCCTGGCCGCCGCCGACGGCCACAGCGTGCCCGAGCAGGCGCGGCGCATCATCGATGCCGTGGAGCTGCTGGCCCGGCCAGGGCAGCGCTGATCGACGATTCGCGGCCGTAGTGCCCCTGCGGGCCGAGCGCCGGGCCGCTCCCAAGCCGGCCCGGGCTGGCGATGTGCTCGGGGCTCAAAGCCGCGAGCATCGCCATCCCCTCGGGGGACCGGCCAAGGTAATCCTTGGACGAGGGGCTTCAACTCAAGGTGAAGTAAAAGCGCGAGCCTTCGCCCACGGCTGACTCGGCCCAGATGTCGCCGCCGTGCCGCCGCACGATGCGGCGCACCAGCGCCAGGCCGACGCCAGTGCCGGGGAAGTCGCTGGCGCTGTGCAGACGCTGGAAGACGCCGAAGAGGCGCTCGGCAAAACGCATGTCGAAGCCTGCGCCGTTGTCCGACACCACCAGCACGCGCCGCCCGTCCTGCTGGACGCTGCCGAAACGGATCTCGGTGCAGGGTGCCTTGGCGCTGTACTTCCAGGCATTGCCCAGCAGGTTCTCCAGCACCATGCGCAGCAGCGTCGGGTCGCCCTGCACCGTCAGATCGGGCTCGATGTCCAGCACCAGCTCGCGCTGCGGCGCGCTGCGCTTGAGTTCTTCCATCACATAGGCGGCCTGCTGCGACAGATTGACCGGTTGGCGCGCCAACGGCCGCGTCGACAGCTGGCTGAGCGACAGCAGCGCGTCGATCATGCTGTTCATGCGCGCGCTGGCACTCATGACGCGGTCGAGGTGGTCATTGCCGACACGGTCGAGACGGGCGCCGTAGTCCTCTTTCAGGATCCGCGCAAAGCCCTCCACGACACGCAACGGCGCGCGCAGGTCGTGGGAGACCGTGTAGCTGAACGACTCATGCTCGGCCGCCAGATCGGGCTGGGCCGGCGCGCCCGCAGGCGCCGCCGCTGTGTCGGGCGGCCGTGCCGTGCCGACATAACCTGCGAAATGACCGTGCGAGTCGATGCAGGGAAGGCCGCGCAGGCACCAATGCGCATCGCCGTCGACAGCAGCCAGCTCCAGCTCGGCAAACGACTGGTGGGCGTGCAGGCGCTCGCGCAGCTGCGCTGCTGGCTCGGCCGGCGCGAAGCGTTCCCACAGCAGCTGCGTGCCCGCACCGGCGCCCATCCAGCTCGACGCCGGCGCGCCTTGCGGCGCCTGCCAGCGCACGAGGCGGTGCGTCGCGTCGGTGGCCCATTGCCAGTCGCGTTGCAACTGGGCCTGCATCAGCAACTGCTGGCGCGCCTCACGCAGCGGTTCGGCCAGGCGCTGGCGGGTCAGGCGCACGCCGGCATGCCATCCAAGCGCTGCGGCGACGAGCACCAGGACTCCGGTGAAGAAAGCCGTCAGCACCAGTGCCGCATGCACCAGGCCAACCTCGCCACCCCACACGCGCATCAGGGCCAGCACCACCAGCGTGCCGAGTGCCAGCATCAGCAGTGCGACCCCGGCCAGACCCAGCACCAGCAGCCGCATCGGCAGCCGCCGCTTCAGGCGGCGCGAGGCTGCGCTGTCGTCACTGAGGCTCTTCATGCAAGTCATTGTAGGCAGCGCTTCCGAGCGCTCAGGTGCATATGCACCACCGTGTGCACGGCGCCAAATGTGTGCATTTAGTCGCGCAGCGCCCCCTACCCGCCCGAGCTACATTTGCAGTGCTACCGAGCGCCTCGCCACTCATGACTGCCTCTGCACCCGCTGACCTGCTCGACCCCGAGGCGATCCGACGCCTGCGCGAGCTCGACCCGACCGGCGGCAACAAGCTGCTGGAGCGTGTCGTGGCGGCTTTCTCCGGCTCCTTGGATCGCCTGCTGCCCGACCTGGCCCGCGCCCGTGAAGGCGAGGCCCTCGACCTTGGCGTCGTGCGTCACGTCAGCCACACGCTGAAGTCCTCGTCGGCGAGCCTGGGCGCGATGGCGCTGTCGCAGCGTTGCGCCGACATCGAAACCCTGGCCCGCGAGGGTCGCAGCGAGGGCCTCTCCGAACAGTTGGACGCTATGCTCCAAGACATCCAACAGGTACGCACGGCCCTCGCCGCGCTGCTCTGAAGCCCAGCCCATGCAGCCCACTGGTCAAGCCCTCGACGACCTGCCATCGCGGCCCCGCGTGCTGCTCGTCGACGACGACGAGGTCAACCTGCTGCTGACCGCTGCGGCCCTGCGCGAGCGCGGTTTCGATGTCACCGAGGCGCCCAGCGGTACCGAAGCGCTGGCCCAGCTCTCGGTGCGCGCACCCGACGTCGTCGTGCTGGATGCGCTGATGCCCGAACTGGACGGCTTCGAGACCTGCGCGCTGCTGCGGGCCACGCCGGGCTTCGAGTCCCTGCCGGTGCTGATGCTCACCGGCCTGGATGACGAGGCCTCCATCAACCGCGCCTACCAGGCCGGTGCCACTGACTTCTTCGTCAAGTCTCCGCAATGGAGCCTGCTGGACGGCCGCCTGCGCTATCTGTTGCGCAGCTCGCGCACCCGGCATGAACTGGAGCGCAGCAAGGCCAAGCTGGCGCGCGCCCAGGATCTGGCCCGCATGGGCAGCTTCGAGTGGCGGCGCGACCTCTCCGGCAGCTTCGCCATCTCCGCCGAAGGCCTGCGCGTATTCGGCCGCGGCCCGCAGGACCGCCTGGACTTCATCAGCGTCATGCGCATGGTGCCGGCCGACGACCGCCACGTTTTCCTGCGCCTGCTGCGCGACGTCATCGCCCACACCTCGGTGCTCATCACCGACCTGCCGCTGACGCTGCCCGACGGCCGCCAGCGCGTCGTGCACGTCGAGGCTGAGCCGGAGTTCAACGAGCAAGGCGGCGTCAGCGGCTATACCGGCATCCTGCAGGACGTGACCGACCGCCGCCAGGCCGAAGACCGCATCCGCCAGCTCGCCCACTTCGACGCCCTCACCGGCCTGCCCAACCGCCGCCAGCTGATCTGGCGTGTCGAGCGCGCCATCGAGAGCGCACGCCGCAGCGGCCATGAGGTCGGGCTGCTGCTGATCGACCTGGACCGTTTCAAGGTCATCAACGACACCCTGGGCCACGCCGCAGGCGACGAACTGCTCATCGAGGTCGGCCGGCGCCTGCGCAGCTGTGTGCGCCATTCCGACCAGATCATGGAGGGCGTGCTCGAAGGCCTGGGCAACCGCAGCCACCGCGGCCTGGAGGCCGTCGGGCGGCTGGGCGGCGACGAGTTCGTGGCCCTGCTGCCCGAAGTGGCGGACGAGCGCGACGCCGAGCGCGTCGCAGACCGCGTGCTGGACGCCCTGCGCGAGCCTATCTTCGTCGGCGGTCAGGAATGCTTTGTCACGGCCAGCGTCGGCATTGCCATCTACCCGCGCGACGGCCAGACGATGGCCGACCTGCTGCGCAACTCCGACGTGGCGATGTACGCCGTCAAGAGCCAGGGCCGCAATGCCTCGGCCGTCTACTCGCCGCAGCTTGCCGGCCATGGCAAGCAGAAGCTGGAGCTGGAAAGCGCGCTGCACAAGGCGCTGGAGCGCAACGAGATCGTGCTGCACTACCAGCCCAAGATCGACGTGCGCGCCGCCCGCATGGTGGGCGCCGAGGCGCTGATGCGCTGGCAGCGCGGCAACGTGCTGGTGCCGCCGGCCGACTTCATCCCGCTGGCTGAGGAAACCGGCCTCATCGTGCCGCTGTCCGAATGGGCGCTGAAGGAGGCCGCGCGCCAGGCCAAGCTGTGGTCGCTGCAGTTCGGCTTTGCCGACTCCATCGCCGTCAACCTGCCCAGCCGGTTGTTCGAGCGCACCGATCTCGTTGAGCACATCCACCAGTGCGTCAGCGCCTATGGCGTGCCGCACCGGTCCATCCAGCTCGAGATCACCGAGAACAACCTGATGAAGGACCTGCAGAACGTCATCCCGTCTCTGCACCGCCTGAACGAAGTGGGCGTGGAGATCTCCATCGACGACTTCGGCACCGGCTATTCGTCCCTCGCCTACCTGACCACGCTGCCGATCTCTGAAGTGAAGATCGACCGCACCTTCGTGCGCGACCTCGGCATCACGCCGCAGAGTTCGGCCGTCGTCACCGCCATCATTGCGCTGGCGCGGGCCCTGGGCCTGCGTGTCATCGCCGAGGGCGTGGAGACGCTGCGGCAGATGGAGGTGCTGCACCGCCTGGGCTGTTCACTGATGCAGGGCTTCCTGTTCAGCAAGGCCCTGCCGCCCGATGAACTGGAGCGCTGGATCGCGCAGACCGTGCTGCCACGCAAGGCGCCCTGGATCACGCAGGCCGACGGCAGCACTGACGCGACCCGCGGCGGCGGCCAACGCTAGCGATGCGCTCCACGCTACCCCCGGCGCAGCTCGCCAAGGCCGCGCTGCAACGCCTGGCCCAGGCCCGGCTGGAACCGACACCCGAAAACTACTCGCGCGCCTACGCCATCGAGGCCGGCAGCGAGCCTGCACCTGCCGCCAACGGCGCCGTGCCCGAGCGGGTGCAGCAACTGATGTCCAAGCTCATCAGCCTGGCCCTGCCGTCGGGCGCGCCGCGCCAGGAGCTGCAGGCGTCCCTGCGCGAACAGCGCTTCGACGAGCTGCAGCGGCAGGTGGACAAGCTGCTCGACACCGCCGGCCCGGGCGCCCAGGCCGAGGCGCTGGTGCAGGCCATCGAACGCCTGGTGCGCGGCCTGGAGCGTGGCGGCAAGCACTGGACGCTGGCGCGCAAGAAGGACGGCATCACCCGCGTGCTGGAGCTCGGCCGCAGCGATGCGACCAAGCTCGTCAAGCGCCTGTCGCAGCTGATTGCCAGCTGGGACAAGGACGGCGACGGCAGCGAGGTGGAGACTGACGACGACGGCGGCACGCCGAGCCAGTTCTTCGTCGACAGCGCCTTTGCCGAGACCGGATTTCGTGAGAGCACGGGTTTTGGCGAGCTGAGCGGAACCGACCTGCGCGACACACCGCCCCCCGTCGACACCAGCTCGCACTGGCTCGACATTGGCAGCGAACTCAACAGCACCGTGCGCCATGCGTTGCGGTCGCCGCAGACCGAGGCCACACCGGCCGACGTGCTGTTGCGCGAGCTGGACGCCGCCCAGGCCGAGCTGAAGGCCGGCGGCGCCAGCCCCGAGCGCGCCACGCAGATGGCGGCCCTCTGCCTGCGCGCCCGCCACTTGCTGGACCACCGCCGCCATCTCTTCGACGAACTCGGCGGCCTGTGCCGCGAGTTGAGCGGCAGCCTCGTCGACCTGGCCGAGGACGACTCCTGGGCACGCGGCCAGGCAGAGGCGATGAACCAGACGCTGGCGCAAGGCCTGTCGGGCCGGGGCGTGCGCACGGTGTCCGAACTGCTGAGCGGCACCCGTGAGCGCCAGCGCACGCTGCGCAACGAGCGTTCCAAGGCGCGCGACTCCCTCAAGGGCCTGATCCAGCGCATGCTGACCGAGCTGGGCGAATTGGGCCAGCACACCGACCGCTTCCAGACCAGCGTCGGCCGCTATGCCGAGGCCATCGAGCAGGCCGACTCGCTGGAGAGCCTGACCGGCACCGTGCGCGAGATGGTCGAGGAGAGCCGCAGTGTGCAAGGTCTGGTCGCCCAGACACAGCAGCGCCTGACCTTGGAACACGACCGCGCCGCCGCGTTGACACAACGCGTGGATGAACTGGAAGGCGAGTTGCGCCGGCTGTCGGATGAGGTTCACACCGACCAGCTCACTCAGGTGGCCAACCGCCGCGGCCTCATCCAGGCTTTCCGTCTGGAACAGGCCAAGTCCGAGCGCGATGCTACGCGCGTGGCGCTGGCCTTGCTGGACATCGACAACTTCAAGAAGCTCAACGACAGCCTGGGCCACCACGCAGGCGACATCGCGCTGAAGTCGCTCGCCGAGCGCACGCAGGCCTCCCTGCGTCCCGGCGACATGGTGGCGCGCTACGGCGGCGAGGAGTTCGTGCTGATGCTGCCCAACACGCCGCTGGACGAGGCCCAGGCCGTGCTGGTGCGCCTGCAGCGCTCGCTGTCGTCGGCGCTCTTCAACCACGAGGGCAAGGACGTCTTCGTGACCTTCTCGGCCGGCGTCACGCTGTACCGGGCCGGCGAAACGCTGGAGGCCGCGCTGGACCGCGCCGACGTGGCGCTCTACGAGGCCAAGCACACGGGCAAGAACCGGGCTTGCATCGCCGAGTGAAGCGGGCCGTCGCTCTTGCAGGCCTGACCGCCGCCGCAGGCGCTGCCTCCGCACAGACGGCCGTGCCGCTGTGCGTGACCGACTTCCCACCCTATGTCAGCGCCGAACTGGAGGACGGCGGCAGCCTGACGGCGCTGGCCCGGCGCGCTTTCGCGGCGGGCGGACTGACCGTGAGCACGGTGCACGTACCCTGGGTACGCGCCTTCGCCATGGCCAAGAATGGCGACTGCCTGCTGATGACGCTGTGGCGGAACGAGGAGCGCGACGCGCTCTTCCGCTACTCCCTGCCCGTGGCGCGCATGCAGCTGGGCTTCTTCGTGCAGGCCGATCGCAAGACGCCACTGCCGCCGCACGCCACGGTGGCCTACCAGCGCGGCTCCTACCTGCCGCCCGCCGTGCAGGCTGGACGCTTCAAGCTGCATGAGTTGGTCGACACACGGCCCGGTGTGGAAATGCTGCGCCGGGGCCGCGTCGATGCGGTGCTCTCGGAGCGGGCCAGCTTTGAATTCCAGCTTGCCAGGCAGCCGCTTCAGGCCGACAACGTGCGCTGGCAGGCACCGCCGCTGGAGATCAAGCTGACCTTCATGGCCATCGCCAAGCACCACCCACAGGCGGAAGCCTGGCTGGAACTGCTGAATCAGGAGATCCGGCTGTCCGTCAAAAATTGAACGCCAGTCGCAGGCCGCCCCAATGTCGGCCATTGACGACGATGGGCGCCGCGGCTTCCTTCAGCAGCACGAAGCGGCCACCGCCCATGTCGCGGCGGTAGGTCTGCAGCAGGAAGGGCCGGGTGTTGCGCGCCGACGCGAGGCCGGTGCGGTCGTTGAAGATGCGGCGGTAGCGGCTGTTGGCCGTGTTCCAGACCGTATCGCCCGGGCGCTGGGGCTGGCAGTACTTGCGGTTGTGCGTGGCGATGTAGCCGTTTCGGTCGGCCGAGATGCAGAAGACGATCTTGTCGCTGAAGGCCAGCGTTTTCTCCTGCACGCCGGGGAAGAGCTTGTCAGTCAACTGGCAGAAGCGCGTCGTGTGCTGCTGCGGGTTGGTGCCATCGACCGCGCGGTAGTTCTCGTCGAACAGGTCGGCCTGGCCGATCTGGCCGTTGCGCAGCGCGTCTTCGAGCAGCTCGCTGATCTCCGCTGCGGCCGCCTGGGCGGCGCGGATGAAGGGCATGTCGTCGACCTCGACACCGCTTTCGGCGATCTGCTCGATCAGCTCCTCCGACATGCGCAGGAAACGGTCGCTGCCATCGAAGGCCACCTTCAGGCCGTGGCTGGCCTCCGACACCTCGCGCTCCAGCTCATGGGCGCGCTCGTTGAGCAGGCTCATCTGCTGGCCGCTCTCGGCGGCGGACGCGGCAATGCGCTGCACGTCCTGCTCGACCTCGTGGAAGGCGGCGTGGATCTGACTGGGGTTCTTGCCGTTCTCGGTCAGCTCGGTGCTGAAGCGATCGATGCGCTCCTGCAGGCTCGTGATCGCCTTGATGATCGCTTTGGACGAGCCTTCGACCTGGCCAGCCAGCGCCTTGACGGCCTCCGCCACCACGGCAAAACCGCGGCCGGCGTCGCCGGCGTGCTTGGCCTCGACGGCCGCGTTGAAGGCGACAAGCCGGGTCTGAAGCGAAATCTTGGTGATCTCGGCGGCCGCGTCGGACACCTGGGCCAGCGTCGTGGCCATGCCTACGACTTCGCCACCGACGACGCCCAACGCGCCCCGCGCGCGTTGCACGGCGGCGGCACTCTGGGCGGTGGCGGTGGCGATGGCTGCCTGGGCCTGGCCGATCTGGTTGAGTTGCTGGGCCAGGGCCTGCATGGCCTGACCCTGCACCTGCACGATGCGCTGGGTGTCTTCAAGAGCACCGCGCACTTCCGCAGCATCCTTGCCGACGGTGGAGATGGAGCGGGCGAGGCGCTTGACGACGTTCAGCGCCGCGCTGTCATCGCGGCGGACCGGCTCCTCGTGCGACACCACGGTCGACGAGCCTCCACCTTTGATCCATCCGAACATGCGTTTGTCCCCGCTTTTCTAGCGAGGCTCAGCCCCGCAAATCACCAGTCACGCAGCTTAACGCGCAACCTTGCAATGGACTGACTGTGCAGCTGGCAGACACGCGACTCCGTGACCTTGAGCACGGCCGCGATCTCTTTCAGATTCATGTCGTGCTCGTAATACATGCTCATCACGAACTGCTCGCGCTCGGGCAGGTTCTTGATGGCCGCCACCAGCGCCTCGCGCATGCGGTGGTCCTGCAGCTGGGCGACCGGGTTGGCGTTGTCGTCAGCAACGTGGCGGTCGAGATAGTTGTCGTCGCCGTCGTCGCCCGACATGTCTTCCAGATAGACGAGCTGGGTGCCGCGCACCTTGCCGAGCAGATCCTGGTAGTCGGCCAGCGTCAGGCCCATCTCGGCGGCAATCTCGGCCTCGTGCGGCGCGCGGCCCAGGCGTTGCTCGACCTTGTGCACGGCCGTCTCGATCTCGCGCTGCTGGCGGCGCGTGCCGCGGCTCATCCAATCGCCGCCGCGCAGCTCGTCGAGCATGGCGCCGCGGATGCGCTGGGTGGCGAAGGTCTCGAACTGCACGCCCTGCTCAATGTCGAAGCGCGACAGCGCGTCGGTCAGGCCGATCAGGCCAACCTGGATCAGGTCGTCCAGCTCCACATTGGCCGGCAGCTTGGCGATCATCTGATGCGCCAGGCGTCGGACCAGCGGGCTGTACTGCTTGATCAGCGTGCTGTTGTCGAGGCGGCCTTTGGGCGTGTACATGGTCAGCTCCGGCGACGAGATCAATGCGCTGCGATCAACGAGTTGGACATCATGCGCGCCGGGCGCAGCGGGGTCGCGTCGGAGGCGGCGTCCAGCGCGGCTCCCGGGGGCGCGGCGAGCAGCAGCTCGCGAGCCAGGTGGCGAAGCTCGGGCGTGAGCGGCGCGTGTTGGGATGCACGGGGGTCGAGGCAGGCCCAATCGCGCAGCACCGCGCCGAGGAAACCGTCGGCGCAGGAATGAAGCTGTTGCGCGATGCGAGTGGCCACGCGCAGCTGGGGGTGGCAGGCCATCAGGAGACTGTAGACCATCAGCCCCGCGCGTTGTGTGAGCCATTTCATGCCTGCATAGGCTTCCGTCACGCTGTGCGGGTCGGTGTCGGCCAGCAGCAGCGGGCGCACCTCGCGCTGCGCGACGATGCGTGCCAGCTCGGCGGCAGGCGCGTGCAGCAGGATGACGTCGGCCCCGGGCGCGGCGGCGGCCACGGCGTCCAGGAAAGCAGCGGCCGAACCGTTGGCATTGATATGACGCAGCGGCAACCCGCGCGCGGCAAGGTAGGACACCTTGGGCGACAGGCGCTCGATGCAGTTGGACAGGTCCACCTGCGCCAGCTCCGACGGCTGCGGCGAATGCTCGCCAGCGTCCACCACCAGCGTCTGCAGGTTCAGCTCGGCAAAAGCTGCGCACAGGCCTTCGAGCAACACGCCGGCGCCCATGACGCGCGGGTTGCTGACGACGGGCACGAAGCGCGTCTTGGATGCCGCGAACAAGCGGCGCAAACCGTGGGCTTGGTCTTCGAGCATCGTCGTGTTCAGTGGATGGCGCGCAGGCCTGCGTCGGTCAGCGGTGCACCGGCGAAGATGAGATTCACATCGGTGTTGTCCATGCGCCAGGCACCGGAGGCGGCACCCTTGAGCGCGCGCTGCACCAGCCCCACGCTGGGCAGGCGGTGCCAGTCTTCTGGCACGCGCTGGCCGTTGGCCACGCCCAGCACCTTCAGCTTGTGGCGGATCAGCGTGTCCAGCGCCGGGGCGAGCTTGACGGCTTCGTCGAGCTTGCTGAGCACCACGCCTTCGCAGGCGGCGGCCTTCCAGGCGCTGACAACGTCTTCGATCGTCTCGCCCTGCTGGGCGGCATTGATGACGAGCAGCTTCTTGATGCTGGGGTGGGCCAGCATCTCCAGCAGCTCCTGCGTGCGGCTGTCGCGCTGGGCCATGCCGGCGGTGTCGATCAGCACAAGCTTCTTGTTCGACAGCAGGTCCAGCAGGTCGTCCAGCGAGGCGCGGTCGTGCGCGGTGTGGACCGGCACGCCGAGGATGCGGCCATAGGCGCGCAGCTGCTCGTGGGCGCCGATGCGATAGGCGTCCAGCGTGATGAGGCCGAGCTGGCCCGCGCCGTACTTGGTGGCGAAGTGGGCTGCGAGCTTGGCGGTCGTCGTCGTCTTGCCGACGCCGGTCGAGCCGATCAGCGCGAAGACGCCACCGCGGTCCTCGATGGCCGGGGCGGCCTCGTCGGTCTGCAGGTTGCGCGACAGCACGTGGGCGGCCCAGGCGGTCTCGTCGGCCGGGTCGGTGGGCGAGCCGGCCTTGAAGTCGGAGGGGCAGCTCTCGGCCAGCTTGCGAACGAGGGCCGGGCTGAAGCCCAGCTCCAGCAGCTTCTGCGTCAGGCGCGCCTGCACGGGCTGGCGCTGCAGCTTCTCCATGAAGGCCAGCGACGAAAAGCGCTCTTCGATGAGGCCGCGCATCTGGCGCAGCTCGGAGGCCATGTCCATCTGGTTGCGCTGGCTGGCGTTGGGCTGGCCGGGCAGCGGCTGGGGTTCGGCGCCGATGCCGCTGAGCTGGGGCACGTTGCGCTGCTGGGTGGCTGCGGCCGTGGCGGCGGTGGGAATGCGGATCTCGTCGCGCAGCACCGGCGGTACGGGGCGGGCCTGGCGGGCTTGTGGCTGGGCAGGCACGGCGGCGCGCTTGGGTGCCAGCGCGGCCATGGCTTCGGCGGCGCGCTGCTCGCGCTGGGCGCGGGCGGCGTCCAGCGACGTTGCTGCCGGCGGCTGCGGCGCAGCGGCCGGGCGCGCGGCGACCGGATCGGGCTGGCCGCTCATCTCGGCCTGGCGGCGGCGCAGCACGCGCTCGCGCACATAGTCCTGGAAGCTCAGCGTGCTCATCGCCAGCTGCTCCACATCGCCCTGCACTTCGGGCGCGCCGAAGCTGGGTTCCTGCCGGGCGCGCTCGGTAAACGGCGCACGCGACGCCGGCTGAGCCTGCTGGGCCGGCGCCTGCTGCACGGGCGGGCGGGCCACGGTGCGCGGCGCGCTGTGGGACATCTGCTCGATCTGGCCCATGCCTTCCGGCGCCATGGCGAGCACCTCGACGCCTTCCGGCACCGATTTGTTCGACAGCACGACAGCGTCAGGGCCGAACGCTTGTTTGACGAGCGTCAGGGCCTCGCGAGAAGTTCTCGCCGTGAATTTGCGGACGTTCATGCTGTACCTCCAATGATGGAGCCGATGCGGATGGTGTGGGTCTCAGGAATCTCGCTGTGACCCAGCACCTTGAGGCGGGGCGCAGCACGCTTGAGCAGGCGGGCCATGGGCGCGCGGATCAGGTCGGGCACCAGCAGGGCGGCGGGCACGCCGCGGTCTTCCTGCTTCTGGGCGGTTTCGGCGGCGCTGCGGGCGAGGGTGTCGGCAACGCCAGGGTCCAGCGCGGCACCGTGTGGGGAATTCAGCGCTTGCGTCACCAGGCGCTCCAGCTCGGGCTCCAGGGCGATGACGTCCAGCTCCTTCACGCTGCCGTAGATCTGCTGCACGATGGCCGGGGCGATGTGGGTGCGGATGCGGCGGGCCAGTTCAGCGGGGTCGGTCACGCCGGGCGCGTGCTCGGCCAGGCATTCGACGATGGAGCGCATGTCTCGGACGTGCACGCCCTCTTCCAGCAGGAGCTGGAGGACACGTTGCAGGGAGGCAATGCTGACCATCTTGGGAATCACGTCTTCGATCAATTGGGGCGCCTGCTTGGTGAGGTGTTCGACCAGTGCCTGCGTCTCCACGCGACCCAACAACTTGGCCGCGTGCACTTGCATCAAGTGTGAAAGATGGGTGGCCACGACAGTCGAGCAATCAACCACCGTAAACCCGCTCATTTGGGCCATCTCCCGCTGGCGTTCCTCGATCCACACCGCCGGCAGGCCGAAGGCGGGATCGGTGGTCTGCGTGCCCAGCAGCTTCTGCGTCGCGTGGCCCGGGTTGATGGCCAGCCACATGCCGGGGAAGGCCTCGGCCTCGCCCACCACGGCGCCGCGCAGCGAGATGCGGTACTGGCTGGGGCGCAGCTCCAGGTTGTCGCGGATGTGCACCGGCGGCGGCAGGAAGCCCACTTCCTGCGCAAATTTGCGCCGCACGCCCTTGATGCGGGAGAGCAGATCGCCCTCCTTGCTCTTGTCGACCAGCGTGATGAGGCGGTAACCGACCTCCAGGCCCAGCGTGTCCACCGGTACCAGGTCTTCCCAGCTCGCCTCGCCGGCGCCTTCGCTGCTGGGCATGATGGGTTTGACGGCCTTGGCGGCTTCGAGCTGCTGCTCCTTGCTGCGCAGCCAGTAGGCGAGGTAGCCCATGCCCGATGCGATCAGCAGGAAGACGAGATGCGGCATGCCCGGGATCAGGCCCAGCGCACCGATGACGCCGGCGGTGATGGCCAGCGACTTGGCCGAGCCGAAGACCTGCTTGCCGATCTGGCTGCCGATGTCCTTGTCGGTGCCCACGCGCGACACGACCATGGCCGCCGCGACCGAGATCAGCAGCGCCGGGATCTGGGCCACCAGCGCGTCACCGACGGCCAGCAGGATGTAGCTGTCGGCCGCCTGGCCGGCGCTGAGGTTGTGCTGGACCATGCCGATGATGAAGCCACCGACGATGTTGATGATCAGGATCAGCATGCCGGCGATGGCATCGCCGCGCACGAACTTGCTGGCACCGTCCATGGAGCCGAAGAAGTCGGCCTCGTCGCCCAGCTCGGCGCGGCGGCGCTTGGCCTCCGCCTCGTTGATGAGGCCGGCGTTCAGGTCGGCGTCCACCGCCATCTGCTTGCCGGGCATCGCGTCCAGCGTGAAGCGCGCGCCGACCTCGGCGATGCGCTCCGCGCCCTTCGTCACGACGATGAAGTTGATGACGACGAGGATGGCGAACACGATCAGGCCGACCGCGAAGTTGCCGCCGATCAGGAAGTGGCCGAAGGCCTCGATGACCTTGCCGGCCGCGCCGGTGCCGGTGTGTCCCTCCAGCAGCACGACGCGCGTGGAGGCGACGTTCAGCGACAGGCGCATCAGCGTGGTGAGCAGCAGCACGCTCGGGAAGGCCGCGAAGTCCAGCGGCTTCACCATGTGGGCCGCCACCATCATCACCATCACGGCCATCGCGATGTTGAAAGTGAACAGCAGGTCCAGCAGGAAGGGCGGCAGCGGCAGCACCATCATGGACAGGATCAGCAGCACGGCGACCGGCGCGCCGAGCGCCGCGATGATGCCCGCGCGCGGGCCGAGCATGCCTTGCAGCTTGTGGATCAACGGGTTCATTCGGCAAAGTCCTCGTCAGGCTCGGGAGCCCAGCCTGGCTTGTTGTGCGGGTCGAGTTCTGGCGGCACGTGCGGGTGCGGCACATCGGGCCTGGCGACGTTGCGCGAGGCCAGCGCGGCGCGCAGCTGGTAGACATAGGCCAGCACCTGGGCCACGGCGCCGAACAGCGCGGCAGGGATCTCGTGATCGACCTTGGCGTGGGCGTAGAGCGCGCGGGCCAGCACGGGCTGCTGCAGCACCGGCACCTTCGATTCCTTGGCCAGATCGCGGATCTTCATGGCCAGCAGGTCGGCGCCCTTGGCGATGACCTTGGGCGCGGCCATCTTGCCTTCCTCGTACTTCAGCGCCACGGCGTAGTGGGTCGGGTTCATGACCACCAGGTCGGCCTGCGGCACGGCGGCCAGCATGCGGCGCTTGGCCATCTCGCGCATGATGGCGCGCATCTTGGCCTTGACCTCGAGGTTGCCCTCGACCTCCTTCATTTCCTGCTTGACCTCTTCGCGGCTCATCTTCATGCGGCGCAGCCAGAGCTGGCGCTGCAGCGGCACGTCAATGGCAGCAAACAGCGCCAGCGCAATGCCCAGCAGGCCAAGCGCCCCCATCAGCTGCTGGCCGGCATAGGCCAGGGCTGACGGCAGCGGCACGGACATGATGCTCACATAGGCCGCCAGCCGGTCTTTCAGCACCATGGCGCCGACGATGCCCAGCACCAGGGCCAGCAGCACCGCCTTCAGCGCCGTGCCCAGGCCCTGGCCGCTGACGAGACGGCCCAGTCCGGTGAGCGGATTCAGGTGCGTGAACTTGGGCGCCATGGGCTTCATCGTCCAGTTCCAGCCGCCGCTGGCCAGGTTGGCGGCAATGCCGGCAATGACGAGCACGGCGGCGATCGGACCCATGACGAGGGCAAACGCCAGCGTCATCTCGACGAGGCGCTCGCCCATGAAGCCAGGCCTGGCCAGCAGCGCGGCATCGAAGTGCAGGCCGGTCTTCATCATCCGGCTGAGCTTGTCGATGATCTGCGGCCCGCCGAAGCTCAGCGCCGCCCCGCCGGCCACCATCATGGCGAAATGCGGCAGGTCGCGCGAACGCGGCAGCTGGCCCTCCGCCCGGGATCTTTCGATCTTCTTGGGGGAGGCGGGTAGGTTGCGGTCCTGTGCGTCTTGGTCGGCCATGGCGTGGTTCGCCCCATTCGAGGCGCTGGACCGAATTGTTCGAGGTGGCCCCCAAAACTTGAGCGAGAAAAGCGGGGTGCTTGACCGCCTGTTCCCAGCCCTGACACGTCACCGACGGCGGGCTGTGGAGGAATGCGCGGTGCGCGGCCCAAAAGCAAAAAGCCGGCTTGAAAGCCGGCCTTCGTCGCGGAAGCGAATTGCTGGGCTAGAAGCCCAGGCTCGCCAGGAGGTCGTCGACCTCGCCCTGGTTGGTGACGACGTCGGTGCGCCCCTCGGCATTGACCACCGGGCCCTGCAGGATGGTCGGGTCGACCTTTTCGCGCTGCTCGGGCGGCACCACCTGCACCAGCAGCTTGACGAGGCTGTCTTCCAGGTCGTTGGCGAGCTTCACGACCTTGGCCACCACCTGGCCGGTCAGATCATGGAAGTCCTGCGCCAGCATGATGTCGGTCAGGTGGTTGTCGATGCTCTGGGTGCGGCCTTCGACGTCCTTGACGAAGTTCATCACCGCACCGCTGGCCACCGCCCGGACAGGGTCGGCGACGATGGCCGCGGCAAGATCCTTGGTGGCCTGGCTGATGCCGGCGTGCTCTGCCTTGGCCTGGTCGACCGAGTTCAGCACCTTCTCGGCCGCGGCGGCCGTCTTCTCGGCGATGTAGCTGAGGCGGCTGCGCGCGTCGGGCAGGCCATCGGTGGCCACCTGAAGCTTGGGCATGACACCCAAGCGCTGCATCGTGTCGTGCAGCGTGCGGGTGATGGTGCCGAGCTGCTGAAAGACCTCGGGTGAGACCAGCAGCGGCTCCTGGGCCTTGCCCAATTGCTCCAGTTGATCCATCGACATGGCAGTCCCCTTGATGGTTGTTGTTGTCAGGCCGCGGCGGCCAGCTTCTGCATGATCTTCAGGACTTTTTCTTCCAGCGTCGCCTTGGTGAAAGGCTTGACGATGTAGCCGGCGGCGCCCGACTGGGCGGCCAGCACGATGTCTTCCTTGCGGGCCTCGGCGGTCACCATCAGCACCGGCAGGTGCTTGAGGTTGGGGTCTTCCTTGATGGCCTTTAGCAACTCGAAGCCCGTCATGTTGGGCATGTTGATGTCGCTGACGACGAAATCGAACTTGGCGCCCTTGAGCATGCTCAGCGCTTCGACGCCGTCTTCGGCCTCTTCGCAGTTTTGGTAGCCGATCTCTTTGAGCAGGCCACGGACGATGCGGCGCATGGTGGAGAAGTCGTCAACGACCAGGAATTTCATGTCAGCGCTCATGGCGATCCTCTCTTCGGGGCAGGCGGGATTTCAGGTCAGCACGCAGTCTAGTTTCTAGCGCGCCGGGGTCGATGCTTGAGTTTGCGGCATTTTGCCGATCTCGCCGCCTGACGCATCGGGCTCTGGTTCCTCGGCCACGTTCTTCAGCACGGCATCCTCCGCATCACGGTTCATCACGATGATGCTGATGCGCCGGTTCAGGGCGCCGTTGGGGTCCTTGGCATCCAGCAGCTTGCTCGCCGCGAGGCCTTGCACCCGCAGCATGCGAGCCTCCGACAGGCCACCCGCCACCAGCTCGCGGCGAGATGCATTGGCGCGGTCGGCCGACAGCTCCCAGTTGCTGTAGCCCTTGTCGCCACCGGGGAAGGCCTGCGCATCGGTGTGGCCCTCGACCGTCAGGCGGTTGGGGACCTCGGTCAGCACGTTGCCGAGCTCGCGCAGCAGCTCGCGCATATAGGGCTTCACGATGGCACTGCCGCTGTCGAACATCGGTCGGTTGCCCTCGTCGACGATCTGGATGCGCAGGCCTTCCTTGGTCATGTCCAGGCGGATCTGGCCGCCTAGAGCGGCTAGCTTGGGGTTCTCGGCCAGCACCTCTTCGACCTTGGTCTTCAGCTGCTCCAGCCGAGACTTCTCGGCCTTGCGCTGTTCTTCCTTCAGCGCGCGCAGCGTGTAGCTCGCGCGCTTGGCGGCGCTCTCGCCTTCCTTGACCTGACCGGTCTCGCGGGTGAGGTCCTTGCCGCCACCCTTGACGACGCTGGACGAATCACCCGAGCCGGAGCCGCCGGTCATGGCGACCTTCAGCGGCGACTGGAAGAAGTCGGCAATGCCCTTTTTGTCGCCCTCGGTGGTGGAGCCGAGCAGCCACATCAGCAGGAAGAAGGCCATCATGGCCGTGACGAAGTCGGCGTAGGCGATCTTCCACGCGCCGCCATGGGCCGAATGGCCGCCCTTCTTCACCTTCTTGATGATGATGGGCTGGAGTTTCTTTGCGTCCCCAGCCATTTACAGCCCCCTCCCGGAGTGCCTGCGGCCCTCCCCTCCAAGGGGGCGCCGCCAGTCGCCTGGCAAAGCCAGTTCGACGGCGGCTGCGCGAGGGGCGCCGCCGGCTGTCGCCGGCTCGCTGATCAAGGCTCGGCAGGTCATTTCTTCTTCACGTGGCTCTCAAGCTCGGTGAAGCTTGGGCGGTCACCCGAGAACAGCACCTTGCGGCCGAACTCGATGGCCACCTGCGGGGCATAGCCCTGCATGCTGGCCAGCAGCGTTGTCTTGATGCATTGGAATTCCTTGCCGGCGTCTTCCACCTTCTGCTCGAGAAGACCCGCCAGAGGCTCGGCGAAGCCGTAGGCCAGCAGGATGCCCAGGAAGGTGCCGACCAGCGCCGAGCCGATCATGCCGCCCAGCACCGCCGGCGGCTGGCCGACCGAGCCCATGGTGTTCACCACACCCAGCACGGCGGCGACGATGCCGAAGGCCGGCAGGCCGCCGGCCAGGCGCTGCAACGCTGCAACCGCTGCGTGCTCTTCCTGGTGGTGGGTCTCGATCTCGCTGTCCATGAGCGATTCGATCTCGTGCGCGTTCAGGTTGCCCGACACCATCATGCGCAGGTAGTCGGTGATGAATTCGGTGACGTGGTGGTCGTTGCCCACGACGGTGTACTTCTGGAACAGCGGCGAGCTGTGCGGGTCCTCGACGTCCTTCTCGATGGACATCAGGCCTTCCTTGCGCGCCTTCTGCAGGATGTCGTACATCAGCGCCAGCAGCTCCATGTAGCGAGCCTTGCTGTATTTGCTGCCCTTGAAGCAAAGGCCCAGGCCGGCGGCGGTGGCCTTGACCACCTTCATCTGGTTGTTCGCCAGGAAGGCGCCGATGGCGGCGCCGAAGATGGTGATCATTTCCCACGGCAATGCGTGCAGGATCACGGCGATGTTGCCGCCGTGAGCGATGAACACGCCGAAGATGCAGACCATCGAAACGGCCCAGCCAATGATGACGAACATGTGCTGTGGGGTGGTGGGAGTTCAGGCCGGATCGGCCTGGTGCCGGGGGGCTGAAGAAAGTATGCCGCCCGAGGCGAGAAGTGAACGCATCAATTGGGCGGCTTTGACGCCGCATTCCCCGTCAGGCGGTAAAGCCACACGAACTGGCCGTTGGGCAATTGCCAGTCGGCCGTCGGCAACAGGTCAGGCACCGCGAAATCGAGGCTGACGAGCCAGGCGCCCGGCACCATCTCGGCGCAAGCCTTGGCCCAGACGCGGGGCATGGACTCGGGCCGCTGGAACACATAGACCAGGGCGAACGTCGCCCAGTCGTCGGCCCAGAGGTCGCCCTGGCGCACCTTGGCATGGCGAACCCGCCAGCGCGCCAGCAACGCCAGCGGCCGGCTCCACTCCACACCTTCTACGCGGGCCTGTGGATAGATGTGAACCAGTTCACGCAGGCCATCGCCGACGCCGCAGCCGGCGTCAAGCACGCGGGCGCCCGGTGGCAGCGGCGCCAGCTTGGGCAGTTCATCGAGTGCGTGGCGAGGCGTTGGGAAAAGGGGCGCTTCACTCCAGCTGCGGCGCGGATAGAGCCACCACAGCAGCGCCAGCGGCGCCAGCCACAGCAGCCCGCCGAGCAAGCCCTGCCCGCCCTGCCAGCCCAGGGCCAGCAAGGAAACCGGAAAGCCCAGCGCAATGATGAGGCGGCGCCAGCGCTGGGGGTGCAGCCAGCCGAGGGCTGCGCCAACGGCCGCGCCCAATGCCAAGGCAGGGCCTGAAGCGAGCCCTGCGGCAAGTGATGCTGAATAAATGAACCAGGCCGCCAGCCAGCTCAACAGAGCCGGTAGCGGCCAACGGGTGATCCACATGCCCGCGAGCGTAGCGGGGTAATCAGTGCATCTGGATGGAGCCTTGAGCGCGACCCTTGCCGGCGCGTGCCGGCGGGTTGCACAGGCCACAAACGTAGTGGCGCGCCACTTCATGCGGGTGGGTGACGAAATGACCGTTGCACTTGGAGCACTTGGTCAGCGTCAGCATGCCGTTGTCGACGAACTTGACGAGGCGCCAGGCGCGCGTGACCGACAGCATGGCTTCCAGGCCCTGGGCCTGGGTCTGCTCCTGGTAGAGCTGGTAGGCCTTGATGACGGTGTCGATCTCGTCCATCTCCGCAGCCTTGTTCAGGTATTCATGGATGTTCATGAAGAGGCTGGCATGGATGTTGGGCTGCCAGGTCATGAACCAGTCGGTCGAGAAGGGCAACTGGCCCTTGCTGGGCGACCTGCCGCTCACTTCCTTATAGAGGCGCAGCAGGCGCTCGTAGGACAGGTCGGTTTCGGACTCCAGCACCTGCAGGCGCGCACCGAGGTGGATCAGCTGAACGGCACGGTCGATCTGCTTGGCTTCGGTGAGGATACTTTTGACGCGCATGGGGTGCTCCGGAATCTGTGAGTTAGTTGGCAGCGAGGCTCAAGCGTGCTCGTGGCGGCCGGCCATGAGGATCGAAGCGTGCAGGCGGCTGACGCTTTCGTTGGCGCCCGGCTTGCTGTGGTTGGTCAGCAGGCCCCACACCAGGTCGTCGCTCATGCGGAAGGCGCACAGCAGCGTGTTGCCGGAAGCGATCTTCATGATCTGCGCCGGGCTCAGCGTGCCGATCAGCGTCGCCGTGTCTTCGCTGACACCCAGGCGGTACAGGGCCTGTTCGCGGTCGGCGCGGATCAGGCTCTGGGCCAGCATCAGGTAGGACAGGTTGGCTTCACGGATCTCGGCGAGCATTTGGTCGGCGTTCATGTTGGCTTCCGTTTCAGAGGTAGAGGGGTGTTGCGGATCAGTGAAACGGATTGTGTTGACCGGCCTTCTTCTGCGATATCAGGCTGCGTCGGTACCGGCTGTCACGCTGGCAGGAAGGGCGTGTCATCCAAATTCCTACACGCGCGTCGGGCAGAAGCACCGAGGCCCCGGCAGCTTGCGCTGGCCGGGGCCTCGGGGTGTGAAAAGCGTCGCGAAATCAGGCGTTGCGAAGGCGGCGCAGGCGTTCCAGCTCGATCATGGCGACCGGCACCAGTTCAGGGGCTTCGGCCTGCAGGCTGTCGCGGCCGGCGCCTCGCTGCAGCTCGGTCAGCACGCCGAAGGCACGGTCAAGCTCGCCTCGACCCGACAGCGCGAAGGCCAGCGTGTACAGGCTCGGGCCGTGCAGCGGGCTGGCCTGCAGCGCGCGGTCTGCATAGGCCGCTGCGTGCTCCAGTTTGCCGGCGGCCAGCAACAGCGCCGCCATGTCGGCCATCAGCTCATGGCTCATGGGCTCGTCCTGCAGCGCGTCGTAGAGCATGCCCAGGCCGCCACCGAGGTTGCCCTTGGACGCTTCGGCAAAGGCCGCGTTCCGGGCACGCGCCAGCAGCATCTTGGGATCGTTGCTGGGCACGAGGACGGGGCGGTGGCCTTCGCGCGGGGTACGCGGGGTGCGCGAAGTGGATTGGGCGGTGTTGGATTGGGCACGCATCGCGGAACTCCGGACCGGCGCAGGGGTTCGGCCGGGATGAACCGCACTTTAGGAACCGGCCCGCCGGCCGATCCCTTGAAAAGCCGGGGCTTTCCGGCGCGCTTTTCGCCGGAGGCGTCGATCCAAGGAACAGGCCGTTGCAACGGCTTTTATTCAAAAGATCACGGCCTTGACAAATCGAGCTAAAGAAACATCGCCGCCACACCGATAGCCAACACAACGGCGCTGATCTCAGTACCGTGGTCCGGCTAGAAGGCCGAAGTGTTGTGACTCCGCTCCCGGGTGGTGACACGGCTTCAGAGGTTGACTGGCGTCGGGCGTCGCCGCAAAGGCGCGCTTATCCAGGCGCGTTGGAGCGGAAAAGCACGGGTGCCGCACCCGGGCACTCGGGTCCTTCGTCCGGCGGCTTGCCGGTATATCTAGCAAAAGGAAGCAAATCATGGCCTCGGTCATCAACACGAACCTGCTGTCGCTGAACGCGCAGCGCAATGTCTCCAACTCCCAGGCTTCCCTGGCCACGTCGCTGCAGCGCCTGTCCTCAGGTCTGCGCGTCAACTCCGCCAAGGATGACGCCGCCGGTCTCGCCATCTCCGAGCGTCTCAACGCTCAGGTGCGCGGCTCCAACGTCGCCATCCGCAACGCCAACGACGGCATCTCGCTGTCGCAGACGGCTGAAGGCGCGCTGGCCAAGGTGACCGACTCGCTGCAACGCATGCGTGAACTGGCGGTGCAGGCCCGCAACGCCACCAACACCAACGCCGACAAGGACTCGCTGGACAAGGAATTCGGTGAACTGTCCAAGGAAATCCAGCGCGTGCTGGGCGGCACGACCTTCAACGGCCGCGCCATTCTGGCCACGGATTCCGGCACCCAGACCTTCCAGGTCGGCGCCAACGTGACCAGCAACGACCGCATCGACGTCGTCACGACGAACATGACGACCTCGGCGGACATCACGACCGTTGCCGGCACCGACAACACCGGTGCTGGTCGCGCAGTGATCGACAACACGGCCACCGGCACCACGATCGACACCGTCATCGGCAACATCGACACCGCGATCAACACGGTCAGCTCCGAGCGCGCCAACCTCGGCGCCGCCCAGAACCGCATGGACCAGGTCATCTCCAACCTGCAGATCTCGGTGGAAAACCAGAGCGCCGCCAAGAGCCGCATCACCGATGCCGACTTCGCCCAGGAAACCGCCAACCTGAGCCGCGCCAGCATCCTGCAGCAGGCTGGCAACGCGATGATTGCCCAGGCGAATCAGATCCCTTCGCAGGTCCTGTCATTGCTTCGATGACGCCGGGCCAGCACCGCTGGCCCTGAGTGACCTGTCCACTCTGAAGACAGAAATCCTCACGCCACCAGCACAAGCACCTTGAACGCCACTCCGTCACGACGGAGGGCGTTTTTCAAGGCGCCGTGCAAAAAGGATTCAAGTCGATCCATCGTGCCGACGATAAGCATCTCAACGGGTTCACGAATCACTCGCGGACTACGTACCAGACGCCCCGTCAACGAAAGGATTGAGCCATGCCCCAAGTCATCAACACCAACCTCGCCTCGCTGAATGCCCAGCGCAACACCGCGATGAATCAGTCATCGCTGGCTGTTTCCATGCAGCGTCTGTCCTCCGGCCTTCGTGTCAACTCGGCCAAGGACGACGCAGCCGGCCTGTCCATCGCCGAGCGCATGAACGCCCAGGTGCGCGGCTCCCAAGTCGCCATCCGCAATGCCAACGACGGCATCTCGTTGGCCCAGACCGCTGAAGGCGCGCTGTCCAAGGTGGGCGACGCGCTGCAGCGCATGCGTGAACTCGCTGTCCAGGGTCGCAACGCCACCAACACGAACGCCGACAAGGATTCCCTCGACAAGGAGTTCGGCGAGCTGGCCAAGGAAATCCAGCGCGTGCTGGGCGGCACCACCTTCAACGGCAAGGCCGTGCTGGCCACGTCCGACGCAGGCACGCAGACCTTCCAGGTCGGCGCCAACACCACCGCCAACGACCGCATCGACATCGTCACCACCGACATGACGACCGCGGCGGAAATCACGACCGTGGCGGGTACCGACAACACCGGCGCGGGCCGTGCACTGATCGACAACACCGCCGTCGGCACCGCCATCGACACCGTTATCGCCAACATCGACATCGCGCTGGACAAGGTCAACGGTGAGCGCGCGACGCTCGGCGCCTCGCAGAACCGCTTCGACGCCGTCATCTCCAACCTGCAGGTCGCGGTGGAGAACCAGAGCGCCTCGCGCAGCCGCATCATGGACGCCGACTTCGCCCAGGAAACCGCCAACCTGAGCCGCGCCCAGATCCTGCAGCAGGCCGGCAACACCATGGTGGCCCAGGCCAACCAGCTGCCCCAGCAGGTGCTGGCTCTGCTGCGCAGCTGAACGCGGAGCAACCGCGGCGCCCGCCAGGCAAGGTGGGCGCCCGGGGCTTTTGATTGGGCGTGGTTTGGGGCCTTTATCGGCCTTTTGAGGCATCGACGCACTCGCAAAATTCGGTCATCGAGTCTTGGCATTGCTTAGCCGGCTCGGCGAACGAATCCCAGGAGTGCGCGATGCCACAAACCATCAACACCAACATCAACTCGCTGAACGCTCAGCGCAATCTCAACGCCTCGCAGAGCTCGCTCGCGGTGTCGATGCAGCGTCTGTCGTCCGGCATGCGGGTGAACTCCGCCAAGGACGACGCGGCGGGGCTGGCAATCGCCGAGCGCATGAACACGCAAGTCCGCGGCATGACCGTGGCGGCGCGAAACGCCAACGACGGCATCTCGCTGGCCCAGACCGCTGAAGGCGCGCTGGGCAAGGTCGGTGACATGCTGCAACGGATGCGCGAGCTGGCCGTGCAGGCGGCCAACGGCACCAACAACGGCAACGACCGCACGGCACTGAACAACGAGTTCGTGCAGCTGCAGACGGAAGTCAGCCGCCTGGTGCGCAACACGACCTTCAACGGCTCGCAAGTGCTCACCGGTCCGTCGACATCGTTCATCTTCCAGGTGGGCGCCAATTCGACGGCGGACGACCAGATCGTCATTGCCCTGAATGACGTCCTCGGCACCACGCCGGGCACGACGCTGACGGCAACGGCCAACGACGGCGCCCTGGCCACGGCCATCGGCAACCAGATCAACATCCTTGGCCCCAGCGGCAGCAGCGGTTCGACACCGGCCACCGACCCCGACTTCGCCACCGCGCTCACGCCGCCGGCACTGACGGGCGCCAACGCCGACCAGGCTGACCCGCTCGTCGCAATCAAGTTCATCGACTTTGCACTGGCCCAGGTCAACAATGCCCGCTCCACCTTCGGTGCGACGCAGAACCGCTTCGACTCGGTGATCTCCAACCTGCAGGTCGCCGTGGAGAACCAGACGGCCGCCCGCAGCCGCATCATGGACGCCGACTTCGCTCAGGAAACGTCCAACATGAGCCGGGCACAGATCCTGCAGCAGGCCGGTAACGCCATGGTGGCCCAGGCCAACCAGTTGCCTCAGCAGGTGCTGTCGCTGCTGCAACGCTAAAACCCGGCAGGGTTTTTGCAAAAAATTTGCTCCGGGGCCTAAAGTCCCGGCAAGTCCTGGCCGATATCCCTCTGGAATATCGGCCTTATCCACATTCGCAGCATGGCAACCATCAGCTCAGCAGGCATCGGCAGCGGCCTCGACATCGAGTCGCTGGTGAGCAAGCTCGTCGCTGCCGAACGCACCCCCATCACCCAGCTCGCGCAGAAGACCGAGGGGCTCAAGACCGAGCTGTCGTCCTATGGCAAGGTGCAAAGCACCCTGTCGGCGCTGCGCGACGCTGCCTCCAAGCTCACCTCGCCCACCACCTGGAGCGGCACGCTCGCCACGTCCAGCGATCCCACGGCCGTGTCCGTCAGCGCCGGCGCGGGTGCGGCCATCGGCAATGTGTCGGTGGAAGTGAAGAACCTCGCCAGCAGCCAGACCCTGGTCAGCGGCACGCCTTATGCGAGTGCGACGACGACCGTCGGCCAGGGCAGCCTGACCATCACGCTCGGCGCCTGGGCCACCGACGGCGCTGTCCCGCCCACCTACACCGGTTTCACCGACAAGGCCGGCGCCACGGCCGTCACCATCAACATCGGCGAAGGCCAGGACACGCTGACCGGCATCCGTGATGCGATCAATGCCGCAAACGCCGGCGTGACCGCCTCCATCGTCAACGATGCCAACGGCGCACGCCTGACGATGCGTTCCACCGCCAGCGGCGAGACCAACGGCTTTCGCATCGACGCCGGCGGCGGCCTGGCCGACCTCGGCTACGACCCGCGCATCGGCGTCAGCTCGCTGATCCAGACCCTGCCGGCGCAGAACGCCCGCGCGCTGATCAACGGCATTGACGTCAGCTCCGAATCCAACACGTTGAAGGAGGCCATCGACGGCCTCAACATCACGCTGCTCAAGACGACGAGCGTGCCGGCCAGCGTGGCCGTCAGCCAGGACAAGGACTCGATCAAGAAGCTCATCACTGACTTCACGACCGCCTACAACGCCGTCAACGCGCTGCTGCGCGAGCAGACGAAATACGACGCCAGCGCCAAGACGGCCGGCCCGCTGCAGGGCGACTCCACGGCCATCGGCCTGCAGAACCAGCTGCGCGGCATCATTGGCGGCACCACCTCGCTGGCCGGCAGCATCGGCCGCCTGGCGCAACTGGGCCTGGACCCTGGCAACGACGGCACCATCAAGGTCACCGACAGCAAGCTCAACACCGGCTTGAGCGACCTCGACAGCGTGAAGAAGCTCTTCATGGGCCTGGACGGCACCAACAGCAGCAACGACGGCTTTGCGCAGCGCATGCGCAGCTACATCGACGGCGCGCTGAATTCCGAAGGCCGCCTGACCAGCCGCCAGACCGGGCTGCAGAAGCAGATCGAGAACAACGGCAAGCGCGCCAGCGAACTGGAAGACCGCGCCTCGATGACGGAGGCCCGCCTGCGCGCCCGCTACTCGGCACTGGACACGCAGATGAGCAAGCTCAACGGCCTGTCCAACTATGTGACGATGCAGATGAACAAGCTCAACAACGAATAAGCCGCAGCACGGCACGCGCAGCACGGCGACCCACGGGTCGCCGTTGTCACTTGTGGACTGTGTGAACTTCGAAACAAGTGCCCGGTTCACAATGCAATTCAAGTGAAGCCCGGCTCAAGTTCACCCCGGGGAAGGCCGAAAAACAGTCAACACGACGACGCCTTCAGCGACACACACCATGTACGGCAATATGTCTTCCCCCTTCACTGCCCGCAACCAGCGCGCCACCCTCTACGCCAAGGTGGGCCTGGAGACCGATGTGCAGGCCGCCAGCCCGCACCGCCTCGTCGCCATGCTGTTCGACGGCGTGTTCGATGCCATGGCCCAGGCCACCCAGGCCATCCAGGCCGGCAACATCGAACTCAAGGGCCGCTCGCTGACGCGCGCCGTGCGCATCCTCGACGAAGGCCTGCGCGCCGGCCTGGACCTGTCGGCCGGCCAGCTGGCCACCGACCTGCGCGAGCTCTATGGCTACGTCTGCATGCGCCTGACGCACGCGAACCTGAAGAGCGACCTCGCCGCCATCGACGAATGCCAGCGCCTGCTCAGCCCCGTGCGCGAAGCCTGGGCCGGCATCAGCCAGACGCCCGCCGCCATGGGCGCGCCCGCAGCTCGAGCCGCCTGAGCCCACTTACACAGAATCACCGGTGACTCCCGCAATGAACTCCGAACTGCTGAACTACTACGAAGCCATCGAGCAGGCCAGCGCCGACATGCTCTCGGCTGCCCGCACCGGCAACTGGGACGAAGTCGTCAAGCTCGAAGGCGCCTGCGTGCTGCTGATCTCGCAGCTCAAGTCCGCCGCTCACCAGAGCCAGCTCGGCACTGGCGAGTCACAGCTGAAGACACGCATCATGCAGCGCATCCTGCTCAACGACGCCGAGATCCGCCACCTCGCCGAACCGTGGCTGGAGGACCTGGATCATGTGCTGAAAGGCAAGAGCCGGATGGTCCATTGAGCCCCTCGCCCAGGCGGGCCAAGCAGTCCCTGCGGACTGCTTGTGCCTACGGAAGGCCATGAGCCTCTGGCTCATGGCAGGCCCGGCGCTCGGCCCGAATGCGTGATGCGTTCACGCGCGCAGGGTTGACTGCCCGACTACCATTCCCGCATGAGTGCCCCTGACACCGCACCCGAGCAATTGCGGGTGACCGCCGCCGCCGAGATCACGGCTTATCTGCAGCAGTTGCAACGCGAGAACGCGGCCGTGCTGCTGAGCGGCCCGCCCGGCCAGAGCCTCAGCAGCCGCATCTGCGCCCTCGACGGCGAAGCCGGCGTGCTGGGGCTGGAGATCGGCACCGATCCCGAAGGCATCAGCCAGGCCCTGGTGGCCAGCGGCGAGATCACCGCCGTGGCCTACCTTGGCACCATCAAGCTGCAGTTCGAGCTGGACGACGCGGTCCTCGTCAGCGGCGAACAGGGCGCCGTGCTGCGCAGCAGCCTGCCCGAGCGGCTCTACCGCTTCCAGCGCCGCCAAGCCTTCCGCGTCCAGCCCGCCGGCAGCATCTATCCACGTGTGGTGATCCCCGGCGGCGAGCACCCGGGGCGCGCGCTGCGTGTGCTGGACATCAGCATCGGCGGCCTCGCCCTGGCACTCCCCGGCGAACCAACGGCCGAGCTTGCCTTGCAACCCCTTGCCGTCGGCCAGGTTGCCACCGGCCTCGTGCTGGAGCTGGACCGCCTCACGGCGCTGGGCATCGCCCTCGTGCCCCACCACGCCAGCGCCATCGCCGGCGACGTGCACGGCATGCTGCAGCTCGGTTGTTCCTTCGTCGACCTCGACGCCCACGCCGGCCGGACGCTGCAGGTCTATGTGGACCAGACGCAGAAGCGCCGCAGGCTGTTGAAGCTGGATACATGACGGCCAGACCCAACCGAGGGTTCAGCTTGATCGAGGTGGCCTTTGTGATGGCCGTCCTGGCCATCATCCTGTCGGCCGCGGTGCCGAGCTATTCGAGTTATCTGGCTCGCCAGCGTCTGCGCCATGTGGCCGAGCTGCTGGAAATGGATCTGCGCCGAGCCCGCACCCTCAGCGTGGAAGAGGGACGCAACATCTACGTGAGTTTCCAGAGCGGGCGGCAGTGGTGCTGGGGCAGCAGCGGCCAGGCGCCCTGCAACTGCGCCACTGGACAGCCACGTTGCGAGATGGGCGGCGGCATCAATTACCGCGACCACAAGGGCACGCTGCTCCAGTCGGGCCAAAGCATCACCTTCCAGGCCGGCATGGGCCGCGCGCTGGACTGGACGCGCATCGGCATCTCCAACGACAAAAACCAGCAGCTCTATCTGGACCTCAACCCGCTTGGGCGGCCAGCAATCTGCGGTGCAGACGCGCGCAAGGGCGCTTGCTGAACCTGCCGGCTCAGATCTGCATGTTCATGATCTCGGAGTAGGCCGACACCAGGCGGTTTCTCACCTGCAGCGTGGCCTGGAAGCCGATCTGCGCCTTCTGCATCGAGACCATGGTCTCTTCCAGGCTGACGGTGGGGTTGTCCAGCTGCACTTCGCGTTGCAGGCGGGCCGACTCGTTCTGCTGGGCGCTGACGTTCTTCAGCGCCTGCGTCATCGCGTCGCCAAAGCTGGCACCCGTCGTGGCCGCGGGCTTCACGGACAGCGGCTGTCCGTTGACCGCCAGGCCCGCGCGGGCAGCGGCCTGAGCAAAGTCGAAGGGGCGTAGCTTCATGTCCATGGGTCAGCACTTTGGCAGCAAGTCACGGGTGCAAAGCAACGAGATGCGCGGGCGTGGTCGGCTACTTCGGCGCTTTCTTGAGGGGGCTCGGCCCGAATAATTTGCGCCATCGGTCGATCCCCGACCTCCCCTGCTGTCTCGCCCTCGATGGACAACGCTCTGAGCGCCCCTGCTGCTGCCGGCCCTGTGATGATCACCCCGATCAACGCAGCGCCGAATTTCGTGCAGCGCCTCGGCGACCTGCCCATGCGCAGCAAGCTGACCATGGGTGCCGGCCTGCTGGCCCTGGCCGGCGCCGTGCTGGCCATCACGCTGTGGTCGTCCCAGGGCGACTACCGGCCGCTTTTCACCGGCCTGTCCGACAAGGACGGCGGCGGTGTCATCGGTCAGCTCGCGTCCATGAACGTGCCCTACAAGCATGAAGCGGGCGGCACCATCCTCGTCCCCGCAGGCCAGGTGCACGAGCTGCGCATGAAGCTGGCGGCCCTGGGCCTGCCCAAGGGTGGCGCGGGCGGCGGCGCCGGCAATGCAGTCGGCTTCGAGCTGATGGACAAGTCCTCCATCGGCCAGACCCAGTTTGCCGAGCGGCTGAACTTCCAGCGTGGCCTCGAGGGCGAGCTGGCCCACACGATCAAGACGACATCGGACGTCGTCGACGCCCGCGTGCACCTGGCCATCCCGCAGCAGAACGGCTTCTTCCGCGAGCAGCAGAAACCCAGCGCCTCCGTCGTGCTGACGCTGCGCGGTGGCCGCACGCTGGACCGCAACCAGATCGCCGGCATCGTCCATGTCGTCTCCAGCGCCGTGCCGGAGCTGGCGCCCAAGGCCGTCAGCATCGTCGACCAGACCGGCGCCCTGCTCTCCCAGACCGGCGCCGACTCCGCCACCGGCCTGGACACGCAGCAGCTGCAATACAAGAGCCAAGTCGAGGCCGGCTACAACAAGCGCATCTTCGAACTGCTGGAGCCGGTCGTCGGCCGCGACAACCTGCGCGCCAGCGTCACCGCCGACGTCGACTTCTCGCAGACCGAGGCCACCGCCGAGGAATATCGCCCCAACCAGGGCCCCAATGCCACGGCGGCAGTGCGCTCCAGCCAGAGCAACGAGTCCAACAACGGCAATGCTTCGCTGCCGACAGGCGTGCCCGGTGCTGCCACCAACCAGCCGCCCGTGCCGGCGACCGCTCCGATCAATGGCGCGAGCGCACCGCTGCAGACCGCCCAGGGCGGCGCCGGCAACAACAACAGCCGCCGCGAGCAGGTCACCAACTACGAAGTCGACAAGACCGTGCGCGTGACACGCGGCGCGACCGGCAGCGTCAAGCGCCTGAACGCGGCCATCGTCGTCAACCACCGCACGCTGACCGATGCCAAGGGCAAGACAACGACCGCGCCCGTGTCGGCCGACGAGATCACCCGCCTGACCGACCTGGTCAAGGAAGCCATGGGCTTCAATGCCGAGCGTGGTGACTCGGTCAAGGTCATCAGCGCACCCTTCATCGTCGACAAGACCGAACCGCTCGACGTGCCCATGTGGAAGCAGCCCTGGCTGCTGGACATCGCCCGCAGCGCCATCGTGCCGCTGGCCTTCGTCGCCATCGCGCTGATCGCCGTGTTCGGCATGATCCGTCCCGCCATCAAGGCCGCCGCGCCGCTGCCGCCGGAAGACAAGCCCGAGACGGTGGACGAAGTGGTGGACGACACCGAACTGCTGCCTGGCGGCGGTGGCATGCCCAAGCTGGAAGCGCCGCTGCACAACGAGAAACTCGAACGCGCCCGCACGCTGGCCCGTGACAATCCGGTTGCCGTCGCGAACATCATGCGCGACTGGATGTCCGGCGAGACGGCCTGATCTAGAGTCACACCATGGACGACAAAGGCATCGAGAACGCCGCAATATTGTTGATGTCGCTGGGCGAAGAGGAAGCCAGCGAGGTCTTCAAGCATCTGTCGCCCAAGGAAGTGCAGGCGCTGGGCGAGACGATTGCCAAGCTCAAGGTCATCAAGCGGGCCCAGGTCGAGACCGTGCTCGACAAGTTCGACGCCGTCGCCGAGACGCAGAGCACGCTGGTCACCGATACCGACGAATACGTGCGCGCCGTGCTGCGCAAGGCCCTGGGCGAGGACAAGGCCAACCTGCTGCTGGACCGCATCCTGCAGGGCAGCGATGTGTCGAGCATCGAGAGCCTGAAGTGGATGGACGCCGCCAGCGTGGCCGAGCTGCTGCGCAACGAGCACCCGCAGATCATTGCGGCCATCCTGGCCCACCTGGACTTCGACCAGACCAGTTCCGTGCTGAAGATGTTCACCGAGCGCGGCCGCAACGAGGTGCTGATCCGCATCGCCACGCTGGACGGCATCCAGCCGACGGCGCTGAAGGACCTGAACGAGGTCATGAGCCAGATCCTGGCCGGCGGCGAGCGCATGAAGAAGAGCTCGCTGGGCGGCGCCAAGACGGCGGCCGAGATCATCAACATGATGGGCTCCAGCGTCGAGGCCTCGGTGCTGGACTACATCCGCGAGGCCGACTCCGACCTGGCGCAGAAGATCATGGACAACATGTTCACGTTCGACGACGTGAACAAGATCGACGACAAGGGCATCCAGGCCGTGCTCAAGGAAGTGCAGAGCGAGAGCCTCATCGTCGCGCTCAAGGGCTCCAGCGCCGAGCTGCGCGAGAAGATCTTCCGCAACATGTCCTCCCGCGCCGCCGAGACGCTGCGCGAAGACCTCGAGACCCGCGGCCCGGTGCGGCTGTCGGAGGTGGAGGCCGAGCAGAAGGAAATGCTCAAGATCGTGCGCCGGCTGGTGGACGAAGGGCAGATCGTGCTGGCTGGCGGCGGCGACGACCAGTTCGTTTAAGGTCGCTGCATGGCCACCCGTCCCCCGCCCCGGCAAGTGCCGCCGCCCGACCGTCGCGAGACCGAGCGCCGCAACACCTACGCCCGCTTCATTCCCGGCGAGGAGCTTCAGGGCGCCAAGGCCTGGAACCTCGACAACCTCGGTGGCAACGCGCCCTCCTCGCCCTTCGCCCAGGCCAAGCCCGCCGCACCCGCGCCGGCCGCCGCGCCGGTGCCGCCACCGCCGCCACCCGAGCCCAGCGTGCACGAATTGCTGCACGCCGCCCGCCAGACCGGCTACCAGGACGGCTACCGCGACGGCATGGCCGCGCTGGACGCCTTCAAGCACAGCTTCGCGCAGCAGATCAGCGCCCAGGTCGGCCAGGTCGTGAAGAGCTTCGACGCCGAAATGCTGGCGCTGGAGGGCGACATGGCCACCTCGCTAGCCCGCATCGCCGTCGAGTTGGCCCGTCAGGTCGTGCGCAGCGAGCTGGCACAACGCCCCGAGCTGATCGCCCGCGTGGCGCATGACGCCGTCGAGGCGCTGCAGCTGTCGGCACGCCATGTGCGCGTGCGCGTCCACCCCGACGACTTCCCCCTCGTGCAGCAAGGCGCCGGCCCGGAACTTCAGGCCCGCGAAGCCCAGCTCATTCCCGATGCCGAAGTGGCGCGCGGCGGCGTCAAGGTCGATGCCGATGTCGCCAGCGTCGACGCGACCATCGCCGCCCGCTGGCAGCAAGCCGTCTCGGCCATCGGCCAGGCCTCCATCTGGGAAGACCGCCGCGGAGGCGAGGATGACGACGCCTGAGCGCACGGGGCGCACCGAGCGCTGGCAACGCCACCTCGCCGACCTCGAAACCCTGGCCGCCAACGCCGCGCCGCTGGAATGCCAGGGCAAGCTGGTGCGCGTGGCCGGCCTGGTGCTGGAGGCCACCGGCATCAAGGTGCCGCTGGGCTCGGTCTGCCGCATCCAGATGCCCAGCAGCGGCAACAGCCCGCGCCGGGGTTCGACGCCGGTGAATGCCGAGGTCGTCGGCTTCTCGGGCGACCGCGCCTACCTGATGCCCACCGACGAGGTGCAGGGCCTGTCCAGCGGCGCCACCGTCGTGCCTCGCCACCTGCCGCCGCTGGCACCGCAGCTCGGCCAGCCGCTTCACCCCTGGCGGCGTGGCGAGGACCGCGGCCTGCACCTGCCCATGGGCGACGGCCTGCTGGGTCGCGTCGTCGACCCGCACGGCCACCCGCTGGACCGGGGCGGCGATCTGACCGACATCCATAACGAACCCATGGTGCGGCGCCCCATCAACGCGATGGACCGCGACCCGGTACGCACGCCGCTCGACACCGGGGTGCGCGCCATCAACTCGATGCTGACAGTCGGCCGGGGCCAGCGCCTGGGCCTGTTTGCCGGCACCGGCGTCGGCAAGTCGGTGCTGCTGGGCATGATGGCGCGCTACACGCAGGCCGATGTCATCGTCGTCGGCCTGATCGGCGAGCGTGGCCGCGAGGTGAAGGAGTTCATCGAGGACATCCTCGGCGACGAGGGACGCAAGCGCAGCGTCGTGGTCGCAGCGCCGGCCGATGCGCCACCGCTGATGCGCATGCAGGGCGCGCACTACGCCACGGCCATCGCCGAACACTTCCGCGACCAGGGCCGCCATGTGCTGCTGCTGATGGACAGCCTCACCCGCTACGCGATGGCGCAACGCGAGATCGCCCTGGCCATCGGCGAGCCGCCGGCCACGCGGGGCTATCCGCCGAGCTGCTTTGCCAAGCTGCCCCAGCTGGTGGAGCGCAGCGGCAACGGCCTGGCCGGCGAAGGCTCGATCACCGCCTTCTACACGGTGCTGACCGAGGGCGACGACCCGCAGGACCCGATTGCCGACGCGGCACGCGGCATCCTGGACGGCCACATCGTGCTGAGCCGCGAGCTGGCCGAGGCCGGCCACTATCCGGCCATCGACATCGAGCGCTCCGTCTCGCGGGTGATGACCAGTGTTGCACCCCAAAACCAGGTCGATTCCGCGCGTCGGTTTCGCCAGCTTCTGGCGAAATACAACAAGGCCCGCGACCTGATCCAGCTTGGTGCCTATGCCCCGGGCAGCGACCCCGAGCTGGATACGGCCGTTCGCCTGCATGCCGACATGACGCGGCTGCTGCAGCAGGACATGCACAGCCCGGCACTTCTTCACGCCAGCGTCAGCCAATTGCAGGCCGTGGTCCAAGGCGCCTGAACTTCCGGGTCAGGCTGCCGATATCGACTGAGCAACGGGCCGCTGGCCCCGCGCTGCGCTGGAGTTGTGAATGAGTGCATCCCCGACCGATACCCTGAGCCTGCTGCTGGACCGCGCCGAAAGCGAGCGCGACGCCGCCGCACAGGCCTTGCATGCCGCCAGCGCCCAGGCCCTGGCGGCACGTGTCCAGCACGGCGAGCTGGCCGGCTACCGGCAGGACTACCGACAGCGCTGGACCGAATGCTTCGCCCAGGCGACGACGATGGACATCGTCGGCTGCTACCAGAGCTTCGGCCAGCGCCTGAACCAGGCCGTCGACACGCAAGGCCATGTGGCCAACCACGCCGACCAGCGCCAGGTGCGCGCCCGCGAGGCGCTGCGCCAGGCTGAACTGCGCGTGGCCGCGCTGCGCCAGCTGATCGCCCGCCGCCAGGCGGAGGCCGCCAAGGTGGACCAGCGCCGCGAGCAGCGCGCCACCGACGAGTTCGCCGCCCGTGCCCACCTGCGCCGCTTTGCGCACGCCTGACGCGGACACCCCCATGCTTGCCCAGAACATCGCCCCAAAGCCGGCCGCGCTGCCGCCGCCCGCCCAGCCTTCCCTGCCGGCCAGCAGCGCCGGCGGCCCCAGCTTCGCGCAGTTCCTGACCGACCAGACCGCGCCACCGCCAAAGACCACCTCCGAGCCCAACCCGCCTGAGGACACGGCCGAGCCCGAGCAGGCCGCGCCCGCCGCAACGCCGCGCCGCGCCACCGCTCAAACGGCCAAGCCCGGCGCACAGAACCGCGCCGCCGAAGGCACGCCCAAGCCCGACGCCAAGGCCACGCTCGCCGGCAAGGCCGACGCCGAGGCCGCGACCGACGCCGTTGCTGGTGAAAAGGAAGAAGCCGCCGACACGCCGGAGCTGAAGGAGTTCACGCAGCTCATCGGCCTGCAGGCGGCGGCGCCCGACGCAACGGCCGCCGCGGCCAAGCCCGACACCCGCCGTGGCCGCGCCGCTGTAGCTGCGGATGACGCGCCCCAAGGTCGCCCCGCCCTGAGTGGGGTGACGACCACGCCGGCCGGCAATGACCGCGCCGCCGACTCGCCCGAGGCCGCGGCCGCCAAGCCCGCCGACCTGCGCGCCGACAAGTCCACCAGCCGCGCCTCGACCGAGTCGCTGCAGGTCACCACCAGCCAGGCCGACGGTGACCCGACCAGCAACGCGCCCGCACCCGCCGCGCCGAGCTTCGCCGCCGTCCTTGCCCAGGCGCTGCCCACGCCCACCGCCCTGCCCGACACCGCCGCAACCGCGACCTACGCCAATGTGCAGGCGCCGTTGCCGGGCCCCGCCTTCGCACCCGAGCTGGGCGCACGCGTCAGCCTGATGGCCGTGGACGGCGTGCAGCATGCCGAGCTGCAGCTCAACCCGGCCGACATGGGCCCGGTGACCGTGCAGATCGTTGTCGACGGCAGCCAGGCCCAGGTCTCCTTCCACGCCCTGCAGGCCGAGACGCGCCAGGCGCTGGAGCAAAGCCTGCCCGACCTGGCCGCGGCGCTGCAGGGCCAGGGGCTGACGCTGTCCGGCGGCGGTGTCTTCCAGCAGGCGCCGCGTGATGCAGATCACGCCGACGACAGCCCCGACGCGGGCGGCGCGGTGCGCAGTTCACGCGCTGGCAACGACCGCGTCGGCGGCACGGCCAACACGGCCGCCGCGCCGTCGCGCCGCAGCGTCGGCCTGCTCGACACGTTTGCGTGAAGCTGAAGCGGGAATAGCCCGCCCGCGCTGCGCCTAATCGACGCATGCCCGGCCGACCCGAGGTCAATAATCAGCCATCGAGCCGCCCTCCATCTGGGGAGGGCGCGACGTTCAAGGAGTTCTCATGGCGACTGCGCCGGCTGCCGTAGAGGCCGCGCCCAAGGGTGGCGGCAGCAAGAAAAAGCTGATCATCATCCTGGCAGCCGTGCTGGTCCTGGTGCTGGGCGGCGGCGGCGCAGCCCTGCTGCTGCTGAAGAAGAAGCCCGTCGAGGACGGCGAGGACGGTGCCGAACAGGCCGAGGAGCACGCGCCCAAGGCCAAGGCCAAGCCCAAGAGCGACCACCCGCCCACCTTCGTGCCGCTGGACCCCTTCACGGTCAACCTGGCCGACACGGACGTGGACCGCTTTGCGCAGATCGGCATCACGCTGCAGGTCGAGGACCCCAAGTTCGCCGACCAGGTCAAGGCCTACATGCCCGCCATCCGCAGCAATGTGCTGATGGTGCTGTCGCACAAGACCGCGGCCGACCTGCTGACGCGCGAGGGCAAGGACCTGCTCGCCAAGGACATCATGCGTGAGGCGGTGCGCCCCATGGGCATCGAAATCGACGACGAAGACGAGGCCGAGCACGCCGGCGACGCGCCGAAGAAGAAAAAGAAGAAGAAGAAAGCCACCGTCGAAAACCCGATCTCCCAGGTCCTGTTCTCCAACTTCATCGTGCAATGAATCAGCAGATCCTTTCGCAAGACGAAGTCGATGCGCTGCTGCAAGGCATCACCGGCGAGAGCCAGAAGCTCGAGCAGGAAGAGGAGCAGGTCGGCGGCATACGCGAGTACAACCTCGCCAGCCAGGAACGCATCGTTCGTGGGCGCATGCCCACGATGGAAATCATCAACGAGCGGTTCGCGCGCAACATCCGCGTCGGCCTGTTCAACTTCATCCGCAAGAGCCCGGAAGTCGCCATTGGCGGCATCAAGGTGCAGAAGTACAGCGCCTTCCTGCGCGAGATCGTCGTCCCGACCAACTTCAACATCGTCTCGGTGAAGCCTCTGCGCGGCAGCGGCCTCATCGTCTGCGACCCGACGCTGGTGTTCGCCGTCATCGATTCGCTGTTCGGCGGGATCGGCAAGTTCCACGCCCGCATCGAGGGCCGCGACTTCTCGCCCACCGAGCAGCGCGTCATCACCCGCATCGTCGAGGTCATCCTCACCGAGTACCACAAGGCCTGGAAGGGCATCTATCCGCTGGAGCTGGAATACCAGCGCTCGGAGATGCAGCCCCAGTTCGCCAACATCGCCACGCCCAGCGAGATCGTCGTTTCGACCTCGTTCACGCTGGAGATCGGCGAGACCAGCGGCACCATCTACTTCTGCATTCCGTACGCGACGCTGGAGCCCATCCGCGACGTGCTCTATTCGACGACGGTCGGTGACTCCACCGAGCCCGACCGCCGCTGGATCAACCTGCTGAAGACGCAGATCCAGGCCGCCGAAGTGGAGCTCGTCGCCGAGCTGGGCACCGCACCGGCCACGGTGGAGCAGTTGCTCGCCTTCAAGCCGGGCGACTTCATCGAGCTGGACCTCGACCCGATGATCCAGACCAAGGTGGACGGCGTGCCCGTCTTCGAATGCCATTACGGCACGTCCAACGGGCGCTACGCCCTCAAGATCGACAAGATGCTGACCGGCTCTCAAGAGAGCTGGCTGGGAGCCAAACATGAGTCCTGATTCACCCAGCCAAGAAGAACAAGACGCGATGGCGGCCGAATGGGCCGCAGCGCTGGCGGAGGCCGCGCCTGCCCCATCCGTCGCGTCCGAAGTCGCCGAGGTGCCGGAGCAGGTGTCCACGCCGAACTTTGCCAACTTCACGCCAACCAGCGGCATGGGCCCGGGCAACGACATCAACATGATCCTGGACATCCCCGTCCAGCTGACCGTTGAACTTGGCCGCACCCGCATTCCGATCAAGAACATCCTGCAACTGGCGCAGGGTTCGGTCGTTGAACTGGACGCGCTGGCCGGCGAGCCCATGGACGTGCTCGTCAACGGCTACCTGATCGCCCAGGGCGAGGTGGTGGTGGTGAACGACAAGTTCGGCATCCGGCTGACGGACATCGTCACGCCTTCGGAGCGCATGCGCCGCCTGTCGAAGGCGGCTTGATTTACCGCGCCGGCAGCGCGGTCTTCGGACAACCAAGGGTTTGCCGGGCCATATAGGGGGTTCGGCCGCTCAAGTCCGTCCGCAAAATGCCGAGGCATGAATGCTTCCGGCCTCCTCCCCTTCCTCTGGTTCCTCGGCATCGTCGCGCTGATCCCGGTCGCGCTGTGGCTGCTCAAGCGCACGCCGCTGGGTGGCTCGGCTGCGGCGGGCGTGTTGCGCGTTGTCGCCCAGTTGCCCACCGCGCCCAACCAGCGCCTGCTCGTCGTCGAGGTCGGCCAGGGCGATGACCGCCGCTGGCTGGTGCTGGGCGCGACGGCGCAGAACATCACCACCTTGCATGTGATGCCCCCGCAGGCCGAACCGGTCGCGCCGGCCAGCTTCGCCAAGCTGCTGAACAAGGAGCGCGGCAATGAGCCGTAAGCCTCTGCTCGCACTCGGCTTGCTGATCGCTGCCGGAGGCGCCTTCGCGCAGGCGCAGACACCGCCAGCCACCTTGCCATTGCTGATCGGCCAGGGCGCTGGGGGCAGCTACTCGGTGCCCATCCAGACGCTGCTGTTCTTCACGGCCCTGGGCTTCCTGCCCGCGGTCCTCCTGATGATGACGGCCTTCACGCGCATCGCCATCGTGCTGAGCCTGATGCGCCAGGCGCTCGGCACGCAGGCCGCGCCGCCCAACCAAGTCATCGTCGGCCTTAGCCTGTTCCTGACCTTCTTCGTCATGAGCCCGACGCTGGACAAGGTCTACGCCGACGCCTGGCAGCCCTACAGCGCCGGCACCATCCAGTTCGATGAGGCCCTGAAGCGCGCAGAGGTGCCGATGCGCGGCTTCATGCTCAAGCAGACGCGCCAGGCCGACGTGGCGCTGTTCTCGCGCCTGGCCAAGCTGGATGCCAGCGTGAAGCCGGAGGACGTGCCCTTCAAGGTGCTGGTGCCGGCTTTCGTCACCAGCGAGCTGAAGAGCGCCTTCCAGATCGCGTTTTTGATCTTCATCCCCTTCCTGGTCATCGACATGATCGTGGCCAGCGTGCTGATGAGCCTGGGGATGATGATGCTGTCGCCGGTGCTCGTGTCGCTGCCGTTCAAGCTGATGCTGTTTGTTCTAGCCGATGGCTGGAACTTGCTGCTGGGTTCCCTCGCTGCCTCTTTTGTGACCTGATCATGGACGCACAACAAGTCTTCACTTTCGGCCAGCAAGGCCTCTACATGCTGATGCTGGTGGCCGCGCCCATCCTCATCGTCGTGCTGCTTGTCGGCACGGTCATCAGCGTGATCCAGGCGGCCACCCAAATCAACGAGGCGACGCTGTCCTTCGTGCCCAAGGTCATCGCGGCGGTGGTGACGCTGATGGTGGCGGGGCCGTGGATGATGACGACGCTTGTCGAGTACATCCAGCGGACGTTGATGACGATTCCGTCGGTGGTGGGTTAGGGCTTCGCGGTGGCTGCGGCTTGCCGCCCAGGCCCAGCCGGGAGTCCCGCCCGGCGGCGGGGTAACTTTCTTCTGCGGGGCCAGAAGAAAGTCACCAAAGAAGAGGCCCTGAACCGCACACGAGCACCATATGCACGAGCTGCGCCGTGCGACAGCCGAATGGCTAATGGGCAGACGCGAGCCGCTGCGCTCTCGCTGCTGTCCTTGTCACCAGCACCAGCCATCGCAGCGCTTGCCCGCCTAACGCGCGGCTGCACGCCGGGCTCACGAGAAACACCGAAGACAGCGTCGCTCGGGCGACGCGACGGCTCGTGGCTCCCCGTAGGTTGGGGTGAGCACAGCGAACCCCAACGCCACCCCGCCACACCCGTGTGGCGTCGCTCCAGCGACGCGGCAATTCCTGGTAAGCCCGGCGTGCAGCCGGCGTTAGGCGGCGTGAAGTGGCGAGTGCTGAAGCTCGTCACAAGGACAGCAGCGAGAGCGCAGCGGTTCGCGTCTGCCCGTAACGCCGGTGGATGTTTTCGCGCGCCGCTCATGGCGACGCCGCGCCCGTGTGCGGTTCAGGGCCTCTTCTTTGGTGACTTTCTTCTGGCCCCGCAGAAGAAAGTTACCCCGCCGCCGGGCGGGACTCCCGGCATGGGCCTTGGCACCAAGCCAAAGCAGCGGCGGACAACCTAAAACCATGTTCTCCGTCACCGAAGCCCAACTCCTCGAGTGGCTCAACCCCCTCCTCTGGCCCTTCATCCGCACACTGGCCCTGTTCGCCGGCATGCCCACCTTCAGCCAGCGCGCCGTGCCGCTGCGCCTGCGCGTCGGCCTGTCGCTCTTCATCGCCGTGGCGGCCCAGGCCTCGCTGCCGCAGATCCCACCGACACCGCTGGATTCACTGCCCCTGCTCACCCTGCTTGTCGCACAGCAACTGCTGATCGGCCTGTCCATGGGTTTCGCCGTGCGGCTCGTGTTCGCGGCGCTGGAGTTCGCGGGCGAACTGATCGGCCTGCAGATGGGCCTGAACTTCGCCGGCTTCTTCGACCCGGGCACGGGCGCTCAGGGCACCGCCAGCGCGCGCTTCTTCGGCAGCATGGTGGCCTTCCTGTTCATCGCCATCAACGGCCACCTGCTGCTCATCAACGCGCTGGTGCAGAGCTTCCACAGCTTCCCGGTCGGGACCGAGCCGTTCGCCTTCCTGCGCGTGGCGATGCCGCACCGCTGGGGCGCTGAGGTCTTCACCATCGGGCTGTGGATCGCACTGCCACTCATCACGATGTTGATGTTCGTCAACCTCGTGCTGGGCGTGATCTCGCGCGTGGCGCCTCAGATCGGCGTCTTCTCGGTCGGCTTCCCGCTGACCGTCAGCGTGGGCCTGATCGGCATGGTCGCCACGCTGCCGCTCATGCAGACGCCCTTCACGGTGGCGTTGGAGCGTCTGCTTGCGGCCTTCTCTTAGGCTTGACGACGGCGCAGGAAGGCCAGGCCCAGCAGGCCCAGACCCATCATGGCGTAGGTGCCCGGCTCCGGTACGGCGCTGACGGTGAGGCCAGACAGCGTGCCGTTGTAGGTGCCAAGCAGCGTGGCGGCGCCACTGCCCAGGTTGATGCTGTAGATGCCGGTGGTCAGCGACGAGCCGTCGACGGTCAGCGCCGCATAGGCCATGCCGTTGCCCAGCACCTCGAAGCCATTGGCCTTGAGCACGTCCACGCCGAGCGAGCCGACCATCGAGATGTTCGGCGTGTTGAAGGCGGACGGCGCCATTGCCAGCATGTCGGTGTTGCTGTCGATGTAGTACAGCGCCGTGCTGGCCGGCGCGGCGGCGGGCATCAGCATCGTGTTGGTGTAGCCGACTCCGGTGTAGCCAGCAGCAATCTTGTTGGCGGCGTTGCCGACGACGCCGGTGGCGGCGTTGACGGCGAAGTTGTCACCGGCCGAGCTGACCAGGCGCAGCGAGGCGGCGGTGCCGAAGTCGGCCACCGGGTTGAAGTCGATGCCGTAGCCGAGGTTGGCCTGGATGACCGGCGCGCTCAGGGCCGCAACGAAGCTGGCCGCGCCCGTCATCTCATTGATGGTGTAGAGCCCGTTGGACAGGCTGACGCCGTAGATCAGGCCGTTCTTGGGGCGTGTGTCGATGCCGACGAGGCGGTCACCGGCCATCAGGCCGGTGATGTCCACGTTCATCGCGCCGGCGATGTTCGCGGTGTCGATGCGGCTGAGCTGGTTCTGGCTGTTCAGGCCGATCAGCGTGACAGCCTGCGAGGAAGCGCAGGCGAGGAAGGCTGCGGTGGCAAGCGCAGTGCGTAGCGAGGAAGTCATGGGAGGCTCCTGGTGGGTTGGGTGGGGGGACTCAAGACCCCCATAGCCCTACGACCCCTCAGCCCGTGACGGATGCACGATTCTTGATCGCCCCCCTAGTTTGATGTCGCACTGCAACATGCAGCTCAGGCCTCGCGCAACGCGGTCGTCACAGGCAGGCTCGCCGCGCGCACGGCCGGGAACAAGCCACCGATGAAGCCGATGGCCAGGGCCCACTTGATGCCCTCCCACAACAGCGCCGGCGACACGGCCAGGTTGAAGCTCAGCTTGCCGACCGAGCCGGCCGACATCGTCGAGGCCTCGAAGCCGTTGAACATCAGCCAGGCGACAAAACCGCCGATGAGCCCGCCGATCAGCGCCAGCAGCGTCGTCTCCAGCATCACCGCCACGACCACCGGCAGGCCCCGGAAGCCGATGGCGCGCAGCGTGGCGATCTCGCGGGCCCGCGTGGCCACGGCGGCGAACATCGTGTTCAGCGCGCCGAACACCGCGCCCACGGCCATGATGGACCCGACCGTGATGCCGATGATGCGCAGGATCTTGGTCATCTGCTCACCCTGCTTGGAGAAGAACTCCAGCGTCGTGGTGGCCTTGACCTTGAGCTGCGGGTTGCCCTCCAGCGCCGCACTGAACGCCTTGATGGCTGCGGGGTTCTCCAGCTTCACCGTCGCCGAGTTCCTGCCGCTGCCGCGCTTGTAGGTGTCGTTGACGACATTGGCATCAGCCCAGAGTTCGGACTCCATCGAGTCGCCCGACGAGAAGATGCCGACGATGGTCCAGGGCTGGTTGCCCAGCTTCAGGCTGGACCCCACCGTGAGCCCCTCGAACTGCCGCACCGCGCCCTTGCCGACGATGAGCTCGCGCAACCCCGGCTGGAAGGTTTTGCCCTCGATGATCTTGACGTTGGGGCGCACGGCGAAGGCGGCCTCGCTGATGCCGCGCACCTGGGCGCTGCCCGTGTCGCCGGTCTTGCTCCCCTTGACGGGCAGGTTGGCCGCCACCACGGTTTCTGCCGAGATGACGGGCTGGCCCTCGGCGTTCTTGGCCACGCCGGGCGCCTGTTCGATCTGCACGATGTCCTCGCGGCTCAGCGTGGAGGAGACCTCGTTGGCCGAGGCGCCGCGCATGACGATGGCGGTATCCAGGCTGCCGGAGTTGCGCAGCGTCTCCGCATAGCCCTCCGCCATCGCCAACAAGGCCACCAGCACACCCACCACACCGGCGATGCCGACGACGATGACGGCCGACGAGCCCAGCCGCTGCGTCAACGTGCTGATGCCCACCGCCGTGACCGAGCGGGCCTGCGCGCCGCTGCGGAACAGCAGCATCCAGACTGCCAGCAGCACGGCCAGGGCCAGCGCGCCGTACCAGGGCATGACCACCCAGCCGACAAGCAGCACGATCATCAGCAGCACGAGTCCAAAGTTCTTGAGGAATTTCATGCTCATGCCCTCCCGGCCAGTGCATCGGTGATGTTGACGCGCATGGCGCGCAGTGCCGGCAGTGCGCCGACCAGCAGCCCGAACACCAGGGCCAGGCCAACGCCGATCGCCCAGCTGCTGGGGCCGGCGGCTGGCAGATTCAGCATGCCGCCGCTGCCCGCGCTGGCGGCGGGCCCGATGACGCTGGCCAACCCGAGGCCGATGACGCCGCCCAGCAGCAGCAGCAGCACCGACTCGGCCAGCACCATGGACAGCACGCTCTCGCCCGAGAAGCCGAGCGTCTTCAGCACCGCGATCTCGCCGGTGCGCTCACGCACGGCCTGCATCATGGTGTTGCCGGCCAGCAGCAGCAGCGTGAAGAACACGGCGCCCATGATGGAGGTGACGATGAGGTTGATGTCCGCCAGCTGCCGCATCCAGGCCGACATGGCCGCCTGCTCGGTCTGCGTGCGGGTCTCGTGGTCGGAGTTGGCCGAGATCTCGTCGATGGCCTTGAGCACGCGGTCGGCCTGGTTGACGTCCTTCACGCGCGTCACATACCAGCCCACCTGCCCCTGGTTCCAGGGCGTCGTGTCGTCGAAGTACTTCCAGTTCAGCAACACCATCTGGTCGTAGAAAGCACCCGCCTTCTTGTCGGCCACGACGATGATGCCGGCGACCTTGAACGGCCAGTTCTGGCTGCCGTTGCGGTCCGGGAAGATCGTGGACTGCATGGGGATCTGGTCGCCCACCTTCCAACCGAACTTCTTCGCCAGCCCCTCGCCGACGAGGATGCCGTCCTTGGTCTCGGCGAAGGCCTTGCGGTGCTCGGCCGACACCACCATCTCGGGATAGACGTCCAGGTAGTTGGGCGAGACGGCGAAGCTGAAGACCTGGTTCTCGGGCTTTTGATAGGCGCCGCCGAACCAGTTGGCAAAGGCCACGTCCTTGACGCCGTCGATTTGCGCGATGCGCGCGCTCAGCGACATCGGCAGCAGCTGGATGAAGCTCAGCTTGGCGCCGGTCTGCAAGCGCTGCGCGCCATTCGCACTTTTTCCCGCCTGATCGAAGCCGACGCGCACCGCGTCCAGCAGTCCGAACAGCAGGAAGGCCGTGACGATGGAGAACAGGGTCAGGAACGTCCGCAGCTTGCGCCGGAACAGCGCCGCCCAGATGAGATGGAGGTATTTCATCGCGTCACCTCGCGTGTCAGGCCAGGGCTTCGGCAGCGGTCACCAGCGTGCCCTTGTCGAGGTGCAGCGTATGGCTGGCGCGGGCGGCGGCGCGCGGGTCGTGCGTGACCATGACGATGGTCTTGCCATGCTCGCGGTTGAGCGCCTGCAGCAGCGTCAGCACGTCCTCGGCCGATTGCCTGTCCAGGTCACCGGTCGGTTCGTCGCAGACCAGCAGCGTCGGATCCGACACGATGGCCCGCGCGATGGACACGCGCTGCTGTTGGCCGCCCGACAGCTCGGTCGGCTTGTGCGAGGCGCGGTCGGCCAGGCCGACAAGCTGCAGCGCGATGGCCGCACGCTTCTTGCGCTCGGCCGCCGACAACTTGGTCAGCAACAGCGGCAGCTCGACGTTCTTCTGCGCCGACAGCGTCGGCATCAGGTTGTAGAACTGGAAGACGAAACCGACGCGGGATGCACGCCACTTGGCCAGCGCCGCGCTGCCGAGCTTGTCGATGCGCTCGCCGCCCACGGTGATGGAGCCGCCGCTGGGCGCATCCAGCCCGCCCATCAGGTTCAGCAGCGTCGTCTTGCCAGAACCGGACGGGCCCATCAACGCGAGGAAGTCGCCTTGCTGAACGTCCAGGTCGATGTGGTGCAGCACTTCCAGCTGCTGCTTGCCGCGCGTGTAGACCTTGGACAGGTCGCGGACTTCGATCAATGCGCTCATGCTCATTCCTTGTTGGAGACGGTTGAACCCTGCTTCAGTTCGGCGGGCGGCGACACGACAACCGTCTCCCCTGCCTTCACCCCTTCGGTGGCGAGTCGGAACTTGCCGACATCACCGCCCAGCTTGACCGCGCGCTGCTCGGCGCGGTTCTCGTTGATCACGAACACGACCTGCGCGCCATCGCGCTCGACGACAGCCTCGGACGGCAGCAGCGTGCCGGGCACCGGCTTGGCATCCGCCTTGGGCTTGGTCGCCAGGAAGCTCACGCGCACGCCCATGTCGGGCACGACGCGCTCGTCCTTCTGCTCCAGCGCCACACGCACCTTCACCGTCGCCTTGCCGCGGTCGGCACTCGGGATGACCGCCACGACGTGGGCCGGAATCTTCCAGTCGGGGTAGGCGTCGAGCACCGCCTCGCAGGGCATGTCGGCCTTGACCTGGGCGATGTAGGCCTCGTTGACATCGACGTTCACTTCCAGCGAGTCCATGTCGACGATGGTGCCCACGCCGGTGCGCGTGAAGCCGCCGCCGGCGGACAGCGGCGAGATGATTTCGCCGACCTGCGCGGCGCGGGCCGTAACGATGCCGTCGAACGGCGCCCGCACGGTGGCGTAGTCGAAGTTGACCTGAGACTGGCGCACCTGCGCCTGGGCGGCCTCGATCTGCCGCCGGGCGGCTTCAAGTTGCGCGGCATAGGACTTGACGGACGTGGCCGCCTGCTCGCGGGACTGGTGAGTCGTCATGCCGCTGGCCGCAAGCTCGATCTGGCGGCGCTCATTGGACTGGGCCAGTTCGAGCTGCGCCTGAAGCTGGCCGAGGTTGGCCTCGGCGGTGCGCACCTGGGCCCGGGCAGCAGCCATGCCCGCCTTCAGGCCGGTGTCGTCCAGCCGGGCCAGCACCTGGCCCTTCTTGACCTTGAAGCCCTCGTCGATCAGCACCTCGGTCAGCGTGCCGGTCATCTGCGCCGACACGGTGGCCATGCGGCGCGCCGTCACATAGCCGGTGGCCTGCAGCACCGCGTCGCTGCGGGCGCCCTGGCCATTGGCGCGTGCCGTGGCCGTCTGCACGGCGACCGGCTTGCCAGCGGCAAAAAACCACCACGCAGCACCTCCAGCCAACGCGACGACCACGAGGCCGGCCACCACGCCCCAGACCCACTTCGGCGGCCCGCCGCCATGGTCCTCGCGATGCGCGCCTTCAATGCGCAGCTCCTTCAGCAGTCCGGTGTCGATGACGCGCTCCCGATGAGTTGATGCCCCGGGTTTGGGACGGGTCGGATTTTGCACAGACAAGGCTGTCATGTGATCAGGGCTTTCGACGAACGGCGCCCGGCGCGGTTGAAACGACATCGGCGCGGACGAACGGCGGCCCGGCTGTGTTCCCGGTGCAAATCGGCGGTCCAGCGTCTGCTAGATTCCCCGCCGGGAGAAAACAAGACTCGGAGCCCATGAGCACGAAACACCGATTGATGCGGGCTGCCATGGCCCTGCTGCTGGCGCTGTCAAAGCCAGCCTTTTCTGAAACCACCCTTCCCCTTCCCGCCGAACAGAGAACGCTCGGCGGCATCACCGAATACCGTCTGGACAACGGCCTGCAGCTGCTGTTGATGCCGCAGGCCGGTGCGCCGCGCATCAGCTTGACAGTGACCTACCGCGTCGGCAGCCGGCATGAAGGGCCCGGCCAGGCCGGCATGGCGCACCTGCTGGAGCATGTGACCTTCCGCGGCACGGCGTCCATCGCCGACCTGGGTAGCGAGATGCAGCATCTGGGCGTGAGCTTCAACGGCACGACCAGCGTCGACCGCACCAACTACCTCAGCAGCTTTCCGAGCAGCGATGCCGCGACCACGCTGCAGCGGATGCTGCGCCTGGAAGCATCGCGCATGAGCGAGGCGCGCCTGGCGGAGGGCGACTTCGCCAAGGAGAAGCCCATTGTGCTCAACGAGATGGGCCTGCGCGACGGCATGTCGCCCGTGAGTCGCATGCGCCAAGGCCTGCTCGCGGCGGCCTTCCGCCAGCATCCCTACGGGCGACCGGTGATCGGCTACGTGGCCGATATCGAGCAGCTGTCCCTGCCGACGCTGCAGGCCTTCTACCGCCGCCACTACCGGCCCGACAACGCCGTGCTGATGCTGGCCGGCGGCTTCGAGCCGGCGCAGGCGCTGGCGGCCGTGGTCGAGACCTTCGGGCCGCTGAAGAATCCCGAGCCGCCCTCGGCGGAGCTGCTGCCGCCCCTGCCCGAGCAGGCCGAGCCTCAGCAGCAGGCACCGCGTGTGATGACCATGCGCGTCAGCAGCACGGCGCTCGCCGTGGGTTGGCGGGTGCCGGGCATGGCCCACGAGCATGCGGCGGCCGTGGTCGTGCTGGGCCAACTGCTGGGGCGTGTGCCTGCCCGCGTGACCGAGCGCAATCCCGAGCGGCCCTTTTCGCTGGGCATCCTCGAGGCTAACCGCACGCGTGATCCGACCGTCGTCGGCCTCATCGTGCAACTGCCGAACACGCCCAGTGCAGACGCCGAGGCGCGCACGGCCGTGACGTCTCTGGAGTCCCAGTGGGTCGACCGCCTGCAGGACCTGAAACGCATCATCGGCCCCGATCTCGTGCGCCAGGTGTCCGACACCCGCGCCCGCGAGCTTGCTGAAGGGCTTCGTGATCCCATGCGTGCGTCCGTGCTGATCAGCGACGCCGTCGGCGCAGGCGACTGGCGCCTGGCATTCAAGCTGCAGGAGCGCCTGGCTGCGCTGAAGCCAACAGACGTCTACAAGGCGGCCGACCTCTACCTGCGCAGCCTCAACCGCGTCAACGCTCGCGGCGTCACCGATGCCGCCGTGCCGCGGCTGGCGATGCAGTTCGAGGAGCAGCCTGTGACCGGCATCGCCAGCTGGTTCGAGCGGCCGGCGGACGTGGCCCACGTCAGCGACCCGGCCAGCGAGATCGGCGAGCTCAAGCCGCAGCAGGCGCTCGGCACAGGGGATGCCTTCGAGACCGACCCCGCCGCACTCGAGCGGGCCGCCAAGCGCTATCTGCTGCCAAGCGGCATCAAGCTGGGCGTGCTGCCGCGCAAGTCCGCAGACGAACGCGTGGCCGTGCTGCTCAGCTTGCGCTGGGGGCGTGCCGAGGACATGGCTCGGCTCAGCGGTTGGCGCGCGCTCGGCGGCGACATGCTGGAGGCCGGGGCTGCCGGCCGCACCGGCGCCACGATCCGCCAACTCAAGAAGGCGCTGCAGGCGGAGGTGCGCGTCACCAGCGGCCCGCAGTCGCTGACGGTGCAGCTGTTGACGAGGCGGCAGCACTTGGCGCCCGCTCTGCAGCTGCTCAAGGAGATGCTCAGCGAGCCCGAGCTGCCCCAGGCTGCCTTTGAGCAGGAGCGCAACACGGCACTCGCACGCCTGGCTGCCGCAGAGCGCAACAGCAGCGAGGGTCGCAGCAGTGCCACGGAGCGCGAACGCCAGCACCGCATGGCGCAGATGGGCCTGCAGCCGGGCGACGTCGGCTACCAGCCCTCGGGTGCCGAACTGGCCGCGCAGTGGCGGGCGCTGACGCTGGACGAGGTGCGCGAGTTCCAGCGCCGGCATTGGTCGGCCAATGACCTGACGGTCACCGTCGCGGGCCAGGTGCCGGAGGCCTTGCTGCCGCTGGTCGAAAGCATCTTCGCCGGATGGAAGAAGCCGGACGCCCCTGCCTTCGTCCGCACGGCGCCGGCGCACAAGCCGGTGGTGGCAGGGCACTTCGCTCCGCTGTCGTCCGGCATCGCCAGCCGCGAGACCGCCGGGCAGCGCGCCGCTGTGATCACGCTGATGCAGGAGCTGCCGCTGAACCGCAGCGACCCCGACTATTTCCCGCTGCTCGTCGGCACGCGCATCCTCAGCGGCGGCCCGCTCGGCGGCGGCCGCCTGACGGAACGCCTGCGTGCGCAGGATGCGATGAGCTACAGCGTCACCGTGCAGCTGCGCATGCCCAACGACGGCGACCGCGCCGGGCTGCGCCTGCAGGCCAGCGGCGCGTCAGCCCGCGTGGCGCAGGTGGAGGCAGCTATGCATGAGGAGCTGCAGCGCCTGCTGGCCGAAGGCGTCAGCGCCGAGGAGGTGGAGCAGGCGCGGTCCCGCCTGCATGCGGACCGACGGCAGCGCCTGGGCAGCGAGCTGGGTCTCGCCGGCGCATTGATGGTTCAGCTGGACCGCGAAATCACCTTTGCGCAGCTGCTCGCCGAAGAGGAAGATGGCCTGGCGGCCGTCACACCGGAGCGTGTTCTGCTGGCCATGCGCCGCCTGCTCAAGGCCGATCGGTGGGTGACGTTGATCACCCAGGGCGCCAACTGACTAGCTCTCTACCAGCCCGTTGCGGATGGCATAGACCGTCAGCTCGGAGTTGTTGGTCAGGCCCAGCTTCTCGAGCATGCGGGCCCGGTAGACGCTGACGGTCTTGGGGCTGAGCATCAGCTCCTCGGCGATGTCCGACAGGCGCTTGCCGGAGGCGATCATCACCAGGGTCTGCAGCTCGCGGTCCGACAGCTTGTGGTGGGCTTGCTCGGTCACCGGCGCGGTCAGGCTCTCGACCAGCATCTGCGCGATCTCGGGCGTCACGTACTTGCGGCCCTGGGCCACGGTGCGGACCGCCTGAACCAGCGTGGCCGGGTCGCCGCCCTTGTTGACATAGCCATAGGCGCCGGCCTTCAGCGCGCGGATGGCGTACTGGTCCTCCGGGTACATCGAGACGATCAGCGTGCGCACGGGCGCGCCCTCGTCTTTCAGCACATGCAGCACGTCCAGGCCCGAGCGGCCGGGCATGTTGATGTCCAGCACCAGCACATCGCAGGGGTTGTCCTTGCCGAGCTTGTGCAGCAGGCCGCGCAGTTCCGTGTAGTCGCCGGCCTCGCCGATGACCTCGATGTCGTCGGCATCGGCCAGCGTGTCGCGGATGCCGCGACGGATCAGGCCGTGGTCGTCGCAGAGGATGACGCGGATCACACGCGCCCCCAGATGGAGTTGCCAAGGTCCTTGCCGAAGTCCGTGGCGTCGTCCAGCGCGTCGATGGCGTCGGGCGCGAGCGGCACGGTCAGGATGAGGCTGGTGCCCTTGCCCGGCGTGCTGGAGAGGTCCACCCAGCCGCCGACGGTCGCCGCGCGCTCGTGCAGGCCGCGGATGCCGAAGGAGCGCTCCTTGGCCAGGTCGCCCGCTGCGACACCGCGGCCGTTGTCGCAGATCTCCAGCGTCAGCACGCCGGAGTCCAGGCTGAGCTCGATGTCGACGCGCGTTGCGCCTGAATGCTTGGACACATTGGTCAGCGCCTCCTGGGCCGTACGGTAGGCCACCAGCGGCACGCCCGGCGGCAAGGCCAGGCGCTCCTCGCCGATGCGCAGGCCGGCCTCGATGCCGGTGCGGCGCTCAAAGCGTGCCGTCATCCACTGCAGCGCGGCCACCAGGCCCTGCTCCAGGATGGCGGGGCGCAGGTTGTGCATGATGCGCTGGCTGGCGTCGATGGCCGAACTGACCGTCTCCAGCGCCGCCGCGACGCGCTGGCGCACCTCGGGCTCCTGGGCGTGGCGGTCTATCCAGGCGAGGTCGAACTTCAGCGCCGTGAGCGAACCGCCGACGTCGTCATGGATCTCCCGCGCAATGGCGGCCCGCTCCAGTTCGACGCTGGTCTGCAGATGACCAGCCAGCTGATGCAGGCGCTGCTTTGACCTCAGCAGCTCGTCATCGGCCGCGCGCCGGGCGCGCTCGCTTTCCACCGCGTCGATGGCATGCAGCAACGCGGGTGCAAGCCGGGCCAGGTTGTTCTTGAGCAGGTAGTCGGAGGCGCCGTTGCGCATCGCCGCCACGGCGGCGTCCTCGCCGATCTCGCCGGAGACGAGCAGGAACGGCGTCAGCAACTGCCTTTCCTTGACGGCCTCCAGCACCTCCAGGCCCGTGTAGCCCGGCAGGTTGAAGTCCGAGATGATGGCGTCCCAGGGGCGCTCCAGCGCCGCCAGCACGGCCGGCAGTGCGTCCTGCCGCTGCATCTCGATGCGCAGCCCGGCGCGGGACAGTTGCGCGAGGATGAGTTGATGGTCGAGGTCGGAGTCCTCGACATGCAGCACACGCAGGACCCGGCCAGCCTGCTCCACACCAGAAATCGTCATGGGGCCGCAGTATGCCGCGCCGACGCCCGCCAGCCCGGCGCGCGCCGAACGCCGTTCAGACCGGTAATACGGCTCGTTCTCACGCCATCTCCAGGTCGACAGCGGTCGAAAATCAGGTGAACATGCCATGATGCATTCGCCCTGATCGAATACCCAGGGCCATCGGAAAAGAAGCGGCATCCCCTCGCGGAGACACGATGCAGATAGAAACCTCCAACGCAGCAGAAATAGACGGTGCCTTGGCCGCCATGCCTCTGCTGGCGGCTGCGGAACTGCAGGATCACCTGATGACGGTGACCAATGACCTTGAGCGCCTGCAGCGCCTGCTCGATGACGCCGGCGAGGCCTTGTCCACCCATTTCTACAGCGCCTCCAACGAGGCGATGTCGCTGCTCGGCAAGAGCGAGGGCACACCGGCCGCCGCTGGGCTGAAGCAGATCATGCAAGACATCGCCGGTGCCATCACGGCGCTGCAGTTCCAGGACATGGCGACACAGCTGATCGCCCACACCAGCCAGCGCCTGCGCAACTGCGCCGACCAGCTGGCTCGCGACACCTTCGGCATGGATGACGAGGACGGCGCGGCCGTCGTCGAGATCGCGCCGCTGCGGCCCAACCCGGTCACGCAGGACGAGATGGACGCCGGCTCCATCGAACTTTTCTGAATCCCGCAGTTCAATTCGGCCCCCCAGGCAAAACGTCTCTCGGAGAAAACTCAAATGCACTCAATCCTTGCTGTCGACGACTCGGCCTCGATGCGCCAGATGGTGGCCTTCACGCTCAAGAACGCCGGCTTCAACGTGGTGGAAGCAGTCGACGGGCAGGACGCCTGGGAAAAATCCGGCACGCGTGACTTCGACCTGGTGCTCACCGACCAGAACATGCCGCGCATGGATGGCATCAGCCTGACCAAGAAGCTGCGCGAGAACCCGAAGTTCAAGACCACGCCCATCCTGATCCTGACCACCGAGTCCAGCGACACGATGAAGCAGGCCGGCCGCGCTGCGGGCGCCACTGGCTGGCTGGTCAAGCCTTTCGACCCTGCCAAGCTGATCGAAGTGATCGGCAAGGTCATCCGCTGAAGTCCGGTCCAAAGGGAGTACAGCCATGGGTGACATGACCACCGAAGGCGCCAGCATCAGTGCTGGCATCGACCTCAGCCAGTTCTATCAGGTCTTCTTCGAGGAAGCCGGAGAGAACCTCGACAACATGGAGCGACTGCTGCTCAATGTGAACGTCGAGGCGGCTGACGACGAGGAATTGAACGCCATCTTCCGCTGCGCCCACTCCATCAAGGGTGGCGCGGCAACGTTCGGCTTCAGCGACGTCGCCGAGCTGACCCACCAGATGGAGACGCTGCTGGACAAGCTGCGCCGCCACGAGCTGCAGCCCAACTCGGCCATGGTCGACGTGCTGCTGCAGTCCGGCGACGCGCTGCGCACCCAGCTGGCCCGCCACCAGGGCTCGGGCGGTGACGTGTTCGACACGACCGACCTGCTCGTCAACATCAAGAGCTTCGTCGAAGGCGGCGGCGGCACGGCCGCTGCTGCTGCTGCGCCCGCACCCAAGGCCGCCACGGCACCCGCGCCTTCTGCTTCGGCACCGGCCGCCCCCGGCAAGCCCGGCGCGCGCCTGCTCGAGCTGCAGGTCGGCCCGCTGACCGACCTGAGCCTGGCCGACAACCTCGTCGAGCTGTTCAAGGAAATCACCGACCTCGGCAACATCGAGCCGCTGGATGCCGGCCAGAGTTCTGACGGCATGCGCCGCTTCAAGGTGCTGACCAGTTCAACGGACAACGACCTGCTGGACCTCTTCACCTTCCACGTCGCGCGTGAACAGGTCAAGCTGATTCCCCTGGGCCCGGGCTTTGGCTTCTACGACGGCTCGCCCGGCGCGCCGCCGGCCGAGGCCCCGTCTGCCGACCCCGGCTACGGCTTCTTCGACGACGCCCCCGGCACGCCCGCTGGTGGCGCCGCTGCCGCTGCGCCGGCCGTCGAGGCCGCACCCACCGCCGCCATCGTGCCGACCCGCGCGGCCACGCCGGCCAAGGTCGAGGCCAAGCCGGCCGCAATGGACCAGACGACGCTGCGCGTCTCAATCGAAAAGGTCGACCAGCTCATCAACCTGGTGGGCGAACTCGTCATCACCCAGGCCATGCTGGCGCAGAACAGCCGAGAGCTTGACCCGGCGATGTACCAGCAGCTGACCTCGGGCCTGGCCGACCTGGAGCGCAACACGCGCGACCTGCAAGAGTCGGTCATGTCGATCCGGATGATTCCGATGTCGACGGTCTTCAACCGCTTCCCGCGCATGCTGCGCGACCTGGCGGCCAAGCTGGGCAAGAAAGTCGAACTGGTCACGCAGGGTGAAGCCACCGAGCTGGACAAGAGCCTGGTCGAGAAGATCACCGACCCGCTGACCCACCTGGTGCGCAACAGCTGCGACCACGGCATCGAGATGCCCGCCGACCGTGAGGCGCGGGGCAAGCCCGAGCAAGGCACGATCACGCTGGTGGCGTCCCACCAGGGCGGCAGCATCGTCATCGAAGTGCGCGACGACGGCCGCGGCCTGAACCGCGACAAGCTGATCAAAAAGGCCCGCGAAAAGGGCATCGACGCGCCGGACACCATGACCGACGCCGAGTGCTGGAGCCTGATCTTCGCGCCGGGCTTCTCCACGGCCGATGTGGTCACCGACGTGTCCGGCCGCGGTGTCGGCATGGACGTTGTGAAGAAGAACATCACGTCGCTCGGTGGCACCGTCGAGATCGACTCGGCCGAGGGTTACGGCATGAAGGTGTCCGTGCGCCTGCCGCTGACGCTGGCCATCATGGACGGCATGAGCGTGGGCGTTGGCGACGAGTGCTACATCCTGCCGCTGTCCTCCGTCGTCGAATCCTTCCAGGTCCAGTCCGACACCATCAAGACCGTCGCCGGCTCCGGCCGCGTCGTCGAGGTGCGTGACGAATACATGCCGGTCATCGAACTTGAGAAAGTGTTCGATGTGCCGCGCTTCGACTTCGAGCACGTCAGTTCCATCATGGTGGTCGTCGAGGCCGAAGGCGGCCGCGTTGCGCTGTTGGTGGACGAACTGCTCGGCCAGCAGCAGGTGGTCGTGAAGAACCTCGAAGCCAACTACCGCAAGGTCAACGACGTGTCCGGCGCCACCATCATGGGTGACGGTCGCGTCGCGCTGATCCTGGACGTCGGCAGCCTGGTGCGCCGCTCGCGCCACTAACAAATCAACCAAGACCGACAGAGAGGTTCGCATGGAAGCCAGCAACGTCCCCGCCCTGCGCCAACCCGGCGCCCTCACCACCAAGGCCCACGGCCCCAAGAGCGGCGAGTACCTGACCTTCCGTCTCGGTTCCGAGGAATACGGCATCGACATCCTGAAGGTGCAGGAAATCCGCTCCTACGAGGCGCCCACGCGCATCGCCAATGCGCCGGACTTCATCAAAGGTGTCGTCAACCTGCGCGGCGTCATCGTGCCCATCGTCGACCTGCGCCTGAAGCTGAACTGCCCGACGGCGGAATACAACAGCTTCACCGTCGTCATCGTGCTGAACGTGAAAAACCGCGTCGTCGGCGCGGTCGTCGATTCGGTCTCCGACGTGCTGGAACTCAGCCGCGACGCGATCAAGCCGGCGCCCGAACTGAGCTCGGCCACGGTGGACACCAGCTTCATCACCGGCATCGGCTCGGTCGCCGACCGCATGCTGATCCTGATGGACATCGAAGGCCTGATGAGCAGCGCCGAGATGGGCCTGATGGAAGCCGCCATCGCGGCCTGACCGCCCGATCCCAGTCTTTAGAACCCAACCCGCAACGGCGCGGGTTGTTTCAAACGCACCCGCAACGGCGCGGCGTGGCGCAGGTTTGCCCTCTCCATCAGATGTTGTGAAGGTGCGAATGAACCAGCCCGTCAATTCCATTGCCCGTCAGGTCTCGTTGACCGGCGCAGTGGCCGTTGCAGCCGTGCTGCTGGGCGTCAGCCTGGTCGTCGGCACGCTGCTCAAGCGTGCCATCAATGAGCAGGTCCATACCTGGGTTGGCGACAAGGCGGCTTCGCTGGTCGACGCGATGCAGGCGATGGACGATGTCGCGTCCAAACAGATCCAGCGCAGCTTCGGCTCCTTCCGACAGGAGTTCGGCCCCAGCTTCACGCTGGACGAGACGACGGGCGACCTCCGCGACTGGGGCCCCAAGCTCAACGGCAACTTCACCCAGGTCGACAAGTTCGCGGCCGTCAACGGTGGTGTCGCCACGGTGTTTGCGGCCAAGGGTGCCGACTTCGAGCGCATCACCACCTCGCTGAAAGACGAGAAGGGCGAGCGCGCCATGGGCACGCTGCTGGACAAGCAGGGTCCAGCCTACGCGGCCATCACCGCCGGCAAGGCTTACACGGGCCGCGCGCTGCTGTTCGGCCGCGCCTACATGACGCACTACGAGCCGATCAAGAACGATGCCGGCAAGATCATCGGCATCCTGTTCGTCGGCTATGACCTCGACGCCTTCGAGCTGGCCATGGACCGCATGGCCGGCAGTGCCAGGTTCTTCGAGCATGGCGGCACCTACATCGTCGCCGTGCCCAAGGACCCGACCAAGGCCTTGCTGGCGGCACACCCGACGGCAAAGGGGAAGCTGCTGTCCAGCGTGGCACCGGGCTTCGAGAAGCTGCTGGCCGAGCAGACCGCCAACACGGCCACGCTCGACGACGCACCCGACGTGCTGGGCAACGGCCTCAAGGACAACTTTGCCATTGCCCGCAAGAGCGAGAAGACCGGCTACTGGGTCGTCGCCCAGGTGTCGCACGGCGAGGCCCAGGCCGCCAGCCGCGCCACGCTGTGGTTCTTCTGGGGCGCCCTCGCGTTGACGGCCGTGGGCCTGGGCTTCGGGCTGATGTGGATGATGCGCCGCTGGGTGGCCCAGCCGCTGGCGTCACTGCAAAAAGCCATCGGCGCCATTGCCGACGGCGACCTGGGCCAGTCGGTCAGCACCCGCCGCAACGACGAAATCGGCTCGCTGATCCAGGACACCGAGGCCATGCGCCAGCGGCTGTCCAGCACCATCGGCACCGTGCGCAATTCGATCGACAGCATAGGCACCGCCAGCAGCGAGATCGCGACCGGCAACCTCGACCTGAGCCAGCGTACCGAGCAGACAGCAAGCAATCTGCAGAACGCCGCCTCGTCGATGAGCGAGCTGACCGGCACCGTGCGCCAGACGGCCGACTCGGCCCGCACGGCCAACCAGCTCGTGCAGTCCGCCGTATCGGCCGCCACACGCGGCGGCGAGGTGGTGGGTCAGGTCGTCACGACCATGGACGACATCAACACGGCCAGCAAGAAGATCGCCGACATCATCGGCACCATCGACGGCATCGCCTTCCAGACCAACATCCTGGCGTTGAACGCCGCAGTGGAAGCGGCGCGCGCCGGCGAGCAGGGGCGCGGCTTCGCGGTCGTGGCCAGCGAGGTGCGCTCGCTGGCCGGGCGCAGCGCCGAGGCGGCCAAGGAAATCAAGGCACTGATCGGCAACAGCGTGTCCCGCGTCGAGAACGGCGCCCGCCTCGTGCAGACGGCCGGCACGACGATGGGCGAGATCGTCGCCAGCGTGCAGCGCGTGCAGGACATCATTGGCGAGATCGCCTCGGCGGCTAGCGAGCAGAGCGAGGGCATCGCCTCTGTCAACACCTCGGTCGTTCAGCTGGACCAGATGACCCAGCAGAACGCGGCGCTGGTGGAAGAGTCCGCTGCGGCGGCAGAGAGCCTGAAGGATCAGGCGCAGCGCCTCGTCGAGGCGGTGGCCGTGTTCCGCGTCGCCGGCAGCGAATAGTTCCGCGAGTGCGGCACGAACGACAAGGCCCGCAGTTCGCGGGCCTTGTTCATGGGCGACCAAACAGCATCAAACGCGTTCAGCCACCCAGCCCTGCACGCTTGCCAGCGCCGCTGCCACACCGGCCGGCTGCGTGCCGCCCGCCATGGCCAGGTCCGGCTTGCCGCCGCCCTTGCCGCCCAGCTGCTGGGCGACAAAGTTCACCAGCTCGCCAGCCTTGACCTTGCCCACGCTGTCGGCCGTCACGCCCGCCGCGATCTGGACCTTGTCGCCGTCCACCGCCGCGAGCACGATGGCAGCCGTCTTCAGCTTGTCCTTGAGCTTGTCCATGGTTTCGCGCAGCGTCTTGGCGTCGGCGCCTTCGAGCCTGGCAGCCAGCACCTTGAGCCCCTTGACGTCGACTGCCTGCGCCATCAGTTCGTCGCCCTGGGCAGACGCCAGCTTGCTCTTGGCTGCGGTGAGTTCCTTCTCCAGCGACTTGATCTGGTCCAGCACCGCATGCAGGCGGGCATCGAGTTCGGCCGGCGCCGTCTTCAGCGTCTGCGCGGCGGCATACACCGTCGACTCCAGCGACTGCAGATAGGCCAGCGCGTTGTCGCCAGTGACGGCTTCGACACGGCGGATGCCGGCTGCCACACCGCCTTCGGCCACGATCTTGAACAGGCCGATGTCGCCCGTCGCCTTCACGTGCGTGCCGCCGCAGAGTTCCTTGGACGAGCCGATGCTCAGTACGCGCACGTTGTCGCCGTACTTCTCGCCGAACAGCATCATGGCGCCGGTCTTCTGCGCGTCGTCCAGCGCCATGACCTTGGCGGTGGCGGCAGCGTTGGCCAGGATCTCGGCGTTGACGATGGCTTCGATCTCGCGGATCTGCTCGGGTGTCATCGGTGCGTTGTGGGCGAAGTCGAAGCGCGTGCGCTCGGCATTCACCAGCGAACCCTTTTGCTGCACATGCCCGCCCAACACCTCGCGCAGGGCCTTGTGCATCAGGTGGGTGGCGCTGTGGTTGCGCACGGTCCTGGCGCGGCGCTCGGTGTCGACGCGGGCCACGAGCACGTCACCGACCCTGACCGAGCCTTCCGCCACCTGGCCGTGGTGGCCGAACACGTCGGCCTGGATCTTGATCGTGTCCGCGACGACGACGCGCGTCGTGCCGCTGCGCAGCTCCCCGGCGTCGCCCACCTGCCCGCCGCTCTCGGCGTAGAAGGGGGTGCGGTCGAGCACGATGACGGCGTCGTCGCCAGCGCGGGCTTCATCGACCTGCGCGCCATCGACGTAGACGGCGGTGACCGTGGCGGTCTCGACGACGAGGCCGTCGTAGCCGTGGAACTCGGTCGGCGCGCCGCTGTAGGCCAAGCCCTGCGCCATCTTGAATTTGCCGGCAGCGCGGGCGCGGTTCTTCTGCTCGTCCAGCAGTTCGTTGAAGCGCGCCTCGTCCACCGCCACGCCGCGCTCGCGGCAGACGTCGGCGGTCAGGTCGACCGGGAAGCCGTAGGTGTCATGCAGCTTGAAGGCGGTGTCGCCGTCGACGTTGCCGCCCTTGGCCAACGCAGTCTCGAGGATTTCCATGCCGGTGGCGATGGTCTGGAAGAAGCGCTCTTCCTCGACCTTCAGCACCTCGGTCACGCGCGCCTGGGCCTGGCGCAGTTCGGGATAGGCCTCGCCCATCTCGGCGCTGAGTGCGGCGACAAGCTTGTGGAAGAACGGCGCGCGCGCGCCCAGCTTGTAGCCGTGGCGGATGGCGCGGCGGGCGATGCGGCGCAGCACATAGCCGCGGCCGGCATTGCCGGGGATGACGCCGTCGACGACGGTGAACGAGCAGGCGCGGATGTGGTCGGCGATGACCTTCAGCGACGGGCTTGAGGCATCGCAGTCGCCACCACCGGCCGCGTCCACGGCCGACTTGGCGGCCGCGAGCAGGTTCACGAAGGTGTCGATCTCGTAGTTGCTGTGCACATGCTGCAGCACCGCCGCCAGGCGTTCGAGCCCCATGCCGGTGTCCACGCTGGGCTTGGGCAGCGGGTGCATCACGCCGTCCTCGGTCCGGTTGAACTGCATGAAGACGTTGTTCCAGATCTCGATGTAGCGGTCGCCGTCCTGCTCGGCCGAGCCCGGGGGGCCGCCGGCCACGTCGGGGCCGTGGTCGTAGAAGATCTCGGTGCAGGGGCCGCAGGGACCCGTGTCGCCCATCATCCAGAAGTTGTCGGACATGTAGCGCGCGCCCTTGTTGTCGCCGATGCGCACGATGCGCTCGGCGGGCACGCCAACCGTCCTGTTCCAGATGTCGTAGGCCTCGTCGTCCTCGCTGTAGACGGTGACCCAGAGCTTTTCCTTGGGCAGGCCGAAGTTGACCGTCAGCAGCTCCCAGGCGTAGCTGATCGCATCCTTCTTGAAGTAGTCGCCGAAGCTGAAGTTGCCCAGCATCTCGAAGAAGGTGTGGTGGCGGGCGGTGTAGCCAACGTTGTCCAGGTCGTTGTGCTTGCCGCCGGCGCGGATGCACTTCTGGCTGGTGGTGGCGCGCGAGTAGGCGCGCTTGTCAAAGCCCAGGAACACGTCCTTGAACTGGTTCATGCCGGCGTTGGTGAACAGCAGCGTCGGGTCGTCACCCGGCACGACGGGGCTGGACGCGACGATCTGGTGGCCTTTCGACTCGAAGAACTTCAGAAAGGTCTGGCGGATCTCGGCGGCTTTCATGCAGCGGCTTCCCTGGAAAGGTCGGTGACAAAGAGGGTCGATTGTAGAGAGGGGGCGGGGGCCTGCTTGCGCCACGGCAATGCGCCGCGAAGGCCAGCAGCCTGGGCCAATCAAGGCGTGGCGCGCGGCCCGCACTCATGTGCGGGCAAGCGACGCAACGCAGAGTGGTCCAGGCTGCTGGCCTTCCCTACGGGTTGCAACCAAAAGCGTCGCATGCTGCGTTGCGAATCCTCGCCGGGTATGAACCCGGCTTGCGGTCCGCGCCTTGCCTACGGCGCTTTTGGTTACAACGCGGCGTATTGCCGTGGCGCAGGCAGGCCCCGTCTGCCCGGGTAGAGTGACTCTCAACAGGAACAGGAGAGAACCCGATGGACACCAATTCCCCACTGGACGCACTCGACAACCCCGGCCTGCTGCGCACGCAGGCGCTGATCAATGGCGAATGGGTGGGTGGCGCCGCCACCTTTGCGGTGACCGACCCGGCCACCGGCCGCGAGCTGGCCCAAGTGCCCAACCTGGGCCGCGCCGAAGCGCAGGAAGCCATCGCCGCCGCCGCCAACGCGCTCGCCGCCTGGCGCGCCAAGCCCGCCAAGGAGCGCGCCGCCGTGCTGGTGCGCTGGCAGCAACTGCTGGTCAAGCACGCCGACGACATTGCCCGGCTGATGACGGCCGAGCAGGGCAAGCCGCTGGCCGAGGCGCGCGGCGAAGTGATCTACGGCGCGAGCTTTCTGGACTGGTTTGCCGAGGAATGCAAGCGCGTCTACGGCGAGACCATCCCGACCACCGACCCGACCAAGCGCTACCTGGTCATCAAGCAGGCCGTGGGCGTCTGCGCGGCCATCACGCCGTGGAACTTCCCGCTGGCGATGATCACGCGCAAGGTCGCGCCAGCGCTGGCCGCAGGCTGCACCGTCATCATCAAGCCGGCCGAGGCCACGCCGCTGACGGCGCTGGCGGCCGCCGAACTGGCCCAGCAGGCCGGCATGCCGGCGGGGGTGCTGAACGTGCTGACGGCCGACTCCGAGCAGTCCATCGAGATCGGCAAGGTGCTGTGCGAAAGCGATGTCGTGCGCCACCTGTCCTTCACCGGCTCCACCGAGGTCGGCCGCATCCTGATGAAGCAGTGCGCGCCGACCATCAAGAAGCTCAGCCTGGAGTTGGGCGGCAACGCGCCCTTCCTCGTCTTCGACGATGCCGACCTGGACTCTGCCGTGGACGGCGCCCTGGCCAGCAAGTACCGCAACGCCGGCCAGACCTGCGTCAGCGCCAACCGCATCTACGTTCAGGCCGGCGTTTACGACGCCTTCCTGGAGAAGTTCGCGGCCAAGCTGGGCCAGTTGAAGACGGGCAATGGCTTCGAGAGCGGCATCAACGTGGGTCCGCTGATCGATGCGGCGGCGCTGGAGAAGGTCGAGACCCACGTGGCGGACGCCGTTGCCCTGGGCGCCAAGGTGCTGGCCGGCGGCAAGCGGGTGGAGACCTCTGCCGGCAACTTCTTCGAGCCCACGCTGCTGGCCGACGCGACGCCGCAGATGCTGTGCTCGCGCGAGGAAACCTTCGGCCCGGTGGCGCCGGTGTTCAAGTTCCAGACCGAGGCGGACGCCATCACGCTCGCCAACGCCACGGAATTCGGCCTGGCCAGCTACTTCTACAGCCGTGACATCGGCCGCATCTTCCGCGTCAGCGAGGCGCTGGAGTACGGGATGGTGGGCGTCAACACCGGGTTGATCTCGACGGCGGAGGTGCCGTTTGGCGGCGTCAAGCAATCGGGCCTGGGGCGTGAGGGCGCGCGCCAGGGCCTCGAGGACTATGTCGAGGTCAAGTACATCTGCCTCGGCGACATCCTTCGCTGACGGCTTCGCAATCCAAGCGATGACGGCGTTGCTTCGCCTTGCCGTGCTGAAGCACTGTCTGCGGCTGCGCGCCTTGTCCTCGCTCGGATTTCAAACCCGCTGATCCAGAAACGAAAAAACCGCGAGGCAGCTTTTGACTGCGCTCGCGGTTGCCGAAACGACTGACCGGGCCTTGTGCACCCGGCCGACGTGGTACTTACGGCTTACTCAAAATCCACGCTGAAGGTCAGCGAGGTCATGCGCGGGGCGCCAAGGTAGTAGAACTCGGTGCTCGGCGTGAAGTTCGCGCCGGAGCCCTTCAGCGTCGTGTTGGCCGCGTTGGTGATGATCGACGACGGGTTGCGGTACTGCTTGCTGCCGATGTTGGAGATGTTCAGGCGCAGTTGCGGGCTCTTGAGGAAGCCCCAGTTGGCGAACTTATAGCCAGCGTCCAGATCAAACGTGCTGTAGCTCGGCGCTGCTTCCTGGTTCATCAGGTCGACGTACTGCGCGGCGGTGAACTTGCCCTTCAGGCGCGCGTAGATCGGGCCCTGCTCGTATTGCAGGGACAGCGAGGCCATCTTGTCAGGCACCTTGCCGAACAGCTTGCCCGCGGTCGGCAGAGAGCCCGTGGAGCTGACCCGCAGGTCTTCGTTCATCGTTTCCTTCTGCAGCGTCAGCGAACCGTAGGCCGAGAAGCCGTTGAAGACACCGCTACCCACTTCCAGCTCAAGGCCCTGGCCCTTCGTGCCGCCGGCATTGATGTAGGTGCTTTGCAGCGTGTTCGGGTCCGTCGCCTGAACCTGGCGGTTCTTGAAGCTCTTGTTATAGACGGTGGCCGAGATCGTGACGTCCTTCGACTGGAAGCGCCAGCCGCCATCGATCATCACCGAGGTTTCCGGCTGCACTTCGACCAGAGGCTCCATCACGATGTTGGCGGTCCCGTGGGTCACCAGGCCGACGTAGCTGCCGAAGTAGGCGAAGTTCGGCGGTGCGCGGAAGTTCTTGGCGACGTTCAGGAAGACGTGCTGCTGGCTGTTCACGTTGAAGCGGGCGCCGAGTTGCGGCAGCGCCTTGTAGAACGAGCGCTTGATGCGGTAGTCCTGGAACACGCGGGTGGCGGGACCGCCTGGCGTGTAGGCGCCGGTGGTGCTGTTCACGGTGAAGGGCAGGTTGCCGCTTTCGTTGGCGATGTTGGTCACGTCACGCGTGATGTGGGGCAGACGCAGACCGAGGTTCAGGAACGCACGGTCGTTGAACAGCGAGATCTGGTCGTTCAGATAGACCTGGTAGGCCGTGCTGATCGTCTTGGTGTTGCGGCCTTGATAGCAGCTCTTGTCAGCGCGCTGGACGCAGCCTTCCTGCAACCAGATGTCCATCGGCACGCCATCGGTACCGATACGCACGGCTGGCTGGGTCTGGATGTGCTGGGCACGTTCGTACCACAGGCCCACCTTCAGATAATGGTTACCCATCGTGGTGCTGAGCTCACCGGTGATGCCGGGGCGGTTCGTCTTGGTCACGCTGGCGCGGCCCACGACCACCTTGTCCAGCTTGTCGCCATCACCGTTGACGTCGACGGGGCCACCGAGAAGGCTGCTGCCGCCCCCACCCGTGGTGCTAGACACCTGCGTAGCGCCCGTTTCGTCGAGAAGGATTTGCGACCAGCCGCCATTTCCGAAGCCGTACCACATGTACGGTTGCACCTTCAGGTACGTGTCCGGGGCTATCTTGAACGAGCCCGACACGGACGCGATCACGTTCTTGAACGGGTTCAGCGCCATGCCGTAATAAAGCGGGTTCTGGATCACGTCGGTCTGAGCGCCCGGACCCGGCGTCTTCAGCGGCGTGAAGGTCGCCGCGTAGTCGAAGTTGTAGCCGTTGGTGGCGACCTGCGCGTTGCTGACGCTCCAGATGTTCTGGTTGACCATCCGGTTGTACAGCACCGAGCCCAGGATCTTGTTGTCCTCGCTCAGGTCCAGCGAGAAGCCGGCGTCAATGTGATCCTTCTTGGCCTTGCCGACGCCCTTCCACTTGTCGGCCTCGGCGTGCGAATAGCTCAGGAACACCTTGGCCATGTTGTTCATGAACCGACCGGAGTCGACGCGCACGAAGCTGCGATTCAGGTTCAGGCCGCCAACGGTCTGGGTGGCGCGGATGCGGAACTGGTCCGTCGGGTCGCAGGTGATCATGCTCACGCTGCCGCCGGTGGCGCCGCTGTGCGGCGATTCCAGCTCGGGAGAACCTTGAGCCACCGAAGCGGTACAGACGTTCTCCTTGTCGATCATTTCCTGGGCGTAGAAGGCATAGCCGCCGGAATCGTTGACCGGCACGCCGTTGACCGTGAAGCCGATCTGGTCGGAGCTGAAGCCGCGGATGGTCACGTCGCCACCGAACAGGCCGGTCGCGTCGTAGTTGTAGGTGTTCACGCCAGGCAGTTGCGCGATGCTCTGCAGCACGTTGCCGGTGCCCAGTTCCTTTTCCATCGCCGCCTTGGTGATCGTGCTGCGGCCCTTGACGGAGTCGTCGTTGATCATCGAGCCCGTGCCCAGCTTGGCGCCGGAGCCGACGACCGTGATCGTGCCCAGACGGACCATGTCGTCCTTGGCGCGCGGTGCGGCTTCTTCCTTTGCCGCTTCCTGGGCGTAGACGACGCCGGTGGCCAGCACGGAGACAGCCAGGGCGGTGGCCGTCTTGCAGAACAGTCTGCTCTTCATTCCTAGACTCCTAGTGGGCGCGGCAAGGCGCGCGTGGCGTTGACAGATTCGTTGGGTCGCCGCGCGTCAAATGACCAGCAGCTGAGGGACTGCGTGCGACCGTCCTCGAATTGTCATGACTTTCCGTGACAGAACTTTACGGGTAAGTCAGAAGTGGCGGTTTTTAGAGCACCGCCCTCTCGAATGCACCACAAAAGTGCAGTCAACCGACTGTGGCGCCAGGCCCGCAGCTTTCATTCGCTGTTGAATTTTTCCCAGGGCAATCGGCCTTCCGATTCATCCTCGCAGGCACCAAATTGGGTCGACTGCTGCTTCAACAGCGTGCCCCTCGTTTGTTGTAACTGTCGCAAAACCGCTACAAACCGGTGCGGAGCGGCCCCTCCTAAGATGGCTGATTGCTCCGAACAACCCTGCCCGCCATGCACCTTCGCCTTCTCGCCGTTGCGCTCGCCAGCGCCCTGCTCGGTGGCTGCGCCACTCAGCCGCCCGCTACCCCCACCGAGCTGACGCTGCTGTCCATCAACGACTTCCACGGCAACATCCAGCCCGCCCGCCCCACGCCGCTGATGCCCCGGCTACCTGACGCAACCACCGGGGAAGTCAAGCCCCAAGCTGCCGGCGGTGTGGCCCACCTGGCCACCGCGCTGGCCGGATTGAGGGCGAAGCACCCCGACGCCCTCATCGTGGCGGGCGGCGACCTGATCGGCGCCTCGCCGCTCATCTCCAACCTGCTGCGCGACGAGCCGACGCTGGCGGCCATGTCCCAGCTCGGCATCACGGCCAGCGCCCTGGGCAACCATGAGCTGGACGCAGGCCTGCCCGAACTGCTGCGCCAGACGCGCGGCGAATGCGGCGCGAACGGCTGCCTGTGGCCGGGCTACAAAGGGCCCGGCTTTCCCTACCTCGGCGCCAATGTGCTGGACGCCAAGACCGGCAAACCCCTGCTGCCGACCCATGTCATCAGGCAGGCCGGCCGCCTGAAGGTCGCCATCGCCGGCGTGGCAACCCGGGAGACGCCGCAGGTCATCGTCGCCAAGGCCATCCAGGGCATCCGCTTCGCCGATGAGGCCGACACGCTGAACGCCCTCGTGCCGCAGTTGAAGGCCGAAGGCGCCCAGGTGCTGGTGGCCGTCATGCACGAAGGCGGCGTGCAGGCGCTCGGCTCCAGTGCCAACGACACGAGCTACGCCTGCCCGACGCTGACCGGCCGCGTGCACGACATCGCCAAGCGCCTGGACCCGGCCTACGCCATCATCATCGGCGGCCACAGCCACCAGGCCTACACGTGCAAGATCAACGGCCGCCTCGTCGTGCAGGCGGGCAGCTACGGTGGCTGGATCACCGAGAGCCGCCTGAAGGTAGACGCATCCGGCCGCGTGCTCGATGCCCAAGCCGTCAACCACCCGGTGCTTCAGTCGGTCTATGCGCCCAACCCGGCGCTGGCCGAGCTGGTGGCCCGCGCCGCCGCGTTGACCGAAACCGCGCGCATGAAGCCGGTGGCGTTGCTGCCGCGCGGCGCGGCGCGATTCCCCAAAGAGCCCAATGGCGACGCCGCGTTAGGCAACCTCATCGCCGACAGCCAGCTCGTCTTCGCCCGCAAGCAGGGCCCCGCGGACGTCGCGTTCATGAACCAGGGCGGCATCCGCTCCGATCTCGTCGTGGAGGCCGGCAAGCCGACGACGATGAGCGACTTGCTCGCCATCCAGCCTTTTGGCAACGAGATCGTCGCGCTGACGATGACCGGGCAGCAGTTGTGGGATGTGCTGCAACGGCAATTGCCCAAAGGCGACACCGTACCGCGTGTCCTGCAACCCTCGTGGACGCTGCATTACAAATGGCGCAAGGGTGCTGACGGCAAGCCTCAGCTCGGCGAAATCCTCATCGATGGCAAGCCGCTGGAGCGCGAGAGGGACTACCGCGTCATCGTCAACGGCTTTCTCGCCGAAGGCGGCGACGATCAAACCGGCTTCCGCCACGGCCGCGACCGCGCCGTGCTGGGCACGGACATCGACGCCCTGGTCGAGATGCTGCGCAACCAACCCCAGGCGGTAGAGCGGACGGCACCGGGCCGCATCGTCAAGGAGTAACAAAAGGTCAGGGCAAACCTGTCGCCTGTTGCAGCGACCCCGTCCGGGCGGCCCGATGGCCCGGTCCTAGACTCATGACGTCCGGCACTCCTTGCCGGGCGCCAGCGGTTCGGGGAGCGCGATGGCGGCATGGGACATGCAAGGTGGCGCGGGTGCCCAGCACCGGCACAGGCCCGCGCCAACCCCGCTGGTCCGCAAAGTCATTGCCCACCTGCCCTGCGGGCTGGCCGTGTTCGACGCCGAGCGTCGCCTGCTGGTGCACAACGCCGAGTTCGAGCGCCTGCTCAACGTGCCGGCCTCGCTGTTCGAAGAGCCGTCACTGCGTTTCGACGATCTCGTCAGCTTCTTCGCGGCCCGCGGGGACTACGGCCAGGGCGAAAAGGCCCGCGCGACTGTCGAGGCCGCCCTCGCGCTGGGCCGCGACACCCAGCCGCGACGCCTCGAGACCTATCGCTCCGGCGACCGCGTCATCGAGGCGCGCACCGCGCCGCTGCCGGATGGCGGGCTGGTGGTGACCTGCCTGGATCTGACGCCCCAGACCCAGGCCCGCGTCGCCGCCGAGCGCGCCTCGCAAGCCAAGACGCGCTTTCTGGCCAACATGAGCCACGAGATCCGCACGCCGATGAACGCCGTGCTCGGCATGCTGCGGCTGCTGCAGAAGACACCGCTGGACGCCCGCCAGCGTGACTACGCCCTGAAGAGCGAGGGCGCCGCGCGCGGCCTGCTCGGCCTGCTCAACGACGTGCTCGACTTCTCCAAGATCGAGGCCGGCCACCTTGGCCTGGACCCCCACCCCACGCGCCTTGAAGAGCTGCTGCGTGACCTCTCCGTCATCCTCGCCGCCCAGGTGGAGCAGCGCGACATCGAGCTGCTCTTCGACCTCGACCCCGACCTGCCGCCCGTCGTCATCGCCGACGCGCTGCGCCTACAGCAGGTGCTGGTCAACCTGGCCAGCAATGCGATCAAGTTCACCAACGCCGGCGAGGTGGTGCTGGCCATACAGCGCGTCACGCAGGGCGCGGGCGGCGTGACGCTTGCCTTCAGCGTGCGCGACACCGGCATAGGCATCCTGCCCGAGCAGCAGGAGCGCATCTTCTCGGGCTTCACGCAGGCCGAGGCGTCGACCGCGCGGCGCTTCGGCGGCACCGGCCTGGGCCTGGCCATCAGCCGCCGCCTGGTGCGCCTGATGGGCGGCGACATCCACGTCGACAGCACGCCCGGCGCCGGCAGCCGCTTCGGCTTCACGCTGGATTTCCCGCTGCCCTCCGATGTGCCGGCGCCAGCGCCGCGCCAGGAGCTGCGCGCGCTGGTGGTTGACGACCACGGCGAGGCGCGGCGCATCCTGGGCTCGCTGGCGGGGTCGCTGGGCTGGCAGGTCAGCCTCGCCGCGGGCGGCGCCGAGGCGCTCGCGCTCGCGCAAGCCGCCGCGCCAAACGTCGTGCTGCTCGACTGGGTCATGCCCGGCGTGGACGGCTGGCAGACCGCCTGGCGCCTGCGCCAGCAGCTCGGCCCCGAACCGCTGCTGCTGATGGTCACCAGCCACGACCGCGACCGTCTGGCCGAGCGCAGCGCGGCCGAGCAGGCCTTGCTGGACGGCTTCCTCGTCAAGCCCGTCACCGCAGCCCTGCTGAGCCAGGCCGTCACCAGCGCCCTCCAGTTGCGCCGCCACGGCGCCGCCGTCCCGCCCGAGCCCGCCCCGCAGCGCCTGGCCGGCCTGCGCCTGCTCGTCGTCGAAGACAACCCCGGCAACCAGCAGATCACGCAGGAACTGCTGGAGTTCGAAGGCGCCGCCGTCACGTTGGCAGGCGACGGCCAGCAGGCGCTGACGCTGCTGGCGCAGACCCGCGGCCGCACCGCCTTCGACGCCGTGCTGATGGACGTGCAGATGCCCGTGATGGACGGCACCACCGCCACCCGCCTGATCCGCCGTCAGCTCGGCCTGACGCTGCCCGTCATCGCCATGACCGCCGGCGCGCTGGAGACCGAACGACAGGCCTGCCTGGACGCCGGCATGGACGAACACATCGGCAAGCCCTTCGACCCCGACACAGTCGTCGCCGCGCTGCGCCGCCGCTGCGGTGCCGCGCCGGTGCCGGGCCGCGACGCGCCAGTGCAGCTGCCGGGCGCTGTGCTCGACGACGCCGGCCGCGCCGGCATCGCACTGGCCGAGGCACTCGCACGCATGTCGGGCCGCATAGAACTCTTCGAGCGCACGCTGCATGCCCTGCACGAGCAGGACCGCAAGCTCGCCCAGGACCTCGCCAAGGGCGGCCCGGCCGCCGCGCGCGGCCTGCACGGCTACCGGGGCCTGGCCGCCATGCTGGGTGCCCCGCAGCTCGCCGCGCTGGCCGCTGAGGGCGAGCGCGCCGCCACGCATGGCGACCGGCCCGATGCCGTGCTGGATGCAGACTGGCAGCGCCGCTTTCTGGAGCGCCGCACGGCCGACCTCGCCGCTTTGGACCGCTTGGCCGCCGACCTCGCCGCCCATCCGCCCGTGCCTGGCCCACCCTCCCCGCCGGGCAGCCTTGCCGAAGAGCTGGACAAGCTGACCGAGCTGCTGGCCGGCTCCGACCTCGAAGCCCTGGACGTCCACGAGGCCCTGCGCCCCCAGCTGCCGCCCGACGCCGACGCCCCGCTGCACGAAGCCATGAGCTCGCTCGACTTCGGCACCGCCCTGACGCTGTGCCGCGAACTGCGCGCGACGCTGGAGCTCCAACCATGATGCAGCTGTCACTGCCCGACCGCACGCCGCTCACGCCCGGCAGCGCGCCCACCGGCCGTCGTCCGCGCCTGCTCATCGTCGACGACCAGCCCACCAACATTCAGGCCCTGCACCGCGTCTTCGCTGCCGACTGCCAGGTGCTGATGGCCACCGACGGCACCCAGGCCCTCAAGCTCTGCCGCGATCGCCAGCCCGACCTCGTGTTGCTGGACGTGCAGATGCCCGGCATGGATGGCCACGAACTCTGCGCGGAGCTGAAGGCCGACCCGTTGCTGCGCGCCATCGCCGTCATCTTCGTCACGTCGCAGGACCACCCCGACGACGAGACTCGCGGGCTGGATGCAGGCGCGGCGGACTTCATCACCAAGCCCTTCAATCCCACGGTCGTCCGGGCGCGCGTGCGCACCCAGCTCACGCTGAAGGCGCAGGCCGATCTGCTGCGCGAGCTGGCCTTTGTGGACGGCCTGACCGGCGTTCACAACCGGCGGCATTTCGATGAACGCTTCCTGGCCGAAGCCCGCCGGGCCCAACGCACACGCGCACCGCTGGCAGTGGCCCTGGCGGACGTCGATCACTTCAAGCGCTACAACGATGCACTGGGACATCTGGCCGGGGACGACTGCCTGCGCCGGGTGGCCGTTGCGCTGCGCGCCTGCCTGCGCCGGCCCACCGACCTGTTGGCTCGTTATGGCGGCGAGGAGTTCGTCTGCCTGCTGCCCGACACCGACCTGGCCGGCGCCATCGGCGTGGCGCAGTTGATGGAGAGCACGGTGCGGGCGCTGGCGCTGCCGCATCCCGGCGTGGAGGGCTGCGTGACGATCAGCCTGGGGGTGTCCGCCGGCACGCAGGCGCAGGGGCTCGTCGAGGCGGCGGACAAGGCGCTGTATCTGGCCAAGGCGGCGGGGCGCGGGCGCGTCAGCTGGGTGGACGGCTGACAATCCGCGCATGACACAAGCCTTGCTTCGCGACACGCTCGCCCGGTTCCAATGGTCCAACGAGCCAGCGGCCTGGCATGTGACGGATGCGCTGGAACTCACGACGCGGCCGGACACCGACTATTGGCAGCGCACCCACTACGGCTTTCAGCGCGACAACGGCCACTTCTTCTTCGTGCCGGTGGCGGGAGACTTCAGTCTCACCGCCCAGCTCGCATTCGCGCCCAACGCCCAGTACGACCAATGCGGGGTGATGTGCCGTGCCGGCGCCGAGTCCTGGATCAAGGCATCCACGGAATACGAGCCTGAGGGACCCAGCCGGCTCGGATCTGTCGTGACGAATCTAGGCTACTCCGACTGGGCTACCCAGGACGTGGATTCGACGCTGAACAGCCTCTGGTATCGGCTGAGTCGGCGGGGCGCGGACTTTTGCGTCGAGTCGTCGCCCGATGGGGCGACGTGGCAGCAAATGCGCATCACGCACCTGCATGACTGCCCGCAACAGATAGACGTAGGCATGTATGCCTGCAGCCCCGTGGGAGCGGGGTTCGACTGCCGGGTTTTGCACGTGGCGTTGGGGGCGTGTGTGTGGGGCGTCTGAGAGATTGAAGGTGCTACACGGCGCTGTATCGGGCGAACGATCCCGTGCCGTAACAAGATAAGCGGCGCAATCGTCCCCTCACCACAAAGCCGGCAGCTAAAGTGGGTCGCTGGCGTACAGGTCTAAGGGTTTTGATGAGCATTGCTCACCGCAATAATGTCCAGGTCAGCGGCGCCGGCCCTGGCACATTGGTTTTCGCGCACGGCTTTGGTTGCGATCAAAACATGTGGCGGCTCCTGGCGCCGCAATACGCGGAGCGCTTCAGGGTCGTCACCTTCGACCATGTCGGCAGCGGCAGTTCCGACCTCTCCTCGTATGACCGCGAGAAATACAACTCGCTGCGTGGCTATGGCGACGATCTGATTGAGATCGTCCAGGAATTCGGCGTCGGCCCGGTGTACGTCGTGGGTCACTCGGTGAGCGCGATGATCGGCATGGTCGCGGGCTTGAGCGCCCCTGGCGCGATTGCAGCGCACATCATGATCGGCCCATCGCCCTGCTACATCGACGACGGCGACTATGTTGGCGGCTTCTCGCGCGAAGACATCGACGGGTTGCTCGACATGCTCGAGTCGAACTACCTGGGCTGGGCAAGCAACATGGCGCCAGCGATCATGGGCGTACCCGAAAGACCTGAACTCGGGCTTGAACTTGCCGAGAGCTTCTGCCGGACCGACCCCGACATCGCCAAACAGTTCGCCCGCGTGACGTTTCTGTCCGACAACCGGGCAGACCTGCCGCGGCTGCAAGAGCCTACCCTGATCATCCAGTGCTCCGAGGACATCATTGCGCCCGTCGCCGTGGGGGAATACATGCACCGCGTGCTCCCTCTATCCACTCTTGAAATCGTCGACAACGTGGGTCACTGCCCACATCTGAGTTCACCTGGCGCCAGCGCAGATGCGATCGATCGATTTCTCGCATCCCTACGGCGCTAGATCGTGCCGCTCACGCCCGAGACCTGCCCGTCGCTTGAGGAACTGCTCGGCGAAGTGCCCGTTGGACTTCTGATCACCGACGCCCGAGGAACCATACTCAAGGTGAACGGGACGATGTGCACGTGGGCCGGGTATGCAGCACACGAATTGGTGGGATGGAAAAAGCTGCAAGACCTTTTCACGGTCGGTGGGCGCATCTTTCACCAGACTCACTGGATGCCCATCCTTGAGATGCAACGCTCCATCTCGGAAGTGAAATTCGAGCTGCGCCGCAGCGACGGGCGGCTGGTCACGGTGATGTTGAACGCGATTCGCAAGGGAGCCGGCGCGGATGCCTATGACGTGGTGTCCATCCTCGTGGCGGAGGAGCGGAACAAGTACGAGCGGCAGCTGGTGATGGAGCGCAAGCGCTCGGAAGAGTTGGCCGACAGGGAGGTTCTCGCACAGCAGATCCTTCAGGCTGCGGAGGCACAACTTCGCCAGGCCGTGCGAGTCGGAGGGCTACACCTGTGGAGTGCAGACCACGCGGGCCGACGATATTTCGAGCCGTCGGTCGCCGAGTTGTTGGAGCTAGATGGAACCCTCCCGCCGACCGAGCAGGACTTCCTCGCCGCAATTCTTCCGCAGGACCGCGAAGCGGAAGAGCAAGCTTTCAAAGCGGCTCTTTCTGAGTCGACCACGATCAGGAACTGGACGTTCGGCGTTCGAGATGCCAACGGAAATCAGAGGGTGCTGCTTGCCTCTGGCCAAGCCGTGCCCTACGGCAGCGATGCGCAGCGCCGGTTCGTGGGCGTGCTCAAGGACGTGACCGAGATGGCCAGAAAGGCTGCCGAAGCGGAGGACCGCGCCTTGTTTGCTGAACAGATGGTCGGCATCGTCAGCCACGATCTGCGCAACCCGCTGTCGGCTGTCACGATGGGCGCGGCGGTGTTGAGCCGCGACGCCACGCTTGGCGACAAACACAAAAAAGTGCTCGCCAACATCGACCGCTCGTTGAAGCGTGCTCGCGGGCTCATCGACGAACTCCTCGACTTCACGCTTGTCCGGGTCGGGCACGGCCTGACGGTCACGCGCCGGCCGGCGAGTTTCCATGAAGTGATCCACCAGTGCGTCGAGGAACTGAAGCTGGCCTTCCCGACCAACCCCATACATCACGTCGCCCAAGGCCACGGAAAATGCATCCTTGACCCGGACCGCGTTGCCCAGCTCCTGGGCAATCTGGTCGCGAACGCCGTGACCTACGGCGAGCCGGGAGGTCCCATCACCGTCACCTCCACTGGAGATGACGACGGATGCAGGCTGCAGGTTCACAACCTCGGAGAACCGGTCCCGGAAGCGATGGCTGAGCGTATTTTCGAGCCCATGGTGCGTGGCGGCACGAGCGACCATTCGGTGCGAAGCGTGGGGCTCGGCCTTTTCATCGTGAAAGCCATCGCGCAAGCCCACGATGGTGCCGTGTCCGTTCGATCGTCGCGTGAGGACGGGACGACCTTCACATTTGTGCTGGGCCAGGCCAGCACGGAGTCGCGCTGCACGGGCGAGTCGGCGTAGCGTCATCCTTCCGCTCAGAACGCTTCCTGGCCGAAGCCCGGGCGGCATCCCGCCATCGGTCATGGCGCCAGCGGCAACAAGCTGTTCCATCGCACGGACCCGGTCGTCGGGGTGTAATCGTCGATGCCACGAACAACGAAAGCCAGCGCCAGTTTCGTGATCGCGCCGAGCCGTCTCTCTCCAAACTCCAGGATCGTGAAGTCACGGGCCGATTCCTCGGCTTCACTCCCGTTCGGCCGGCGCCTGCGGCACGTCCAGGGACAGCCACTGGCTGTCCTTGAGCGAACCCGGGTGGGTTCTTATCCCAGGACCGCACTCCAAACAAAAACGGCCCCTTGGGGGCCGTCTAGCTGGAGCGGGTGATGGGAATCGAACCCACGTAGTCAGCTTGGGAAGCTGGAGTTCTACCATTGAACTACACCCGCATCGGGGCGCGAGTTTACGCGATCAGGCGGGCGGCGCCAGCGTGTAGGACAAGGCCGCGAGATGCGACTTGTGCGGGCGGCGCTCCATCCCCCAGCCCTAGCATCCCGCCCACATTCCACAACCGCCTCCCCAAGCAGGAGAACACCATGACCGCACGGCGCACCCTCACCTCCCTTTTGATTGCCTCCCTTGTCTTCAGCGGCATGGCTCAGGCAGCGCCCACTGCGTTGATCAGCACCGAGCAGGCGGCCGCCGCCATGCAGGCTGCACCGCGCAGCGATGCCCACGCCAGGCTTCATGAAGCGCTGAACCGCGCCGACCTGGCCGCCATGCTGCAGGCCCGCGGCGTGCAGGCAGACGAGATGCGTGCCCGTGTCGACGCGCTGACAGACGCCGAAGCCCGGCAGATGGTGACGCAGATCGACCAGGCACCGGCCGGCGCCAGCGACGTTCTTGGCATTCTCTTCACCGTCTTCATCGTCCTGCTGGTGACCGACATCCTGGGCCTGACCAAGGTGTTCCCCTTCACCCGCTCGGTGCGTTGATCGGCCGAACCGCAGCGGCCATCGCGGCGCTGCTGCTGGGCGGCTGCGCGAGCTTTTTTACGCCGCCCCAGACCGCCGCGCTGCTCGCCCAGCCGCCGCAAGATCTGCGCCCGCGCGTCGAGCGCACTGAAGTGCCGTTCTTTGCGCAGACGCGCGACCACTGCGGCCCGGCCGCGCTGGCCACCGTGCTGGCGGACATCGGCCTGGCCGCCGACCCCGACCGCCTGGCCGACGCCGTCTTCCTGCCTTCACGCGGCGGCAGCCTTCAGTTGGAGATGCTGGGCGGCGCGCGGCGCCAGGGCGCGGTGGCCACCCGGCTGCCTCGCGAGTTGGAGGCATTGCTGCGCGAGGTGGCTGCCGGCCACGCTGTCGTCGTGCTGCAGAACCTGGGCCTGGACTTCATCCCACGCTGGCACTACGCCGTCGTCGTCGGCTACGACCTGGCCGCGCGCGAGCTCATCCTGCGCAGCGGCGTGACCGAGCGCGCCACGCTGCCGCTGCGCACCTTCGAATACACCTGGGCACGCGGCGGCCGCTGGGCCATCGCCGTGCTGCCGCCGGACCGGCTGCCGGCCACGGCCACTGAGGCCGATGCGCTGGACGCCGCCGTCGGCTTCGAGCGCGCCGGGCCACCGCCCCGTGCGGCGCTGGCCTATCGCACGCTGCTGGCTCGCTGGCCGGGCAACCTGCTGGCTGGCATCGGCCTGGGCAACACGCTCAATGCAGCCGGCGATGCGGCCGGCGCGCGCGCCGCCTTCGAGGCCGTCGTAAACCAGCACGACAGCGCCGTGGCCTGGATCAATCTCGCGCGCTTGCGCCTGGACGCTGGTGACCGTAGCGGCGCCCACACCGCTGCAAAGCAGGGCCTGCAACGCGCCAACGCCGCCGAGCCCGCGTGGCGCGATGCCGCGCTCGCCACACTCACGGCCACTGACGACCAGCACTGAGGGCCTGCGCGGCTAAAGTCGCGCGCATGACGTCTCCCGCTGTATTGCGTCCGCCCGCCACGCTGCTGCTCGCCTGGCGCCAATTGCTGCGGGACTGGCGCGCCGGCGAACTCCGCCTGCTGATGCTCGCCGTCGCGCTGGCCGTCGCGGCGCTGTGCGCGGTGGCTTTTCTATCGGACCGGCTCGATCAAGGCCTGCGCCGCGACGCCGCCCAGTTGCTCGGCGGTGATGCCGTCGTCGCCAGTGACCAGCCGACGCCTCAGGCCATCGTCGACCTCGCCGCCGAACTCAAGCTGACCACCGTGCGCAGCGCGGCCTTCCCGAGCATGGCGCGGGCCGACGAGCGCCAGGGCGGTGAGAGCCGGCTGGTGTCGGTCAAGGCGGTCAGCAGCGGCTACCCGCTGCGGGGCCGCATCCAGCTGCGCGAGAGCCTGCCGGCCCAGGGCGCGGCACCGGCCGCCGGCGAGGTCTGGGTGGACCCGGCCGTCGTCGACGGCCTCGGGCTCAAGCTCGGCGACTCGCTTCTGCTTGGGGACAGCCGGCTCAAGGTGAGCGCCCTCATCGAGACCGAGCCGGACCGTGGCGCCGGCTTCATCAACTTCGCGCCGCGCGTGATGTTGGGCGAGGCGGACCTGGCCGCTACTCATCTGGTGCAGCCGGCGAGCCGCATCACCTACCGCCTCGCGCTGGTGCCTGCGCCCGGCGCGGCGCCGGACGCGGTGAAGCGCTTCGTGGCGGGCGCCGAGAAGCTCATTGAGGCACAGAAGCTACGCGGCCTGCGGCTGGAGTCGCTGGAGTCCGGCCGGCCCGAGATGCGCCAGACACTCGACCGCGCGGCGCGCTTCCTGCGGCTGGTGGCGATGCTGTCCGCTTTGCTTGCGGCCGTGGCCGTGGCGCTGGCGGCGCGTGACTTTGCCTCGCGCCACCTGGATGCCTGCGCCATGCTGCGCGTGCTGGGCCAGCCGCAGCGGCGCATCGCCTGGGCCTACGGGCTGGAATTCCTGATTGCCGGGCTGGTCGCCAGCGTGGCCGGCGTGCTGATCGGTCTGGCGCTGCACCAGGTCTTCGTGTCGCTGTTGGCTGGCCTCATCAACGTGGCGCTGCCGGCGCCCAGCATCTGGCCCGCCCTGCTCGGCCTGGGCCTGGGTCTGTCGCTGCTGCTCGGCTTCGGCCTGCCACCCGTGTTGCAACTGGCCGCCGTGCCGCCGCTGCGCGTCATCCGCCGCGACCTGGGGGCGCCCAAGGCCAGCTCGCTGCTGGTGCTCGGCGCGGGCGTGGCAGGGCTGGCGGCCATCCTCGTCGTGCTGGCGGGCGATTTCGTGCTGGGCGCCATCGCGGCGGCGGGCTTTGCCGGTGCGGTGCTGGTGTTCGCGCTGCTGGCCTGGGGCGCCGTGAAGCTGCTGCGCCGCATCGTGCCCACCAATGTGAGTGGCGCGGGCGTGCCGCGCTGGCTGCTGCTGGCCACGCGCCAGGTGGCGGCGCGGCCCGGGTTCGCGGTCATGCAGGTGTCGTCTCTGGCCGTGGGGCTGCTGGCGCTGGCACTGCTGGTACTGCTGCGCACCGACCTCATCGACAGCTGGCGCCGCGCCACGCCGGCCGCAGCACCCGACCGCTTCGTCATCAACATCCAGCCCGACCAGGGCGAGGCCTTCCGCAAGATGCTGACCGACGCCGGCATCGCGAAATTCGACTGGTATCCCATGATCCGAGGGCGCCTGACGACGATCAACAACGAGACCGTCCAGGGCAAGCGCTTCACCGAAGACCGGGCCCAGCGCCTGGCCGAGCGCGAGTTCAACCTCAGCCACACGGCCGAGCTGCCGGAGCACAACCAGATCGTGGCCGGCCGATGGGGCGCTGCCGCGCCCGGTGAGCTGGGCATGAGCGTCGAGGAAGGCCTGGCCAAGACGCTGAACCTGAAGCTCGGCGACACCCTCGCCTTCGACATCGCCGGCCAGCCGGCCCAGGGCCGCGTCACCAGCCTGCGCAAGGTGGACTGGTCGTCGATGCGGGTGAACTTCTTCGTGCTGTTCGAGAAGGCCGAGCTGCCCGAGCTGCCGGCCACGCAGATCGCTGCCTATCGAACACCGGGCACGCCGGCGGGTAGCAAGCTGGACCGCCAACTGGCGCGGCAGTTCCCCAACCTGACGGTCATCGACGTGTCGGCCCAGCTCAACCAGGTGCAAGGCGTGCTGGACCAGGTCATCCAGGCCGTGCAGTTCCTGTTCGGCTTCACGCTGGCGACCGGCCTCGTCGTGCTGCTGGCGGCCGTGGGCAGCACCCGGGAGGCACGCACGCGCGAGTTCGGGCTGATGCGGGCCCTGGGCGCGCCGTCGTCGCTGCTGGCCCAGGTGCAGCGCGCCGAGCTGCTGGGCGTGGGCGCGCTGGCGGGCTTCCTGGCCGGCAGCGTGGCGCTGGTGCTGGCAGCGCTGCTGGCGCGCTTCGTGTTCGAGTTTGACTGGCAGATCAAGCCCTGGGTGCCGCTGGTGAGCGCCGCCTGCGGCGCGCTGCTGGCCTGGAGCGCCGGTTGGTGGAGCCTGCGCGGCGTGCTGCAGCGGCCCGTGATGCAGACGCTGCGAGAGGCGCAGGCGGAATGAAGCCGATGGGTGCCCGCGACATCGGCCGCTATCTGGCGCTGTCCGCGGGCATCACGGGCGTTTACTACCTGCTGGGCCGACTGGGCCTGCTGATGGTGCTGCCGCCCTACCAGCTGTCGCCCATGTACCCGGCCGCCGGCTGGGGCCTGGCGGTGCTGCTGGTGCTGGGGCTGCGCTACCTGCCGGCGGTGGCGCTGGGCTCCTTTGTCGTGCAGGCGACGATGCTGGGCAGCGATGCGCTGCCGCTGGCGGCGGGCATCGGCTGCGGCGCGGCAGCGCAGGCGGCCGCCGGCACGCTGTTGATGCGGCGCTGGTGCGGCCGGCCGCTGGTGCTGGCCTCGCCGCGCGAAGTGGCCGGCTATCTCGCGGCGGCCACACTGGCCGGCGTCGTCAGCCCGACTTGCGCGACGCTGCTGCTGAACGCCGCCGATGTCATCACCGCGCCGCTGATGGGGCAGGTCTGGACGATCTGGTGGACGGGCGACCTGATGGGCGTGCTCATCGCCACGCCCATCACGCTGGCCCTCATCGGCCAACCACGCTCGGCCTGGGCCACCCGGCGCCTCAGCGTCGGCCTGCCCATGCTGCTGACGACGCTGCTGGTCGGCATGGGCGTGGCGGCAACGATGGCGTGGGACCGGCAACGCAACCGCTCCGACTTCACACGCGACGCGACCAATGCCGCCCAGGCGCTGGCCGGCCGGCTGCGCGAGCCGCTGCTGACGCTGGAAGGCGTGCATGGCCTCGTCAAGGTCAAGCCGCGACCGACGCGCGAGGAGTTCGCGCGGGCAACCAGTGGCCTGTTGACCGAGGACAGCCCGCTGCTTGCGCTGGGCCTGACGCTGCGCGTGCCGCGTGCCGATGTCGAGCGCTTCAACGCGGCGGCGGCGGCAGACAACTTCCCCAGCCGCTTCCAGGCCCGCGATCGCAAGCGCGCCGGCGACGTGACCCCGCCGCCGGATGAAGACATGATGGTCATCCGCCTCATCGAGCCGCTGTCGCGCAATGGCACCGCACTGGGCGTCAATGTGCGCACCATCCCCAGCGCGCGCGCGGCCATCGACCAGGCCGTGAGCCAGGGGCGCGCGATTGCATCGGCGGGTTTCCAGCTGTCGCAGGACGGTGAAGGCGCCGTCGGCGTCGTCGTCTACCAGCCCCTCTACCGGCGCCATGTCGCGCCAGGCGAGCCGTCGGTGGACGGGGTCGTCTTCGCCACGCTGCGGCCGGACCTGCTGTTGTCGCGCCTGGCCGCCGGCTGGCCCGAGCACCTCGGCGCCTGCCTGGTTGACCTGGAGCCCGGCGCCGTCCACCCGCGCCTGGGCGGGCGGCCCGGCTGCGAGGCCGTACAGCGCGGTGACAACGCCGACCTGCCCCTGGTCACCATGCCGCTGGACTTCGGCGGCCGGCACTGGGAGGTGCGCGTCTACGACCTGCCCGGCATGGCGCAGGCGCCCGGCCGCAGCTGGGCCTTCGCGCTGGTGGGCCTGCTGGCGACGGCCATGGTGGGCGCCCTGCTGCTGCTGATGTCGGGCCGCACCCAGCACGTCGAGGCGCTCGTCCGGGAAAGGACCGCGGCGCTGGAGCGCGAGATTGCCGGCCGCGCCGAGGGAGAACACGCGCTGAACCAGAGCGAGCAGCGCTTTCACAGCATCTTCGAGACGGCGCCGATAGGCATCGTCTTCACCGACCTGAACGGCGGCTTCCAGGACGTCAACGCCTACTTCTGCAACCTGGTCGGCGTCCCAGCCGAGGCGCTGGCCGGCCGTCGCGCCATTGATGTGACCCATGCCGATGACCGCCGCGAGGACATCCGCCTGGCGAGCCGGCTGATGCGCGGCGAGATCCCCTTCTACCGGCGCCTGAAGCGTTATGTGCGGCCGGACGGCAGCGTCGTCCATGCGCGCGTGCTGGTCAGCCTGCTGCGCGGCGCCGACGGCCGGCCGCACCGGCTGGTGGGCATCATTGAGGACATCACCGACCAGCTGCGCATCGAGGAGCTGGACCGCGCCCGCGAGGCCGCCGTGGCTGCCAACCAGGCCAAGAACGAATTCCTGTCGCGCATGAGCCATGAGCTCCGCACGCCGATGAACGCCATCCTCGGCTTCACGCAGCTGATGCAGATGGACGCCAGTGAACCGCTGTCGTCGACCCAGCGCACACGGGCGCAGCAGATCGCCCAGGCGGGCTGGCATTTGCTGGAAATGATCAACGACACGCTGGACCTGTCGCGCATCGAGGCCGGCTCGCTGCCCCTGGAGCCCACCGTGCTGGAGCTGGCGCCGCTGCTGGCCCGCGCGCTGGCCCTGGTGCAGCAGAACGCCGCCGAGCGCGGCCTGGCCATCAGCCAGCGCCTGGACCCGGCCGCGCTGCACGTGATGGGCGACCCGACGCGCGTGACCCAGGTGCTGACCAACCTGCTGAGCAACGCCGTCAAGTACAACCGCGTTGGCGGCAGCGTCAGCGTCGCGTCCTCCAGCCCTGAGCCCGGCTGGGTGGAGGTGGCGGTGCGCGACACGGGCCTGGGCATGACCGATGTGCAGCGCGCCGCCCTCTTCCAGCCGTTCAACCGCCTGGGCCGCGAGCGCAGCGGCCTGCCCGGCACCGGCATAGGCCTGGTCATCAGCCAGCGCCTGGCCGAGATGATGGGCGGCAGTCTGCGCGCCGAAGGTTTGGGTCCCGACGAGGGTCCCGGCGCCTGCTTTGTGCTGAGGCTACCCGCCGGAAGCGCACCGGCGCCCGCCAGCGTCGAAGCTGGTCAGGGCGAACCCGCTCCCCCTCAGACAGGCCCGCACCGGCGGGTGCTCTATGTCGAGGACAACCCGCTGAATGCCGAAGTCATGCGCGGCATCCTGGAGCAACGCCCCGGCGTCGAGCTGGAGGTGGCGCCAACCGTAGAGTCCGGCCTGCGCGCCCTGCACGAGCGCCCGCCGGCCCTGCTGCTACTGGACTGGCAGTTGCCCGACGGTGACGGCCTGACGCTGCTGAAGCGGCTGCGCGAGCTGGGCAGCACGCCGCCGCCCGTCGTCGTCGTGTCGGCCAATGCCCAGCCCGAGCAGATCGCGCTGGCGCAGACGGCCGGCGCCGGGCACTACCTCACCAAGCCGCTGGACGTGCGTGAGCTGCTGGCCCTCGTCGATGAATTGTTGGCACCGCCCACAACCCCGCAGCGTGCAGAATGAGGCGCCGGTCACTCTCCAAGCGCAGCAAACAATGAGCTCCACCGAACTCGTCCCCAGCACCGGCGCCCAAGCCGGGCAGGCTCTGGCCCGCAGCGACGGTCGCCAGTTCCTGACTTTCCGCATCAGCGAGGAGGAATACGGCATCGACATCCTGCGCGTGCAGGAGATCCGCTCCTATGAAGCCCCCACCCGCGTGGCCAACGCGCCGTCCTTCATCAAGGGCGTCGTCAACCTGCGCGGCGTCATCGTGCCCATCCTGGACCTGCGCATCCGGCTCGGGCAGCCCAGCGAGTACAACGCCTTCACCGTCGTCATCGTCCTGAATGTGGGTGGCCGGGTCGTCGGCATCGTCGTCGACTCGGTCTCCGACGTGCTGGCGCTGACCGCCGACGACATCAAGCCGCGCCCCGAAGTGCCCGCGGCGCTGGACGCCCGTTTCATCACCGGCCTGGGCAAGCTCGGCGAGCGCATGCTCATCCTGCTGGATATCGAGGCCATGATCAAAAGCCCCGATCTCGGCCTGGTCGACTGAGGCAAGCTCCAAGCAAGTTAGCGGTTACCCACTGTTTCTGCCTTAGAAACACAGCGTTCCAGCTGATACCTCCTGGCTTTTAGCACTCTGATGTTGGGAGTGCTAATATCTTTGCACCGTCGCATTTCACGCGGCGGTTAGCTAGGAATTGAGACGATGTCTGCCTCTTCTGCCATTGCCGTTCGCAGCCCCTGGGCCATGGTGCCCTCGCTGGGCAATCTCGACGCCTACATTTCCGCCGTCAACCGCCTGCCGCTGCTGACGGCCGAGGAAGAGTCTTCCGCCGCGCGCAGCCTGCGAGACAAAGGCGACGTGGAAGCCGCTGGCCGCATGGTGCTGTCGCATCTGCGTCTGGTGGTGTCCATCTCGCGCCAGTACGTTGGCTACGGGCTGCCCCAGGGTGACCTGATCCAGGAAGGCAACGTTGGCCTGATGAAGGCGGTCAAGCGCTTCGACCCCGACCAGGGCGTGCGCCTGGTGAGCTACGCCATGCACTGGATCAAGGCCGAGATGCATGAGTACATCCTGAAGAACTGGCGCATGGTCAAGGTCGCCACGACCAAGGCCCAGCGCAAGCTGTTCTTCAACCTGCGCTCGATGAAGCACACCATGAAGGCGGATCAGGCAGACGGCCAGACCCACCGCAACACGCTGAGCGAGGCGGAGATTGCGCACGTCGCCAGCACGCTGAACGTCAAGCGCGAAGAAGTGCTGGAGATGCAGACGCGCATGTCCGGCGGCGACGTCGCGCTGGAGCCGCTGACGGACGACGAAGGCGAGAGCTTCGCGCCCATCGCCTACCTGGCCGACGACAGCAGCGAGCCGACGCGTGTCATCGAAGCGCGCTCGCGCGACGAACTGGCCGGCAGCGGCATCCACCGCGCGCTGGACGTGCTGGACCCGCGCAGCCGCCGCATCGTCGAGGAACGCTGGCTGAAGGTGAACGACGACTCGTCCGGCGGCATGACGCTGCACGACCTGGCGGCCGAGTACGGCGTGTCGGCCGAGCGCATCCGCCAGATCGAGGTGGCGGCGATGAAGAAGATGAAGAAGGCGTTGACCGAAGCCGCCTGAGCTTCTTCTGCGCTCGAAAAGCAAAGGCCCCTCTCGGGGCCTTTGTCACTTCTTGGCCTGGGCTTCGGCCAGCAGCAGCTTGATGTCGTCGGCCAGCGGCTGGGCGCCGGCGCCGTAGCGCACGTAGACGCGCACACGGCCTTCGGTGTCGAGGATGAAGCTGGCTGCCGTGTGGTCCATCGTGTAGGTCTCAGGCGTCTTGCCGGGTACCTTGGCGTAGAAGACCTTGAACTCCTTGGCGGCCGCCTTGGTCTGCTCCTCGCTGCCGCGCAGGCCGACGAAGCTGGGGTCGAAGCTGCCGAGGTAGGCCTTCAACAGAGCCGCCGTGTCGCGTTCCGGGTCGACGGTGACGAAAATACCCTGCACCTTCTCGCCGTCGGCGCCGAGGGACTTCTTGACCTCGGCGACTTCCATCATCGTCGTCGGGCAGACGTCGGGGCATTGCGTGTAGCCGAAGAAGATCACCAGCACCTTGCCCTTGAAGTCGGCCAGCGAGCGGGCGCGGCCGTCCTGGTCGGTCAGGTTGAGCTGCCTGGCGTACTCGGCACCGGTCAGGTCGATGCCCTTGAAGGCCGGCTTGTCGGAGGTGGCCTTCTGGCAGCCCGCCAGCGCGAGAGCGGCCAGCGCGGTGACGGCGAAACGGCGTGTGCTCATGCGATGTAGTGGTCGATCAAGAGGGCCGCGAACAGCAGCGACAGATGCCAGATGGAGAACCAAAAGGTCCGCCGCGCGAGCATCTCCGAATACGAGCGCCAGAGCCGGAAGGCATAGCCGCAAAAGCCCATGCCAAGCACAACAGCACTGACGAGGTAGAACCAGCCGCTCATGCCGGTCAGGAAGGGCAGCAGCGTGGCGGCGAACAGCACCCAGGTGTAGAGCAGGATCTGCAGGCGGGTGTAGTCGTTGCCGTGCGTGACGGGCAGCATCGGCAGGCCGGCGCGGGCGTAGTCCTCCGCGCGGTACAGCGCCAGCGCCCAGAAGTGCGGCGGCGTCCACAGGAAGATGATGAGGCAGAGCAGCCAGGGCTCCGGGCCGAGGTCGCCGCGCAGCGCAGCCCAGCCCAGCACCGGCGGCATGGCGCCCGACGCGCCACCGATGACGATGTTCTGCGGCGTCATCGGCTTGAGGATGACGGTGTAGATGACGGCGTAGCCGATGAAGGTGGCGAAGGTCAGCCACATCGTCAGGACATTGACGTAAAAGCCCAGCAGCGCCATGCCGGCCGCGCACAGCAGGCCGGAGAACGCCAGGGTCTGCGTGCGGCTGAGCTCGCCCTTGGCCGTGGCGCGCCAGGCGGTGCGCTTCATGCGCGCGTCGATGCCGTCCTCGATGAGGCAATTGAACGCGGCGGCGGCGCCGGCCACGAGCCAGATGCCGGCGACGGCGGCCAGCATGGTCAGCGCCTGAGACAGGTCGGGCAGGCCGGGCACGGCCAGGGCCATGCCGATAGCGGCGCAAAAGACGATGAGCTGGACGACGCGCGGCTTGGTCAGCTGATAGAACTGCTGCCAGCGCGGGCTGTGCATGAGGGCGCTGGCGGTGGACGTGGAAGCCATGGTCAACGATTGGCGCGAAGTCGCGCGAGCAAGGTGGTGAGCAGGGCAAGCAGCACGGCAGCGCCCCCGGTATGGGCCAGGGCCGCGACGATGGGCCAGTCGAGCACAACATTCGACAGGCCCGAGGCGAGCTGCCAGCCGGCGCCGGCGAGCAGCCAGCGCGACCAGGCAGGCGCCGGCCGCCGCAGGGTCCATGCCAGCGCCAAGATGGCCGCGAAAACGACGCCCGCGCCGATGCGGTGGGCCATGTGGATGGCGGCCAGCGCTTCGAAGCTGAGGAGGCCGCCGTCGGCGCGCTCGCCAAGCTCGCGCCAGAGCTGGAAGCCCTGGGCGAAGTCCAGCGCTGGCCACCACTGGCCGTTGTGGCAGGTCGGAAATTCGTTGCAGGCGAGCACGGCGTAGTTGGTGCTGACCCAGCCGCCCAGGCCGACCTGGACGATTGCCAGCACGAGCATGGCCAGCACGGCGTGCCGCAGCGGCCCAGGCACGGCGAGCGGGCGGGGCTCGTAGGCCTCGTGTTGCCAGGCCAGCAACATCAACAGGCCGATGCCGAACAGCAGATGCAACGTGACGATGGCCGGGAAGAGCTTCATCGTCACGGTGAGCGCACCGAACGCGCCTTGCACGCAGACCCAGACCAGCGTCAGCGTCGGCAGCCAGGGCGACGGCGCCCGTTCACCGCCATGGCGCTTGAGGCGCCAGCTGAGTGCGGCCATGACGAGGATGAGCAGGCCCACGCCGCTGGCGAGGTAGCGGTGCGTCATCTCTATCCAGGCCTTGCCATGCGTGACGGGGCCGGTAGGCATGGCGGTCTGCGCGGCCTCGATGTGCTCGCGCGCGCCGGCCGGGCTGGCCGAGCTGTAGCAGCCAGGCCAGTCGGGGCAGCCCAGGCCGGAATCGCTCAGGCGTGTGAAGGCGCCGAAGACGATGAGGTCGAAGGTCAGGAACAGCGTCAGCGCGGTGAGTGCTCGCAGGCGGCCGGCCGGGGTGCTGGACCGCGAGCGTTGACGCCACCACAGCAGCGGCCCGATGGCGACGGCGCCGCCAATCGCGGCGACCTGGCCGAGTGGAATCAGGCTGTCCATCATCGGCCTGCGGTATCCCAGCTGGCGCTGGCCTTCAGCAGCTTGTTGAGGTCGGCCTGAAGCTTCTTGGGCTCGGGCTCGGCCGGCGCGCGCTCCATCCAGCGGTTCATCGGGTCGATGACGAAGAAGTGGTCGGCGAGACTGCGGCCCTCGGCGGGCTTGAGCCAGGCTTCCAGCCGCTCGGCCGGCACGCGCAGCACGGTGACCTCGGCGCCCTTCTGCTTCACCGCGGCGAGCACCTCCGGGCGCGGCATGCCGGTGTCGGGGATCAGCCAGAGCTTGTCCACGCGCGGGCGCTCCTTGCCCAGCATCTCGCGCAGCTGGCGCTGCACGAAGAGCTGGCGTTCGCAGGCGGCCGGGCAGTCCGAGCCGTGCACGACGGTGAGCAGCCACTGGCCGCGCAGCGAGGCGGGCGTGACGGCGCGGCCTTCCAGGTCTGTCAGCGGCAGATCGGCAGGCATGTCGACGGCCGGGGCAATCAACTCGCCATACGCTGAGCCGCTTGGCTTGACGACATAGAAGGTGAAGTAGGACGCCACGACCGGTGCCGCGCACATGGCCAGCACCAGCAGCATCTTCCAACGGCCGGCACGCTGCTGTGGCACGGCCCGCGGGTCGGGCAGGCTGTGCACAGCAAAGCTCACGGGTTCAGGAGGGTTGGCGGCGGAGCCGGGGGCGGACAAGTTGGAACCAGACATAGAGGACGAGGATCAACGCGCAGAGCGAGAACCATTGAAAGGCGTAGCCGTAGTGTTTGTGAAGGCCGAGTTCCGGTGCCGGCCAGTGACGCAGCAGGCCATCGTCGGTTCCGGCGGCGCCTTCAGTCTGGACCACGGTCAGTGGCAGCAGCTTCAGTCCCGCTTCGATACCGAAGGCCGCAGGGTTCAGATTCTGCCGGATCGCCCCGGCCGAACCTTCGCCCAGCTCATAAAGCCGCGAGGGCGATGCGGCCAGGCGGCCGACCACTTCGACCTCGCCTGCCGGCGTCGTCAGCGGCGGCAGGCGGCTGCGCTCGGCCGCATGACGCGGCGCCCAGCCCCGCTGCACGAGCACGGCTTCTGCGCGGCCGGCCAGACGCAGCGGCGTCACGACGAAGAAGCCGACGCGGCCGTCCATGGGGCGGTTGTCCAGCCAGACGGTGTGCTCGGGCAGCCATGTGCCGCGCAGCGCGACGCGGCGGTGGAGTTGGGCGTCCCCAGCCAGGTCGGCGTTGCCGAGGGCGGGCCGCTGCGCTTGTGCGTCCAGGGCGGCCTGCATGCTGAGCTTCTGCGCGGCGCGGTCGAGTTGCCAGACACCCAGGCGAGCGGTCAACGCGGCGCTCAGCAGAGCCGCAACCAACACCAGCCAACCCCGCCCCGTCAACATGGCGAGACCTCGGACGGATAATCCGCAGCCATGAAATTCGTGATCCTGATCGCCTTCATCGGCATCCTCGGCGCGCTGGCGGCCGCCGGCTTCTTCATGCTGCGCAAGGGTCGCGGCGACAGGCGCAGCCCGAACATGGCGCGCGCACTGGCCGTTCGCGTCGGTGTGTCGGTGGCGCTGTTCCTCATCGTCCTGTTCAGCTGGTGGATGGGCTGGATACAGCCGACCGGCTTGCCCCTGAGTCGTTGAAGTTCAATGAAAAAGCGCCGCATTTGCGGCGCTTTGTATTTCAGCGCCTGAGCGCTCTACATCCAGTAGACGACGATGTACAGGCCCAGCCAGACGACGTCCACGAAGTGCCAGTACCAGGCGGCGCCTTCGAAGCCGAAGTGGCGGTCGGCCGTGAAGTGGCCCTTGTGCAGACGGATGGTGATGAACAGCAGCATCAGCATGCCCACGAAGACGTGGAAGCCGTGGAAGCCGGTCAGCATGAAGAAGGTGGAGCCGAACACGCCGGAGCTGAGCTTGAGGTTCAGGTCCTTGTAGGCATGGGCGTATTCGAAGCCCTGCACGAACAGGAAGATCACGCCGAGCAGCACCGTCATCCACATGAAGGCGATGGTCTTGGCGCGGTTGCCGGCGATCAGCGCGTGGTGGGCAATGGTCAGCGTGACGCCCGAGGTCAGCAGCAGCGCCGTGTTGACGGTCGGCAGCGGCCAGGGGCCGATGGTCGAGAAGGGTTCGACGGTGCCGCCGGGCGCAGCGGTGAAGCCGGCGGCGGTGCTCGGCCAGATGGCCTTGAAGTCGGGCCACAGCAGGCTGTTCTCCAGGCTGCCCAGCACCGGCACCGAGTACACGCGTGCCCAGTACAGCGCGCCGAAGAAGGCGGCGAAGAACATCACCTCCGAGAAGATGAACCAGCCCATGCTCCAGCGGAAGGAGACGTCGATGCGATCGCTGTAGAGGCCGCCCTCGCTCTCGCCGATGGCTTCACGGAACCACTGCTGCAGCACGAAGGCCCAGAACAGCAGGCCGCCGAACAGCGAGTACATGCCCCAGCCATGGCCGTTGATCCATTGGCCAGCGCCCAGGATGACGAAGAACAGGCCGATGGCGGCCATCACCGGGTGCCGTGAGGGCGCCGGGACGAAGTAGTACGGGGTCTTGCCCGGGGTAGTCGCTGCCGACATGTTGTTCTCCTAGTACTCGCTCGTTCTGAACTCTGTTGCGACCGCCGCCGTCAGGCGCCGGCCACGCCACTGCTGATGACCCAACGGACCAGCAGCACCAGCACCAATACAAACAGGGCTGCGCCAAGCACGCCCGCAATCACCACATGCACCGGGTTGAGCCTGGCCATGTCGTTCTCATGATCCCTGCCCCGGCGCACGCCGAAAAAACTCCAGGCCACGGCCGAGATCGTCTGGCGCAGCGAGGCCTTGCGGCCCACCGCGTCCTTGAAATCCTGGCCCGGCTTCGTCACAGCGCAGCCTCTGCACCCTGGGCTGCCTTGCCGACCTTGACCCCACCCTTGCCCGCCACCTCGAAGAAGGTATAGGACAGGGTGATGGTCTTCACATCCTTGGGCAGCTTGGGGTCGATGACGAACACGACCGGCCACTGCTTGCTCTCACCCGGCTGCAACGTGTACTCGTTGAAGCAGAAGCATTCCAGCTTGTTGAAATGCGCACTCGCCTGCATGGGCGCGTAGCTCGGGATCGCCTGCGCGGCCATGGTGCGGTCCTGCTTGTTGCGGAACTCGTACATGACCTGGCTCAACTCGCCCGGGTGCACCGTCATGTGCCGCACCGCAGGCTTGAAGTCCCAGGGGCCGCGCGCATTGGCGTCGAACTCGACCGTGATCTCCCGGCTGTAGTCGACCTGGCCATTGCCGTTGGCGAGACCCTTGTCCGCAGACATCACCTGGCGTTCAGCCAGCGACAGCACGTTGATGCCCAGCGCCTTGCAGATCGCGTCGTAGAAGTACACGAGCGAATAGCTGAAGCCGAACATCAACGTGACGATGAACAGCAGCTTCTTCAGAAGCTGGCGGTTGTCACGATGCAGGGCCGCTAGGAAGTTCATGTCAATGCGCCAGCAGCACCATCTTGGCGATGAAGCCGACGCCGAAGGTCAGCGCAATCGTCAGCAGGATGAGACCCAGCCGGCGATTGCTCTTGCGCTGTTCGGGCGTCATCGCGTTCAGGCAATGATCTTGGTCGCCGAGGCGTCCAGCTTGGGCGGGTTCTCGAAGGTGTGGAACGGAGCCGGCGACGGCACTTCCCACTCCAGGCCTTCGGCGGCTTCCCACGGCTTCTGAGCGGCCTTCTCACCCTTCCCGCGCATCATCGGCACGACGATGAACAGGAAGAAGTAGACCTGCATCAGGCCGAACCAGAAGGCGCCGACCGACGCGATGGCGTTGAAGTCGGTGAACTGCATCGGATAGTCGGCATAACGACGCGGCATGCCGGCCAGACCCAGGAAGTGCATCGGGAAGAAGGTCACGTTGAACGCAATCAGCGAGCCCCAGAAGTGGATCTTTCCGCGCGTCTCGGAGTACATGACACCGGTCCACTTCGGGCCCCAGTAGTACACGCCGGCGAACAGCGCATACAGCGAGCCTGCCACCAGCACGTAATGGAAGTGGGCCACGACGTAGTAGGTGTCCTGCAGCTGGATGTCGACCGGCGCCATGGCCAGGATCAGGCCGGTGAAGCCGCCCATGGTGAACACGAAGATGAAGCCGACGGCAAACAGCATCGGCGTCTCGAAGGTCATCGACCCGCGCCACATCGTCGCCAGCCAGTTGAAGATCTTCACGCCCGTGGGCACCGCGATCAGCATGGTCGCGTACATGAAGAACAGCTGGCCCGTCACCGGCATGCCGGTGGTGAACATGTGGTGGGCCCAGACGATGAACGACAGGATGGCGATGGAGGCCGTCGCATACACCATGGAGGCATAGCCGAACAGACGCTTGCGGGCGAAGGCCGGCACGATCTGGCTGACGATGCCGAAAGCCGGCAAGATCATGATGTAGACCTCGGGGTGGCCGAAGAACCAGAAGATGTGCTGGTACATCACCGGGTCGCCGCCGCCCGCAGGGTTGAAGAAGGCGGTGCCGAAATGGCGGTCGGTCAGCGTCATCGTGATGGCGCCGGCCAGCACGGGCATGACGGCGATCAGCAGGTAGGCTGTGATCAGCCAGGTCCACGCGAACATCGGCATCTTCATCAGCGTCATGCCGGGGGCGCGCATGTTGAGGATGGTGACGATGATGTTGATGGAGCCCATGATGGACGAGGCGCCCATGATGTGCATCGCGAAGATGCCGGCGTCCATCGACGGGCCCATCTGCAGCGTGAGCGGCGCGTACAGCGTCCAGCCGGCGGCGGGGGCGCCGCCGGGCATGAAGAAGCTGCCCACCAGCATGAGGGCCGCGGGGATCAGCAGCCAGAAGCTGAAGTTGTTCATCCGCGCGAAGGCCATGTCACCCGCGCCGATCTGCAGCGGGATCATCCAGTTCGCGAAGCCCACGAAGGCCGGCATGATGGCGCCGAACACCATGATCAGACCGTGCATGGTCGTGAACTGGTTGAACAGCTCGGGGTTGAAGAACTGCAGTCCCGGCTGGAAGAGTTCTGCGCGGATGCACAGCGCCAGGATGCCGCCGACCATCAGCATCGCGAACGAGAACAGCAGGTACAGCGTGCCGATGTCCTTGTGGTTGGTCGCGAACACCCAGCGGCGCCAGCCGTGGGGTGCATGGTGGTCGTCGTGGTGGTCGTGGGCATGGCCGTCGTGGCCGCCGTGAACGCCGTGGGGGGGGAGCACTGCACTCATGTGATTTCCTCTGATTCGGCGTTCGTCTTACTTGCGGGCTGCCAGCACTTCGGCCGGCTGCACGGTCTGGCCCGTCTTGTTGGACCAGCTGTTCTTCGTGTACGTGATGACGGCCGCGATGTCGGTGTCGCTCAGCTGCTTCCAGGCCGGCATGCCCTTGTCGAGGATGCCGTTGAGCAGGATGGCAATCTGCTTGGACTTGTCGGCGTCCAGCACCACCGGCGACTTGTCGAGCGGCTTGACGGGGCCTGCGCCGCTGCCGTCCGCCTTGTGGCAGGCCGCGCAATTGGCGGTGTAGACCTTCTCGCCGCGGGCGATCAGCGCCGCCTGCTCCCAGACCTTGCTCGGATCATCGGCCTTGGCGGCGGCTTCCTTCTGCTTGGCCGTGACCCAGGCGGTGTAATCCTCGGCGGACACGACCTTCACGTGGATGGGCATGTAGGCGTGTTCCTTGCCGCACAGCTCGGCGCACTGGCCATAGAAGTCACCGAGCTTCTCGGCCTTGAACCAGGTGTCGCGCACGAAGCCGGGGATGGCATCCTGCTTGACGCCGAAGGCCGGCACCATCCAGGCGTGGATGACGTCGTTGGCCGTGGTGATGATGCGGATCTTCTTGTCCACCGGCACGACCAGCGGGTTGTCGACCTTCAGCAGGTAGTCGTCGACCGGCGCTGGCTTGCCGGAGTCGGACTGCTCGCGCTGGGCGGTGTCGAGCGTGGCCAGGAAGCCGATGCCCTCGCCCTCGCCCTTCAGGTAGTCGTAGCCCCATTTCCACTGGTAGCCGGTGGCCTTGATGGTCACGTCGGCGTTGGTCGTGTCCTTCATGGCAACGACGACCTTGGTGGCCGGCAGGGCCATGCCGATGACGATCAGCAGAGGCACCACGGTCCAGGCGATCTCGACGGCCACGCTTTCGTGGAAGTTGGCCGAGACCGCACCCTTGGATTTGCGGTGCTTGAAGATCGAATAGAACATGACGCCGAACACGGCGACGAAGATGACCACGCAGACGATCAACACGAAGTTGTGCAGCCACATCTGGTCGTGCGCGATGCGCGTGACCGGCTCGTGCAGATTGAGCTGATTGACGCCCGGGCCGCCTTTGAGGTCATTCACCGCGAGGGCCGAACCCGTGGCCAGGGCGGCCGTCGCCGCCGCAGCGGCCCGGTAGGCCCAGCCGCGTGAGGCGCTGTGCACTCGTGCGTTCATCATCGTCATGGTTGTCACTTGGTTCTTTGAAGAGCAGGACTTGCTTGTCCATCCCAAACTGAGGAATGGGCCGGACTTGGCGCTGCAAGATCCGCGGATTGGGCCGGGTTTTGCCCGTAGCCCTCTAAGCGGCCCGGGATTTTAGCCCGAGGTGCCCGGGTGCTCGGCGCAGGCCGGCCCCCGGGAATCACCTAGCGATCAGCCTTCGGCCCGCCCCTTGCGCAGCGTGGCGCGCATGGCGTCGACCGAGACATGGGTTTCTGCTGCCATCGTCAGCCTCGGCGCAGCCTTGAAGGCATGGCCGAATACCAGCTCCAGCGTCAGGCCCAGCCGCCCATCGGCGCCACGCAGGCTTTCCAGTTGCGCGACGAGTCCGGCCCGCCACTTGCGACCACGCAGGCCCTGGAAGCGCGCCGGGGCGAGGTTGCCGCCCAGGGCGCGCAGGTCGGTCAGCAGGGCTTCGGGGCTGGCCCATGTCAGGCGCAGCCGCTCCTGGTCCATCACCGGGTCGGCAAAGCCGGCCTTCAGCACCAGGTCGCCAATGTCGTGCATGTCCCACCAGTCCGGCGCCGGCCGGCCCCAGCCGTTGCGGGCGTAGAGCGGGCGCAGTTCGACGAAGCTGTCCGGGCCCAGGCAGGAAAACATGACGAAGCCACCCACAGCCAGGCTCGCCTGCCATGCGCTCAACTGCTCGGGCAGGTTGGCGCTGGCATGCAAGGCCATGTTGGACCACAGCAGCTCGACATCGGGCTTCACAGGCAAGGCGTCAACCTGGCCGGAGCCCGTGCCGCGCAGCTTCTGCCACCAGCCGAGGGAGCGCGCTGCGGCCGCGCGCCTGGCCAGCGACGCGTCCGCTTCGTGCCAGAGCATCTCTGCCTTGGGGTAGGTGAGACGCAGCACTTCGGTGCTGGCGCCCAGCGCGGGCGACGCATCCAGCAGGCGGTCCGGCTGCAGTTTGATGAAGGGCAGGCGCTCGGCCATGCGGCGCGCTGCCTCGGCATGGAGCCAGGGCGCCTCGGCGGCTTTGGCGAGACGGCGGGCATGGTGACGCAGCGCAGCCTCATCCAGGTCCTGAGGCCGCGGCCCCTTGTTTGAAGTAGGGGCCGGGACGGAATCACTCATGGGCCGGTCAGTATATTGAGCCGATGCTGCCAGCGCCCAAACCGGCACTCGTCGAGAAGGTCCTGATGCGCTGCGCCGGCCAGTGCGCCGTCTGCCGCGCCTGGAGCCACCAGACCATTTGCGAGCACTGCCTGGCCCTCTACGCCCGGCCGCAGCCGCGCTGCTGGACTTGCGCGGCCAAGCTGCCGCTTGCACTGACCGACAGGCCGCGGCCGCAGTGTGGCCGCTGCCTCGTCGACGCCCCACCGCTGGACCGCACGGTGGCTGCGCTGGACTACCGCTTCCCGTGGGACGGCCTGTTGCAGCACTTCAAGTACCACCAGGCCCTGGAGCTGCGCGAGAGCCTGCTGGAGCGGCTGAACTCCGCACTCGGTGCGGCCGACGTCAACACGCCGGACTGGCTGCTGCCGGTGCCCCTGTCCGTCGAGCGGCTGCGCGAGCGTGGCTACAACCAGGCGCACGAACTGGCCAAGGCGCTGGCGCGGCGGCGCGGCCTGCGCTGCGAGCCCGACATGCTGCTGCGCGTGCGCCACAACGAGCGCCAGGCAGGCCTCAAGCTGGAGGCACGCGCGGCCAATGTGCGCGGTGTCTTCGCCGTCGAGCCGCTGAAGACGACCCGGCTGCAAGGCGCCAGCGTCGCCGTGCTGGACGACGTGATGACCAGCGGCGCCACGCTGTTCGAGCTGGCCCGCGTGCTGCTGCAGGCGGGCGCGATGAGCGTGCGGGCCTGGGTCATTTCAAGGACGCCGGAGCCTGGCGACGAGTAGCTGCGCGGGATACTCCCGCCCCATGTTCCACATCGTCCTCGTCAACCCCGAGATCCCGCCCAACACGGGCAACGTGATCCGGCTTGCGGCCAACACCGGTTGCACGCTGCACCTCATCGAGCCGCTGGGCTTTTCGATGGAAGACAAGCTGCTGCAGCGCGCCGGCCTGGACTATCACGAGTACGCCCGCGTTCAGCGCCACGCCGACTGGGCCGCGTTTCTGACTGCCGAGTCGCCCGACCCGGCGCGGATGTTCGCCTTCACGACACGCGGCAGCCGGCCGTTCAGCGAAGTGGCCTGGCAGCCGGGCGACTGGTTCGTCTTCGGCAGTGAGACCGCCGGCCTGCCGCCCGCGCTGCGGGACGGCTTTGCGCTCGAACAGCGCGTCAGGCTGCCGATGCGGGAAGGTCAGCGCAGCCTCAATCTGAGCAACAGCGTCGCCGTCGCCGTGTTTGAAGCCTGGCGCCAGAACGGCTACGCAGGCGGGGGCTGACTACTCAGCCCGCGCGTCCCGGCTCATCAACCGCTCGACCGCCTCGCCGACCGGCAGTCGGCCTTCCAGCAAGGCCACCATGCCTTCGGTGATCGGCATCTCGACACCCGCCTCGCGCGCCCGCGCCAGCACCGTTGGCGCGCTGTAGACGCCCTCGGCGACATGGCCCAGGCGGGCCAGGATTTCCGGCAGCGCCAGGCCCTCGGCCAGCATCAGGCCGACACGCCGGTTGCGCGACAGGTCGCCCGTCGCCGTCAGCACCAGGTCGCCCAGGCCGGACAGTCCCATGAAGGTCTCGACCTTGGCACCCAGCGCCACGCCCAGCCGCAGCATCTCGGCCAAGCCGCGCGTGATCAGCGCGGCGCGGGCATTCAGACCGGGCCCGTCGGGCGCCGCAGCTGACAGCCCATCGCAGATACCCACGGCAATGGCCATCACGTTCTTGACCGCGCCGCCCACCTCCACGCCCACCGGGTCGCTGGAGGTGTAGACGCGCAAGCGCTCGCCGTGGAAGGCATCGACGGCGGCCTGCGCCAGTTCGGCGTTCTCGCTGGCGGCGACGAGCGCCGTCGGCCTGCCGGCGGCTACTTCCTGCGCAAAGCTTGGCCCCGACAGCACGCCGACATGCATGGCCGGCTGCAGCTCGCGAGCGATCTCGTGGCCCAGCCGACCCGTGCCGGCTTCGAAGCCCTTGCACAGCCACAGCACGCGCTGGGTGGACGGCAGCGCCGCCAGGGTTTCGCGCAGTCCGGACATGGGCGTCGCAATGATGGTCAGGCCCTCGGCGGCGTGGGCGATTGCCGCACTCCGGTCAGCCGTCAATCCGAGGGCGGCGGGCAGGTCGCTATCTGGCAGATAGGTGGCGTTGCGGCGGCTGGCGCGCATCTGCGCCATGGCCTCGGCGTCCCGGCCCCACAGGCTCACGTCATGGCCGGCCCGCGCGGCCTGGATGGCCAGGGCCGTGCCCCAGGCGCCGGCACCGAGAACGCTGATCTTCATCGTCGTCATGCGCGAGAGTTTCACCCAAGTAAAACGCCCCGCACTTGGCGGGGCGTCGTATCAGCTCAGGTGAATCAGTTGACCGCTTGGCCGCCTTGCGCGGCGCGCTGCGCCTGCTGGGCTTCGAACATGGCCTGGAAGTTCACTTCCGTCAGCAGCACGGGCGGGAAGCCGGCGCGGGTGCAGACGTCCGACACGATGGCGCGCAGATAGGGGTAGACCATCTGCGGGCAGACGATGCCCAGGATGCCTTCGACCTGATCCTGGGGCACGTTGCGGATCTCGAAGATGCCGGCCTGCTTGGCTTCCACCAGGAACAGCGTCTTGTCGCCCACCTTGGTGTTGACGGTGGCAGTGACGGTGACTTCGAAGATGCCGTCGGTGACGTTCTCGGCCGACAGCGTCAGGTTGATGTCGACCTGGGGCTGCGATTGCTCCAGCAGGATGTGCGGCGCATTGGGTTGCTCAAGCGACAGATCCTTCAGATACATGCGCTGGATCTGGAACACGGGGGTGCCTTCGGCGGCAGCTTGGATCTCGTCGGCCATGGAACTCTTCTTTCGAACGAAGCGTCAAACAAAAGCCCGCAGGCGGCGCGCTGCGGGCGGTGATGAATTATGGGTGAGGCCTCGTGAGAGGCCCCACGCGGGAATGCGGGGACTTGCCCGGGCTTGAAATCAGGCGGCCTGGAGCAAGGGCTCCAGCCGACCCTGCTGGTCCAGTGCGACAAGGTCGTCGCACCCCCCGACATGGGTGTCGCCGATGAAGATCTGCGGCACCGTGCGGCGGCCGGTCATCTGGATCATCGCGTCCCGCTCGGCGGGATTCAGGTCGACGCGGATCTCCTGGATCTCCTCCACGCCGCGCCGCTTCAGCAGCATCTTGGCGCGGATGCAGAACGGGCAGATCAGCGTCGTGTACATCTTGACTTGGGCCATGGTCCGTCTCCTGGGTAGCTAAAGCGGCTTTACGCCGTTTTGGCGAAACCGCTACGCGGTTTTCTCCACCGGCAAATTTGCCTCCCGCCAGCCCTTCAGGCCGCCGGCCAGCACCTGGGCCTTCTCGTAGCCCAACTTGCGCAGCATGCCTGCGGCGCGGCCGGCGCGTGCGCCGGTCGCGCACACCAGCACCAGCGGCAGGGCCTTGTTGGACGGCAGGGCCTTGTGGCCTTCGAGCTGGCCCAGAGGCGCGTTGCGCGCACCCACGGCGTGGCCCTTGGCGAACTCCTCGGGCTCGCTGACGTCGATCAGGATGCCCTTCTCGCGGTTGATCAGCTGCACCGCCTGGGCGGGGCTGACGGCCGCACCCTGCGAGCCGGACACCACCAGGGGCCATATCAGCAGGCCGCCCGAGGCCAGGGCGACGACGATCAAGTACCAGTTCTGGATCAGGAAGTTCAAGCAAGCATCCCGTGAGATTCAACGAAGCCGGCGATTATCGCCGCGTCCGATAATCCGCCGCTTCCATCAACCCTGTGCGTCTTCTGCCCATGTACAAGCTCGTCCTCATCCGCCACGGCGAATCGACCTGGAACCTGGAAAACCGCTTCACCGGCTGGACCGACGTGGACCTGACGCCCACCGGCGTCGAGCAGGCCAAGAGCGCCGGCCGGCTGCTGAAGGAAGGCGGCTACGACTTCGACATCGCCTACACCTCGGTGCTCAAGCGCGCCGTCTGGACGCTGTGGCATGCGCTGGACCAGATGGACCGCACCTGGCTGCCCGTGCGCCACGCCTGGCGCCTGAACGAGCGCCATTACGGCAGCCTTCAGGGTCTGAACAAGGCGGACATGGCCAAGCAGTACGGCGACGAGCAGGTGCTGATCTGGCGCCGCAGCTACGACACGCCGCCGCCGGCACTGGAAGCGAACGACCCGCGCAGTGAACGCAGCGACCGCCGCTACCGCGGCCTGGACGCCGAGGACATTCCGCTGACCGAATGCCTGAAGGACACGGTCGCCCGCGTGCTGCCGTTCTGGAACGACACCATCGCGCCGGCCATCAAGGGCGGTGAGCGCGTGCTGATCGCCGCCCACGGCAACAGCATCCGCGCACTGGTGAAGTACCTCGACAACATCGCGGACGACGCGATCGTCGGCGTCAACATCCCCAACGGCATCCCGCTGGTCTACGAACTCGACGCGAACCTCAAGCCGATCAAGAGCTACTACCTGGGTGACGCCGAAGCGGCGGCCAAGGCGGCAGCCGCTGTAGCCAATCAAGGCAAGGCCTGATCCACGGCTGAAATGACCTCGTCGACGCTGGACCACTCACCCGGTCCACGTCGCATCAGGGTCACGGTCGAGCCCCAGGGCGCCCAGCGCGCGGCGTCCACGGGCCCCCAGATGCTGAGCAGCCTCGCGCCCACGCCAGCGGCCATGTGGGCCGGGCCCGTGTCGTTGGCGACGACGACGCCGGCCAACTGAAGCAGCGCGTTGTAAACACCCAGCGCGACGCCGTCCAGGCGGCTCGCATCCGGGTACAGCGCCTTCGCGCCTTCCACCTCCGCCGGCCCCGGCACGATCACCACTTGCCGGCCGGCCGCGTGCAGGCGCCGCACGAAGTCCGGAAAGGCCGGCCAGCTGCGGTCGAGGAACTCCACGCGCCCATTCGCGAACGGGCAGATCAGCACCAGGCGGCCCGCCTCCAGGCCATGTGAAGCCAGCAGCGCCCGTGCCTGATCGCGCTGCGCGTCCGAAACCTTCATGCGGATGTCGGCCGGAGGCTCGGCCTGGATGCCGAGGAAGTCGCAGGCCAGTTCCCAGTACTCGACCAGCGTGTGCCGCCCCTCGCGACGCGGGTGGCCGCGACGCATCAGCCATGTGCGGCCGTCGCCGGCATGGCCCTCGGCCTTCAGCCCTGCAAGGCGCGCATCCAGCGCAGCGGAGAAGGCATAGGGGAAGAGCAGCGTGTTGGCGCGCTGGTCGAAGCCCGGGTCCTCGGTCCTGAAGCGCCGCCTCAGCTCGCGCAGTTGCGCGATGCGTTCGCGCAGATCTTTAGGCCGCACATGCACCGCCCAGCCCTCGGCCTCCAGCAGCCCGCGCGCCCAGCCCTTGCCCACGAGTTCCAGCCGGTAGCCGTGCTGCTCCAGCAGGCGCAGCGCCGGCAGGCTCAGCACCGTGTCGCCGACGAAGTTGCGCAGGCGCACGATCAGCGGCTTGGGCGGGAGGCTGGCTTCTATCATTTGCAGTTCAATCACAGTGGCGCGGAATTCTGACAGCGCCCCGCCCACGCCTATGACCGCTGCCCTGCCCTCCTCGACCGAAGTGATCGCCGCGCATGACGCGGCCCTGGCCTCGCTGCCCCAGGCGATCGAAGCCAGTGACCTGGCCGGCTGGATCGCCGTCAACCACTTTCACAACCGCAGCCTGTGGGCACAGGAAGACCTGGCCCGCCGCACCCAGGCGCCGGACGCCGAGATCGTCGCCAACAAGCGTGCCATCGACCGCCACAACCAGGCCCGCAACGACGCCATCGAACGTGTCGACGAGTTCGTGCTCAGCGCGCTCGGCCTCGTCGATCCCGCCACGCTGGCCAGCGCCCTGCCCCGCTCGACCGTGCCGACCGGCGCGCGGCTGAACAGCGAGACGGCCGGCTCCATGCTGGACCGCATCTCCATCCTCGGCCTGAAGATCGCCGCGATGCGCGAGCAGACCGTGCGCTCCGACGTGGACGACGCCCATCGCCAGGCCTGCGGCGAGCGGCTGCAGCGGCTCATCCAGCAGCGCGCCGACCTCGGCCACTGCTTCGACGAACTGCTGGCCGACTCACGCGCCGGCCGGGCCTACTTCAAGGTCTATCGCCAGTTCAAGATGTACAACGACCCGCGGTTGAACCCGGCCCTGGTGGCGGAGTCGAAGTGATCCCTGCGAGCTTCGCCGCCAACCTCGATTGGCTGTACACGGAGCACGCCTACCTCGACCGCGCGGCCGCCGCGCGGGCCGATGGCTTCTCGGCCGTCGAACTGCAACAGCCCCATCTGCACGACGCCGATGCATTGGCCGCCAGCCTGGCCGGCTTGCGTGTCGTGCTCATCAATGCACCGGCCGGCGACTGGGCGGCCGGCGTGCGCGGCTTCGCGGCCCTGCCCGGCCGCGAAGCCGAGTTCCGCGATGCGACGCTGCGTGGCCTGGAACTGGCCAGCGGCCTGGGCGCCGAGCGCGTGCACGTGCTGTCCGGCCTCGCGGAAGACACGCCCGAGACGCGCGGGACATGGCTTGCCAATCTGGGCTGGGCGGCGGAGCAGTCGCCGCTGCCGCTGGTCGTCGAGCCCATCAACCGGCGCGACATGCCCGGCTATTTCCTGCACCGCCAGGCGCAGGCGCTGGAACTGCTGGCGGCGCTGAATTCCCCGCGCGTGAAGCTGCAACTGGACCTCTATCACTGCCGCGTCGCCGAGGGCGAGTCGCTGATGCATGTGGGACGGGCGCTGGACCTCGGCGTCCTCGGCCATGTGCAGGTCGCCGGCGTGGCCGGCCGGCAGGAACCCGAAGCAGAGGAATACGCCGCCGACTTCGCGCTGTTGCGGGCGCGCGCATGGCCCGGTGCCATCGGCCTGGAATACCGGCCGCATGCGGGCACGACAGCAGGCCTGGCCTGGCTTACAGGCGCGCGCTGATCGCCCCGCGCAGCCTCTCGCCCAATTCGCGGCGGTCCAGTCCGGCCGTCGGCACGGGCGGCAGGATCTGCACATCGATGCCCAACCCTCGCGCCGAGGCGATGGCCCAGAGGCTCTGCGTCAGCGTCATGTCACCGATGAAACGCGCCGACGCGCTGAAGCGCTCGCCCGGCTCGTACCAGCGCAGCACGACCGGCAGCACCGGCGACTGGGTGGCAACGGCGGCCTGCAGCAGGTTGGCATGGAAGGGCAGCAGCTCGGGGCCGGCACCGGTCGTGCCTTCGGGGAAGACGGCGACGCAGTCGCCCGCTTGCAGCGCCTCGGCCGTCTGGTGCACGACACGCAACGCGTCACGCTTGCTCGTGCGTTCGATGTAGAGCGTGCCGGCGCCCGTGACCAGGGCGCCGACAACCGGCCAGTGCTTCACGTCGGCCTTGGAGACGAAGCGCGCCTGCGGCAACACGGCGTGCACGCCGGCGATGTCCAGCCAGGAAACATGGTTGGCCACAACCAGATGACCCGCAGTCAGCGCGGTGCCCGAGACCTTCAGCTCAATGCCGAGGATGCGCAGCGTCTTGCGCGACCACCACTGGATGCGCTCGTGGCGCTGCTCGGGCGTCATGCGGCCGAACGCGGTGCGCACGATCCACAGGCCGTGCAACACATGGGGTGTCAGGCGCGCCAGGCGCCAGATGCCCCTCAACCGATCCGTCATTCGGCGTTGTAGGCGATGTGGCCCGCCACCAGCGTGGTTCGCATCCGCGCCGGCAGCTCGAAGCCGCTGGACGAGAACGCGAACGGTGTGTGCTTGCCTTGGCTGGCCAGCAGCTCCGGCGTGACCGCCCAGCTGGCGCCGGCGTCGAACACGCAGACGTCGGCGACGCCGCCTTCCACCAAACGCCCGGCGCTGGCGGCCAGCGAGCCGAGGGCACTGCCCAGCACGCGCACCGGCTCGGCCGTGACGACGGCCAGCGCGCGTTGCAGCGGCAGGCCGGAGTCCTGGGCCCAGCGCAGGCTCAGGGACAGCAGCAGCTCGAGCCCGGTCGCGCCCGGCGTCGCCTCGGCAAAGGGCACGGCCTTCTCGTCAGTGGTCACGGGCATGTGGTCGGACACCAGCGCGTCGATGCTGCCATCGGCCAGACCGGCGCGCAGCGCGTCTCGGTCGCGGCCCTGGCGCAGCGGCGGCGTCAGGCGCATGGCGGAGTCGAAGTAGCCGATGTCCACATCGCTGAGGTGCAGCGAGTTGATGGACACGTCGGCCGTGATGGGCAGGCCTTCCTTCTTCGCTGCGCGCACCAGCTCGACGCCGGCGGCGCTGCTGAGGCGGCAGATGTGCACCCGTGCGCCGGTGGCGCGGACCAGCTCGAAGATGGTGTGCAGCGCCACCGTCTCGGCGCTGACCGGCACGCCGGACAGGCCCAGCCGCGTGGCCACCGAGCCGCTGGCGGCCACGCCGCCGCCCAGGTAGGCGTCCAGCGGGCGCAGCCAGACGGTGTAACCATAGGTGGCGGCGTATTGCAGCGCGCGGCTCAGCACCAGCGTGTCCTTGATCGGCACCTCGGCCTGCGAAAAGCCGATGCAGCCGGCCTCGGTCAGCTCGGCCATCTCGGTCAGTGCCGCGCCGCCAAGTTGGCGCGTCAGCGCGCCGAGCGGAAAGAGGCGGCAGCGGCTGAGCTTGCGGGCGCGGAACTTCAGCATCTCGACCAGGCCCGGTTCGTCGAGCACGGGGTCGGTGTCGGGCGGGCAGACCAGGCTGGTCACGCCGCCGGCTGCGGCCGCCGCGAGTTCGCTTTCCAGGAGGCCTTCGTGCTCATGGCCCGGCTCGCGCAGGCGCGCACAGAGGTCGACCAGGCCAGGGGCGACGATGAGACCGGTGGCCTCGACCGTGCGCTCGGCGCTGAAGTCACCGACATCGCCCAGATGCACGATGCGGCCGTTGGCGATGGCGACGTCGCCGATGCGGTCGAGGTTGGATGCCGGGTCGATCAGCCGGCCACCTTTGATCAGGATCTTCATGCTTCGTTCCCGGCGAGGATGGCCATGACAGCCATTCGGACAGCGATGCCGAATGTCACTTGCGGAAGGATGACGCTGCTCTTGCCGTCGGCCACTTCGGACGCGATTTCCACGCCGCGGTTGATGGGGCCCGGGTGCATGACGATGGCGTCCGGCTTGGCCAGGCGCAGCTTGTCGGGCGTCAGGCCGAAGTGCTTGAAGAACTCGCCGCTGCTGGGCAGCATGCCGCCGTTCATGCGCTCGTTCTGCAGGCGCAGCATGATGATGACGTCGGCGTCCCGCACGCCCTCGGCCATGTCGTGGCAGACGCGCACGCCCATGTCGCGCAGGTCGCCGGGCACCAGCGTTTTCGGGCCGACGGCGCGGATCTCGGGCACGCCCAGGATGTTCAGCGCGTGGATGTCCGAGCGGGCGACGCGCGAATGCACGATGTCGCCGACGATGGCCACCGTCAGGTTGCGGAAGTCCTTCTTGAAGTGCCGGATCGTGTACATGTCCAGCAGGCCCTGCGTCGGGTGCGCATGGCGGCCGTCGCCGGCGTTGACGACGTGTACATGAGGGGCGCAGTGCTGGGCGATCAGGTGCGGCGCACCGCTCTCGCTGTGGCGCACGACGAACATGTCGGCATGCATGGCGCTGAGGTTGGCGACCGTGTCCAGCAGCGTCTCGCCCTTGGCGGTGGAGCTGCGGGCGATGTCGAGGTTGATGACGTCGGCAGACAGGCGCTTGGCCGCGATCTCGAAGGTGGTGCGGGTGCGCGTGCTGTTCTCGAAGAAAAGGTTGAACACCGACTTGCCGCGCAGCAGCGGCACCTTCTTGACCTCGCGTTCGTTGACCGAGAGAAAGCTGCCGGCCGTGTCCAGGATCTGGTCGATGACCGCGCGCGGCAGGCCTTCGATTGACAGCAGATGGATCAGCTCGCCGTGCTTGTTCAGCTGGGGATTTCGCTTGCTCAACATCATTTGACCTCGAAGGCGAATCGGCCATCGTCCGTACGCGCCAGGCGAAGGTGCTGGTCTGCGGACAGGCTGACCCGCGCCGCAGAAAACACCGGCTCGATCGGCAACTGCCGCCCGCCGCGGTCCACCAGCACCGCCAGCTGCACGCTGGCCGGGCGGCCGAAGTCGAACAGCTCGTTGATGACGGCGCGCGTCGTGCGGCCGGTGTAGAGCACATCGTCGATGAGCAGGATGTCGCGGTCGTTGACGTCGAAGGGCAGCTTGGTGTGGTCGGCCTTGGCCATGCCGCGCGAGCCGAAGTCGTCGCGGTGCAGGGCGCTGGAGATGGTGCCGGAGACCAGCCCCAGATCGGCTGCCAGGCGCTCGGCCAGCCAGGCGCCGCCGCTCCAGATGCCCACCAGGGCGGTGTCGGCGGTCAGCAGGCGCTGCACGCCGCGTTTGAGCTCAAGGTACAGGCCTTCAGCGTCCAGTTTGAGGTCGCTCATTTTAAAAACCTCCGTGCAAAGCACTGCGGTGTGGTCCCTTCGGATGCCCGGGCGGCACTCATGGGTGTTCTCTGAAGAATTGTTCAAGGATGAGGGCGGCGGCGGCGGCGTCCACGTCCTGGGCGCCTTCGGCTTCTGCCTCGACGCTGGTGTAGCGCTCGTCCACCTCGAAGACCGGCAGATGGTGGCGCCCGGCCAGGCGCCGGCCGAAGTTCTGCGCCTTGGCGGTCATCTCGTGCGGAGCACCGTCGGGGTAGCGAGGAACGCCGACGACGAGGGCGTCGGGTTGCCAGGTCTTGACCAGGGCGGCGATGGCGTCGAAGTCTCCGCTTTTGACGGTGGCACGCGGTTCGGCGGCACCGAGCAGGCGCGTGCCGGAGGCCACGCCGATGCGGCGGGTGCCGAAATCAAACGCGAGAAAGGACTGAAGCTGCGAAGGCTCAGCGGCAGCCTTCATCAGGCGTGGCCCGCGTCCGAGCTGAGCATGCGCGGGTCCACGCCCAGCAGCGCCAGGGCCTTCTCGTAGCGCTGCTCCACGGGCGTGTCAAAGATGATGGCCGGCGAGGCGTCGACCGTCAGCCAGCCGTTGCGACCAATTTCTTCCTCGAGCTGTCCGGCGGCCCAGCCGCTGTAACCCAGCGTGACGAGGATCTTGCGCGGACCGGCGCCGTTGGACAGCGCCTCCAGCACGTCGCGGCTGGTGGTCATCTCCAGGCCGCCCGGCACGACCAGCGTGGCGTTGTAGTGGCCGCCCTGCTCGTCCAGCGGCTCGTGCAGCACGAAGCCTCGGTCGGTCTGCACTGGGCCGCCGTAGTAGACGGGCGTCTCGGCCAGCGGGTCGCTGGGCGGGCTGAGCTCGACTTTCTCGAACAGCGTGCCCAGCGTCAGCGAGATCGGCTTGTTGATGACCAGGCCCAACGCGCCGTTGTCGTTGTGCTCGCAGAGGTAGACCACGGCGCCTGCGAAGGCCTCGTCGGCCATGCCCGGCATGGCGATGAGGAACTGGTTGGTCAGGACGATCCGGTCGGCAGGCATGGCACGCATTTTATTCCGGGCTCTTTGCGAGTCAGCGCCAATCGCCTGGGAGGCCGGTACCGGTCAAGGCAAGCGCGCATGGGCTGGCACGCCAAGACCTTAATCTGCGGGCATGAATCCTTCTTTCGAACGTGCGCTGGTCTGGTTCCGCCGTGATCTGCGCGTTGATGACCATGCGGCGCTCTACCACGCGCTCCGAAGCGCCAAGCAGGTCTTCTGCGCCTTCGTGCTGGACCGCGACATCCTCGACGCCCTGCCGCGTGCGGACCGGCGCGTCGAGTTCATTCTCGGTGCGCTGAAGGTGCTGGACGAAGACCTGCGCCGGCTGGGCGGCGCGCTCATCGTGCGCCATGGCTTCGCGGCGGACGAGATCCCGCGCCTTGCCACCGAGCTGGGCGTGCAGGCCGTTTTCACCAACCACGACGACGAACCGCAGGCGCTGATGCGCGACGCGCTGGTGGCGGAGCTGCTGAAGCCCTTCAACGCCGGGTTGAGAACGTTCAAGGACCATGTCATCTTCGAGCGCCGCGAGGTGATGACGGCGGTCGGCGGGCCGTACGGCGTGTTCACACCCTACAAGAACGCCTGGCTGCGCAAGGTGGACGAGTTCTACCTGAGCAGTTATCCGGTTGAACGCCACGCCCACGCGCTGGCGAAGACGACGCTTGCCAAGGGGGTGCCGGCGCTGGCAGACATCGGCTTCGAGCTCGCCGGGCTGATCGAGCACGTCGGCCAGGGCAGTCGAGGCGCCGAGGCGCTGCTGGACGACTTCCTGGACCGCATCGCCGACTACGACAAGAAGCGCGACTTCCCCGCCGCCAAGGGCCCGAGCTACCTGAGCGTGCACCTGCGCTTCGGCACCGTGTCCATCCGCCGCCTGGCGCGCATCGCTCATCAGCTGATGCAGGGCGGCGACCACGGCGCCGAGATCTGGCTGTCGGAGCTGATCTGGCGCGATTTCTATCACCAGGTGATGTACCACCACCCACATGCCATGCGCGCGGCCTTTCGGCCCGAGTACGACGGCATCGCGTGGGAAACGGGCGAGCATGCTGACGCCCTCTTCCAGGCCTGGTGCGACGGTCTCACCGGCTACCCGCTGGTGGACGCCGCGATGCGCCAGCTCAACCAGACCGGCTACCAGCACAACCGCCTGCGCATGGTGACGGCCAGCTTTCTGACCAAGGACCTGGGGCTGGACTGGCGGCGAGGTGAGGCCTACTTTGCCGAGAAGCTGCTGGACTACGACCTCGCCGCCAACAACGGCGGCTGGCAGTGGGCCAGCAGCAGCGGCTGCGACGCGCAGCCCTATTTCCGCATCTTCAACCCGACCAGCCAGAGCGAAAAGTTCGATGCCGAGGGTCGCTTCATCCGCCGCTACTGCCCGGAGCTGGCCGGCCTCGACGCCAAGGCCATCCACGCGCCCTGGGAGCGCGCGCCGCTGGCGATGCAGGGGGTGGACTACCCGCAGCCCATCGTCGACCACGCTGCGGCGCGGGGACGGACGCTGGCGCGCTACGCGGTCGTGAAAAGCCGCAAGGTGTGACCCACTGCTGGCGCGAGAAACTCAACCGCGCAGACCCGGGTTATTGCGGGACCAATCTCCGCGCCTGGTGTAGGACGGGGCGAATATTCACATTTAATCCCTCGAATGGGTGTGTCGACTTCTTTTACGGACAGCTGGCCCAACAGATACAAGCCGTTGTTTCATAAAGGAATTTATATCTGGCATCTATATTGCTTTGATAACGCTAACCCTAACCGCACGAGAAACCATCTCAAATGACCTTCAAAACTATCTCCGCTGCTGCCCTCCTGTCCATCGCCTCGATCGGCGCCAACGCCACCACGAAGGCTCTCGGCGTGCTTGACGAAGACATCACGAACAGCGGTGGTTTCGCCACGTCGTTTGGCGCCATCGTCAATGACAACTTCACGTTCTCGCTCACCGCAGCTTCGAAGGTCGAAAGCAATGTCACGACCTTCGTTGGCAGCCTGAACCCCGCCTTCTACGGCATCTACACCGCAGGTTTTGACGCGACCGTCGGCACCGCCGATGACCAACTGGTCGTTGGCCACGGCTTCTCCGCCGTGTCGACGAGCCATTTCGACGCGTTGGCCGCTGGTTCTTATCATTTCAAGGTCTTCGGCATGTCCAACGCCGAGCTGTCCGCCTACGCGATCTCCGCGTCGGCCACGGCCCTGCCGGTGCCTGAGCCCGAAACCTACGCCATGCTCCTGGCTGGCCTGGGCATGATGGGCTTCATCGGCAGCCGCCGCCGTCGCAACTCCTGATCGAAAAGGACGCCTCTGAGCGTCCCAGAGCACCGGGCTGACTCTTCGGCCCTTTGCTACAAAGCGCGCCTACCCGTCACCAACACGGGTCGGCGCGTTTTCTATTTGGCGTCACTGCTCGCAACCAATACACACCGGACGGCCGCTGACCTATCAGCCAAGAAGAGTCAGAACAACTCGGCGTCGCTGTTGTCGTGCTGGACGGCTTCCTGGATCACACCGCTCGCCACCAGGGCCGCATAGTTATGCACCTGGTTGCGGCCATGTCCCTTGGCGTGATAGACGGCCTTGTCGGCGCGCTCGAAAGCCGTCGCCGGCCCGTCGCCGCTGCGCACTTCGGTGAAGCCGATGCTCACCGTGATATGGCCCACCTGAGGGAAGGCGTAACGCTCGGTGTTCAGGCGCAGGCGCTCGAAGGCCTCGCCAGCATGGACTTGCTCGTCGCATCGCATCAGCACGACGAACTCCTCGCCGCCGAAGCGGTAGAGCATGTCGTGAAAACGGAAGGAGCCGCGCATCAATCGCGACAGCAGCAGCAGCACTTCGTCGCCGATCAGGTGCCCGAAGCGGTCGTTGACGTTCTTGAAGTGGTCGATGTCGATGACGCCGAGCACATAGTGTGTGGTCGCCGCCTCGTGGCGCCGGTCCTCGGCCTCGTGGCTCGCTGCAGGCCGCGCCGGAAGGTCTGAGAGCACCTTCAGGAAGCTCTCGTCGAAGGTCTTGCGGTTCAGCAGGCCCGTCAGCGTGTCGCGCTCGGAGTAGTCGAGCAGGCCCTGGAAGTTGTGATAGATCCGCAGCACGCTGCTGACCATGCGCTGCGCGCCCGTGCCGAGCCGGCGGGTCGACAGGATCTCGATGACGCCGATGACGTCACGCTCGGTGGCGATGGGAAACAGGTACAGCCACTGCCCGCCTTGGGCCACTTGCGTAACGCTGCGGCTGCGCATGGCCTCAAGGCGCAACGGGTGCGTGGCCACCAGCGGCAGCGTCTCGGGCTTCGCCCACAGCGGGTCGGCCGTGGCGACGGCATCCCCCGCGCGCAGATGGGCGCGGGTGAGCCAGCGCTCCTGGCCCGGCTCGCCCACGGCGCGGTAGATGGCGGCCGACTCGGGTTCGAGCAGGTCGCGCAGCGCCATGACGAGCGTGACGTCCATGACGTCGCGGTCACGGAAACCGGTCAGCTCGGCAAGATGGTCGACTACCTGGGACATGCGGTCAGACTACCACTGCGGCCTGCGTGTACTGGCGGATCAACCCGAGCAGATGCTCTTCGTCATAGGGCTTGCCAAGGTAGTGGTCGACGCCCAGCTGAGCCGCGTAGTCGCGGTGCTTCTGGGCGATGCGGGACGTGATCATGATGACCGGCAGCGGGGCCAGACGCGCGTCGGCACGCATGTTGCGCACCAGGTCGAAGCCGTCCATGCGGGGCATCTCAATGTCCGACAGCACCACCGACGGCAGTTCGTCGCCCGACAGCTTCTCCATCGCGTCCAGACCGTCCTTGGCCAGCAGGACGCGCAGGCCCACGCGTTCCAGCAGGCGCTGGGTGACCCGGCGCACGGTCAGCGAGTCGTCGACGACCATGACCAGCGGCGCCTGCACGACCTCTTCGGCGTCCGGCGAGACCGGCGTGTGCTCGGACAGCTGCCCGCGCGCCGTCGCGAGGCGGGCCTGCGCGTCCGCGCCGTACCAGTCGGCCAGGGCGACGACGTTGTAGATCAGCGCCACGTCGCCGGAAGCGAGCAGGCTGATGCCGGCAAGACCCGGCACGCGGTTGAGCTGGGCGCCGAGGTTCTTGACGACGACTTCCTGGTTGCCGACGACTTCATCGACGTGCAGGGCCAGCGAGGCCTGCGCGCTGCGCACCAGCACGATGGGCGCGTGCTTGCCATGCGTGTGGCCGCGGCCACCGTGACCCAGCAGGCCACCCAGCCAGTAGAACGGCAGTTCGGCGCCGCCATGCTGCAGCTTGCCGGTGGCATAGGCTGCCTCGACCGCCTCGACGGGAACGCGCTGGACCGACTGCATCAGCGCCGCCGGTACGGCCACCACCTGCTCGGCGCTCTTCAGCAGCACGACCTGGGTCAGCGCGGTGGTCAGCGGCAGGCGCAGCAGGAAGCTGGTGCCCTTGCCGCTGGTGGAGGTGGTTTCGATGCTGCCGCCCAGCGTGCCGACTTCGGCGCGCACGACGTCCATGCCGATGCCGCGACCGCTGAGCTCGGTGATCTGGCTGGCCGTGGAGAAGCCGGGCGCGAAGATCAGCCGGCGCAGTTGCGCGTCGTCGGGCTCGGCATCCGGTGCGAGCAGGCCCAGCTGCAGGCCGCGCTCGCGGATGCGGGCCAGGTTCAGGCCCGCGCCATCGTCGACGAAGTTCAAGCGCACTTCATTGCCATGCTGGCCCACTTCGATGCGCAGCGTGCCGGCGGCCTCCTTGCCGGCGGCCGTGCGGGCTTCCGGCATCTCGATGCCGTGGGCGACGCTGTTGCGCAGCAGGTGCTCGAAGGCGCCTGCCGTGCGCTCCAGCACCGAGCGGTCCAGCTCGGTCTGGCCACCAGTGATTTCCAGCTTGACCTGCTTGCCGGCGTCTCGGGCGGCCTGGCGCACGACGCGGTGCATGCGCTCGCCAATCGAGTCGAAGTCGACCAGGCGGGTGCGCAGCAGGTCGTCCTGCAGCTCGCGCGTCAGCCGTGATTGCGCGGCCAGCTCGTCTTCACCGATCTGCACGTTGCGGCTGAGCGTGCGCTGCAGCGTGGCCACGTCGCCGACCGACTCGGTCAGCATGCGGGTCAGTTCCTGGAAGCGGGTATAGCGGTCGAACTCCAGCGGGTCAAACTCGCGGCCGCCCTGCTGCGCCAGCTCCTGCTGGGTGTGCATCTGGGCCTCGGCCTGCAGGTCCAGTTCGCGCAGCTGGGTGCGCAGGCGCTCCAGGTTGTCGTCCAGGTCGAGCAGCGCGGCCTTCATCTGAACGAGTTCGGACTCCATCCGCGCGCGGCGGATGCTGACCTCGCCGGCCTGGGTGGCCATGCGTTCCAGCAGGCTGCCGCGCACGCGCACCAGCGCCTGGCCGATGGCGAGGTTGTCACTGCCAGCGGCGATCTCGGCGCTGTCGGCGAAGCGGCTCCAGTCGATCTCGCGGGCCGGCTCGGTCGAGGCCTCCTCGGCAAGCGGGGCGGGCTGGGCGAAACGGGCGAGCGGCTCGTAACGGGGCTCGGGCTCCGCTGCATCCACCGGTGCCGCAGTCGGTGCGGGCGGCGGCGGAGCGATGACTGCCGGTGTCGCCACGGGCGCCACAACGGCGGGCGCGTTCAGGCTGCGGCCGAGTTCCTCGAAAGCATGCTCAAGCGCGTCACCGTCATGCTGAAGCGCCTGGACCTGGCCGTGATCGGCCGTGCCGGCACGCAGCAAGGCCTCGATGGCAGACTCCAGGTTGTGCGCCTGCTCTCCCAGGCGCATGGCCCCGGCAAGGCGGGCGCCACCCTTGAAAGTGTGCAGCGCGCGCATGCAGGCGTCAGAGCGGCTCAGCTCGGCCGGTTCGGCCAGCCAGTCGCGCAGGGCGCCATGCAGATCCTGCAACAGGTCGCGACCTTCCTCTTCGAAGATCGGATAGAGCTCGGGCTCGATGTTGTCCGGCAGGCCGGCTTCGGGTTCGGGCTCGGCCGCGGCAAGCCACGGCTGCGGCAACGACGGCGCTTCAACCTCAGGCTCGGGCTGCGCCTCGGCCATCACTTGCGACGGCAGCTCCACGAGAGGCGCCGGCTGCGTGACCGGGCTGTCCGGCAGGAAGTCGTCGAGGTCGCCGGCGAAGGTGTCGTGCAGCGCGGGCACGGGCAAGGGCCGTTCGTCCAGCGGCGTCGCCGACGTCATCGGCTCTTCCTGCGGCTGGTAGGCGTGCAGGCGGGCGATGACCTCGGGGTCATTGGGCTTCAGGAAACCGGCGGCGAACTGGTGCAGCAGGCGGCGGATGTCGTCGGCAGCGCGCACGAATAGTTCGGCGTCTTCCGCCTCGTAGCCGACGGCGCGCTGGGCACGGCCGAGGGCATGCTCAAGTTCGCGCGCCAGGGCGGAGAGATCGTCATAGCCGACAGTACCCGCATTGCCCGCCAGCGCGTGGGCCTGCACCTCGCAGCTCTGCGGCACGGTGTGGTGCAGCTCGGCCGACCATTCGGCCAGACCGATGGAGAGCTTGCGCGACAGCTCGTCGGCCTCGTTCAGGAAGATGTTGAACAAGGCGATGCTGATGCGCAGCGGGCCGATGAGCTTGTAGCCGTCGTCCGCATCGAGCGGTTCGGGCTCGGCCTCATCGACAACAGGCAGCGGCGTGGCAACGGCCTCCGCTTCGGCCTCGACCGGTGCCAGCGCCGGAATGACCAACGTGGTTTCCTCGGGCCGCTGCGGCACCTCACCGGCGGGCAAAGGCTGCAGCTCGACGGCAGGTTCGTCCAGATCGAGTTGCAGGCGGAAGTTGGCCAGCGTCATTTCGTCCGGGGCCACCAGCGGCATGGGCTCGGTGGCCAGATGCGGCATCAGCTCGGTCGCGTGCTCGCCGACGTCCAGCGTGTCCTCTTCGGGCAGAGCCGGCGCGGCTTCGGTGACGATAACTTCAAGGCCTGCAGGCTCGGACAGATCGAGGACGAAGTCCGGCGCGACGGTCTCGGCCTCGTCGGCGACCGGCGCGGTGGCATTGCCCGCTTCGTCTGCTGGGGCGTCACCGACTTCGATGACCTCGACGTCGCCGCCGGGCTCCAGTGCCAGGTCAAAGTCCACCGCAGGTTGGTCCTGGGCCGGCGTCAGGGGCAGATGCTCGCCATTGAGGCGCAGCGCATCGGCGCTGCGGCGCAGCGGATCGGGCAGGCTCTGGCCGGTCTCGTTACCGGCGATTTGTTCGCGCCAGCGGGTGAAATAGTCCAGCGCCTCGGACGTGAAGCCCAGCAGCGCAGGGTCGGCCTGCGGCGAGTGCTCCGCCAGCCGCGTGTTGTAGAGCTGCTCGCAGGCCCAGGCGCCTTCGCCAAAGTCATTCAGCCCCACCATGCGGGCACTGCCCTTGAGGGTGTGGAAGGCACGGCGGACGATGGTGAGCTCGCCGTGATCGGCGGGGGCCTCGCGCAAGGCGGCCAGTGCGGCGCGGGCATTGCCAATGACCTCGTCGGCTTCCTCCAGGAAGATCTCGCGCATCTCCGGGTCGTCGGCGACGCTGGGCTCGGAGGCGGCAGGCGCGCGTGCAGCCACAGGTGCAGGTGCAGCCACAGGTGCAGGTGCAGGCACCGGGGCCGGCTCGGACAGATCGAGGTCGGGCAGGCTGAGGTCGGGCAGGTCCAGCGACGCCAGGTCGATGCGCAGCGGCTGAGTGGCCTCGTGGGAAGTGGCGAATTCGGCGGGCTCGTCGCCCAGGTCGATGTGGAAGCCGCTGGCCTCGAAGTCGGGCAGCTCGACGGCGCCTTCACGGCGGCCCATGACCGCATCCAGGCGGCCGGTGGACTCATCGAACTCGAACATGCGCTTGGCCAGGGCCGGCTGAACGCTCAGCATGTCGATGAGGAAACCCAAGGCGCCAAGATTGTTGGCCAGGCGCTCGAAGACGCCGCGAGCGGCGGCGCGCTCGAAGTCGATCTCGGTGCTGGCCAAGCTGTCCACCTCGTCGCGCATGCGCAGCGTGGCGTGGGCGGCCTGGTCCAGGCCGAGCACGCTGAGCACGCCGCGCATGGCCTGCAACTGGCCAGGCACGGGAATGAGCAACTCGCGGCGAGACGGGTCACGAAAATAGTCGTCGCACTGCTTCTCGACCTCGGACAGGCTGGCGCGCAGTTCGTGCACGACGCTGCCCAGGGTCTGGCGGTCGGAGACGCGGCGGTAGAGCTCCTCCATCCAGCCTTCCAACGGCTCGGCCGGCTGGCCGTGGGCCACGGCCTCAACGCGGCGCGCAAGGCGGCGCACACGGTCGGCCTGCTCGGGCTGGTCGAAGGCGGCGTCTTCCAGCGCAGCCTCGACGTAGAGCAGGCTGGTGGCGACTTCCATCGCCAGGGCGGGCGGCGGCGTGCTGCGCGAGCGCAATGTCGCGACGACGGCGCGCTGCAGCGTCTGGGCCAGCACCTCGCCGCTCGGGAACAGGCGGGTCAGGGACTCGGCCAGGCCGGCGAACTGTTCGTCCAGGCTGCCGATACGGTGCTGGTCGCCTTCGGCGGCGCTGGACCAGCCTTCCTTGGCCGCCAACACGCGGCGCTTCGCCTGCACGACCCAGGCCGGGTCGATGCGGCCGAGGCTGGCGTCTTCGTAGTCGCCGACCTGCTCGTCGCCAAGGCGGTAGGCCTCGTGCACGGCATGCAGGCGCGGGCCGGCCCCCTGGGTGAGACGGCACTGGGCGCAGAAGAACAACAGGTCCTGGGCCAGACGCTCGCGCTGTGGGTCGTCATGGTCGCCGCGGCCGACCAGGCGCAGCTCATGCAGCAGCTTGGAGCCCAGGCGCTTGGTGTAGCCATCACTGGGCAGCAGCTTGAGTGCCTGGCCTTCGAAGACGGCGGCGGCCAGTTGCCACAACGTGCGGCCCTGACCGGCAGGCAAGGCGGCCGCCAGACCGGCGCAAAGGCCGGACAGATGGGCCGCATGCGCCGCGCCGGGCTCGCGCATGTGGCGCAGCAACGCGGTCTCGAAGGGCGCACGCACGGCCTCGGGCGAACGCGGCAGCACGCCGTTCTCGACCGGCACGCTGCGCCAGGCCCAGTCGTGCTGCCAAAGGTCGGCCGGATGCACGCGCTCGGCGCCGTTGAGCTGCTGCAATTCGCGGTAGCTGGGGTAGAGGGCCAGCGTCGATGTCTTGTTGCCGGCCAGCAGCCGGGCAATGTAGGCCAGCAACGCGAAGTTGGCGCGCTCGATGGTGTCGACGGTGCTGGCCTCGACCTCCAGCGGATGTTCAGCCAAGCGGCCAACGGCCGCCTCCGCGGCGCGCAGCACGGTAGAACCCGCCGGCAGGCCGACAAGCGACAGCACGCCGCTGACCTGGTGGAGCTGGGCCGCTGCCTGCTGCAGGGGCACGCTGGGTTGGGCGTCGCCGCCAAAGGCCGACAGGCGGTTGTCGCTGCCGTCGCGAATGAGGCGGCGCAAGGTCTTGTGCACCGACTCCAGCGAACGGCGCAATTCCTCCTGCACCCACGCAAGCGGGCTGAGGTCGGCCGGGAGTTCGGCTTCTCGCAGTGAGCTGTCCATGTCGGTTCGTCAGGCGACCTTGAAACGGGACACGGACGCGCGCAGCGCCTCGGCGGAACGCGACAGCTCGTGCACCATCTGGGCGGTGGAGCGCGTGCCCTCGGAGGTCTGCTCGGTCACCGCGAAGATGTGCTGGATGTTCGAGGCCACCTCGTTGGCGTGCTCGGCTTCCTGCTGAGCCTGTGTCGAGATCTGGCCGATCAGACCGTCAAGCTGGCGGGACACGCTGTCGATGTCTTCCAGTGCGCGGCCGGCCGCGTCGGACAGCTGGGTACCTTCCACCACCCCGCGCGTCGAGCGCTCCATGGCGGCCACGGCGTCGTGTGTGTCGGTCTGAATGGTCTTGACGAGAGCCGCAATTCGCCTCGTCGCGTCGCCGGAACGTTCGGCCAGTCGCTGCACTTCTTCCGCAACCACCGAGAAGCCGCGACCGGCTTCACCAGCGGAAGCGGCCTGGATGGCGGCATTCAAGGCCAGCACGTTCGTCTGTTCCGTAATGTCCGAGATCAGCTCCGTGATCTCGCCAATTTCCTGAGACGACTCGCCGAGGCGCTTGATGCGCTTGGAGGTCTCCTGGATGGAGTCGCGGATGGTGTTCATACCGGCGATGTTGTTCTGCATCGCGGCCAGGCCCTGTTCAGCGGCCTGCCGGCTCTGGCGCGCCACGCCGGCCGTCGTCTGCGCCTGGGCTGACACGTCGGTGATTCGGCTGGCCATGCCGAGCACGGCCTCGCCGGTGGCGCGGATCTCATGCAGCTGTTCCTTCGACGCAGCCAGCAGGTCGGTCGACGTCTGGTCGACCGCGCCTGTCGTGTCCGTCACGCGGGCTGCCGTCTGCTGCACCTGGCCGACCAGGTTGCGCAGCTCTTCCACCGTGTAGTTCACCGAGTCGGCGATGGCGCCGGTGATGTCTTCCGTCACCGTCGCCTGCTGCGTCAAGTCACCTTCAGCGACCGAGGACAGTTCGTTCATCAACCGCAAAATGGCCGCCTGGTTGGCGTCGTTGACGCGCTTGGCCTCTTGCTCCTGGGCTTCGGCGTCGCGCCTCTGCGATTCGGCGAGCGCTGCGCGCTCGGACTGGTCCGTCACGAACAGCCGCAGGAAGCCATAAGCACCACCGACGAGGGCTCCCAGCGAGATCAGCAGCAGGAGGTAGGTCCCCAAACCCGCGCCGCCCGACTTTTCCAGGTCCGACGCGGCCTGCTCGAGGTTCTTGCGCAGCGGTTCGGAGTCACCCAGGATCGCCGTCTGCGCTTCACGCGCCGACACCAGACCCTGCAAGTTGCCCAGAATGGCGGCCGCCTGCGTGCGGGTCTGCTCGTACTGCTTGAGCAGGGTCTGCAGGCGTTCCTTCAGCTGCGGGTCACGCGCGGCGTTCAGGCGCAGCTCGGGGCTGCCGCTGATCAGGGCCTCGGTAATGAGCTTGAAGGAGTTCAAGTCCTTGCCCAGCAGGAAGACCGCCTCGGGGCTGACGCCTTCCTGGGTCAGGAATTCGTTGGCGCTCTTGCCGATACGCTGCGTCAGCATGACCAACTGGCCGACCGCGGAGACCTCGCCCGCCGAGGCGCCGATCTGCAGCGCTTGAGATGACACGGCCTCGGCGCTTTCGAGCAGGTCGCTGGACTGGCGGTTGATGGCGCGCAGGGCCTGGCCGACCTGAGTCAGGATCTTTTCCTGGTTCTGGACGATCTTGCCGTTTTTCTCGGCGCGTTCGACGAAAGGCTTGAGCGATTCCAGCGTGGGCTGCACGCTGTCCGGCGCGATCTTCAGCTCACCTTCGCCAGTGCGCAGGTTGTTGACCACGCCGCTGAGCGTGCCGACCGACTCGCGCAGTTCCGCGAAAGCCGTCGGGTTGCCGACCAACGCCGCAGACACCGACTTGGCCATACGCTGCGAGTGCATCAGCGCCTGGCCCGCTGCGCGGACCTGGGCCGCGCTGCGGTTGGAGTTGACGAGCACGAGACCGACGGACACCGCAGTGCCGACAAGGCCAAGGGCGACGAGACCGGTCAGCACAGCCTGGCGGTGGCGGCTGAAGATGTCGCCGAGCTTCTCGGCGCCAGTGGCCGCCGGAGCAGCGGACGGCAGCGTCGTTGGGTCGGCCGCCTGCGTGGTCTGCGCAAAGTTCAGCGAACTGGCCGGAAACTCACTGTTCGGGCCTGGCTCGGTGGGCATGGCCGGCGAGATGATGGACGGCGCGTCATCGCGTACGAAGGCCACAGTGCGCACGGACGGCAACTCGACGCCGGCCAGGGTCGTGTCGGCATTGCGAGTCGCGTCGAAGCCACCCCCTTGCGAGTCGATGGTGGTATCGGAAGCCTCCGGTGCCGCAAACGGCTGGTCATCGGCTTCGGACTTTCCCCTGATCTTGTCCAGCAGGCTCATCTCACCCTCGTTCTTCAGTGTTTGTGGCGCCCGCGTACCTGCGCGAGCCTAGAAGCTGGGAAGCGCGCACTACCCAACGATGTGCAGGAAGTTCTCCTGCCTCGACAGCGCTTCCAGATTGATTTCCTGCCAATGGCGGCCGGCCTCGTCGCGGCGCAGGGCGCCAGCAAAACGAGGCAGCGGCCCGGCCGGCTGTTCGGCGGCCAGCGGCAATTGTTCGTCGCTGCGCAGGCCGGCCAGGCGGTCGACCAGCAGCGCGCAATTCAGATTCAGCTCGGTGCTCAGCGACACGAGCCGGGCCTGGGGCGCAACGCCGCGCGCAGCGGCACCGTCGCGCAAGCCGAGATAGACGGCCAGGTCGACAACCGTGAACAGGCCGCCTCGCAGATTGGCCACGCCAGCCAGCCAGGGTTTGGCATAGGGCACGGGCTTGATAGGCACGGGCGCAAAGATTTCACTGGCCTGCTTCAGCGAGAACAGCAGGCCGACGCCCGCAGATTCAACAGCCAGCCATTTCGCAATCAGCGTCGTCTCGCGCGCCGCCTGCATGCGCTCGGCCAGGCGCTGTTGCAGTTCACGCAGTGCAGTCTTGTTCGCCATGTCTGCGCCCTGTGGCTTCAGCCGAGGGCTTTGATCTTGGCCAACAGCTCTTCGGCCTTGACGGGCTTGACGACGTAGTCGCTGGCGCCTTGGCGCATGCCCCAGACCTTGTCCGTCTCCTGGCCTTTGCTTGTGCACATGATGACGGGCACGCCGAGGTAGCGCTCGTCGCGCGTGATCGCGCGGGTCAGCTGGAAGCCGTTCTGGCCGGGCATGACGACGTCCATCAGGATCAGGTCGGGCTTGGCCTCGGCCAGGCGCTTCATCGCCTCTTCGCCGTTCTCAGCCGTGCGCACGCTGTAGCCGCGCTTGACCAGCATCTCGGAGAGGGCGTGCAGTTCGGTCTTGGAATCGTCAACCAGCAGAATGTTTTGAATGCTCATGGCTTTGTCTCTCAGTCGGCGCTTCTTACGGCCGGTGCTGCAGCACCGCTTGAAGCAGCTGGTCTTTGGTGAAAGGCTTGGTCAGGTAGTCCTGCGAGCCCACCATGCGCCCACGCGCCTTGTCGAACAGGCCGTCCTTGGACGACAGCATGATGACCGGCACGCCCGAGAACTCCGGGTTGCGCTTGATGATGGCGCAGGTCTGGTAACCATCAAGGCGCGGCATCAGGATGTCGCAGAAAACAAGGTCGGGCCGGAAGTCGCCAAGCTTGGACAGTGCGTCGAAGCCGTCCTCGGCAAGAGCGACGTCATGACCGCCCTGCTTCAGGAAAATCTCGGCGCTGCGGCGAATGGTGTTGCTGTCGTCGATGACCAGGACCCGGGTCGGCCCTGCAGCGGAAACTTGCTCGTTCAAACCTTGTCTCCTCGGAGCTTCAGCTCGGGTCCGGGCCGGTGAGGCCGAGTCAGATGCGCACCATCTCGAAGTCTTCCTTGCGTGCGCCGCAATCGGGGCAGACCCAGTTCATGTCCACATCGGCCCACTTCGTGCCGGGCGCGATGCCGTGCTCGGGGTCGCCCGTCTCTTCGTCATAGATCCATCCGCAGATCAGGCACATCCAGGTACTGGGTTCGCTCACGGGTTGCTCAGAGTTTGCTCACTACAATCGAATCATTCTAGCCAGGGCCTGAAAGCGCAATGCTGAGGGCAAACGCCTGTGCCCAGGGCCCGGAAAACGCCCTTTTAGCGGCAGACTCCACGCTTTGCAGCAGCTCTGCCGCGACCGCAACGACCTTCCCATGAGCCCAACTCCCATTCCCACCGACCCCGAGGTTGACGAACCGCAGGACGAACAGGAAAGCCCGCCGCCGGCCTGTGTGATGAGCTTCAACGCCAGCGACGCCTCCGGCGCCGGCGGCCTGGCAGGCGACGTGGCCACGATTGCCGCCATGGGCGCGCACTGCCTGCCCGTAGTTACTGCCATCGTGCTGCGCGACACGGCCGAGATCTTCGAACACGAGAACCTCGATCCCGACACCGTCGCCGAGCAGGCCCGCCACATCCTCGAAGACGTGCCCATCACGGCCTGGAAGGTCGGCTTCCTCGGCAACGCCGAGGCGGTCAGCGCCGTTGCCGAGGTGCTGAGCGACTACCCGGACGTGCCGCTGGTCACCTACCTGCCCTCGGTCGCCTGGATCGACGAGGATGACCAGCAGCAGTACCTCGACGCGCTGCGCGAGCTGGTGCTGCCGCAGACGGTCGTGCTGGTGGGCAACCACAAGACGCTGACCGATTTCCTGCTACCGGACTGGGACAACGAGCGTTCGCCATCCGCACGCGAACTGGCCGTGGCCGCCGCTCAGGCGGGCGCGCAGCATGTGCTGGTCACCGGCATCCAACTGCCCAACCAGTTCGTCGACAACGTGCTGGCGAACTCGCAAGGGCCCATCACCGGCGAGAAGTTCGAGCGCTTCGAGACCTCCTTCGTCGGCGCGGGCGACACGCTGTCGGCGGCACTCGCGGCGCTGCTGGCGGTCGGCGCCGAACTGCACTCGGCCGTCAGCGAGGCGCTGTCCTTCCTGGACCAGTCGCTGGACGCGGGCTTCCGGCCCGGCATGGGCAATGTCGTGCCCGACCGCTTCTTCTGGGCCCTGCCGCCGGCGGACGAAGACGGCAGCGAGCCGACCTTCGAGGAGGTCGAAGCCGAACCCGAGCCGTCGCCCAAGATGCCGCGGCGCATGCACTGAGCCCCTTCTAGACATGGCCAGCAATACCGAGCTCTTCGAGCGCGCCGCGCGCGTCATCCCCGGCGGCGTCAACTCGCCGGTGCGCGCTTTCCGCGCCGTTGGCGGCACGCCGCGCTTCATCGCCCGCGGCGAAGGCGCCTATATCTACGACGCTGAAGGCAAGCGTTATGTCGACTACATCGGCTCCTGGGGGCCGATGATCCTCGGCCACGGCCACCCCGCCGTGCTTGAGGCGGTGCAGAAGGCGGCCGTCGATGGCTTCTCTTTCGGCGCGCCGACGGAGCGCGAGATCGAGCTGGCCGAGGAGATCCTGAAGCTCGTGCCGAGCATGGACCAGGTGCGCCTGGTCAGCTCGGGCACCGAGGCGACGATGAGCGCCATCCGCCTGGCGCGCGGCGCGACCGGCCGGGCCAAATTCATCAAGTTCGAGGGCTGCTATCACGGCCACACGGACGCGCTGCTCGTGAAGGCCGGCTCGGGCCTGGCGACCTTCGGCCACCCGACCAGCGCGGGCGTCACGCCGGGCGCGGCGGCCGACACGGTCGTCCTGGAATACAACAACGTCGAGCAACTGGAGGCCGCGTTCGCACAGCACGGCGCCGAGCTGGCCTGCGTCATCGTCGAGCCGATTGCCGGCAACATGAACTTCGTGCGCGCGTCCTTGCCATTCATGACGGCCATGCGCCGCCTGTGCACGCAGCACGGCGCGCTGCTGGTGCTGGACGAGGTGATGACGGGCTTTCGCGTCGGCCTTGGTGGCGCGCAGGCGCACTACGCCCAGCTCATCCCAGGCTTCGCGCCCGACGTTTCGGTCTTCGGCAAGGTCATCGGCGGCGGCATGCCCCTGGCGGCGTTCGGGGCGAAGCGCGAGGTCATGCAGCACCTGGCGCCGCTGGGCGGCGTCTACCAGGCCGGTACCCTGTCGGGCAACCCGGTGGCTACGGCCTGCGGGCTGGCAACGCTGAAGCAGATCCAGAAGCCCGGCTTCTTCGACGCCCTCACCCGTCGTACGCAGCAGCTGGTGGAAGGCCTGACGACCGTCGCCGCCGAAAACGGCGTGCCCTTCAGCGCCGACAGCGAAGGCGGCATGTTCGGTTTCTTCCTGATGCCGGAACTGCCGCAGAACTACACGACCGTCATGACGACGGACAAGGAGCGATTCAACCGCTTCTTCCACGCCATGCTGGACGCCGGCATCTATCTTGCTCCGGCCCTGTATGAAGCGGGCTTTGTGTCGGCGGCCCACAGCCAGGCCGACATCGACGCCACCCTCGCGGCCGCGCGCACCGCCCTGCGCTGATTCCTCGCGCCTCCCCGGAGGCTCATCGACATGCATCTCCACATCCTCGGCATCTGCGGCACCTTCATGGGCGGCCTGGCGACGCTGGCCCGCGAGGCCGGCCATCGCGTGACCGGCTGCGACGCCAATGTCTACCCCCCGATGAGCACCCAGCTCGAGGCGCTGGGCATAGAGCTGATCGAAGGCTTCGGCGCCGAGCAGCTGGAGCTCAAGCCCGACGTCTTCGTCGTCGGCAATGTCGTCACGCGCGGCGAGCGCTTCCCGCTGATGGAAGCCATCCTTGACGCCGGCCTGCCTTACGTCTCCGGCCCCCAGTGGCTGGCCGAGCACGTGCTCCAGGGCCGCCATGTGCTGGCCGTGGCCGGCACGCATGGCAAGACGACGACGACGTCCATGCTGGCCTGGATCCTCGAACAAGCAGGCCACAAGCCCGGCTACCTTGTTGGTGGCGTGCCGCAGAACTTCGGCCTGTCGGCTCGCTTGGGCGAAGGCAAGTGTTTCGTCATCGAGGCCGATGAGTACGACACGGCCTTCTTCGACAAACGCAGCAAGTTCGTCCACTACCGGCCGCACACGGTCATCCTCAACAACCTCGAGCACGACCACGCCGACATCTTTCCGGACCTGGGCGCCATCGAGACCCAGTTCCACCACCTCGTGCGCTTGGTGCCCGGCAACGGCCGGCTCGTCGTCAACGCCCGCGAGGAGGCGTTGCAACGCGTCATCTCCCGCGGCTGCTGGAGCGAGGTGCAGCGCTTTGGCGCGAAAAAGGAAGAAGCTGGCATGCTGCGCGCGCGCGGCGAGCCGCAGGCCTTTGACGTGCTGCGCGGCAGCCTCAAGGTCGCCCGCGTCGAGTGGAGCCTGTTCGGCGAGCACAACCAGCTCAATGCGCTGGCGGCCATCGCGGCGGCCGAGCATGTCGGCGTGTCGCCCGAGCAGTCGGCTGCGGCGCTGGCCGAGTTCCAGAACGTGCGCCGGCGCATGGAACTGCGCGGCGAAGTGCGCGGCATCAAGGTCTACGACGACTTCGCCCATCACCCGACGGCACTGCGCACGACCATCAACGGCCTGCGCCGCCGCATCGCCCCGGCCGAGCGCATCCTGGCCATCTTCGAGCCGCGCTCCAACACGATGAAGTTGGGCACGATGAAGGCGCAGTTGCCGTGGGCCCTGGAAGAGGCTGACCTGGCCTTCTGCAACCAGCAGGGCCTGACCTGGGATGCCAGGGAGGCGCTGGCGCCCATGGGCGCACAGGCGGTCGTCGGTGCGGATGTGGACGCGCTGGTCGCCGCCGTCGTCAAGGCGGCCAAGCCGGGCGACCACCTGCTGTGCATGAGCAACGGCAGTTTTGGCGGCATACACGACAAGCTGTTAGCAAGCTTGGCATCCCGGGCCTGAGGCCCTAAGACAAAGAAAAACCCGCCGAAGCGGGTTTCTTGCCTGGCCGGACCGATCAGGCCGCCGGCGTCACATTGCGCAGGCGAATGTGCAGTTCGCGCAGCTGCTTCTCGTCAACCAGCGACGGCGCGCCGGTCAGCAGGCACTGGGCGCGCTGGGTCTTGGGGAAGGCGATGACGTCGCGGATGGAATCGGCCTTTGTCATCATCGTGACGATGCGGTCCAGGCCGAAAGCCAAGCCGCCGTGCGGCGGGGCGCCGTACTGCAACGCGTCCAGCAGGAAGCCGAACTTGATGCGCTGGTCTTCCTCGCTGATGTTCAGCGCCGCGAAGACCTTGGCCTGCACCTCTGCGCGGTGGATACGCACCGAGCCGCCGCCCAGTTCCCAGCCGTTCAGCACCATGTCGTAGGCCTTGGCGATGCACTTGCCCGGGTCGGCCGTCATCAGGTCCTCATGGCCGTCCTTCGGCGCCGTGAACGGATGGTGAACGGCCGCCCAGCGGTTGTTCTCCTCGTCGTGCTCGAACATCGGGAAGTCGACCACCCACAGCGGCGCCCAGACATCGTTGAACAGGCCGTTGGCCTTGCCGAACTCGCTGTGACCGACCTTCAGACGCAGCGCGCCGATGGCGTCGTTGACGACCTTGGCCTTGTCCGCGCCGAAGAACAGCAGGTCGCCGTCCTGGGCGCCGGTGCGCTTGAGGATCTCGGCGACTGCCTCGTCGTGCAGGTTCTTGACGATGGGCGACTGCAGGCCTTCACGGCCCTTGGCCACCTCGTTGACCTTGACCCAGGCCAGGCCCTTAGCACCGTAGATCTTGACGAACTCGGTGTAGGCGTCGATCTCGCCGCGGCTCATGGAGGCGCCCTTGGGCACGCGCAGCGCGACGACACGGCCGCCCGGCGTCGTGGCCGGGCCGCTGAACACCTTGAAGTCCACCGTCGTCATCGCGTCGGTGAGCTCGGTGAACTCGAGCTTGACGCGCAGGTCGGGCTTGTCGGAGCCGAAGCGGTGCATGGCCTCCGCGTACTTCATCACCGGGTAGTCGCCCAGCTCGACGTTGAGGTTCTTGCGGAAGACGTGGCGGATCATGCCCTCGAACATCGAGCGGATCTCTTCCTCGGTCAGGAAGCTGGTCTCGATATCGATCTGCGTGAACTCGGGCTGGCGGTCGGCGCGCAGGTCCTCGTCGCGGAAGCACTTGGTGATCTGGTAGTAGCGGTCAAAGCCCGACACCATCAGCAACTGCTTGAACAGCTGGGGCGACTGCGGCAGCGCGAAGAAGTGGCCGTCGTGCACCCGGCTGGGCACGAGGTAGTCGCGCGCGCCTTCGGGCGTGCTCTTGGTCAGCATCGGCGTTTCGATGTCGACGAAGCCGTGCTCGTCCAGGAACTTGCGCACTTCCATTGCCACGCGATAGCGCAGCATCAGGTTGTTCTGCATGTACGGGCGGCGCAGGTCCAGCACGCGATGCGTGAGGCGGGTCGTCTCGCTGAGGTTGTCCTCGTCGATCTGGAAGGGGATGGGCACCGACGGGTTCAGCACCTCGATCTCATGGCAGAGCACTTCGATCTTGCCGGACACGAGGTTGGCGTTCTCGGTGCCGGCCGGGCGCGCGCGCACTTTGCCAACGATCTTCAGGCAGTACTCGCTGCGGACGTCTTCGGCAATCTTGAAGCTGTCGGCGCGGTCGGGGTCGCAGACGATCTGGACCAGGCCTTCGCGGTCACGCAGGTCGATGAAGATGACGCCACCGTGGTCGCGGCGGCGATGGGCCCAGCCCATCAGGGTCACGGTCTGGTCGAGCAGCTTTTCGCTGACTTGGCCGGCATAGCAGGTGCGCATGGTGTTTTTCTCCGAATTCTTTGCAGGGTGTCTTGTGGGCGCTTGCGGGCTCGCGGGGCCCTCAGGGTTGAACGCCGGCCGGGGCGTTCAACCCGGCTGATTTCGTGCCGCGTCGTCCAACAGGACGACGGGCGAACCGGCATGCGGCAGCGGCGCCACCGTGCCCATCGAGATGATGTATTTCAGCGCCTCGTCCACCGTCATGTGCAGCGGCTTCACGTCCGTCCGGGGCACGATGAGAAAGAAGCCCGAAGTCGGGTTGGGCGTGGTCGGCACGTAGAGGCTGACGTGATCATCCTCCAGGTGACAGGCCACCTCACCGCTGGGCGTGCCGGTGACGAAGGCGATGGTCCAGCTGCCGGCGCGCGGATATTGCACCAGCACGGCTTCGCGGAAGGCGTTGCCGCTGCTGGAGAACAGGGTGTCCGACACCTGCTTGACCGAGCTGTAGATGCTCTTGACGATGGGGATGTGGGACATCAGCCGGTCCCACTGCGTCAGCAGCCACTGGCCGAAGATGTTGGCCACCAGCACGCCCGTGGCCAGCAGGCCGCCGACGAGGATCACCAGGCCCAGGCCCGGCACATGGCGCAGGTCCAGGATGGCTTCGCTCAGCGAGGCCGGCATGATCAGCGCCAGCGCGGCCAGCATGGAGCCAAAGACGCCGTTGACCACGTCCAGCACCTGGGCCAGCACCCAGATCGTGATGGCCAAGGGCAGCCAGACCAGCAGGCCGGCAACGAGATACTTGCGAATGGAAGCGCCCACGTCGACCCGGCTCAATGGCAGGGGCAGGAGCCGCCGCCATGCGTGGACGGTGACGCGCTGGAAGCCTCGGACTTGGGCGCATCGCTGGCAGCGGATGCAGCCGGAGTGGCCGCAGCGGCACCTGCCGCGGCGGCCGCAGCCGGCGCGGCCGTGCCGCCGCCCTTGAAATCGGTCGCGTACCAGCCCGAGCCCTTGAGCTGGAAGCCGGCGGCGGTGACCTGCTTGGAAAAGCTCTCGGCCGCGCAGGCCGGGCAGGTGGTCAGCGGCGCGTCGGACAGCTTTTGCAGCACATCCTTGGCATGGCCACAGGCGCTGCAGCGGTAGGCGTAGATCGGCATGGTCGGGCTCGCGAGGTCAGGAAATAGACGAAAAGCCCGCGATTTTAAGGGACGGCTCAGCTGTGGGGGTGCAGATGATGGCTGACGTGCTCATGGCGATCGGTCAGCACCTGCGGCGCCAGAGAGCCGGCAACCATGGCCACCAGGGCGGCGAGCAGGCCGGCCAGCTGCCCCGGAAAGAACTCGCCCCAGGTGCTGACCTGCTCGAAGAAGGCCACCCAGACGGCGATGCCGGAGAAGATGGAGAGCACGGCGCCCTGGGTCGTCGCCCGCTTCCAGTACAGGCCGAAGACCAGTGGCACGAAGGCGGCGACCAGCGTGACCTGGTAGGCGGCGCTGACGAGCTCGTAGATGGGCGTGCCCTGCAGCGCGATCGAGTAGGCCAGCACGCAGCACGCGAAGATGACCAGGGTGATGCGCATGGCGACGAGGGACTGCCTGTCGCTCATGCCGGGGCGGATCTGCTTGAGGATGTTTTCGACGAAGCTGGTCGTCGGCGCCAGCAGCGTGGCCGATGACGTGCTCTTGATGGCCGACAGCAGCGCGCCGAAGAACAGGATCTGCATGAACAGCGGCATGTGGCCCATGATGAAGGTGGGCAGCACGCGCTGGTAGTCGTTCTGGGCGAGGTCCAGCGCCTTGTCGCCCATGACGACCACGGCGGCCAGCACGATGAACATGGGCACGAAGGCGAAGGCGATGTAGCTGAAGCCGCCGATGATGGCGCCGCGCTGGGCGGTCTTGGCGTCCTTGGCGGACATGACGCGCTGGAACACGTCCTGCTGGGGGATGGAGCCCAGCATCATGGTCAGCGCCGCACCGAGGAACATGGCGATCTGCGTGAACGTGGGCTCGGGAAAGAACTTGCCGAGGTTCTTCTGGGCGGCCAGGTCCAGCACGACCCCGGCGCCACCGGCCAGGTCGGCCGAGAACACCGCGATGACCGACAGGCCGATGACCAGCACGATCATCTGGATGAAGTCCGTCCAGGCGACGGCCAGGAAGCCGCCGATGACGACGTAGACCAGCACCGCCAGCAGGCCGACGATCATGCCCATCTCGGCGCTCATGGCGCCATTGGTCAGGATGTTGAAGACCAGACCCAGCGCCGTGACCTGGGCCGCCACCCAGCCGAGGTAGCTGAGGATGATGGCCAGCGAGCAGAAGATCTCGACGCCCTTGCCGTAGCGCTGGCGGTAGAAGTCGCCGATGGTCAGCAGATTCTTGCGATAGAGCTTGGCGGCGAAAAACGTGCCCACCAGCACCAGGCACAGGCCGGCGCCAAAAGGGTCCTCGACGATGGCGCCCAGGCCGCCCTGCACGAACTTGGCCGGGATGCCCATGACCGTCTCGGCGCCGAACCAGGTCGCGAAGGTGGTCGTGATGACCATGACGAGCGGCAGGCTGCGGCCGGCGACGGCGAAGTCCGCCGTGTTCTTGACCCGCGTGCCGGCCCAGACGCCGATGCCCAGCGTGCCGAGCAGGTAGAGCACGACAAAGACGATGAGCGTGGTGTTCATGGCGTGGGGTCGGATGGGGCCGGAAAAATTCGCGCGAATTATGAAGGCGCAGGGCTGGAGCCAGGCTTGATCTGCCAACGCCAGTCCCAGCGGGGCATCGGGAGTGTGAAGCAGATGAGCGGACAAGCATCACGTCCTTGATCCCATCGGCGGGACGACACTGAGCTCCCCGACCTGGCGGCGAGCATCACGCCGCCGCCGGCTGGCAACTTCGACGGTCAATTTTTGTAGCAGTTAGCAAGTCGATCTTCGCGTTGGCGCTCGCTACAGTCGCGCGCATGGCCGACATCACACAATGGATCGCCGCCGCTCGCGAAGGGGACCGTGGCGCATTCGACAAGCTTTTCGGCGTGCTGTATGACGACTTGCGCCGCATCGCCCATGCCCGGCTGGCGCACAACGTACGCAACACCTTGCTGGACACCACGGCGTTGGTACATGAGTGCTACGCCAGGTTCGTGGCGCAGCAACGACTCAACGTCGACGACCGGGCGCATTTTCTTGCCTACTCGGCGCGCGTCATGCGCTCCATCATCGTGGACATGGCGCGGGCCGCGCTGGCCGAGCGCCGCGGCGGTGGTGTCGAGCATGTGTCGCTGGACACCGCCAACGGCGCTAATGCCCGTCAGCCCGAAGAAGAGATCTTCGACGTCGACGCTGCCCTGGCCGAGCTGGCCCGGCTGGACGCACGGCTGGCCAGTGTGGTGGAGATGCGCTATTTCGGCGGCATGACGGATGTCGAGATCGGGGAAGCACTCGGCCTGACGGACCGCACGGTACGCCGCGACTGGGAAAAGGCACGCGCGCTGTTGAGCATGACCCTACGCGGCTGAAGGCGCTACAGCTTGGCGCCCGACCGGCGCAGGCAGTCGTCATGCGCGGCCTGGATGACAGCGACGTGGGGGCTGCCCTCGCCCAGGCTGGACACGCGCAAGCCCGTGGCGCGCTTGAGCGCCGGGCAAGCGGTGTCAAAGCGGCCTTGCTGCTGCAGGGCCCGGCCGAGCGCAAGCAGGACCTCGGCTTCGATTGACTGATGCCGGTCCGCGAGGCCGGAAGCCGCCAGCGTGTCGTTCGCCGCTTGCGCAGCCGCCACAGCATCGGCATCACGCCCTTGCATCAGCAGCGCCTGGGAACGCAGCGACTGCGCCGTCAGACCGTCTGGATCGAAGGCGCTGCGCGGGGCTGCTTCGCGCGCTGGCATGCGTGCCAGTGACTGCAGCGCGGCGTCTGCCCGGCCCTGCGCCAGCGCCATCCTTGCGCTGCTCAGCACCAACCCGCTGATGGCCAGCCGCTGCTGCTCCGGCGACAGCTGCTCGTAGCTGGCCCACGCCTCAGCCAGTGATTGCTCGGCCTTTTCCGGCTGCCCCTGGCTCAGGCGCTGCTCGGCCTGCAGCCGCAGGAACAGTGGCATCAGCCAGTTGCGGCCGTTGGCGACGGTGCGGAACTCGCCGATCGTCCAGTCGATCAGCGCCTGCGCCTCGCCGAACCGGCCCTCATGAGCCAGGCCGTAGATCAGGTGCATCTTCACGACGCGCGTGATGAAGGGCGCGAACGTGCCTTGCTCCAGGGTGGAAGCCGCGGCTTGCAGGATCGACCAACCCTCGGCACGACGCGAAGTCCGCAGCAGAAACCAGCCAAACCAGGCCTGCGTGTAGAGCGTGTCGATGTGTGCGACGCCATTGCGCTGCAGGGAGAGCGTCAAGGTGCTGCGGTAGGTGCCCTCGGCCGCTTCGACCTTGTGCTGGCGGGCCTGGGAACCGGCCAGCATCAGGCCGCCAGTGATGATCGCGCTGCCCTTGGTGCCGGCATTGCGCCGCAGCAGCTGCAGCGACTCGGCAAAGGCCGCCTCTGCCCCGGCATGGTCTTCAAGCTGCGTGAGCGAGATGCCCAGCCGGTTGAGTGCCCCAGCCAGGCCATCGGACTGCGGATGCTTGCGATAGAGGGCGACGGCCTCGGCGGCCCATTCGACGGTCTGGCGCCCGGAAAACGGGTAGGCCTTGGCCATCGCTTCGAGCAGGTGCGCCCGCGCCACGGATTGGGTTTCGCCCAGCACATCGAGAATGCGCTTCGCCTCTGCCAGGGCGCCCTTCTGCTCGGCGTCCTTGCCAAGCTGATCGATCTTCTGCGCGTATTCCGCCAGCGCAATGGCAACGCGTCGATCCACGGGCCCGAAAGCCTGCTTCAGCGCTTCGCCATGGCGGCGATACAGCTCGGCGGCTTCGGCGTCCAGGCCCAGGTCGAAGTACATCTTGCTGAGCAGCTCCAGCATCTCGGCGCGGACTTCGGGGTCCGCCTGCAGGTTGCTGTCGATGCGCTTGGCGCCAATGTCGAGCAATTGGCGCGCGCTGGTCTCGCGCGCCTTGAGCGGGTCTTCCTGGTCGATGCGGTTGGTGAGGAAGATGTCGGTCAGGAAGGCCTGCACCGCCAACGCCCGCTGCGCCTGTTGTCGCGCGATGCGCGCCTGCCACAAGGAAACACCACTGGCCACCACCAGCGCCGACAACGCAACCGCTGCAGCGCCCACCGGCAGCCGGTTGCGCTGCACGAACTTGCGCAGCCGGTACCTGCGGGTGTCGGGCCGCGCCTGCACCGGCAGCCCGGCCAGGAACTGGCGGATGTCCTGCGCAAAGGCGTCGACGCTGGCGGTGCGCTGCGCCGGGTCCTTGCGCAGGGCCTGTTGCAGGATGGCGTCGATGTCGCCGCGCAGCTGCTTCTTCAAAGCCGCGTCACTCGCGGCAACGCTCGCCAGCGGCGGGTCTATCGACGCGATGGCGTCTTCCAGCTGAGCCGCACTGGCGCGCTTGAGCACATAGGGCTTGCGCCCCGCCAGCAGTTCGTAGGCCACCACGGCGAGGCTGTACACGTCGCTGGCCGTGCCCAGCGGTTCGCCGCGGATCTGCTCTGGGCTGGCGTAATCCAGCGTCAGCGCATGGCCGGCCTGGCGTGTCAGCGCGGTTTCGGCGGTAGCGCCGCCGTCCAGCAGCTTGGCGATGCCAAAGTCGAGCAGCCGCACCTGACCGTCCGGCGTGACCAGGATGTTCGCCGGCTTCAGGTCGCGATGCACCACCAGCTTGGCATGCGCATGCGCCACCGCCGCCGCCACCTGCAACAGCAGACCAAGGCGCTCGCGCAAGGGCAGCGAATGGCGGCTGCAATAGGCGTCGATCGCCACGCCGTCCACCAGCTCCATGGCGATGAACGGCCGCCCCTGGGCGTCGACCCCGGCGTCGTACAGGCGCGCGATGTGCGGGTGTGCCAGCGTGGCGAGGATGTCGCGCTCGCGTGCCAGCCGCTGCGCGACGGCGCCACCCCAGGCCAGCCGCGGCAGCTTCAACGCCACCTCGCGGTGCAGCGGCCCCTCCGCGCGTTCGGCGCGCCACACGACGCCCATGCCGCCATGGCCGAGAGGCGCCAGCAAGCGTATTTGCCGATGAGGTCACCGGCTGCGGGTTCGGCGCTGTCGTCCGCGCCATCGGGCAGCCGCCCGCCCGGCAGCTTGGGCAGGGTGCCCATGAAGTCACCGCTTTCGGCGTGCGCATGGGCTTCGAGCAGGGCTCGCACGGCGCCGCTAAGCGCCGGCTGCGTGTGTCCGAGGTCGTTCAGCCAGAGTTGGCGGGATGCAGCCGGAAGCGCCAGCGCCTCGTCGAGCAAAGCGCTGATGGCCGGCCAGCTGCCCGCCAACTCACCGATTGCGGTCATGTGTCATGCCTCAAGAGCGCCACCCACCATTGCCGAATACGTGCACCGGCGCTCGAAGCGGACACGGTTGTGCCGCCGATGGTTGCACCGGCGTGCCCGGATCATCGGGCACGCCAGCCTCAATGCTCCTTGAAGGCGCGGCTCATCGATTCGCCCAGGGGCTGCACAAGGTAGTCCCAGGCGGTGCGGGCCTGCGTCTGTATGAAGAGCGTGGCGGGCATGCCCGGGCCCAGGCGCGCCGGCATGGCCTTCTCGGACGGTGAATCGATGCTGGCCTGAACGAGGTAGTACGCGTTGGCGCCGCCGCTGCTGGATTCACTGAGGCTGTCGCCCGAGATGTAGGTCAGCCGGCCCGTCAGCAAGGGTGTGGCGCGCTGCTTGAAAGCCGTGATCTGCACCTCGACGCGCTGCCCCTGGCGCAGCTCGGCCACGTCTTCCGGCCTGACCTTGCCTTCGATGAGCAATTGCCGCTGCGCGGGCACGATGTCCATCAGCACCTCGCGCGGCGCGATGACACCGCCGACGGTATGCACCTTGAGGTCGACCACCTCACCGGCGATGGGTGCCACGACCACCTGGCGCGCCAGCACGCTGGCCAGCGGGCGCAAGCGCTCCTGCAGGTCCAGCGCGCGGCGGTTGGCTTCGACATATTCGTCCGACGCCCGCCTGACGTAGTCGTCCTGCAACGCAATGGCCTTCAGCTCCAGCTCCACGACTTTCTGCTGCGCCTTGGCCAGTTCGGCCTGGTAGCTGCTGCGCGATTCGTCCTTGTCGGCCAGCGCGCGCTCGAAGGCCATCAGCCGCGTCTGCTGCACGAACTGGCGGCGGTACAAGTCCTGGTTGATGGCCAGCTCCTCCGCCAGCACCTTGCGGTTGCTGTCGGCCGCCTTGACCTGGTTCTGCAGCGCCGCCACCTCGGCGCGTACCTGTTCGGCCTGGCGCCGCAGCAAGGCCGTCTGGCCCATGAGCTGCTGGCGCCGCGCCGTGAAGGTCTCGGTCTCCGAGAGCAGCAACGCCTGCGCCCGGGCGCTGGCCGCCGCGCGCCCGCGGGACTCGGCCAGGAAGTTGATGCCAGCGCGCATCGCCCGCTCCGCGTCGGCGCGCGCGCTGCGGGCACGCTCGGCGTCGAGCTGGTCCTGCAGCCCGGTGACGGCGGCGTCGGCTTGCACCGCTTCGAGTTGCAGCAGCGGTTGGCCGGCCTTCACCTGGTCACCCGGCTTCACCAGGATCGCCTGCACGATGCCGCCTTCCAGATGCTGGACCGTCTTGCGGTAATCCACCACCTTGACCTGCCCGGCCAACACCACGGCGCCGTTCAGCGGCGCCAGCGTCAGCCACAGGAACAACGCGCCAAACAGCAGCGCAATGGCCACGCCGCCCGCGCGGCCGATGCGGCGGCCTGCCAGGAACGGATCGTGAAACTCCGGCAGCACGCCTGCGTTGGTGACGAGCCTCATGCCACACGCTCCACCGCCACGGCGGGCGCCTGCAGTCTTGCCAGCACGGACTCGCGCGGGCCGAACGCCAGCACGCTGCCGCCGTCGAGCACCAGCACCTTGTCGGCCTGGTTCAACAGCGAGGGCTTGTGCGTCACGAAGACGACCGTTGCGCCGCGCGCCTTCAGGCCTTTGATCGCCTCCACCAACGCGGATTCGCCTTCGGAATCGAGGTTGGAGTTGGGTTCGTCGAGCACCACCACGCGCGGCTCCCCGAACAGGGCGCGCGCCAGGCCGATGCGCTGGCGCTGGCCGCCCGACAGGCTGCTGGCGCCGTCGCCGATCAGCGTGTCGTAGCCCTGGGGCAGCTGCAGCACCATGTCGTGCGCGCCGGCCAGGCGGGCGGCGGCCACCACGGCTTCGGAGGACGCATCGGCCGGCGCGAGCCTGGCGATGTTCTCCGCCACGGTGCCGGCCAGCAGTTCGGTGTCCTGCGGCAGATAGCCCAGCTGCGGGCCCAGCCTGTCGGAGGACCAGTCCGCCAGGCGGGCGCCGTCGAGGCGAACGCTGCCGGCCTGCGGCTGCCACAGGCCCAGCATCACGCGCACCAGCGTCGACTTGCCCGCCGCGCTCGGGCCGATGATGGCCAGGCAGGCGCCGGCCTCCAGCTCGAAGGACACATCCTTCAGGATCAACGGCTGGCCGGCGCCGGCACCAAAGCTCACATGCTCCAGGCGGAAGGCGCCTGCGGGCGGTGGCAGTTGCAGCGACACCGCCCCGGCCGCGCCCTCCTGCAGCAGGCCGTCCAGCCGGCCGTAAGCGGCGCGTGCCTCGATGAAGCCCTTCCAGCCGGCAATGGCCAGCTCCAGCGGCGCTGTCGCCTTGCCCAGCAGCAGCGTCGCCGCGATCATCGTGCCCGAGCTGAGGTTCTCGGTGATGACGAGGTAGGCGCCGAGGCCCAGCATGGCGCTCTGCAGCAGTTGCCGCAGCCCCTTGGACATTGCCACCAGGCTGCCGGCCCGGTTGCTGGCCGTGTTCTGGGCGGCAAGCACCGCGGCGTTGCGTTCGCTCCAGCGCTCGATGAGCCGCGCGCGCATGCCCATCGCCTCGATGACTTCCGCGTTGCGCACGGCGCCGTCGACGTAGCGCCCCGCCTCGCGCGACAGCGTGTTCGCGTCCTGCAGCAGGCCCCTCGTTCTGCGGTCGTCGATGTAGGCGATGGCCAGCAGCAGCCCCATGCCGAACAGCGCCGCCAGCCCGAGCACCCAGTGGATGATGAAGATGATGGCCAGGAAGGCAATGCCCCAGGGCGCGTCGAAGAAGGCGAACAGGCCGTTGCCGGTCAGGTATTGCCGCAGCACGGCAACGTCGCGCAGCGCGGCCGCATGGCTAGGCCCGCCCAGCCGGGCGGCTTTCTGGAACACGGCATCCAGCACATGGGCCGACAGCAGCCCGTCCAGCGCCAGGCCGGCCTGCACGAGGATGCGCGAGCGCAGCGTTTCCAGGCCGATGTAGACGAGATAGCCCAGCGCAACACCCAGCGTCAGCATCGCCAGCGTCGGCAGGCTGCGCGACGCGAGGACGCGGTCGTACACCTGCAGCATGTACAGCGGCGACAGCAGCAGCGTCAGGTTGATGAACAGGCTGAACAGCCACGCGTAGCGGAAGAAGAACGCCGTGCGCTGGAGATAGGTTTTCACAAGATCACCAGGACAGTCGGCTGATTGAAAGGCCCGCCGTCACAGCGAGCGCGCATCGCCACCGCGGCCCATGCGGAATGTCACGACGGCGCCCAGCCCAAGCAGCAGCAGCGCCGCTGGCGCCGGCTCAGGGACCGCCGTGATGGACACCGTCACCGTGGCGGGCGTCGCGCTGATCGACTGCCCAGGCACGCCGCCGACCGTGCCGATGAGCTGACCGGCCGTCATCGAAAAGCTGCCCGGGCCCGCAGACAGCGCCTTCACCGTGAAGGTGGCGATGTCGAAGTCGTCGTCAGTCGTTGCGGGGAACACGCCGAAGCCGAGGCCCACCACCGTGCCTGCGGCAGCGTCCACGGTGCCCGTCTTGTTCGCCGGTGCGAACGTCCAGCGCGGCGCGATGTAGATCGACAAGATCTCGAAGGCACTGGCGCCATAGCTGAAGCTGAACGCCTGACCGCCGCTGACGTTGTTGATCGCCACGCCGCCCACCGTCTCGTTGAAGGACTGGCCTTTCAGCGACAGCTGGAAGACATCGCCCGTGGCCACGCTCGGCGACGAAGGCATGAAGACCAGCGCCGGTGCCGCCAGCGCGTTGAAGCCCATGCTGGCGAGCAGCAGCGTGGCCGACTGAAGGAAGGTGGTTTTCATTGAAATTTCCCGTGGGTGAGTTGTCAGAGCGGCGGTGCTCAAGCGTGCATCGCGCCGTGCAGGGCGCCATGCACGCCAGGGTCAACGCCAACCCGCAACAGCTCCGGCATGTCGTCGGTGGTATCGAGTTGGGCATGCCAGGGCTCCATGGCGTCGCACTCCATGGCCCCTGCCAACAGCGAGGCGCCAAAAGAGAGCAGTGCAACGTCGGCGTCGGGGAGCGCTGCACTTGGTGGCTGCGCGGCAGCGGCCTGCCGCAACGGCCCGAAGTCGAAGGCCTCGTGATTGACCGTGGTGGACAAGCCCGCCACCTGGCCATCGACATGGGACGGCCCGGGCGCCTTGCCGTACAGGCCTTCGAGCATGGACAGGTCGGTCATGTCGACCGTGCCGTCGCCGTTCATGTCGGCGTTGGCGTTGGCCGAACCGAACACGCTACCCAGGATGGACAGGTCGACGAGATCGACCGTGCTGTCCTGGTTGAAGTCGGCATCCGCCACGTTGCCGTAGCCGTCGCCGTCGGTATCACGCTGGTCCGGGTTGGCAATCAGGATCGCGTTGTCGTGGAAGTCACCAATGCCGTCGGCATCGCTGTCCTTCATCAACCGCACCTCGGTGCCTGCGGGCTGGCCGGCCGGCTTGAGGGTGGCGACGAACTCGCCGACCAGGCCGGGCGCGAGGTTCAGCCGCACGTCGAAGCGGCCGTTGTTCAGGGGGTCGAGATCCAGCGTGCCCGTCACCGCGTCGTAGCGCAGCCGCGTGAAAGTGGAGCTGGCGATGTCCAGCCTGTCGTCCAGGCCGAAATCGCTGATGGTGTCGCCCTGCATGGCGAAGGCCAGGCCGGCGAAGCGATCTGCACCAGCGCCGCCGGTCAGCAGGTCGGCACCGGTGCCGCCGGTGATCGTGTCGTCGCCGCCCTGCCCGTCCAGCGTGTCGGCAAAGTCACCACCCACGAGGGTGTCGGCCTTGCTGGCGCCGATCTGCTTGAAGCGCTCGACGCCGCTGACGAACAGCCGGTCGACGAGCGCACCGGTGTCGACGTTGGAGCGCTGAAGGTATTGGCCGGCGTAGAACTCGACGCCGCCGATGCGGGCGTCGTCACCGTTGCGATAGTCGATGACGAGCAGGTCGTCACCCGTGCCACCGAGCACGTAGTCCATGCCCACGCCCACGTCGATGATGTCGTCGCCGCCGCCAGCGCCAAGCGACTGGTCGCTGCGGCCGCCGATCAGGAAGCTGTCGTTGCCGGCGCCGGACACGAATTGCCCGAACGACTCGAAGCTGCGGAAGAAGTTGCCGTTGCCAAAGTCGACCGAGTTGCTCTGGCCGCCCACGAAGTTGATGGCGGCCGTCTGGTTGCCGAAGTCGGCCGACAGCGTGTCGAAGCCGGCGCCGCCGTCGAGTTGAAGCCGGCTGGCGGCCGTGGCATAGCTGGTGCCGCTGTTGAAGTAGATGTCGGTGATGACGTCATCGCCGTCACCGCCGTCGAACACGTCCACACCGTAGCCGCCCTGCGGGAACTCGTTGACGACGATGCTGTCGTTGCCGGCGCCGCCGGAGGCCGTGTCGCTGCCGGAGCGGGGTGTCAGCACGTCGTTGCCGGCGCCGCCGAGCATCGTGTCGTCGGCGCCCGAGCCATTGATGCCGTAGCTGCCCTTGAGCACGTCGTCGCCGTCGCCACCGTCCAGCAGGTTGTTGCCGCCCCAGAAGCCGTCGAGCACGTCGTTGCCGCCGCCGCCGATCAACACGTCGTCGCCGTAGGTGCCGGCAATGCTGTCCGCCTTGCTGGTGCCGGTGACCTGCACGCGCTCGACGTTGCGCAGGTAGATGTTGTCCGGCCGGTTGAACAGGTCGGTCGCCAGCGGCCGGAAGTAGGTGCCGCCGTCCGAATTGCCGCCGCCCTGCACGCCCGCCATCTCGGCCGTGTCGCCCACGGAGTAGTCCAGGATGACCGTGTCGACGCCAGCGCCTGCATCGACCGTGTCGACGCCAAGGCCAGGCGTGAGCGTGTCGTCACCGGCACCGAGGTAGAAGCTGTTGTCGGCCCGGCCCTGCTGCGTGATGACGTCGTTGCCAGCGCCGGTGGCGAGGTGGCGCAGCACCTCGAAATTGCGGGCATAGGCGCCGTCGGCGAACTCAAGGTTGGCGGGCGCGGCGCTGTCCCAGACGATGGCGACGGCCTGGTTGGAGAAGTCGACCGACAGCGTGTCGCGCCCCGCCCCGCCGTCGAGCTGGAACAACGCCGTGGCGCCCAGAACGGGCCCGCCGAAGGCAAAGGCGATGTCCTCGATCAGGTCATCGCCGTCGCCGCCTTCGATGACGTCATGGCCATCGGCCGTGCCGTTGTAGCCGAGGTCGAACTGGCCCTGTGCACTGAGGCGGTCGTTGCCGTCGCCGCCCAGCAGCGTGTCGGCGCCGCCGTTGCCGCCCAGCATGTCGTCGCCGCCCAGGCCCACGAGCCGGTCCGCGAACCCGGCCCGCGCCGAGTAAATCAGGTCCGCCTTGCTTGCGCCGGTCACGTCCAGGTGTTCGATGTTGCTGTAGCCATAGTCGTCGTAGCCCTTGGTGCGGGCCAGGTCTAGCCGGCTGAGCCAGGCGCCGTTGGCTCGCACGCCGGCTGCGTCAGCGAGGTCGGACAGCGAGAAGTCGATGCGCAGGGTGTCGTCACCGCCGCCACCGTCGATGCTGTCGGGGCCGCTGGTGACGCCGCTGGTCAGGCCGCCGCCGCGCAGGGGCTGGAAGACGTTGTCGCCGTCGTCGCCGATGAGGGTGTCGCCGCCGTCAGTGCCGATGACGTTCTCGAAGCCGCTGAAGACAATGCCCTCGGCAGCGCGGCCGGCCTGCCCTGTGGCCAGGTTGACGTAGACGCCGAGCGGGTAGAGCTTGCCGTTGTCGGAGCCGATGCCCTGATAGATGACGGTCTTGCGCAGCTGGTCGAACGAGAGGGTGTCGTTCCCATCTCCGCCTGCCAGCACGTCAGCGTCGCCGTCATGGCCGATGACGGTGCCCCAGCCGTCGTACAGGAACTTCACCGTCGTATCGCCGCCGTTGACGAAGTCGTCGCCCTCACCCGCGTCGACGTTGTCGTTGCCCCGGCCGCTGAAGATCACGTCGTTGCCCAATCCGGTCTTGAGCAGGTTGCCGAAGCCGTCATCAGCGGCGCCATCCAGCCGCAGCACGTCGGCCGCGCTGCCGGTGAACAGGTCATGCGCGTTCTCGAAGTCGCGCGCCTCGGTACCGTCTGCGAACACCAGCGACTGGGTATTGCCAGCGATGACGGTGATCTGCGTCGTCTGGTTCGAGAAGTCCGCCGTGATGGTGTCGAAGCCGGCAGCGCCGAAGAGGTGGTCGATGCGCTCGGCGTCCTGCACGGCGCCGCGCAGATTGCCGACCGACAGCAGGTCGTCGCCGTTGCCGCCGTCGACACGGTCGCTGCCGATGCCGGCGTCCAGCGCGTCGTTGCCTTCGCCGCCGCTGACGTCGTCATTGCCGGCACCGCTGGCGGCGGTGTCGTTGTCGGCGCCGCCGTCGATCAGGTCCGCACCGGCGCCTGCCAGCAGCAGGTCGTCGCCGGCATCGCCGTACAGCAGATTGGCGCCCTCGCCCGCTTCGAGCCGGTCGTTGCCGCTGCCGCCGCGCAATTGGTCGTTGCCGGCACCGGCCGTCAGCCGGTCGTTGTCGGCGTCGCCGTTCAACTGGTTGTGGCCGGCCAGGTCGGTGACCACGTCGTCGCCGTTGCCACCGCTGAGCTGGTCGTTGCCCGTGCCGGCGGTGAGGGTGTCGGCGCCGTCGTCGCCGCTGGCCACATTGGCCCCTTCGCCGGCATCGATGAGGTCGTTGCCTGCCCCGCCGCGGAGCGCGTCGTCGCCAGCGTCGCCATGGATGACGTCGTCGTCGCGGCCGCCGAAGACCTGGTCGGCGCCATCGCCGCCTTCGAGCAGGTCGCCACCGGCATCGCCGTAGAGGGCATCGTCGCCCGCCCCGCCGCGCAGCGTGTCCAGGCCGCCGGTGAGCATGGGGTCGGTGGAGTCGAAGTTGACGCTGGCGCGCAGGATGTCGACGCCGTCGCCGCCTTCGAGCAGGTCGGCATCCTTGCCACCTTCCAGCAGGTCGTTGCCGCCCAGGCCGCGCAGCGTGTTTTCACCGTTCAGGCCGCGCAGCCAGTTGGCAGCGGCGCTGCCTTCCAGCACGTCGCCAAAGTCGGAGCCTTGCAGGTTCTCGATGTTGGACAGGACGTCGCCCTGGGCGTCGCCGCCGCTGCCCTGGCCCGTTGCCAGGTTCACGGTGACGGCCGCCGTCGACAGCGTGTAGGTCGCAAAGTCCGACCCCGCGCCACCGTCGAGACGGTCGGCGCCGGTGTCACCGGACAGCAGGTCGTCACCCTCCTTGCCGTCGATGACATCGTCCGCCTCGCCGCCGCCGAAGTTGTTGGACTCCGCGCTGCCGAGCAGGATGTCGGCGCGGCTGGAGCCGACGATCCGCTCGATGGAGACATAGCTGTCGCCCTGGGCATCACCGCCGCCGGACCCAGGCACCGCCAGATTGACCAGCACGCCGATGGCCGCGCTGCGGTAGCTTGCCGTGTCGTAGCCGGCGCCACCGTCGAGTCGGTCGGCACCTGCGCCGCCTTCGAGGGTATCGGCTTCGGCCCCGCCGATGAGCTGGTCGTCACCGTCCTGGCCTTCGAGGAAGTCCTGGTCCGCGCCGCCGTTCATCGTGTCGTCGCCGGCCCCGCCGCGCAGCAGGTCGGTGCCGGCGTCGCCGAAGAGCTGGTCGTTGCCCGCGCCGCCGATGACGCGGTCGGCGCCCTCGGCGCCGCGCAGCGTGGCGGGGGACAGCACGTCCGGCGCCAGCGCCAGCGTGTCGTCGAGCACGCCGCCGTTGGCGGTGATGCGGCCGTTGGCGCCGACGGCGTAGTCCTGCGGGCCGACCTTCTCGCCGGCCGCAGTGACGAGGCCGTTGCCGAGGACCGCGACGGTCTCGCTGCCGGCTGCGCCGGACCGGCGCACCACGGCGAAGTCGTCGGTGGCGTCTTCCAGCGAACCGATCCTGCGGAGCGCGGTGTCCTCGCCCACATGCAGCGCCAGCGAGGCGCCGACGGTGTGGGCCAGCACGGGCCCGTCGGGCGTGCCGTCGGTGTCGCAGCCGGTGGCGTCGAAGCTCAGCAGCACGGCGCTGCCGAGGTCCTTCTCAAAGGTTTCGCTGAACGGGCCGATGCCGACCGTCAGGTAGGCGCTCAGGCCGGCGCTGAGTTCGCCGGAGAGGTCGAACAGGCAGGTGCCGTCCAGCTCGGCCAGATGAATGCGGCCATCGCCGGGTTTCGAATCGCGGTCGTTGAGTTCGGCGCTCAGGTTGCCGTTGATGCCGCCCCCGACGCCGAACTCCGCGAACACGAGATTGGCAGCGGCGAACGCTTCGAGGCTGGCGGTGAGCACGCCTTCGGCGCCTTCCTGGTCGACCACGTAGAAGCCGTTGAAGATGTCCTCGGCATCGCCGCTGGCAGCGAACTGCGCCAGGCCCGAGCTGTCGTAGCCGATGTCGAGGTAGGCATGCGCTTCAAGCTCGGCTGTCAGCCGCACGCCGAAGGGGCCGAAGATGCGATAGAACTCGTCGTAGCCCAGGCCTTCGATGTCCAGCCCGGGGACGTTGTAGGTGAAGAAGTCGACCGGCTTGCCGAGCAGCAGGTTGATGGCGGTCGTCGGGTTCTCCAGGATGGGAAAGGCCAGCCCGCCACCGGGCAGGTCGTTCTTCTCCTGCAGGAAGCCGGCCAGCCCGGCGTCCTGGGCAGATGGCGCAAGCGCGTTGCGTATCGACTGCGGCACGGCATTGGCCAGGTCGAAAGCGCCGGAGCGCGCGTCCTGTCCGTTCAGCCGGAAATCGCCCAGGTCGATGCGCACGTCGCCGCCGTCGGGCACGGAGTTGATGAAATCGATCAGTTCAACGTACAGCTCCAGCCGCGCCTGTGTCTCCGGGTCGGCTGCGCCGCTGAAGCCCGCCACGTCCAGCAGCGTGACGGTCTCGCCGGCCAGGTCGGACAGGAAGCCGATCTCCGCCTGCAGCACATCGACGATGGGCTGCAGCGGCGCGGTCAAGGTCTGCACGGCGTCGAACACCGGGCCGACGAAATCGCTGAAGAAGGACCCGAGGCCGAGCGACACGTTGTTGAAGGACAGCGTGGGGGCATCGCCGAAGTTGGCGTAGCCCTGGGTCGGGTCGAGCCTGGCGCCGCTGAAGTACCAGTTCAGGCGCAGGTCGGCGGCAATGTCAGGCAGCACGGCGGTGCCGAGGTCGCTGACGAGGTTGAGGTTGACGTTGGCCGTGCCGTTGAGCGTGGCGTCCATCACGTCGGCCCCGGCGCCCAGTTCGCCCAGCCGGAGCTTGCCGTCAGCACCCTGCGTGCCCGGGTCCAGCAGGTCCATGAGGAAGGCACCGCTGAATTGCGTCGGTGCGACGCCGTCGCCGTCGGTGGCCGACTCATCCGCGATAAGAAAGCGCAGCGGGCCCAATCTGGTTTCGGTGCCGAGCCCGGACAACGTCGTGCCGAACGTGGCGCTGAGGGACGAATAGTTGTCGGTGTCGAGATAGAACCCGCTGGTGTCCAGCCCGGCAGCCAGGTTGAACATATAGCTCATCGCCGTGTTGGCGGTGCCGCTGACGTCCACATCGATGCCGGGCAGCCCCAGGCCGACGTCCATGGCCGTGTCGAAGCCCTGGTAGACCTTGCTGGCGCTCATGACCAGCTTGAGGTTGGCCGGGTCAGCCAGGTTGAGCGTTGCGCCGGCGCGGATGCCGGCGCTGTCGAAGCCGGCGTTCAGCGCCTGCACCACCTGTGCTTGCGTGTAGGTGCCGCCGCCCTTGAGCGCACCCAGGCCATGGCCGTCGCCCGTCAGCGCGTTCTGCAGCGTCGCGACGAAGTGCAGGGCCGGCGTGCCTGCGGCAGCCGCGTCGGCGAGGTGGGTCCCGAGCAGCGGCAAGGTGTCGGCAAACACCTCGGTGAGCACCTGGCCTTCGATCCTGGCCAGGCTTTGGCCGAGGCCTGCTAGCAACTGGTCGATCTGCGCCTGGGTGATCACGGGTTCGGCGTCCGCCTGCAGTTCGATGACAGGCGGCTGAATGAGCGAGAACGAGAACGCAAAGGCTGGTGCCCGGCTGCCTTGGCCGGCAGCGACATCGGCATGAACTTCATCCACCGGGGCGTTCACCGCGACCGCCTGCGACTCGGCGATGGAGGCGGGAAGCGGCTGTGCGTCGACGGTCAGGACAAAGCGATCAGTTTCCTGCGACACCGTTGCGGGAGACTGGTGATCTGCCCCATGCGGCAGTTCAAGCCTGGTGTGGTCGGGTCGTTGCGATGGGGTCATGTCCTTGGAGACGCTTGCCAGAGTGCGCTGTCAGCGCGGCCCTGGCCGTCATCTCTCCCGTTGATTGCACAACCCTCAGTACGTGCAGGCGTCGCCAGCACGGACATGCCGTCCTAGGGGGGCCAAGTCACCGCCACGACGAGGCGTTCAGCCCGACAGCGCGCATCTCGCTGGCGCCACGCCGAGGAGGCGCAATGAGCATGATCGCCAGCGCACCGAGCAAGGCACCCGCGGGTACATCGAGCACATGGTGCTGGTAGGTGGTCAGCACCGAGACCCCGATGAGTGCGAACCAGCCATGCAGGCCCACGGCCCACCACCCTTGCAGGCTGGGCGCAAAGCGGGCCCACAGCAGCACCAGCACGCCGATGTGCAGCGAGGGCGCCCGGTTGTAGGGCATATCGCAGTGGCCCAGCAGGTCGAAGAGGAGGCCGATCAGCCCATCGGTGGGAGGCCTCTCGAACGTGAAGCGCAGCGGAAAGGCGGCGTAGCAGAGCACCGAGACAAGCAGCACAAGGAAGAGCCGCAGCACGTGGCGGCGCAGGCGCTCGGGGTTGGGGTCGATGAAGAAGGACAGCACGAAGAACGCGCAGATCGACAGATAGGGGACGACGCTCCACCCGACGAAGGGGATGGCGCGCTCCCAGTCGAACACGCCTTCGCCGACATCGGCGCGCAGGCTGGTCAGGTGATTGGCCAGCGCGTACAGGGCGGCGTAGGCCATCGACGTGACCACCATGCACGGCAAGGCCCGCCAGCGCGCTGGTCGCATGGCCGGGAACAGGCCGTCGCGAGGCCGGAAGCTGGATTCGGTCATCAGGGTCTCCGCGACGGGCGCACAGACCCGTCTGCCCTGGACTACGCAGGCATGCCTGCGAAATGGACACCGCCGGTAATCGTTACGTTAGGGCACGAAGCCGGGCTGCGGTGTGTCCGATTCGATGGCGGCATTGCGTACCGACTGGCATGGGCAACACCGCCAGCACGTTGCCATCCAGCCGGAGACCTTGATGCACGAGTTCAACCACGAGTGGCTGATCGCCGCGTTCTCGCTGTCAAACAGCGTTCGGGCCGTCTTCTACCTGCCCCAGGTCATCGCTGTCGCCCGCAGCGTCGACGGCGCCCGCGACATCGCCCTGTCCACCTGGTGGATGTGGGCCGTCAACAATGCCCTGGGCGCTGCCTATGCAGGCGTCGTCATGGACCACACGGCCTTGTCCATCTCGTTCCTGCTCTCCGCCCTGGCCTGCCTGGTGACCATCGCGCTGGCGCTGCGCGCGCGGCGCCGGATGCGCCGAGCGGCAAACACTGACCCGACCTTCCCCGCCGGACCGCTGCTGCCCAACAAACATTGCTGACGCCATGCAGGAGCGGTGTGCGCCTTTGTCCGGAATGGAGGCTTGGCTGCGTAAGGGTCTGGGCAAGCTGCCTTCCGCCGCTTCATCGTCACCCACAAAAGGTCAGCCATGTCCCGATCTGCCGCTCTTGCCGTTTCCGTTGCCTCAGTGGCTCTCTCGCTCAGCGGCACGGCCGATGCCCTGGATTTCAACTTCAGCTACGCGCCCGGCACCAGCGCTCAGGCGCAAGCGGCGTTCGAGGCGGCGGGAGCGCGCTGGTCGGCCCTCATCACCACCGACATGACCTTGGACCTGACGTTGAGCGCAGGCTTCGCGTTGGGCGGCGGCACGCTGGGCGAGACGCGGCCGCTGTACGTCGGCATGTTCTACAGCGATTTCCGCAGCCGCTTGTCCACACACAGCACCAGCGCGGCCGACGCCAGCGCGTTGGCGAGCCTGACGACCGGCGCCGCCTTCAGCCGGCTCGTCAACCGCAGCTCCGACAACCCGCACGGCGTGGGCTCCGCCACCCCGTATGTCGACGTCAGTTCCGTGGGCGTGCGCCTGTCAGCCGCGAATGCCCGGGCGCTGGGCCTGGCATTTGGCGACAGCAATTCACCCGGCTGCGCGACGAACTGCGATGCGTTGATCCGCATCACCAACAACGTCGCCTTCGACTACGACCCCAGCGACGGCATCGGCAGTGGACAGTACGACTTCGTGGGCGTGGCCACGCACGAGATTGGTCACGCACTCGGCTTCTTCAGCGGCGTCGATGTGCTCGACGGCCTGCGCGCGCCGATGCCGGCAGGCAGCTACAACTACGTCAACTCGCTGGACTTGTTCCGCTACTCGGCGCAAAGCGCCGCAGCCGGCGTCATCGACTTCACCGCCGACAACCGGTCCAAGTATTTCTCCATCGACGGCGGCGTCACGCTCGGCCCGGAGTTCGCCCGCGGCCGCCAGTTCGGCGATGGCCAATCGGCCAGCCACTGGCGCGACGGTGATGCAACCGGCTTGCTGCAACCGGTGGTGATCCCCGGCGTGGCGGCGTCCACCATCACGGCTGCCGACCTGCTGGCGATGGACGTCATCGGCTGGCGCGTGACGGCGGTGCCGGAACCGTCGGGCCTGGCGCTGTTCTCGCTCGGGTTCGCTGCGTTGGCCGGCGCAGCCTGGCGCCGCCGCCCTTCTGCATGACTGCTGCCGCAGTCCCCACGCGTTGGTTCGCGCAGGACGCGTTCATTGGATCTACAAGCCCAGATCCAGAAAACGCAAGGCCAGCCACGCCAGAGTGATGCCGAAGGCAAAGCCCGTGCCGCCCCAGAGCAGGCCCGACAGCAGCCGATTGGTGCTGCGCAGTTCGCGCACCAGCGCACGCACGTCGACGTCGCCACCGCGCTGGGACTGGTTCTTCAGCGCATCGTGCAGCAGACGCGGCAGCGCGGGGATGAGCTGGGCGAAGCGCGGCGCCTCCTTCTGCAGCTGCTTGGTCAGCGCCGGCCAGCCGACCTGCTCGTTCATCCAGCGCTCCAGGAAGGGCTTGGCCGTGGCCCAGAGGTCCAGCTCCGGGTCCAGCTGGCGGCCCAGGCCCTCGATGTTCAACAGGGTCTTCTGCAGCAGCACGAGCTGGGGCTGGATCTCGACGTTGAAGCGGCGCGAGGTCTGAAACAGGCGCATCAGCACCTGGCCGAGCGAGATGTCCTTCAGCGGCCGGTCGAAATGAGGCTCACAAACCGCCCGGACCGCGCTCTCGAGCGCGTCGACACGGGTCTCGGGCGGCACCCAGCCGGAGGCGATGTGCAGCTCGGCAACGCGCTTGTAGTCGCGCTGGAAGAAGGCGATGAAGTTTTGTGCCAGGTAGTCCTTGTCCACCTCGGTCAGCGTGCCGATGATGCCGAAGTCCAGCGCCACGTAGCGGCCGAAGGTCTCGGGCGCCAGGCTGACCTGGATGTTGCCCGGGTGCATGTCGGCGTGGAAAAAGCCGTCGCGGAACACCTGGGTGAAGAAGATGGTGACGCCGTCGCGGGCCAGTTTCTTGATGTCGATGCCGGCCTCTTCGAGCACGGCGCGCTGCGAGATGGGCACGCCCTTCATGCGTTCCATGACGATGACTTCCGGCTTGCAGAAGTCCCAGTGCATCTCGGGCACCATCACCAGGTCCAGGCCGGCCATGTTGCGGCGCAGTTGCGCGGCGTTGGCCGCCTCGCGGACGAGATCCAGCTCGTCATGCAGGTACATGTCGAACTCGGCGACGACCTCCCGCGGCTTCAGGCGCCGGCCGTCGACCGAGAAGCGATCGACCCACACGGCGAGCCGGCGCATCAGCGACAGGTCGTCGTCGATGATGTCCAGCATGCCCGGTCGCAAGACCTTGACGGCGACCTCGCGGCCGTCCTTGAGCGTCGCGAAATGCACCTGCGCAATGCTGGCGCTGGCCACGGGCTCGGCGTCAAAGCTGCCAAACAAGGCCTCCAACGGCTGCCCGAAGGCGCGTTCGACCAGTTCGCGCGACTGGGCGGCGGGGAAAGGCGGCACGCGATCCTGCAGCTTGGCCAGCTCCTGCGCGACGTCGATGGGCAGCAGGTCGCGCCGCGTCGACAGCACCTGGCCGAACTTCACAAAGATGGGGCCCAGGCGCTCCAAAGCGAGGCGCAGACGCACGCCACGCGGCTCCTGCCAGCGGCGCCCCAGCCGGGTGACCCGCCTCAGAACCTGGAAACGCCGCCGGCGCAAGCCCGAAAGGGCCAGGTCATCGAGGCCGAAACGCCAGACAGTCCACAGGATGACGAGCAGCCGCGAGACAAACCTCATGCGCCGTTACCGGACATCTTGGGCGCAAAGCGCTCGGCCATGCCCGACAGCGTGCGCCGCAGGGTGCGACCGAACTGGGCCAGCTGACGGGCCGGCAAGGGGCCGACGATGCTGGCCAGGTCGTCCTCGATGTCCCAGCGCAGGTTGTCCATCAGCCAGTGCATTTCGCCGGCAAAGGCGGCATCACCCTGCACGCTGACCCCTGGCGCCCCGCCGGTGAGTGCGCCCAAGGCAAGCTTCGCCGGATTGGAAGCGTCGATCTCGATGCGCAGTCCGCCAGCGCCCGGCGGGGGTGCATCCAGCCGCTCAAACAGGCCCGCAGGTGTGACGCCAAGTATCAAATCGGGTGCGGCAGGCAGCATTGCCGGCCAGCGCGCCAGATGGACGACCAGCCCACGCCCGGCGAGCGGCTGCAGGCGCCTGGCGGCGATGGGTTCGCGCGACACGACATGGTTGATGAGCAGCACCAGGCGGTCTTGCAGGGCTGGCATCAACAGCGGCGACAGGGGGGGCAAAGGCCAGGGGGCAGACATGCGCAAGATTGTAGGCAGCGGACCCTGAACAGGGGACGGGCCCGCAACGGTTGTCAAAATTGTTGATGGAGAATCCCGGATCGCTTTTTGCAAGCTACTGCCTTACCTGGGCCACTGACTGTCACGATGTTCGAGGATCGAAGCTACAAAAGGACGTTCTACAGCGCACCGCAGTCGGTCGAGTCGCTGATTGCCGCCTTTCTTGAGCCCGGCATCATCGTGCTGACCTTCCTGCTCGTGAACGGTCATTTCGAAGAGCCGGTCATGCGGCCGACGCTGACGCTGTGCCTGCTGGTGTTCGCGCTGACCTTCCCCGGCCGCAACCGTTTCAACGATCACCCGGCCAGCGCGCTGGTCGACGTTGTCTCGTCCTGGCTGGTGCTGTTGGGCATCCTGCTGCTGTGCGGCTATGCCACCAGCAGCCTGCACTACTTCGAGAACGAGGTGCTGATCTGGTGGGCCGCCATCACGCCGGTCGCCCAGATCGTCGCCATCGAGATTGGCCGTCGCGTGCAGCGCTGGCGGGCGCGCGACCCCAGCGCGCGGCGCACGGCCGTGGTGGTGGGCGCGGGCGCCCTGGGCAACAAGGTCACGCGGGCGCTTCGTGACAACCAGGGCGTGATTTGCCTGGGTTATTTCGACGACCGCAACCGCGAGCGCCTGCACCCCGATGCCGGCGCCGAGTTGCTGGGGCCGCTGTCCAAGCTGAGCGAGTTCGTGCGTGAAAAGGGCGTGCGCGAGGTCTACATCACGCTGCCGCTGGGCTCGCAGCCACGCATCGTCGAGCTGCTGGAACAGGTGCAGGGCACGACCGCCTCTCTGTTCTTCGTCCCCGACGTCTTCGGCATCAGCATCATCCAGGGCCGGCTGCAGGACATTTCGGGCGTGCCGGTCGTCGGCATCTGCGAGACGCCCTTCACCGGCACCAACCAGCTGATCAAGCGTGTCAGCGATGTCGTACTGGCCTCCCTCATCCTCATCCTGATCTCGCCCATCCTGCTGGCGCTCGCAATCGGCGTGAAGATGAGTTCGCCCGGCCCCGTCATCTTCAAGCAGCGCCGCAACGGCCTGGATGGCGAAGAGATCATCGTCTACAAGTTCCGCTCGATGCGCACCCAGGACAACGGTGCCGTCGTCAAGCAGGCGACCAAGGGCGACTCCCGCATCACGCCCTTCGGCGCCTTCATCCGCCGCACCTCGCTGGACGAGCTGCCTCAATTCATCAACGTCCTGCAGGGCCGCATGAGCATCGTCGGGCCTCGGCCGCATGCGGTCGCCCACAACGAGGAATACCGCCAGCTCATCAAGGCCTACATGGTGCGCCACAAGGTCAAGCCGGGCATCACCGGCTGGGCCCAGGTCAACGGCCTGCGCGGCGAGACCGACACCATCGACAAGATGATCGCGCGCGTCGAATACGATCTTGAATACCTGCGCAACTGGTCGCTGGCCCTCGATCTGCAGATCATCCTGCGCACGGTGCGGCTGGTGGTGTTCGACCGTCATGCCTACTAAGACCCATCAAATGCCCAGCCGCATCCGGCTTGCCGCTCTCGCCACCGTTGCCGCACTGACGCACTCGGCCCAGGCCCAGACGGATGACACGACACCGTTCTACGCTGGCGGTTCGCTGGGCGTCTCGCATGTGTCCAACGTCTATCGGGAGTCCAGCGCACCCAATAGCGACACGGTGACCAGCGCCGGCCTGCTGGCGGGTATCGACCAACGCCTCGGGCGCCAGCATCTGACGCTGGACGGCTCGCTGCAGAACAATCGCTACTCGACCAACAAGGAGCTGAACTACCGCTCGCACAGCCTGCGCGCCGCTCTGAACTGGGAGACCGTTGGCAACCTGTCCGGCGTATTGAGCGCGAAGTCGGACAAGTCACTCGCCGACTTCAATATCGGCAACGGCGTCGACCCGACCGTCATCCGGCGACAAAAGAACATCGAAAGCACGGACGAGTACCAGGCGCTGGCCCGTCTCGGTGTTGCCACTCGCTACACGCTCGAAGGCGGGTGGACACGCCGCAGCAGAAGCTTCACCGCAGACGCCTACGACCGCTTCGTCTATGAGCAGAACACCGGCTCGCTCGGCATCTACGCGACACCGGCGGGCAACGTGCGCCTCGGCCTCGTCGGTCGGCGCACCAAGGGCCTCAACCCACGTTATCCGAACGGCAAGCTTGACCTTGGTTCGCCTGTACCGAGGGAAGCAAGGGAGCGCAACGACTACACCCGCGACGACATCGATTTCACGGCGCGCTGGACACTCGGCGGCCACAGCACGCTGAACACCCGCATCAGTCGCAGCAAGACCGAGAACAGCCTCGAGCTGCTGCGCGACTTCAGCGGCACGACCGGCGCCGTCGGTTGGAACTGGCAGCCAACTGCAAAGCTGCAGTTCAATGCTCAGTACTCCCGCGACACCGGCCAGGAAAGCGTCGTCCGAACCGGTGATCTGAACCGTGTCTACACAACCTGGCAGTTTGGCAGCAGCTATTCGCTGACGGGCAAGCTCAGCCTCAGCGCGAAAGCCATCTCCAACAACTCGCGGCGTAACAGCGAGTCCGGCGCGAACGTGACCGACGCTCTCGACGACACCAAGAGCTACAACCTCGGTCTGCGCTGGGCCTTCTCGCGCAGCTTCAGCCTGAACTGCCAGTACGACCACGTCAGCCGCGACAACAGCGTGCCGCAGTACGTCTACAGCGCCAGCAGCTACGGCTGCACCGGCCAAGCCATCCTCTACTGATGACAACCGTCCTGCTCACCGGCGCGGCCGGCTACATCGCTTCGCACACCTGGCTCGCGCTGCAGCGGGCCGGCTACCGCGTCGTCGGCGTGGACAACTTCGTCAACAGCTCGCCGCGCGTGCTGGAACGCCTGGCCGAACTGGCCTCGGCGCCCGTCGAGTTCGAGCGCGCCGACGTCTGCGACGCGGCGCAGATGGACGAGATCTTCGACCGTTACCGGCCGGCTGCCGTCGTGCACTTCGCCGCCTACAAGGCGGTGGGCGAATCGGTCAGCCAGCCGTTGGCCTACTACCGCAACAACCTCGGCGGCCTCGTCAACACCTGCGAGGTCATGCAGCGCCACGGTTGCACACGCATCGTCTTCAGCTCCAGCGCCACCGTCTACGGGGCACCGGAGACCCTGCCGCTGCGCGAGGACGCCCCGACCTCGGCCACCAACCCCTACGGCGCCACCAAGCTGATGGGTGAGCAGATCCTGCGCGACCTGGGGCTGGCCGACCCCGACTGGCAGACCGCCTGCCTGCGTTACTTCAACCCGGTCGGCGCCCACGAGAGCGGCCGCATCGGCGAAGACCCTCGCGGCACGCCCAACAACCTGATGCCCTACGTCGCCCAGGTGGCTGTGGGTCGGCGCGACAAGCTGTCGGTCTTCGGCGGCGACTACGCCACATCGGACGGCACCGGCGTGCGCGACTACATCCATGTGACCGACCTGGCCGAAGGCCATGTCGCCGCGCTGCGCCGCCTGCTGGCCCAGCCCGGCTCGCTGACCGTCAACCTCGGCACCGGCCAGGGGTACAGCGTGCTCGACCTGGTGCGCGCCTATGAGGCCGCCAGCGGCCGCAGCGTGCCCTACGAGATCGTCGCGCGCCGCGCCGGCGACGTCGCTGCCTGCTGGGCCGACCCCACGATGGCCCGCGAGTTGCTTGGCTGGGAGGCCAAGCTGGACCTCGCCCGCATGTGTGAAGACAGCTGGCGCTGGCAGCACACCAATCCCCAAGGTTTCGACTGAACTGAAAAGCACCATGGCTTCCAAGACCTCCGTTCTGCCGGTCATCATGGCTGGCGGCTCCGGCACCCGGCTGTGGCCGCTGTCCCGCGCCGGCTACCCCAAACAGTTCCTCGTGCTGTCTGGCAACGAGAGCCTGTTCCAGCTCGCCGCGCGCCGCCTGGCCGCCCTAGCCTCCCCGGAATTCGAACTGGCCGCGCCCTGCATCGTCGGCAACGAGGAGCATCGTTTTCTGGTGCTGGACCAGTTGCGCGAGACCCAGCAGGAACCCAGCAGCGTGCTGCTCGAACCCCTGGGCCGCAACACTGCACCGGCATTGACGCTGGCCGCACTGGCCGCGCTGGAAGACGGCAACGATCCGGTGCTCGTCGTCACGCCGGCCGACCAGACCGTCACCAACGGTGCCGCCTTCACCGCCGCGCTGCAAGGTGCTGTCCGCATCGCCGCCGAAGGTGGCATCACCATCCTGGGCATCACGCCCGACCGGCCCGAGACCGGCTACGGCTATGTCCGCACCTTGGGCAATGCGGGTGGCCTGGCCGTGGCGCAATTCGTCGAGAAGCCCGACCTCGAGACCGCCCAGCGCTACCTCGCCGAGGGCGACTACTACTGGAACAGCGGCATGTTCGTGCTGCGCGCCAGCGTCTGGGTCAAGGCGTTGGAGCGCTTCCGCCCCGACATCCTTGCGGCCACGCGGGCCGCCTGGGCCGTGCGCAAGACCGACGCCAAGTTCGTGCGCCCCGGCAAGGCCGAGTTCGCCCTGGTGCCGAGCGAGTCCGTGGACTACGCCGTCATGGAGCGCTGCCCCGGCACCGACATCCCGCTGCGCATGGTTGCGCTGGACGCCGGCTGGAACGACCTCGGTGCCTGGGAAGCCGTCTGGCAGGTGGCAGAGAAGGACGAGAACGGCAATGCATTCGTCGGCGACGCACTGATCGCCGATAGCCAGAACACGCTGGTGCACGCCACCAGCCGCCTCGTCGGCGTTGTCGGCCTGAAGGACATCATCGTCGTCGAGACGCCCGACGCAGTGCTGGTCAGCGACCGCTCGCGCAGCCAGGAGGTCAAGCAGATCGTCAACCGCCTCGGGGCGGAGCAACGTGGCGAGCAGGCACTGCACCGCAAGGTGCACCGCCCCTGGGGCTGGTACGACAGCATCGACAACGGCCCGCGCCACCAGGTCAAGCGCATCATGGTCAAGCCGGGTGCGTCCCTGAGCCTGCAGATGCACCACCACCGCGCCGAGCACTGGATCGTCGTTTGTGGCACGGCCGAGATCGTCAACGGCGATAAGACCATTCTGCTGACCGAGAACCAGTCCACCTACATCCCCCTCGGCCAGACCCACCGCCTGGCCAACCCCGGCAAGGTGCCCCTGGAGATCATCGAAGTCCAGTCCGGCTCCTATCTGGGCGAGGACGACATCGTCCGTTTTGAAGACACCTACGGCAGGACCTGAACCATGACGATTCTTGTGACCGGCGGCGCCGGCTTCATCGGCAGCAATTTCGTGCTCGACTGGCTGCGCCAGTCCGACGAGCCCGTCGTCAACCTCGACGTGCTGACCTACGCCGGCAACCCCGAAAACCTCAGCAGCCTGGACGGCGACGCGCGCCACATCTTCGTCAAGGGCGACATCTGCGACCGCGCCCTCGTCGACAGCCTGCTGGCCACGCACCAGCCGCGCGCCGTCGTGCATTTCGCGGCCGAGAGTCACGTCGACCGCTCCATCAGCGGCCCCGGCGCCTTTATGAAGACCAATGTCGATGGCACCTTCACGCTGCTCGAAGCCGCACGTGCCTACTGGGGCGGGCTGGAGGCCGATGCCAAGGCTGGTTTTCGCTTCCACCACGTCTCGACCGACGAGGTTTATGGCTCGCTGAAGGCCGACGATCCGCCCTTCGCCGAGACCAATCCCTACGAGCCCAACAGCCCCTACTCGGCCAGCAAGGCCGCCAGCGACCACCTCGTGCGTTCCTGGCACCACACCTACGGCCTGCCGGTCGTCACGACCAACTGCTCGAACAACTACGGGCCCTATCACTTCCCCGAGAAGCTGATCCCGCTGATGATCGTCAACGCGCTTGCGGGCAAGCCACTGCCGGTCTACGGCGACGGCCAGCAGATCCGCGACTGGCTCTATGTCACAGATCACTGCAGCGGCATTCGCGCCGTGCTGGCCGGTGGCAAGCTGGGCGAGACCTACAACATCGGCGGCTGGAACGAGCAGGCCAACATCGACATCGTCAAGATCGTCTGCAAGCTGCTTGACGAGCTCAAGCCCTCGGCCGATGGCCCCTACGAGCGCCTCATCACCTACGTGAAGGACCGCCCCGGCCACGACCGCCGCTACGCCATCGACGCGCGCAAGATCGAGCGCGAGCTCGGCTGGCGGCCGGCCGAGACCTTCGAGACCGGCATCCGCAAGACGGTGCAGTGGTACCTCGACCATCCCGAGTGGGTCGCCCGCGTGCAGAGTGGCGCCTACAAGGACTGGGTCTCCAAGCAGTACAGCGCATGAATATGACCGAGCGCCGGGCCGCCCCAAGCCGGTCATGCGTCCCCCTGGGGGACCGGCCGATGTACTCGTCGGACGAGGGGCTGACATGAAAATTCTCCTCCTCGGCAAGGGCGGCCAGGTCGGCTGGGAACTGCAACGCTCGCTGGCCGTGGCCGGTGAGGTCACGGCGCTGGACTTCGACAGCGGCGGCGACTTCACACAGCCCGACCAGTTGCTGGCCCGCGTGCAGGCGCTGGCGCCTCAGGTCATCGTCAATTCGGCAGCCCACACCGCCGTCGACAAGGCCGAAAGCGAACCCGACCTCGCCCGCCAGATCAACGCCACCACACCGGCACTGCTCGCCATCGAGGCCAAGCGCCTGGGCGCGCTGCTGGTGCACTACTCGACCGACTACGTCTTCGACGGCAGCGGCAGCCATGCCCGCGACGAAGAAGCGCCCATCGCGCCGCTGAGCGTCTACGGTGCCACCAAGGCCGAAGGCGAGGACGCCATCCGCGCCAGCGGCTGCCAGCACCTGATCCTGCGCACCAGCTGGGTCTACGCGGCCCGCGGCGGCAATTTCGCCAAGACCATGCTCCGCCTGGCCGCAGAGCGCGAGCAGCTCAAGGTCATCGCCGACCAGATCGGCGCGCCCACCGGCGCCGAACTGCTGGCCGACCTCACGGCCCACATGCTGCGTGCCACCCGCGCCAACCCGGCCCTGAGCGGCACCTACCACGCGGTCGCCGGCGGCGAGACGAACTGGCACGACTACGCCCGCTTCGTCATCGAGTTCGCACGCAAGCAGGGCAAGGCCATCAAGGTCGCACCGGAGCAGATCCTGCCGATCCCGACCAGCGACTACCCGACACCCGCCCAGCGCCCGTTGAACTCGCGCCTGTCCACGGCCAAGCTGCAACAGCGCTTCGGCCTGCAACTGCCTGGCTGGCAGCAGGGCGTCGAGCGCATGCTGACCGAAATCCTGTAAACGAAACCGAGGTCTCCGATGACAAACCGCAAAGGCATCATCCTCGCCGGCGGGTCCGGCTCGCGCCTGCACCCCGCCACGCTGGCCGTCAGCAAGCAACTGCTGCCCGTCTACGACAAGCCCATGGTCTATTACCCGCTGAGCACGCTGATGCTGGCGGGCATCCGCGACGTGCTCATCATCAGCACGCCACAGGACACGCCGCGCTTTGAGTCGCTGCTGGGCGACGGCTCGCGCTGGGGCATCAAGATCAGCTACTGCGTGCAGCCCAGCCCGGACGGCCTGGCCCAGGCCTTCATCCTCGGCCGCGACTTCGTCGACGGCCACCCCAGCGCCCTGGTGCTCGGCGACAACATCTTCTACGGCCACGACTTCGCCGGTCTGCTCGACAGCGCAACCCGGCGCGACAGCGGCGCCAGCGTTTTTGCGTATCACGTGCACGACCCCGAGCGCTATGGCGTCGTCGACTTCGACGCCAACAAACGGGCACTGTCCATCGAAGAAAAGCCCAAGACGCCCAAGAGCAACTACGCCGTCACCGGCCTGTACTTCTACGACGAGCAGGTCTGTGACATCGCCGCCAACATCAAGCCCAGCCCGCGCGGCGAGCTGGAGATCACCGACGTCAACGCCGAGTACCTGAAGCGCGGCCAGCTCAACGTCGAGATCATGGGTCGCGGCTATGCCTGGCTGGACACGGGCACGCACGACAGCCTGATGGAAGCCGGCCAGTTCATCGCCACGCTGGAAAAGCGCCAGGGCCTCAAGGTCGCCTGCCCGGAAGAAATCGCCTTCCGCGCGGGTTGGATTGACGCCGCCCAGCTCGAAGCCCTGGCCAAACCACTCGCCAAGAATGGCTACGGCCAATACCTGCTCAAGCTGCTGACCGACACCCGCGTTTTCTGACATGAACGTCATCCCCACCGCCCTGCCGGAAGTCCTGCTCATCGAGCCCAAGGTCTTCGGCGACGCCCGCGGCTTCTTCATGGAAAGCTGGACCGAGGCACGCTTCAATGCCGCGCTCGGCTACGACGTGCATTTCGTGCAGGACAACCACTCGCGCTCCTCGCGCGGCGTGCTGCGCGGCCTGCACTACCAGCTCGACCCGCACGCCCAGGGCAAGCTGGTGCGCTGCACGGCCGGCGCCGTCTTCGATGTCGCCGTGGACATGCGGCGTTCCAGTCCCAATTTCGGCCGCTGGGTCGGCAATGAGCTGACGGCCGAGAACCACCGCCAGATGTGGATCCCGCCGGGCTTTGCCCATGGCTTCGTCGTGCTCAGCGAGACGGCCGACTTCCTCTACAAAACCAGCGGCCGCTACGCCCCCGAATGTGAGGGCGCCGTGCGCTGGAACGACCCAGCGATCGGCATCGAATGGCCCCTCGACGGCATCACGCCGCAGCTATCCGCCAAGGACGTGGCGGCGCCGCTCCTGGCGGACGCCAAGACCTTCGACTGATCCAGGTGAGCTGAACGTCGGCGCCGGAGCCCCGCATTCGGGCCGAGCGCCGGGCCGCTCCCAAGCCGGCCCGTCAGGCGATGTGCGAGCGGCTCAACGCCGCGAGCATCGCCTTCCCCTCGGGGGACCGCCCAGTTGCGCCCCGCGTTTCGCGCGGCGCAACTGGGCGAGGGGCTCACATTCAAGCGCGCGCATCGCCCCAGCGCAGCGGCGTCACTTCATCGCCCACATAGCTGGTGTGGCCGCTGCGGTCCACACAGTACTGTGGCGAGATGATCATCTCGCGCACGGTCATGCCTTCACCGATGCGCGTGTGCTCGATGAGCACCGAGCGCTCGACGGTTGCGCCGCTGCGCACATGCGACCCATGACCTATCCAGGTCGGGCCGATGATCTTGGCACCGTGCTCGACGCGCACGTTGGAGCCGATGTAGACCGGCCCCTCGATCTGCACGTTGTCCCAGTCCACTGAGGTATTCAAACCCACCCAGACCTGCGGCTTGACTTCGCGCCCCGGCATGTCCATCTGGGCCACGCCACCCGCCATCACCTGCTGGGTCACGGCCCAGTAGTCCGTCACGCGACCGATATCGATCCAGTTGAACGAACGGTTCTGCGCGAAGAACGGCAGGCCCTTCTCTACCAGCAGCGGGAACAGCTGGCTGCCGATGTCGAACTCAACGCCCGACGGGATCAGGTCGAGCACGGCCGGCTCGAAGATGTAGATGCCCGTTGAAGCCAGCAGGCTCTTGGCGTCCTCAGGCTTGGGCTTCTCCTGGAAGGACGTCACCCGCCCTTCGGCATCCGCCACCACGATGCCGTAGTTCTTCGTCTGCTCCCGCGGCACCTCGAACGTCACCACGCTGGCGATGGCGCCCTTGGCCTTGTGTTCGGCCAAGGCGGCGGCGATGTCCAGGTCGATCACCGCATCGCCGCACAGCACGATGAAGGTTTCGTCGAAGAAACCGCCAAAGTCCTGGATCTTGCGCATGCCGCCGGCCGAGCCCACCGGCTTGCACACGACCTCGCCCTGCTCGCGCACGCCCTCGTAGGAATAGCCCAGTTCGACGCCCCACCGATGGCCGGATCCGAAATAGTTCTCGATCTTCCAGTGCATGAAGGCCACGTTGACCATGATCTGCTTGACGTCATAGCGCGCCAAGTGCTCGACCAGGTACTCCATCACCGGCTTGCCCAGGATGGGCACCATCGGCTTGGGCGTGTGCTTGGTCAACGGTCGCACGCGCGTACCCTGCCCTGCGGCCAGGATCATTGCTTTTGCCACTTCTACATCCCTCGTCTGTTCAACATCTTCAGCTCAGCAAGCGTCGTGCCTGCTCTGTCGCTCTCAGGTGGTAGCACCCCGACCAATGCCGCGGTACTCGATACCCAGCGTCTTCATCAGCTTGGGGTCGTAGAGGTTGCGGCCGTCGAACACGACCGGCGCCTTCAGAGAGGCCTTGATGGCGTCGAAGTCCGGCGTGCGGAACTCCTTCCACTCGGTCACGATCAGCAGCGCATCGGCGCCAGGCAGCGCTGCCTCGGCGCGGTCCACCAGCGTCACGTCGTCGCGGGGGCCGAGCACACGGGCCGTCTCGGGCATGGAGACCGGGTCGTAGGCAGCCACCGTCGCGCCGCGCCGGGTCAGTTCGTCGATGACGACCAGGGACGGCGCCTCGCGCATGTCGTCGGTGTTGGGCTTGAAAGCCAGGCCCCAGACCGCGAAACGGCGGCCCTTGAGGTCGTCGCCGAAGCGATCGATCACCTTGTCCACCAGCACGCGCTTCTGGCGCTCGTTGGCCTCTTCCACGGCCGTCAGCACCCGCAGCGGGATGCCACTGTCGGAAGCGGCCTTCACCAGGGCCTTCACGTCCTTGGGGAAGCAGGAGCCACCGTAGCCGGCACCGGCGTACAGGAACTGATAACCGATGCGCGGGTCGGAGCCGATGCCACGACGCACCAGCTCGATGTCGGCGCCCACCTTCTCAGCCAGCAGGGCCAGCTCGTTCATGAAGCTGATGCGCGTGGCCAGCATCGCGTTGGCTGCGTACTTCGTGAACTCGGCGCTGCGAACATCCATGACCAGGATGCGGTCCTGGGTGCGGTTGAACGGCGCGTACAGCGCGCGCATCAGCAGCGTGGCCTGCTCATCGTCGGAGCCGACGATGATGCGGTCCGGCTTCGAGAAGTCCTCGACCGCCGCGCCTTCCTTCAGAAACTCAGGATTGGAAACGACGGCAAAGGCCATGTCGCCCAGACCGCGCTTGACCAGCTCTTCCTTGACCGCCGCACGCACCTTGTCGGCCGTGCCGACGGGCACCGTGCTCTTGTCGACGATGACCTTGTAGTCGGTCATGCGCTGGCCAATGGAACGGGCAGCGGCGACGACATATTGCAGATCGGCCGAGCCGTCTTCGTCTGGCGGCGTGCCCACGCCGATGAAGAGCAGCGTGCCGTGGTTCACCGCCATGTCGACGTCGGTCGTGAACTGCAGGCGGCCGGCTTCGACATTGCGGCGTACCACCTCCAGCAGGCCAGGCTCGTGAATGGGAATCTGGCCGTCGTTGAGGATGCGGATCTTCTCGGGGTTCACGTCCAGGCAGACGACATGGTTGCCCATCTCGGCCAGGCAGGCGCCGGTGACCAGGCCCACATAGCCGGTGCCGATGGCGGTGACTTTCATTCGTTGTCCTAACAAAAGATTGGGCCGTTTGTAACGCAAGCGCGTGACGGCAAACAGAGCGGCTGGCTCAGGCCTTGTAGTACTCGCGGTACCAAGCCACGAAGCGCTGGATACCTTCCGGTACCGGCATCGCCGGCCGGAACCCTGTCCAGGCTGCCAGCTCTTCCACATCCGCGTGCGTGGCCGGCACATCGCCGTCCTGCATAGGCATGAAGTTCTTCACGGCCTCACGGCCCACCGACTGCTCGATCGCCTGGATGAAGCTCATCAACTGGATGGGCGCGTGGTTGCCGATGTTGAAGAGGCGGTAAGGAGCGCTGGAACGCGCCGGGTCTGCCTGATCGGGGTCGTAGCCATCGTCCGACGTGGCGGTGCGGTCCAGCACGCGCACCACGCCTTCGGCGATGTCATCGATGTAGGTGAAGTCGCGAATCATCTTGCCGTGGTTGAACACGTTGATGGGCTGCCCTTCAATGATGGCCTTGGTGAACAGGAACAGCGCCATGTCCGGCCGGCCCCACGGCCCGTAGACCGTGAAGAATCGCAGCCCCGTCGTCGGCAACCCAAAAAGGTGCGAGTAGGTGTGCGCCATCAACTCGTTGGCCTTCTTCGTCGCGGCGTAGAGGCTGATCGGGTGGTCCACCCCGTGATGCTCCGAGAACGGCATCAACGTGTTGCCACCATAGACACTGGAGCTGGACGCGTAGGCCAGATGCTGCACACCACTGTGGCGGCAGCCTTCCAGAATGTTGGTGAAGCCGACGATGTTGCTGTCGATGTAGGCGTGCGGGTTCTCGATGGAATAGCGGACGCCGGCCTGGGCGGCCAGATGCACCACGCGGTCGAAGCGCTCCTCGGCAAACAGCTTGGCCACGCCTTCGCGGTCGGCCACGTCCATCTTCACGAAGCTGAAGCCTGGCTTGCCCGTCAGGCGGGCCAGTCGGTCATGCTTGAGCTGCGGGCTGTAGTAGTCATTCAAGTTGTCCAGGCCAACCACCTGGTCGCCGCGCGCCAGCAGGATCTGGCTGACATGCATGCCGATGAAGCCGGCCGCGCCGGTGACGAGAACTTTCACGATGGGTTCCTAAGCTTGGCGGGTGAACTTTGCACGCCCGCCATTCTCCAACAGTCCTCACATGCTTCCCGCTGCGCACCGCTGGTTTGACCTCTGCACCGGCCTTCTCGGCGGCACTACGCTCCACAACCCGTTTTTTTATGCCGGTGTCGCGTGGTCCGCATCACGGATGCTACTTTCACTTGCATCCCGCAACCCCCTGAATACGGGGGTCACCCACCGACAATCCAGGCCACACGCAGGCAGTAGGCCAATGCGTGGTTGTCGCCCCCACTCGGCCGCTCCAGACATGCACCTTCTGACCCGCTTCTCACGCCCGCTTTCGTCAGCGATCGCGCTTCTTTTCATTGCCGCCTCGTTGACCGCTTGCGGCGGCGGCGAAGGTGCAGGCGGGTCATCTCAAAGCAGAGCAACAGCAGCGGCAATTGCGCCTGGTACGACGAGCGTGGCCACACTGGCGGCCACCGCGACCGAAGAGCCGACGCGCAGGGTGATCCAGTCAGTCGCTGGCACCGGCGAGAGTGCGACACCCATGCTGACGCTGCGCGCCTATGCCAACGTGGCAGCAGACGTTGGTGCGATGGTGCAGGTGCGTGTGGACGGTGTTGTCACCGACACCGTGGAGGTGCGCGCCACCCAGCCCACCGACTACCGCCTGGCCGTGCCCACGCTCAAGCCCGGCAGCAAAGTTGACGTGGTCTACACCAACGACGCCGCCGTCAACGGCGTGGACCGCAACCTCTACGTGCAGCAGATCAGCACCGCCGACACCGCCGTGCTGCCCACCGCCCCCATCGTCAGCTTCGACATGGGCAACGGCAACGCCGCCTTCGACGGTCAGAACGTCATCGCCGGCACCACCTCCGTCTACGCCAACGGCGCGCTGCGCGTCACTTGGCCCGCACCCAACCTCAGCGACCGCCTCACCGTGCGCGCCAGCGCCAGCAGCGCTGGCGGCACCGGCGCGCTGATGATCGTCCGCCTGGACGGCATCGTCGTCGGCACCGCCGAGGTGTCGTCCACCGAGCCCACTGACCATGTCTTCGCCGTGCCGCCCCTGGCCGTCGACAGCCGCGTCGATGTCGCCTTTGCCAACGCCGGCGTCGTCAATGGCCAGGCCCGCACCCTGCGCGTGCACTACTTGATGTCCGGCACCACCGTGCTGCAACCCAGCGCTGGCAGCATGTTCCTGGACGCTGGCACCGGCCTGGCTGCCTACGACAACGTCGGCTTCCAGGCGACCACGCAGAACCTGCTCACCGCCAACGGCGCGCTGCGCGGCCGGTGGCCTGCGGTCAACATGACCGACTCGCTGACCCTGCGCGCCACTGCCCGCCTGGCCGCCAACGTCGGCCCCATCGCGCAGGTGCGGGTCGACGGCGTCGTCATCGGCACTGTGGAGCTGCGCTCCACCACCCCGGCCGACATCACCCTGCCCACGCTGCCCATGAAGCCCGGCCAGCGCGTCGAGGT